>NZ_CM009578.1:913250-1513250 GCF_002993885.1 Sphingopyxis lindanitolerans
AGCCTCGCCGACGGCGGGCCGATCGAAAGCGCGCTCGCGCAGGCGACCGCCGCCTTGTCGGGACTGTCGGCCTGCGCCGGCCTCGTCCTCGTTCCCAAGCATGAGCGAGTGCTGAAACAGATCGCCTTCGTGCCGATGTCTGGAACGCAGGCGCTCGTCGTTCTCGTCGCAGGCGACGGCACGGTCGAAAATCGCGTCATCGAGGTTCCGGCGGGGCTCAATCCCTCGGCGCTGGTCGAGGCGGGCAATTATATCAGCGCGATGCTCGCGGGGCTGACGCTGTCCGAGGCGATGGCGCGGGTGCGGCACGAGATCGAGGCCGAGCGCATCGCGATCGACCGCGCCGCCACCGACCTTGTATCGCGCGGGCTCGCCATCTGGTCGTCGGACGGAACCGACCGCCCGGTGCTGATCGTGCGCGGCCAGGCGAATCTGCTCGACGAAAGCGCGCTCGGCGATCTCGACCGGGTGCGGCAATTGCTCGACGAACTCGAAACCAAGCAGGAAATCGCCGGGCTGCTCGACAGCGCGCGCGAGGGCAGCGCGACGCGCATTTTCATCGGGTCCGAAAACAAGCTCTTTTCGCTGTCGGGATCGTCGGTTATCGCCGCCCCCTATCACGGCAGCGACGGGCGCGTCGTCGGCGTGGTGGGCGTGATCGGCCCGACGCGCTTGAACTATGCGCGGATCGTTCCCATGGTGGATTTCACCGCCCAATCTCTCTCCAGACTGATACGATAGGTTTATGACGAACATCGAAAATGACACCCCCGTCGACGACGGCCAGGCCCCCGATACCGCAACCGAAGCTCCGGCGACCGAAACGCAGGACGAAACGGCAAAGCTCGCCGAGCAGATTGCGACGCTCCAGCAGGATCTGCTCTATGCGCGCGCCGAGACGCAGAATCTCGGCCGCCGCAAGGAAAAGGAGATCGCCGACGCGCACGCCTATGCGTCGACCAAATTCGCGCGCGATATCTTGTCGGTCGCCGACAATCTGGGCCGCGCGCTCGCGTCGCTGAGCGACGAACAGCGCGAGGATGCGGCGATCAAGCCGCTGCTCACCGGGCTCGAGGCGACCGAACGCGAGCTGCTGAGCGTGTTCGAGCGCCACGGCATCACCCGCATCGCCGCGATCGGCCTGCCGCTCGACCCGAATCAGCACCAGGCGATGCTCGAAATTCCGAGCGACAAGGAAGCCGGCACGATCGTGCAGGAAATGCAGGCGGGCTATATGATGAAGGACCGCCTGCTGCGCCCCGCGATGGTCGGGGTGGCAAAAAGGGCGGAGTAAGCCCGCACCTAATAGTGGCGTGTTCCCCCGCGAAGGAGCATCGGGTCGGATCGTCCCCCGGACGATCCTTGACCATGCGGGGCATGGTCAACCCGATACTGGTCCATCACCGGCCGTTTCAGATTTGCGCCGTCAGAAGATGGGTCCCCGCCTTCGCGGGGACACACGCTATGGCAGTGTAGGCGTCACGCCGCCTTGCGCAGCTTCGCGAGCTTCTTCAGCACCATCTCGCGCTTGAGCCGCGACAGATGGTCGATGAAAAGAATGCCTTCCAGATGGTCGTGCTCGTGCTGGATGCACGTCGCCATCAACCCGGTCATGCGTTCCCGGTGATGCTTGCCGTCGGCGTCCTGCCAGTCGACGGTGACCTCGGCGGGGCGCGTCACCTCGGCATATTGCTCAGGGACCGACAGGCAGCCCTCCTGATAGACGCTATGCTCCTCGCTCTCGTCGGAAAAGACGGGGTTGATGAAGACGCGCGGGGTGCGGATCAGCTTTTCCCCCTCCTCATCCTCGGGATCGGGTTCCTGCAGGTCGATCACCAAAATACGCTTGGCAACGCCAACCTGAATCGCCGCCAACCCGATGCCGGGCGCGTCGTACATCGTCTCGAACATGTCGGCGACCAGCGTCTTCAATTCGGCGTCGAACGTCTCGACGGGCTTCGAAATGACGCGCAGCCGCGGATCGGGGGTCTCTATGATGGGTAACAGGGCCATGGGTGCGAGGTATGATCGCGAAGGCTTGGGGTCAAGGGGGTGCTATTTCGATCTGGCTATCCTTGAAGAATGGCCAGATAAATGAACGCGGTCGCACACCCGATCGCGATTATATCAAATACCGGCTTCATCACAAACAGCGGCGCCAGTGACCGTTGAGTGACTGTGAAAGCCGTTATGACACTCAGCAAAATGAATGTCGCGACGGGCATGTACCAAGAGAACACCCAAAAACCGGCAATCAAAATGGCGAACGTCGATAGCATTCCGAAGCCCGCAAGAATGATGGCGACTAGGTTGCGCTGCTCGACACCTCCGCGCGCCATTACTGTCAAGGCCCTGCTGCCAATCAAGCCGGACAAAGCGCCCAAAAGGTAAATGGCCCAGAGCATATTGGTTCTCCCCTCATCAACCCACCGGCCGCCGCGCCCGCAAAGCCTGCGCCAGCGTGCCCTCATCCAGATAGTCGAGTTCGCCGCCGACCGGCAGACCATGCGCGAGCTGCGTCAGCCGCACCGGATGGCCCTCGAGCCGCTCGGCCAGATAATGGGCGGTGGTCTGTCCTTCCAGGGTCGCGTTCATCGCCAGCACGACCTCGTCGATCCCGCCCGCGGCGACGCGGGCGACGAGGGCGTCGATGCTGAGGTCCTGCGGTCGCACACCTTCCAGCGCCGACAGCCGCCCGCCCAGCACATGATATTTGCCCGGGAACAGCCGCGATTTGTCGAGCGCCCAGAGATCGGATACTTCCTCGACGACGCACAAGGACCGCGCATCGCGGCGCGGATCGGTGCAGATCGCGCAGGGGTCGCGCGTGTCGACATTGCCGCAGATGGTGCAGGTGACGAGCCGTTCGGACACCGTCTGGAGTGCGGCGAGCAGCGGCGCAAAGCTGCTCTCGCGCTTCTTCATCAGGTGCAGCACCGCGCGCCGCGCCGACCGCGGGCCGAGCCCCGGCAGGCGAGCGAGTTGCTGGACGAGGGCTTCGATTTCGGTGGAGGCCATGGATGCGGTGGTAGTGACGCGCGGGGGTGGGTGCAATATCCCTTCCCTCCCTCCCCTTCGTCACCCCGGACTTGATCCGGGGTGACGAAAGTGGGGGGCGTTGATCTTGCACAACCCCGCAACCTCCGCCAAAGCGCCTCCTCATGCGCATCGCCTTCATGGGAACGCCGCCCTTTGCGGTGCCGACGCTCGCCGCGCTGCACGCCGCGGGGCATCACATCGTCGCGGTCTACACCCAGCCGCCGCGCCCGGCGCAGCGCGGCAAGAAATTGCAGCAGAGCGCGGTGCACGACTGGGCCGAGGCGCATGACCTGCCCGTCCGCACGCCGAAAAGCCTGAAAGGCGCCGAGGAACAGGCCGCCTTCGCCGCGATCGACCTCGATGTCGCGGTCGTCGCGGCCTACGGGCTGATCCTGCCGCAGGCGGTGCTCGATGCGCCGCGCGAGGGATGCCTCAACGTCCATGGCTCGATCCTGCCGCGCTGGCGCGGCGCGGCGCCGGTGCAGCGCGCGATCCTGGCGGGCGACGCCGAAACCGGCGTGACGATCATGCAGATGGACGCCGGGCTCGACACCGGCGCGATGCGGCTGGTCGGGCGCACCCCGGTCGCGGGCAAGACCGCGGGCATGCTCACCGACGAGCTTGCCGAAATGGGGGCGGCGCTGATGGGGAGTGTGCTGAGCGACCTTGCCGCCTTCGCGCCCGCAGCGCAGCCCGACGCGGGCGTCACCTACGCCGCGAAGATCGACAAGAGCGAAGCGCGGCTCGATTTCCTGGTGAGCGCGGTGCAGGTCGAACGACAGGTGCGCGCCTTCAATCCGATGCCCGGCGCCTTTTTCGAACGCGATGGCGAGCGCTGCAAGATTCTCGCCGCCGAGGTCGTGCATCCTGCCGAGACCGTCGCGGGCGCCGCGCCCGGCGTGACGCTCGACGATGCGCTGACGATCGCCTGCAACCCCGGCGCGATCCGCGCCACGCGCGTGCAGCGCGCGGGCAAGCCCGCGATGGACGCCGCCGAATTGCTGCGCGGGCGGGCGGTGCCGAAGGGGACGCGGCTGGCATGACGCTCTCTTCTCTCCCTCTTCGTCACCGCGGACCTGATCCGGGGTCCCGCTCAGCAACGGCGGCAAGTGGGACCCCGGATCAGGTCCGCGGTGACGGGAATGAAGAGCGAGGCCGGTCATGACCCGCTTTGCCCTTACCATCGAGTTCGACGGTCGCCCGTTCATGGGCTGGCAGCGCCAATCGCACGGCCCCAGCGTCCAGCAGGCAATCGAGGACGCGGTCGCGCGCATCACCGGCGGGGCGGCCGCGGTGCATGGCGCGGGGCGCACCGACGCCGGGGTCCATGCGATCGCGATGCGCGCGCATGTCGACATCGACAAGGCGATCGCGCCCTTTCGCCTGATGGAAGCGCTCAACGCGCAGCTTCGCCCCGCCCCCGTCGCGGTGTTGGCCTGCGAAGAGGTCGCGGGCGACTGGCACGCGCGCTTTTCGTGCGTCGGGCGCGCTTATGAATATCGCATCGTCAACCGCCGTGCGCCGCTGACCTGGGACAAGGGCCTGTCGTGGCAGTTAGCGAAGCCGCTCGATGCCGAGGCGATGCACGGCGCGGCGCAGGCGCTCGTCGGCCACCACGACTTCACCACCTTTCGATCGGTGCATTGCCAGGCCGAAAGCGCCGTCAAGACGCTCGACCGGATCAGCGTCAGTCGCCACGGCGACGAGATCGTCATCGAGACCGCGGCGCGCAGTTTCCTGCACCACCAGGTGCGATCGATGGTCGGCTGCCTCAGTCTGGTCGGGACGGGCAAATGGTCAGCGCGCGATTTAAAAGCCGCGCTTACCGCCGCGGATCGCAGCGCGCTGGGCCTGAATGCGCCGCCCGACGGGCTGTATTTCGTGAGCGCGCGATACCCATAGCTCCGCTCGCCATGACGGCGAATGAAAAAGGGCGGCCCTTTCGGACCGCCCCTTCCCTTTGTCGTTATGCAGCGCGCTTACACTTTTTCGACATAATATAGCGGCGCATGTTCGTTGAGGATCTGGAGGATCTTCGCCTGCGCGGTCTTTTCGTCGCTTTCTTCCATCGCGCCCAGTTCGCGCGCGAGGCGGCTCGACGCCGCTTCGAAGATCTGGCGCTCCGAATAGCTCTGTTCGGGCTGGTCGTCGGCGCGGAACAGATCGCGGGTCACTTCGGCGATCGATACGAGGTCGCCCGAATTGATCTTGGCTTCATATTCCTGCGCGCGGCGCGACCACATGGTGCGCTTGACCTTCGGCTTGGTGGTCAGAACCTGAAGCGCTTCCTTCAGCGTCTTGTCCGACGACAGCTTGCGCATCCCGACGCCTTCGGCCTTGTTCGTCGGCACGCGAAGCGTCATCTTTTCCTTTTCGAAACGCAGCACATAAAGTTCAAGCTGCATCCCGGCGATTTCGGATTTCTGCAATTCGATGACGCGCCCCACGCCATGCTTCGGATAAACGACATAATCCCCGACTTCGAACAAAAGCGTATTGACGGACATGCAAGTTCCTTTCCTGGCCTTGCCGGTGGGCTGGGAAGCGCAAAAAGCCGGTTGCATCCTGCCCTTGTCGAAAGGGGGATCGGCGATTTCGGGCGGCGCTAGCCAGTCAGAGCGGCAAGGGATATGGCTCCATAAGGACGCCGTCGGTCTCCTGGCGCCCGGCGGGCGGGAGGCGAACCATCGACGCGTTGATATTTATTATAACAGAGTCGCAACAAAATTGCCACCCCCCGCACGGAAAACCGTGGGGTTGGACGCTTGACGCCGCTCGGCGCCCGTTTCAGGCTGGCACAAGGACGAAGAGAGGAACGAAGATGGGGATGCGGATATGAAGGATCAAATCTGGTGGGTCACCGGCGCGTCGTCGGGCATCGGCGCCGCGCTGGCGCGGGGACTCGCAGGCCGCGGCGCGCGGTTGATCCTGTCGGGACGCAATGTCGCGGCGCTTGAGCAGGTCGCCGGGCAATGCGGCGCCGGGACGATGATCCTGCCCTTCGAGGCGACCGACTATGCCGCACTCCCGGCGTTGGCGCAAAAGGCGTGGGACTGGTGCGGGCGGATCGACGGCCTCGTCAACAATGCCGGCATCTCGCAGCGCAGCCTGGCGATCGATACCGATTTTTCGGTCTATCAGCAGATCGTCGCGGTCGACCTGCTCGCGCCGATCGCGCTGACCCAGCAGCTTTTGCCGCGGATGGTCGAGGCGGGCGGCGGGCAGATCGTCGCGATTTCCAGCGTCGCGGGGATCGCGGGCGTACCGCTGCGCAGCGCCTATTGCGCCGCGAAGCACGGGCTGATCGGCTATCACGACAGCGTGCGCGCCGAGAATGAGCATCTCGGATTGAAAGTCCTCGTCGTCGCGCCGGGATCGGTGCAGACCAATGTCAGCCGCAACGCGCTCAACGCCGACGGCAGCGTCCGCGGGACGAGCGACAAGGCGATCGACAATGGCCTGTCGCCCGACCTTGCCGCCACGCAGATACTGGACGCCGTCGAAGCCGGAACGCGCGAGCTGGTCGTCGCCGAAGGCGCCGAAGCCGCGATTCCCCCGCTCCGCCGCAGCGACCCCGACGCGCTGTTCGACCGGATGAGCGCGATGGTCCAGGCGGGCTATGCGGCACAGATGGGGGCTACCGGCACGGCCTGAGCAGCGGCTGGCGACCGGAAAGCGACATCTCCATTCTCGTCACCCTGAACTTGTTTCAGGGTCCATGGCCTGTCGTTTCCTTCGGCGCAGCGGTAGACGAGACCTCAGGCCGTGGATGCTGAAACAAGTTCAGCATGACGAGCTTTGGAGGGCAGCTTCCCACTCCAAGGCAGACAAAGAAAAAAAAGCCCCGCCGGATCGCTCCGGCGGGGCCTTATCTTTGCCCGCGGGCAGCGCAGCTTAGGCCGCGCCGTGCGCCAGTGCCGCGAGGAGCAGGATCGCCACGATGTTGGTGATCTTGATCATCGGGTTCACCGCCGGACCCGCGGTATCCTTGTACGGATCGCCGACGGTGTCGCCGGTCACCGCGGCCTTGTGAGCCTCGCTGCCCTTGCCGCCGTGGTTGCCGTCTTCGATATATTTCTTCGCATTGTCCCATGCGCCGCCGCCCGAGGTCATCGAGATGGCGACGAACAGCCCGCCGACGATGACGCCGAGCAGGAGTGCGCCGAGTGCTTCCAATGCCGCGGCCGGACCCGCCACCGCACGGATCACGAAGAAGACGACGATCGGCGCCAGCACCGGGAGCAGCGACGGGATGATCATTTCCTTGATCGCCGCCTTGGTGACGAGATCGACCGTGCGGGCATAGTCGGGCTTGCTCTCGTAGGTCATGATGCCCGGGTTATTCTTGAACTGGTCGCGAACATCCTTGACGACCTCGCCCGCCGCGCGGCCCACGGCGGTCATGCCGAACGCACCGAAAAGGTAGGGCAGGAGCGCGCCGAGCAGCAGCCCGACGATGACATAGGGCGACGACAGCGAGAAAGTCAGCGGCTCGGTCAGACCGAGCTTGGCCGAATATTCGGTGATGTCGGCGGTATAGGTGCCGAACAGCACCAGTGCCGCAAGGCCCGCCGAACCGATCGCATAGCCCTTCGTCACCGCCTTGGTCGTGTTGCCCACGGCGTCGAGCAGGTCGGTCTTTTCGCGAACGCTGTCATCGAGGCCCGCCATTTCGGCGATGCCGCCGGCGTTGTCGGTGACCGGACCATAGGCATCGAGCGCAACGACCATGCCGGCGAGCGCCAGCATCGCGGTGGCGCCGAACGCGATCCCGACGATACCCGCCAACTGATAGGCGATGATGATGCCCGCACAGATGACGAGCGTCGGCAGCGCCGTCGATTCCAGGCTGATCGCCAGGCCCTGGATGACGTTGGTGCCGTGGCCGGTTTCCGAAGCCTTGGCGATCGAGCGCACCGGGCGATAATTGGTGCCGGTGTAATATTCGGTGATCCAGATGATCAGCCCGGTGATGACGAGGCCGAGCAACGAGCAATAGAAAAGATCGGTGCCGTTGAAAGCCTTGCCGCTCAATTCCGCAATGGTCGTGGTCATGTCGCCAAGCGCATATTGCGTCGCGAACCAGATCGCCGGGATCGAGAGGACCGCGGTGACGAGGAAGCCCTTATACATCGCGCCCATGACGTTCGTCCCGCTGCCGAGACGGACGAAATAGGTGCCGATGATCGAGGTGATGATGCAGACGCCGCCCATCAGGAGCGGCAGCGTCATCAGCGGCAACAGCATGTCGCCCGTGCCCTTCAGGAGCAGCGCGATCAGCACCATGGTGGCGCCGACGGTAACGACATAGGTTTCGAACAGATCGGCGGCCATGCCGGCGCAGTCGCCGACATTGTCGCCGACATTATCGGCGATCACCGCGGGGTTGCGCGGATCGTCTTCGGGAATTCCGGCCTCGACCTTGCCGACGAGGTCGGCGCCGACGTCGGCGGCCTTGGTGAAGATGCCGCCACCGAGACGCGCGAAGATCGAGATCAGCGAAGCGCCGAACGCCAGCGCGACGAGCGCATCGACGACGGTGCGGTCATCGCCGCCGACGGTGTAGCCGCCGGGGCCGGTCAGATACCAGAAGAAGACCGAGATCGCGAGCAGCGCGAGGCCCGCCACCAGCATGCCGGTGATCGCGCCGGCGCGGAACGCCATCGTCAGACCGGCCTGCAACCCCTTTTGGGCCGCGGCCGCGGTGCGGACGTTCGCCTTTACCGAGATGTTCATGCCGACGAAGCCGGCGACACCCGACAGGATGGCCCCGATCAGGAAGCCCGTCGCCGAAACCTCGCCCAGGAACCACCAGACCAGGATGGCGACGACGACGCCGACCATGGCGATGGTGCGATATTGGCGGCCGAGATAGGCCTTGGCGCCTTCCTGAATGGCGGCGGCGATTTCCTGCATCTTCTCATTCCCCGCGGATGCTCCGAGCACCTGCCGCGAGGTAATGAACCCATAGAGCACGGCCAACAGGCCGCACGCTATCGCGATCAAAACCGGATTCATGCGTGACTATTCCTTCCCCATCGAGAAGGGCGAACGCAAAGATAGCAATCGAACGTCCGACTTGTTGATGCCGGCTCGCTCTTTCCCCTGATGCGACCGCCCCAAATTTGGACGGGCGGGTTATGGAAAGAAAGAAAGCCGAGGGCAAGCCCGCTCTTTCGGCAATAATGCGCGGACTCGCTTCAGTGCATGAAGCCCAGCCGTTCGGGGCGCGCCACCCGCTGCGCCCGGTGGACCAGCGCGATCCCCTCGCCCACCCCGGCATGGCCGACCGGCGCCACCGCGACGCCGAGCCCCGCCGCGATCTCGCGGATCGCCGCCGCCTGGTCCGGATCGGCGGCGAACAGGAGCTGGTAATCGTCGCCCGCGCTCGCCGCCGCGAGGCGGGTGTCGAGGACATCGGGGCGCACCGCGAGCAAGGCGGCCGACAGCGGCACGGTCTCGATCATCAGCGTGATCTCGCAGCCGCTTGCCGCCGCCATGCGCTCGGCGTCGATCAACAGCCCGTCGGAAACGTCCATCATCGCATGGACATGCGGCACCAGCGCCTGGCCGAGCGTAAGCTGCGGCTGCGGGCGGCTGTAGGCGGCCAGGCAGGTCTCGTTCGCCTCGACCTCACCCAGCCGCATCGCCAGGCCGACCCCGGCATTGCCGATCGTCCCGCTGACCCAAAGCTGGTCGCCGGGGCGCACCCCGCCGCGCGCCGGCGCGCCTTCGCGCGGCGCCCGGCCGATCGCGGTAAGGCCAAGGCTGCGCGGCGCGCCCGCCGGCACGCCGACGGTGTCGCCGCCGAGCAGCGGCAGGCCATAGCGGCGCAGCACGATGTCGAGCCCGTCGGCAAAGGCGGCGTCCCATGCGTCGTCACCGGCCAGGCTGTAGCCGAGCAGCACCCCGACCGGCACCGCGCCTTTTGCCGCAAGGTCAGAGAGATTCACCGCGACGAGCTTCCACGCAACGTCCTGCGGGCGTTCGTCGGGAAGGAAATGCACCCCTTCGACGATCATGTCATGGGTGAGCACAAGACCTTCGAACACTGCCGCATCGTCGGCAAGCCCGCGCGCCGCGGGATCGGTGGCGATCGCGCGCAGGCGGGCGATGAAATCGGCTTCGTTCATAGGGAGTGGTTTAGCGGCATTCATCCCGATTGGACAATTGCTAGCTTGCACGCATCACCCGATGGACCGAACTGTATGTCCGCAAGAACTGTTCCCCCGCGAAGGCGGGGGTCCATCTCCTGCGGGCGCCATCTTGAACCGGCCGGAGATGGGTCCCCGCCTTCGCGGGGACGCCCCCATTGGCGGACGCCCTATTTCGCTCGCACATCCTTGCCGATCGCGTCGAGCAGGCCGTTGGCGAAGCCTGCCTCGCGACCGTCGAAGAATGCCTTGGCGACATCGACATATTCGCTGACCACCGCGCCCACCGGCACGTCGCCGCGCGCGATCAGTTCATAGGCACCGGCGCGCAATATCGCCTTCATCGTGCGGTCGAGCCGTTCCATCGTCCAGCCGCTCGCGAGGCGTTCGATGATCGCGGCGTCGATCTCCTCCGAACGCGCCAGCGCGCCTTTCACGATATCGTCGAAAAAAGCGACGTCGGCGTCGGCATATTCGGCATCCTCGATCGTCGCGCCGATGCGATGCTGGTGGAATTCATGGATGAGATGCGCGACCGGAGTGCCCTCCATCTCGTGCTGATAGAGCGCCTGCACGGCGGCGAGGCGGGCGGCGGAGCGGGATTGAGCGCGTTTGTTCATGGCTTTATTTCAATCTGTTCTGGACGCTGAGCGCATGGGCGGGCAGCCCTTCGGCCTTTGCGAGCGCAATCGCCGCGGGGCCGATCGCCGCGAGCGCACCCTCGTCGAGCGCGAGGAAGCTGGTGCGCTTCATGAAGTCGGTGACCGACAGCCCGCTCGAAAAGCGCGCGCGGCGTCCGGTGGGCAGGACATGGTTGGGACCCGCGACATAGTCGCCGATCGCCTCGGGCGTGTGGCGGCCGAGGAAGACCGACCCCGCGTGGCGCACCTTCGCGAAGAGCGCATCGGCCTCCGCCGCGTCGACAGCAAGTTCGAGATGTTCGGGCGCGAGCCGGTCGCACAGGGGAATCGCGTCGGCCAGCGTCGGAACGACGATCACCGCGCCATTGGCAGCCCAGCTTTCCTGCATCGTCGAGGCGGTGGCGAGCGTCGGGATCACCGCAGCGACCGCGACGGCAACCGCATCGGCGAAATCGCTATCGTCGGTGAACAGGATCGACTGGCTGGTCGGGTCATGCTCGGCCTGGCTGAGCAGATCGGCGGCGATGACATGCGGTTCATTCCTGCCGTCCGCGACGACGACGATCTCGCTCGGCCCCGCGACCATGTCGATCCCGACGACCCCGTAAAGCTGGCGCTTGGCCTCGGCGACCCAGGCGTTGCCGGGGCCGGTGACGACATCGACCGGCGCAATGCGCTTGGTGCCAAAGGCAAGCGCCGCGACCGCCTGCGCGCCGCCGACGCGCCAGATTTCATCGACTCCGCCGATATGCGCCGCCGCCATCACGACCGGGTTCGTCGCGCCGTCGGGGGTCGGGGTGACCATCACGATCCGTTCGACCCCGGCAACCTTGGCGGGGATGATGTTCATCAAAACCGACGAGGGGTAGGCCGCGCGCCCGCCGGGAACATAGACCCCCGCCGCATCGACCGCGCCCCAGCGCGCGCCGAGCCGCGCGCCGGTGCCGTCGCGATAGTCGCGATCCTCGGGGCGCTGCGCGGCGTGATAGGCCCGGATACGCTCCGCCGCGAGGTTCAGCGCATCGCGCAGCTCGGGCGCGAGTCCGTCATAGGCCGCGGCGCATTCCGCTTTCGAGATGCTCCAGCCGCGCGCGTCGAGGTCGAAGCGGTCGAACCTCGCGGTATAGTCGGCCAGCGCGGCGTCGCCCTTCGCCTTCACCCGCGCGATGATCGCGGCGACATCGGCCGAGACGTCGGACGCGCTCTCGCGCCGATCGTTCACCAGCGCGTCGAACGCCGCCGCAAAACCGGGATCGGAGGCGTCAAGCCGCCGCATCGCCCTGCCCTACGGCCTGACGGAACCGCTCGACCAGCGCCGGCACTTCGGCCGAGCGCAGCTTGAACGCGGCGCGGTTGACGATCAGCCGCGCCGACACCTCGCTGATCACCGTCTGCTCGGCGAGCGCATTTTCGACCAGCGTCCGCCCGGTCGAGACAAGATCGACGATGTGCGAGGCCAGCCCCAGCTTCGGCGCAATCTCCATCGCGCCATTCAGCTTGATGCACTCGGCCTGGATTCCCTGCTCCGCGAACCAGCGGCGCGTCGTCGCGGGATATTTGGTCGCGACGCGGATATGGCTGGAGCCGATTCCCGGCGGCGCGCTGCCTTCAGGCCCCGCGAGCGACAGGCGGCAATGACCGATGCCAAGGTCGACGGGGGCATAAAGCTCCGAATAGTCGAACTCATCGACGACGTCCGACCCGACGATGCCGAGCTGCGCCGCGCCGTGCGCGACGAAGGTCGCGACGTCGAAGGCGCGGACGCGGATCAGCGAAATATGCGGATGGTTCGTCCCGAACACCAGCGCGCGGCTCTTCTTGTCGAAGAAATCTGCCGCGGGCTCGATACCGACGGCCGCGAGCAGCGGCAGCGCCTCGTCGAGGATGCGTCCCTTGGGGATGGCAAAGATGATCGGTTCGGGCATAAGCGCCGTGCCTTTAAGCGGCGACGGGAGAAAGGGCAATGAGCGAGCGTTACGAGTATATCGACATGAAGGCGACCGGCGCCGGTGCGGTGCGCACCGCCTTTGCCAACCAGGTCGCCTATTGCCGCGCAGCCGACGCGCCGGTCACCGCGCGGATCGTCGCCGCGCTGGCGACGCTGCTCGACAAGCCGACGACCGAATTTGCCCGTCGCATGGCGGAATGGGAAGGCGCGCCGCTCGCCGACGCGCTGCCGCTGCGCGCCGCGGGCGGGCTGCATGCGCTGCACCTCGCGCGGGCCGCGCCCGAGCTTGCGCCCATCTATGCCGATGCCGAGGATATCAACGACGCCGCGATCGTCGCCGGAGTCGTCACCCGGCAGGAGGCGGCGCTGCTCCCCTGGCTCGACGGCCCGCCGCAGACCAACGAAGCGGGGCGCTCGTCGAATTTCGTCGCGGCGATGCTGTGGCTCGCCGACAGCGACGCAGGTGGGGGGCTGCCGCCGCGCTTCGACTGTATCGAGATCGGGTCGAGCGCCGGGATCAACCTGATGCTCGATCGCTATCACTACGACCTTGGCGGGGTGCAGGTCGGGCCGCAGCCGGGCGCCATCGCCTTCACCCCCGAATGGCGCGGGGTCCATCCGCCGCAGCATCCGATCGCGATCGCGGGGCTCAAGGGCTGCGACGTCGCGCCGGTCGACCTGACCGATCCCGCGCAGGCGCTGCGCCTCAAGGCCTATATCTGGCCCGAACACCATATCCGCTTTGCGCGGATGGAGGCCGCGATCGCCGCGGCGCGCGAGGAAAAACCGAATCTGGTCCGCGCCACCGCCGCCGACTTCGTCGAGGCCGAGCTGAAAAAGCCGCAGGCCGCGGGCACGACGCGCGTCCTGATGCACTCGATCGTCTGGCAATATGTCCCCGAGGACCAGCAGATGCGCGTCACCACCGCGATGGAGGAAGCCGGCGCCGAAGCCACCCCCGACCGGCCGCTCGCCTGGATCGCGCTCGAGGCGAACCGTACTGCGCATCATCACGAACTGGTCGTGCGCCACTGGCCGGGCGGCGAAGCGGGCCAGACCCTCGCCCGCTCGCATCCGCATGGGGCGTGGGTGGAGTGGATGACCGCCTGATCGTCACCCCGGCGAAGGCCGGGGTCTCGCCGTCGCGTTGTATTGCACCGTCGAGATCCCGGTCTTCGCCGGGATGACGAAAGAAATCAGACTATATCCCGACCCCGACCGCAGCATCCTGGGGCAACAAATCCCGGCATCCGGTGAAGATCGCGCCCAGCCGCTCGCGAATTTCCGCCCATACTTGTTGCTCGCCGGCCGCATCCGCGGGCACCGTGTCCGCGATCACGTCGATCGTCGCATCGAGCAGACCCTGATACCAGCCGAGCGGAACCTCGAGCGTGAAATGATGGTGCGGCACCGAATTTTCGAGCAATATCTCGATCTCGGCCGGGCGGTCGAGGCAGTGCATCAGGCAATAGAGGCTGTTTTCGACCATCTCGGCTTCGAGCGCCGCGGTCTTGCCGAGGCCATGATGCTCGAAACTCGCCGCAGCGCCGGGATGCCGCGCATAATAGAGCGCCATCGCATGCGGCGTGACGTCGCCGAGCGCCTCCGCCGCGCGCGTCAGGCTGTCGTCGAGCAGCGCGAGCTTTTCGGCACGATCCATCTTCCGCTCTCCCTTCGAGAAAAGAGTATTTCATATACTCCTTTTAGGGCAAGCGAATTTGGCGAGTCACAGCCGCGCGGACAGGTCCGCCAGCATCGCCTGCACCGGCGTCGCCGCGCGGGGCGCGTCCCAGCCGGCCTCGATCGCCGCGATACGCTCGAACAATCGCTCGCTCGCCGTGACGATGCGGCGGAGCGGATCGTCGAAGCGCGCGCAGACGTCCCAGTCGGCGATCACCGGCGCGCCGATGCGCGCCGCGCTGTCGTTCGGCCCGGCGCAGGGATCGCCCGCGATCATCGCGCGGCGGTGGAGCAGCCAGGCGATGACGTGCATCAGCCGCGTCGTCGTCTTGAGCGATTCGCAGGCGAGTCCGATTCGCAGCAGGCTGTCGCCCGCGATGCCGCCGAGGTCGCGCTGCGCGGCAAAGGCGGCGTGCGCTTCATCGGCGAGCAGCATCGCATCGACATAGAGATTTTCGACCTGCGCGCGCTGCACCGGGAGGCTGGCCCAGCCTGCATCTGTCCGTCCCATCACCATGGCCGAAGGGATGGCACGGCGCCCGCGATCCCCGCAATGGCCGGTAACCATGAAATTTGCAGCCGTCCCGTTTTGAATCAGGCGATGATATCGGGAAGGAGTTGATCCTCGCACCAGCTTATCTCGTCGCGCAGGCGAAGCTTGCGCTTCTTCAGACGCGCGAGCTGGAGCTGGTCGGGGACCGCCGTTTCGCCAAGCGCGATGATCGCGGCGTCGAGGTCGCGATGCTCAAGGCGAAGCAGTTCCAGGCGCTGGGTGATTTCCTCGGGGTTCACGCCCCGCCTCCTGCCACGATCGGCTGCGGTCTGCAACGGGCTGTCCGGGACGGGGACCGACTGGGCGAATCGCGACGACATGGGAGGCGATTCGTGATCTACTCGGCCCCGCCAACACGAGTCGAAAAGGAGAATGGCCCATGAGCTTGTCGCACCTTTCCGCCCTGAAGTCCCGTCATGCGGACCTCGACGCGAAAATTGCGAATGAAGAGCGCCGACCAAGCCCCGATACGGCATTATTGGCGCAGATGAAGAAACAGAAGCTGAGGCTGAAGGAAGAAATGGCCGCGACCGCCTGACCGTCGCCTGACCGCTACCGCCCCGCTGACGCCTTCCCTTACGGAACGCCTCAGCGTCGGCGGTAGGAAGGTCGATCGAGCGCCGAGATATGCGGCGGCACTTCCATCTTTTGAACCACCTGACGGCGCACCGCCTGCGGATCGACGACATGGTCGAAGGCGATGCCGAACTTGCCCTCGCCGACCCAGACGACGCGCCCCGGCACAAAGCCGACATTGCGCAATTCGACCTCGACCGCGGCGCCTTCCACGACGCCGCGCACCACCGCCTCGGCCAGCATGCCACCCGCCGACAGATTGCGCACGCGCACGACGAGCGGTGTCGGCTGACCTGGCAAAAGGAGATTGGCCTGCATGAACAGGCTGTCCCGATCGGCGCTGCGCGACAGCGCCGCCACTTCTTCATCGACCGATAGCGATTCCCGCGATTCCATTGCGACCTGTTTCCCCGCGCTGCATGTCAGGCGGCGACTCTAGATTGCAGCGATTGCGGAAACGTAAAGAAAGCGCGATTTGTCCCGCGGCGGATCAATCTTCGCGCGAGATGCGCTCGTTGCGCTCGTGGCGCTCCTGCGCTTCCAGCGTCATCGTCGCGATCGGACGGGCCTGGAGCCGGGCGAGCGAGATGGGTTCGCCGGTCACCGCGCAATAGCCATATTCGCCCTCGTCGATCCGGCGCATCGCCGCATCGATCTTCGCGATCAGCTTGCGCTGGCGGTCGCGGGTGCGAAGCTCGATCGCCCAGTCGGTCTCGCTCGACGCGCGGTCGGCAAGGTCGGGCTCGCGGAGCGGACCATCCTGCAGGTGCGCCAGTGTCGATTCGGCTTCGGTCAGGATCGATTTCTTCCATGCGAGCAACAGATTGCGGAAATAATCCTGCTGCCGCTCGTTCATAAACTCTTCGTCGTCGCTGGGGACATAGTCCGAATCGAGATTGGACTTGGCTGCCAGGAGCGCACCGGCGCCAACATCGGCGATCTGGGTTGGCATAAAGGGCTTCTCGCGTCCTTTCCTGTCTCCTCAATCGCCCGGGACGGACGACCAGGGGAATGCGCCGCGCCTATAACCACCCCCAAGGGACGACACAAGCGCCGAAGCCGCAACTAGCGGCGAAGCGGTGAAGCCGGGCTGAACCAAGGCCCCTGTCGGCCCCTCTCTCGGCCCCTCCTCACCCCCGCCGGATGAACCGATTGGGCCGAATCGAAGGGATTTTCGTTCTGATATGGGACAGTTATGCGTATTTTCCTTGATTCCGGGGTCGGTTTCCCGCTCTCGGACAGGTAAACGCAGTTAACAGCGTGGACGCATTCACGAAGCTTTGTCCTTTTGACTTTAGCGGGAGGTGCAACAGGACATCCTGTCGCGCCGCAACGGGAAAAGAGAGAACGAGATTATGTCTGTCCGAATGGCCCTCGCCAAGCTTTGTGCCTGCACCTGCGGCGGCGCGCTCATCGGGGGCGGCGCGATGCAGATCGCCGACGTTCCGGCGGCGGCATCGGTCCGCAAGGCGTCGTGCACGCCCTGCACCCCCCGCAAGGTCGTGCGCAAGCGGCACGCCGCGCGGAAGCATGTCAAGCGCATCCGCCGCGTCGTGACGACGAAGCGGATCATCCGCACCGTCACCCCGCAGCAGCAGGTGGTGACGCAGACGATCCCCCTGCCCCCGATTCCCTATGCCCCCTTCCCGCAGCGGAGCTGGGAAGGTGGCGGAGGCGGCGGCGGCGTCACGGTGGTCGGCGGCGGTTTTGGCGGCGGCTTCGGCGGCGGCTTTTTCGGCGGTTTCTTCGGCGGCAGTTCGGGCGGCGGCAGCAGCGGCAGCATCGTCGTCACCTCGACGACCACCGGCGGCGTATCGACCTCGACCAGTTCAACATCGGGCGGCGTATCGACCTCGACGGGGGGTGTCAGCACCTCGACCGGCGGGGTTTCGACCTCGACCGGCGGCGTGAGCACTTCGTCGGGTAATGTCTCGACCTCCTCGGGCAACGTCAGCACGTCGTCGGGCAATGTCTCGACCTCCTCGGGCAACGTCAGCACCTCATCGGGTAATGTTTCGACCTCGACCGGCGGCGTCAGCACCTCGTCGTCGAGCAGCAGTTCGTCGTCGAGTTCGTCATCCTCCTCTTCGTCGTCGAGTTCCTCGTCGTCGGGCGGCGGCAGCTCGCACGGCCATGGCAGTTCAGGTTGGGGCAGCTCGTCGCACGGCGGCAGTTCGGGCAGCTCGGGGGGCAGTTCGTCCTCGTCGTCGAGCAGCAGTTCGTCCTCGTCGAGCAGTTCGTCGAGCGGCGCCACCTCGTCGGGCGCGACCGGCGGCAGCAGTAGCTTCGGCAGCACCGGCAGCTCGTCCTCCTCCTCATCGAGCAGCAGTTCATCCTCGTCTTCTTCGTCCAGCTCGGGCGGCAGCACCAGCAGCGGCTCGTCGGGCACGCCGACCCCCGTCCCGGCGCCGCCGATGATGCTGTTGTTCGGCGCCGCCGCCGCCGCGCTCGTCGCGCGCCGCCGCGCCGCAAACCGCAACGACGAAAGCACCGACACGGCCGACGCGGCCTAGCATCCACTGGCGGTTGCGGGCCTGACCCGCGCCACCTGACTGAGGGCCGCCCCACCGGGTGGCCCTCTTTTCATGCGCGGCTCCATATGGTTTGCCAATCGGCGAACCATTAGCTATGCTTTACCATATGGTGAACCAACAGGCCGCCCTCAACACCCTCTTTCATGCGCTCGCCGACCCGACTCGGCGCGCGGTGATCAGCCGACTGCTGAAAGGCGCGGCGCCGGTGACGCGCCTCGCCGCGCCGTTCGACATGGGGCTTCCCGCCTTCCTCAAGCATCTTGCGGTGCTCGAAACATCGGGGCTGATCCGGTCGGAGAAGCAGGGCCGCGTCCGCACCTGCCATATCGATGCCGACCGGCTCGCCGCGGCCGAGGGCTGGCTCGGCGAGCAGCGCGCTATCTGGCAGAGCCGCACCGACCGGCTCGCCGCTTTCGTCGAATCGCAAACCGCCGAGGAGAAAAATCCGTGACGACCGACACCGAACTGACCATCTCGCGCCTGATCGCCGCGCCGCCATCGGCGGTGTGGGAGGCGTGGAGCATTCCCGCGAATCTCGAAAAATGGTGGATCCCGGCGCCGATCGCCTGCCGCGTCGACACGCTCGACCTGCGCCCCGGCGGCGGTTTCGTCACCCGGATGCGCGAAGGCGACGGCGACTGGCAACCGCACATCGACGGCTGCTTCCTCGAAGCGGTGCCCGAACAGAGGCTCGTCTTCACCACCGTGCTCACCGAAGGCTGGCAGCCCGCCGACCCCTGGCTCGCGGTGACCGCGATCCTGACCTTCGAGGCCCGCGACGGCGGCACGCTCTACTCGGCCCGCGTCCTCCACAAGAACCCCGAGGACAGCGCCAAGCATGATGAGATGGGCTTCCAGGAAGGCTGGGGCACCGCGATCGGCCAGCTTGCGGCGCTTATCGAACGCTAAACCGGACTTGCACCACTAGCGCCGCGCCGCCATAGCGCGGCGATGCACGATATCCGCCTGATCCGGGATAACCCGCAAGCCTTCGACGCCGGCCTCGCGCGCCGCGGCCTCGAGCCCCTGTCCGCTGAAATCCTGGGCCTCGACGCCTCGCTGCGCGCCTTGCAGACCGAAATCCAGGCCGCGCTCGCGCGCCGCAACGAAGCGTCGAAGGCGATCGGCCAGGCGATGGCGACGGGCGACAAGGACAAGGCCGAGGCGCTGAAGGCCGAGGTCGCCGACCTCAAGGCGACGCTCCCCGCAAAGGAAGAGGCCGAGCGCGAACGACTGGCCGCGCTCCACGACCTGCTTGCCGCGCTGCCCAACCTTCCCGCCGCCGACGTCCCCGATGGCGAAGACGAAGACGGCAATGTCGAGATCGCGCGCTGGGGCACGCCGCGGACGTTCGATTTCACCCCTCAAGAGCACGCCGATTTCGCTCCAGCGCTCGGGCTCGATTTCGAGACCGCGGCGAAGATGTCGGGCGCGCGCTTCGCCTTCCTGCGCGGCCAGATGGCGCGGCTCGAACGCGCGATCGGCCAGTTCATGCTCGACAGGCAGACCGGCGAGCCCGGCTATGTCGAATGCGCGACCCCGCTGATGGTGCGCGACGAAGCGGCGTTCGGGACGACCCAGCTTCCCAAGTTCCGCGAGGATCTGTTCCAGACCACCGACGGCCGCTGGCTGATCTCGACCTCCGAGATGAGTCTGACCAACGCGGTGCGCGAGGAGATTTTGCCCGAGGCCGAGCTGCCGATCCGCATGACCGCGCTCACCCCCTGCTTCCGCTCCGAAGCGGGTTCGGCGGGACGCGATACGCGCGGCTATATCCGCCAGCATCAGTTCTGGAAGGTCGAACTCGTCTCGATCGTGCGGCCCGAGGACAGCGACGCCGAACTCGAACGCAAGACAAGGGCGGCCGAAAACATATTGGAAGCGCTCGACCTTCCCTATCGCAAGATGCTGCTGTGCAGCGGCGACATGGGCTTTTCGGCGCGCAAGACCTATGATCTCGAAGTCTGGTTGCCCGGCCAGAACGCCTATCGCGAGATTTCGAGCTGCTCGAACTGCGGCGACTTCCAGGCGCGCCGCATGAACACGCGGTTCCGCCGCGAGAGCGTCAAGAGCCATGCCTTCGTCCATACGCTCAACGGCTCGGGCCTCGCGGTCGGGCGCACGCTCGTCGCGATCCTCGAAAATTACCAGCAGGCCGACGGCAGCGTCGACATTCCGGCGGCGCTGCTGCCCTATATGGGCGGGATTACCAGACTTACCCCTTGATCCGTTCGTGCTGCGCTTGTCGAAGCACCGTCCTTCTCCTTGCAGCGCCAAAGAGAAGAACGGCCCTTCGACAAGCTCAGGGCAAACGGAGTTTGAGAAAGACAGGCTATGCGCATCCTCCTCACCAACGACGACGGCTATCATGCCCCCGGCATGGCGGTCCTCGAAGCGATCGCGCGCCAGCTTTCGGACGATATCTGGGTCTGCGCGCCCGCCGAGGAGCAATCAGGCGCCGGCCACTCGCTGACCCTCTCGCGCCCGGTCCGCGTCCACCGGCATGGGACACGCCGCTGGTCGTGCAGCGGCACCCCGACCGATTCGGTGATGATGGCGATCGGCAAGCTGATGCCCGAAAAGCCCGATCTGATCCTGTCGGGGGTCAACCGCGGCGCCAATCTGGGCGACGATATCACTTATTCGGGCACGGTTTCGGCGGCGATCGAGGGCGCGCTCGCGGGAATCCGCTCGATCGCGCTGAGCCAGGTCTATGCCCGCGAAGGCATGGGCGACGGCGTGCCGTTCGAGGCTGCCGAAGCGTGGGGGGCCAAGGTGCTGCGCCCGCTGATCGACAGGGAGATGCCGCCGCGCACGCTGATCAACGTCAATTTCCCGGCAATTCCCGCCGCCGAGGTCAAGGGCATCCGCATCACGCGGCAGGGGTTCCACGACTATGGCCGCGGCTCGATCGTCGAGGGCACCGACCCGCGCGGCTATCGCTATTACTGGTTCGGCCTCCACGGCATCGTGCATTCGCAGGGTCACGACAGCGACCTCGAAGCGATCGACGACCATCATATCTCGGTCACCCCGCTCCAGCTCGACCTGACCCACGACGCCTCGCTCGCGGCGCTGCGCGGAGCTTATTCATCCTAAGCCGTCATCCCGGCGAAGGCCGGGATCTCGACCTCTCGTCCTGACGCACCGGCGAGATCCCGGTCTTCGCCGGGATGACGAATGGCGGGCTAGCCATCCCCTCTCGCCTTTGGCAAAAGGACGGCGATGAGCCGGCGGCCCAATCCGAAGCTGAAACTGCAACAGGGTTTGCACACGCTGCGCCGCGCCGCGAAATGGCCGATCTGGGCCGACATCTCGGCGCGACTCGGCCTGGCCTTCCTGCTCATCGCGATCGTCATTCTCGTCCACTGGATCGACCGCGCCGGGCTGTACGACAGCCACGATGGGAAAATCAGCTTTCTCGACGTCGTCTATTTCACGATGATCTCGGTCACGACGACGGGCTTTGGCGACATTGCCCCGGTCTCCGACCGCTCGCGCCTGATCGAGGCGGTGATCGTCACGCCGATCCGCATCGCGGTGCTGTTGATCTTCGTCGGCACCGCCTACAGTTTCGTCATCAAGCGCACATGGGATAAATGGCGTATGGCCCGCATCCAGGCAAAGCTCACCAATCATATCGTCGTGCTCGGCTATGGCGTCAGCGGCGCCGAGGCGGTGCGCGAACTGATCGCGCGCGGCACCGACCCCGCGTGCGTCGTCGTGATCGACGCGGCGCGCGGCCGCGTGAATGCCGCCGAGGCGGTGGGCTGCAACGTGCTGGAGGGCGATGCGTCGAGCGACGAGACCTTGCTCGACGTGCGGATCGCCGCGGCGCAGTCGGTGCTGGTGTCGGCGGGGCGCGACGACACCTCGATCCTGATCGTCCTGACCGTGCGCCACCTCGCGCCCGATGTCCCGATCAGCGTCGTCATCCGTACCCAGGATAACGAGCTGCTCGCGCGGCAGGCAGGCGCGAACAACGTCATCAACCCGGTCAGCTTTACCGGCCTGCTGCTGGCGGGTTCGGCGCAGGGCGAGCATGTCGCCGATTATCTGGCCGACCTCGCGGCGGTCGGCGGCCGGGTACAGCTTCGCGAACGGCCGATCAGCGCCGAAGAAATCGGCCGCGGCCTCGACCAGCTCGCGAGCGGCGGCCGCGGCCTGCGCGTCTATCGCGACGGCAAGCCCTATGGCTTCTGGGAGCCCGAGGCGCAGCGGCTCGAATCGGGCGACATGATCGTCGAAGTCATCAGTTGCGAGACATATGAGGCGGAGCCTAGCCCCGCGAGCCCTTAATCTGACCCATCGTTCCGTTCGTGTCGAGCGAAGTCGAGACACCCATCGGCCTTGTGCTACACCGTTGGGTGTCTCGACTTCGCTCGACACGAACGGAATTGGGGTGCTGCCGATTTAACGCGCGGTGCTCTAGCCCCGCCAGTAAATCCACCCGGCCCACAACCAGCCGATAATCAGCAGGCTGCCGCCGATCGGCGTCAACGCGCCGAGCCATTTCGGCGCGCCGAGCGCCATCGCATAGAGGGTGACCGCGAACAGCGCCGACCCCGCGAGCAACAGGATCGCCGGCCCGCGCGCGCTCCCCATGATCGCAAGCGCCGCGACCGCGTGGATGAGTTGGTAGAGGCCGCCCGTCCGCAGCCAGTCGGCCTGCTGCGGCCCCGCCGCGCCATGCGCGCCGAACGCCCCCGCCGCGACCGCAATCGCCGCCGAAATCGCCGCCAGCACCCCGATCATCATCATATCTTCCTTCCTTGCCCGATCGCCGCGCTGCATGGGCCAGCGCGCCGCGCGTGACAAGGCCTGCAAAATCGACTATGGGCGCCGCCAATCATGACAGTTAAAACCCTCCCCGCCCAGCCGAAAGTCGGCATGGTGTCGCTCGGCTGCCCAAAGGCGCTCGTCGACAGCGAACGGATTCTCACCAAGCTGCGCGCCGACGGCTATGGGCTGTCGCCCGACTATGCCGGCGCCGACGTCGTCCTCGTCAACACCTGCGGCTTCCTCGATTCGGCGAAGGAAGAGAGCCTCGAGGCGATCGGCGAAGCGATCGCCGAGAACGGCCGCGTCATCGTCACCGGCTGCATGGGCAATGAGGCCGAGGTCATCCGCGCGCGCTTCCCCGGCGTCCTCGCGGTCACCGGCGCGCATCAATATGAGCAGGTCGTCGATGCGGTCCACGACGCCGCGCCGCCGACCCAAGGGCCGTTCGTCGATCTCGTGCCAGAAGGCGGACTGAAGCTCACCCCGCGCCACTACAGCTATCTGAAGATTTCCGAAGGCTGCAACCATAGCTGTTCCTTCTGCATCATCCCCGACCTGCGCGGCAAACTGGTCAGCCGCCGCATCGACGCGGTGCTGCGCGAGGCCGAAAAGCTCGTCGCGGCGGGGACCAAGGAACTGCTCGTTATCAGCCAGGATACCTCGGCTTATGGCGTCGATATCCGCCACGACCCGCGGACATGGAAAGACCGCGAGGTGCGTGCGCACATGACCGACCTCGCGCGCGAACTCGGCCAGCTCAAGACCAGCGAAGGCCGCGCGCCGTGGGTGCGCCTCCACTATGTCTACCCCTATCCACACGTCGATGCGGTGATCCCGCTGATGGCCGAGGGGCTGCTGACGCCTTATCTGGACATCCCCTTCCAGCACGCGAGCCCCAGCGTCCTCAAGCGCATGAAGCGCCCCGCGAACGAAGCCAAGGTGCTCGAACGGCTGAAGAGCTGGCGCGCCATCGCCCCCGACATCGCGATCCGATCGAGCTTCGTCGTCGGCTTCCCCGGCGAGACCGAAGCGGATTTCCAATATCTCCTCGACTGGCTCGACGAAGCGCAGCTCGACCGCGTCGGCGCCTTCCGCTTTGAACCCGTCGCGGGCGCGCAGGCGAACGCCCTGCCCGATCCGGTCCCCGAAGCGGTCAAGGAAGAGCGCTATCAGCGGATCATGGACAAGACCGCCGCGATCAGCGCCGCCAAGCTGCAAGCCAAGATCGGCCGCACCCTCCCCGTCATCATCGACGAGGTCGGCGAGGCGGATGAGGATGGCAGCATCGGCGCCACCGGCCGCAGCCAGGCCGACGCCCCCGAAATCGACGGCCATGTCTACCTCCGCGACGTCGCCGCGACGCTGAAGGCCGGCGATATCGTCGATGTCACCGTCGAGGACGCCGACGAACATGATCTGTTCGGGGTGATCGAACCCTGATGTCGATTCCAACAAAAAAGCTGGCGTGCTCCCGCGAAGGCGGGGACACGACAGCTTTCTAAATCGACGCGGTTCTGCACCGCGCTATTTCCGCTTCCACGCCAGCCACAAAGTTTATAGGCTCCGACCGCCGGGCTGTCAGGGGCAGAATCATGCACGCAATCAAGCCATTGGCGGCCGCGCTTTTGCTGATAGCACTGCTGTCCGGCTGCGATCCCGCGAAAGGCGGCGCCAAGGCTCCGCCCCACGCCACCGACATGGCGCCGACGCCAAGCCAGACATCGCTGATCGCGGTGCCGATCGACGCCGATATCGCGCCGCTTCGCCAGCAGCTCGAACGCGCGGTGCCCCGAACGCTGTGGACGATCGACCGGCGCGAAAAGGCGTGCGTGCCGCCCCAGCGGGTCAAGGTCTTTGGCCGCAAGGTCAAGGTCACCCCCGCGATCCCCTGCACCATCGTCGGCCGGGTCACGCGCGGCGCGCTGCGGCTGCGCGGCGAGGGCAAGGAGATCGTCGTCGATGTGCCGCTCAACGCCACGATCGCGGCGCGCGACGTCGGCGGGGTACTGAAGGGCGAGACCGCGACCGGATCGGCGCTCGCTCATGCGCGCATCCGCATCGACCTGGCGTCCGACTGGCGGATGCAGGGTAAGGCGCGGATCAGCTATGGCTGGACGAAGCCGCCGGGGATCGATTTTCTCGGCAAGCGAATCACCTTCACCGACCAGGCCGATGCAAAGCTCGCCCCCGTGATCCGCGACGTCGAGCGCGAAGTGAATCGCGAAATCGCCCGGATCAACATCCACGCCCAGGCCGCCGACATCTGGCGGCAGAGCTTCACCGCGATCGAACTCAACCGCGAAAATCCGCCGGTCTGGATGCGGGTGACGCCGCAGCGCACCCTCTATGGCGGCTTTCGGCTCGACAGGCTGCGACTGAACCTCAATCTCGGCATCGAAGGCGTGACCGAAACCTTCGTGTCGGGCCGCCCCGACGACCCCGAGCCGACCCCCCTGCCCAGACTGGTGCGCGAGACGCCGCAGCCGCACCTCGACATCCGCGTCCCGGTGATCGCCGACTATGCCGTGCTCCAGCCGGTGATCGACCGCGCACTCGCCAAGCGCGCGACGCGACCGTTCATGTTGCCCAAGCTGGGACCGATGATGGTCAAATTCGGCCCGTCGACCGTCTATGGCGCGCCCGGCGGGCGGATCGCGGTCGGCACCGAAGTCGAGGCACGGCTCGAAGCGCGCACCGGCGAACCGACCCGCGGGACCATCTGGATGACGGCGCTGCCGGTCAACGAGCCGGGCTCGGCGACGGTCCGCTTCACCGCGCTCGACATCAATGGCGACACCAACGGGGTCGGCGGCGACATGCTGATCCTGATCGGACGGAGCGAAGGCTTCGCACCGCTGATCGCCGAGGCGCTGACGCAGAATTTCGCCCGCGACCTCGACGAACTGGAAGGCAAGATCAAGCGCGCGGTCGACCAGCGGCGCGAAGGGGCGTTCGTCATCCGCACCCGCATCGACGGGTTCGAGATCGGCGAGATCAAGGCCTATGGCAATGGGCTTTACCTGCCCGTCCGCATGACCGGCGGCGCCAGCGTCGCTTACCGCCCGGCGCGTTGATCAGAACAGGCGCGTGAGCGAATAAAAGGCGGCGGCGACCACCGCGCTTGCCGGGATGGTGATGAACCAGGCGACGACGACGTTGCTCGCGACGCCCCAGCGCACCGCGCTGGCACGGCGGGCGACGCCGGCGCCGATGATCGCGCCGGTGATCGTGTGCGTCGTCGACACCGGAATGCCGAGCAGGCTGGCGGTGAAGACGATGATCGACCCGCCGGTCGAGGCCGCGAACCCCTGATGATGCGACAGCTTGGTGATACGGCCGCCCATCGTTTCGATGATCTTCCACCCGCCCGACAGCGTGCCCATGCCGATCGCGACGTAACAGGAAATCGCAACCCAGTGCGGGACGTGAAACTCGCCGGACAGATAGCCGGTCGAATAGAGGAGGACGGTGATCACCCCCATCGTCTTTTGCGCGTCGTTGAGCCCGTGGCTCAGCGAATAGGCGGCCGACGAAAAGAGGTGGAGATAACGAAAGCTGCTTTCGGCGAATTTCGCGGTCGCGCGGCGCAGCGCCCAACTGCTGAGCAGCATCACCAGCATCGCGAGCAACATCCCGAGCATCGGCGACAGGAAGATCGCGATGACGGTCTTGTTCAGCCCCGTCCACTGAATGCCCTCGAACCCGGCATGCGCGACCCCGGCGCCGACGATGCCGCCGACCAGAGCGTGACTCGATGAGGAGGGAATGCCCTTGAGCCAGGTCACGACATTCCAGAACATCGCCCCGACCAGCGCGCCGAACACGACCGCGGGCGTCACCAGATCCTTGTCGATCAACCCGGCGCCGATCGTCTCCGCGACCTTGTGCAGCGCGGGAAAGGCGAGGCTGAGAAAATAGGCGGCGAAGTTGAAGAAAGCGGCGAACAGCACCGCCTGCACCGGCCGCAACAGCCGCGTCGCGACGACGGTCGCAATGCTGTTCGCGGCGTCGTGCAGGCCGTTCAGGAAATCGAACGCCAGCGCGAGCAGGATCAGGCCGACGAGCAGGGGGAAAGCGAGTTCGTGCATCCGATCAGTCTTCCGACGATCCGCGCTCCGTTCGTGTCGAGCGAAGTCGAGACACCCATCGGCCGAACGCCGTAACGATGGGCCGCTCGACTTCGCTCGATGCGAACGGAATTTGGGGGGGCATCACCCCATCAGGCATGGTCGATGACCAGACCGTCGATTTCGTTCGCGACATCCTCGAAGCTGTCGGTGACGCGCTCGAGGTGGCGAAAGAGTTCGCGTGCGATCAGGAAGCGCATCGTGTCGGTCGAGCCATATTCCTTGAACAGGCGCTTGAGGCCCGCCGCGTGAATCTCGTCGGCATGGCCTTCCATGCGCACCAGCCGCTCGGTCAGTTCGTGCAGGCGCGGGCCGTTGGCCGAAATCTTGCGGAGCAGCGGCAGCGCCTCGACCGTCAGCCGCGCGGCGTCAACGATCAGGCCGGCGATGTCGCGCATCTCGGGCTCGAACTCGGTGACGTCATAGAGGTCGACCGCGCCCGCGGTCTTCTGCATCTCGTCGATCGCGTCGTCCATCGCGGCGATCAGGTCGGTGATCGCGCTGCGGTCGAACGGGGTCAGGAACGTGCGGCGCACCGTCTGAAGCACGTCGCGGGTGATCGCGTCGGCGTCATGCTCGCGCTCGACGATCTCCTGGATATGGTCGGCGATCCCGTCGCCGCCCTGCATCAGCCGCGCGAGCGCTTCGGCCCCCGCCGACAGCGTCGCGGCATGCGCCTCGAACATCTCGAAGAAATTGCCCTGCTTCGGGAGCAGGCGCTGGAACCAGGCAAACATGCGATTGACCCCCGTCTTCTGGGCAACATTATAGACGACGCCCGAACGGCGCGCCACGGCGCGAAAGCCCCCGTCCCCGAACGATCGGATCATCGCCTGAAGATCGGCCTCGTCGACCGAAGCCGCCGCCTGATCGAGCGTGAACCAGCGCCGCTCGCGCTCGTCCATTTCCTTCCACTCGTCGAGTTCGCGCGTCACCGCGAGCGGAAAAACCTCGACATCATACATGATCGCGGCGCCGTTCGCGCGACGCTTGCGATATTCATAGCTGCCGATCGAGGTCGGGCAGACCGCGCCGATCACCCCCGCCTCTTCCTCGGCCTCCACCGCGGCCGACGCATGGCGATCGAGCCCGGTGAGCGGATTGCCCTTCGGAATCACCCAGCGCCCCGTGCCACGCGAGGTGACGAGCAGGATTTCGGTCGGGCCATCCTTGTCGGGGCCGCCGAATCGATAGGGAAGAACCGCGATCTGACGCATGATTCCGGCTTGTATATCCTGTTACCCGCGCGCCTCGCGGCCGATGATTGCAAACGCACGAAGCCCCTATGACAATATCGTGACAGCGGCAATGGCGCTTTGCCGCAGCGGCAGTTTCCGTTAACGTCAATTCGATTGCAAAATGCAACGCGGTGCGTAAGCTACTCCCTAAAGATGGACGGGAGACGAAATCATGGCAGGCCCGGTGGACCAGGACGTGCTGATCGTTGGCGCAGGCATTTCGGGCATCGGAATGGCGGTGCATCTTCAGATGAATTGCCCCGATCGCAGCTTCGGCCTGGCCGAGCGTCGCGCCGATTTGGGCGGCACCTGGGATCTGTTCCGCTACCCCGGCATCCGTTCGGACAGCGACATGCACACGCTGGGCTTCGTCTTCGAGCCGTGGAAGCATGAAAAGTCGATCGCCGACGGCCCCGCGATTCTCGATTATCTCAATCGCATCGTCGATGAACGCGGCATCCGCGACCGGATTCGCCTCAACGCCAAGGTGGTCGGCGCCGACTGGGACAGCGCGGCGGCGCGCTGGACGGTGACGATGGAGAACGACAAGGGCGCGGTCACGACGACGACCGCGCGCTGGCTCTATCTCGGCTCGGGCTATTATGATTATGACGAGCCCTTCGACGCGCAATTCGCGGGGCGCGAGGATTTCCAGGGCCAGATCATTCATCCACAATTCTGGCCGAAGGATCTCGATTACGCCGGCAAGAAGGTCGTCGTGATCGGATCGGGCGCGACCGCGGTCACGATCGTCCCCTCGATGACCGAAAAGGGTGACGGCAAGGGCGCGGCGCATGTCACGATGCTCCAGCGCACCCCGACCTGGTATTTCATCCGCCCGGCCAAGGACGGTTTCGCGAACTTCCTGCGCAAGATCCTGCCCGAAAAGCTCGCCTACAAGATCACGCGCTTCAAGAATGTCCGGCTTCAGGACATCGCCTTTCGCCGCGCGCGCGAAAAGCCCGAGAAGGTCAAGGAATATCTGACCAACAAGTTGAAGGAAAGCCTGGGCGATCGCTATGACGCCGAAGCCTTTACTCCGCCCTACAACCCGTGGGATCAACGGCTCTGCCTCGTCCCCGACGCCGATTTCTTCGAAGCGATGAAGGCCGACAAGGCCTCGGTCGTCACCGACCATATCGAGCGTTTCGACGCCGCCGGCATCCAGCTCAAATCGGGCAAGCATCTCGACGCCGACATCATCATCACCGCCACCGGCCTGAAACTCGCGGTCGCGGGCAAGATTCCGGTGCGCGTCGATGGCGAGCCGGTCGCGTGGAACGAGCATTTTTATTATAAGGCGTGCATGTTCTCGAACGTCCCGAACTTCTCGGTGGTGTTCGGTTATTTGAACGCCAGTTGGACGCTGCGCGCCGACATCGTGTCCGAATATGTCTGCCGCGTGCTCAATCATATGCAACAGGTCGGCGCCGATGTCGCGACCCCGGTCCTCGCCGATCCAGGCAGCCTGACCGAGGAGAATATCTTCGACTTCTCGTCGGGCTATATCCAGCGCGCGCTCCACATCATGCCGAAGAATGCCGACGCGCTGCCGTGGCGCCTCAGCCAGAATTATGTGCAGGACCGCGTCGATATGCGAACCGGCGCGATCGCCGACGGCCTGCTGACCTTCACCAAGGCGGGCGATGCTGCGAAAGCCGCGCAAGCCCCGGCGGCGCTCGAAGCGGCGGAATAAGTTTACAAGCGCTCTTGCGAGCGAAGCGACGCAATCCAGAGCGGTTTACGCGAACTCTGGATTGCTTTGCTTCGCTCGCAAGGACGACGATGTGGATAAATGTGGAGAGGGTGCGTCCCTAATCCACATGTTCGGGCTTACCCTTGGTCGAGCCGCTGGCAAAATCTTCGAGCTGCTTTTCGGTCATGCTGTCGACCATCTGTTTCGACGCGCCCCTGAGCTTCGATTTCGGGGTCTCGCCGCGCTTGGCGCTGAGCGCGGCGCCGGCGGCTTTCTGCTGGGCCTTGGATTTGGCTGGCATGATCATTCTCCTTTGCCCGCCCCGCCCGTCCTTAACGATCGAGCCGCCGCCGGGATGCATTATCGGGCGCGCGAGTCAGTTGATCGGCAGGAAATCGCGCTGATATTCGCGCTTTACCGCATTCACCAACGCCCCCGACATCGGCAGGTTGATCGTGTAGCTGCCCTCGACATAGGGGCCGATCTCATAGGGCCCGATCGCGATCGTCAGGCGGTCGAGATAGCGGCCATCCGACGAGCCGAGCCAGATGGTCTGCGCCGAGGGGACCGGGCAGGCCGAAAAGGGCGAGCCGGGCTCGCGCGACCAGGTGACGCCGCGCGCCGTCTTCGCGCGCTCGATCCCGACGCACAGATCGTCCTTCGCGGCGTTGTCGAACGCGGCGGGGCTGGTGAACAGGTCGAGCGGCTTGAGCCGACTCGCGCTGCCCCGGTCCCAGATCAGCGTGTCGAAGCTCTGCATCCCGTGCGCTCCGCCCATATAGGTTCCGATCTCGCTCGACAGGCTGAGGAAGCGCGGGGTCGAGGTGACGCGCTTCCAGCTCTGGATGTAGCTGTGCGCGTGATAGGGAAAACCCTCTTTTTTCGCTGCCGCCCGGTCGCGGCGCGCTTCGGCGATCAGCGCGTCGCGCTTGACCACGCGATCATTGTCGAGCCATTTCGCGAGCGCCGGAATGCGCGCCGCGTCGACCGGATAGGAATAAGCGAATTCGACGAGATCGTTCGCCTCACGCACGTTCGACGCCGTCGCCTGCCGCGCCATGACATCGTCCGCGCCGCCGGGCGGCGCGCCGGGAACCGCGGCGGCGGCGGCCTTTTCCGCGGGGGTCTGCGCCTTTTGCGAACAGGCGGCCAGCAGGGGGAGGCTCGCAAGCAGGAGCGCGGCGATCGGTTGGTGAAATCTTGTCGTCATGCCCCCACAACGCTGGGAATCGACAAAGTTTCCCCATCGGCCTAGCACGGCGACATGATCGACTATTCCGACCTGATCCAGCCCGACAAGGGGCAGGATGCCCGCCTAATCCATGTCGTCGACAAGAGCGGTTACGACGAATGGCTGAAGACCCGCAACGCCCGCGAGCGCGCGCACCTCGCCGCGGTCGGCTTCAAGCCCGACGCCTTCGTCCATGCGATCCTGCCCGGCGACGACCCCGAGCGCTGGGCGGTGGTGACCGCCGTCGCAAAGGCCGACGGCCTGTCGGCCTGGTGCCTCGCCAAGCTCGCCCAGATTCTGCCCGAAGGCCGCTATCGGCTCGAAGGACAGCCGCCGGGCAAGGCGCTGTTCGGCTGGTTGAGCGCGCAATATCGGTTCGACACCTATCAATCGAACCCGTCCGTCAAGGGCCCGCGCGTGCTGCTGACCACCGACGTCGGTGCGATCGCGCCGACGGTCGCGGAGATGCGCGCGGTCGCGCTCGTCCGCGACCTCGTCAACACGCCCGCGGCCGACATGGGCCCCGCGGCGATCGAGAAAGCGGCCGAGCGCATCGCCAAGGCGCATGGCGGCACGCTGACCGTCACCAAGGGCGAAGCGCTCGAACAGGGCTATCCGATGATCCACGCGGTCGGCCGCGCCGCGGCAAAGCATCATGCGCCGCGGCTGATCGAGATCGTCTGGGGCAAAGAGGATCACCCGCGCGTCGCGCTGATCGGCAAGGGGATCAGCTTCGACAGCGGCGGGCTCGACATCAAGCCTGCGGCGGGGATGCGCATGATGAAGAAGGACATGGGCGGCGCCGCGCACGTCCTCGCGCTCGCCGAACTGGTGATGGCGAGCGGGCTGCCGGTGCGGCTCCACTGCCTCGTCGCGGCGGCCGAGAATGCGATTTCCTCCGACGCCTTTCGCCCCGGCGACGTGCTGAAAAGCCGCAAGGGGCTGACGGTCGAGATCGGCAATACCGACGCCGAGGGGCGGCTGGTTCTGGGCGATGCGCTCGCCAGGGCGGGTGAGGACAAGCCCGATCTGATCGTCGATTTCGCGACGCTGACCGGCGCCGCGCGCGTCGCGCTCGGCCCCGATCTTCCGGCCCTCTATGTCAATGACGACGCGCTCGCCGACGATCTGATGCGCGGCGGCACCGAACGCGACGATCCGCTGTGGCGGATGCCGCTGTGGGACGGCTATGCCGACTTGCTCGAAACCGACATCGCCGACCTTGGCAATGCGGGCAGTTCCTCCTTCGCGGGGTCGATCACCGCGGCGCTGTTCCTCAAGCGCTTCATCCCCGAGGGCACCCTCTGGGCGCATTTCGACACCTTCGCCTGGCGCCCGTCGGCCAAGCCCGGCCGACCCAAGGGCGGCGCCGCGCTGGGCCTGCGTGCGACATGGGCGATGTTGCAGGCGCGCTACGACCGCCGCGGCAAGGGCGAAGCGTCTTGATAAAATGGGGGTCGCTGGTCTAATGCGCCGCGATTATCCGCCTGCGGCGGTTTATGACAGGACGACATGTGACAGCGAATAGTGGCGAGTATCTGGGGGCGGGCCGCGTGCGGATGGGACGCCCCGGCGTCGCCGGACAGGGCCGCGACCGCTTCGGGCTGACCGGCGCGTCGCATGCGTTCGACCCGCGCATCGTCGCGATCCGCCCCGACCTGGCCGATGTCGCAGTCGCCGGCACCCATTTCGCGCCGCACTATGCCGCGCCGATGATGATGAGCGGCGTGCTGCCCGCCGCGGTGATGCGCGGTTCGCCGTCGCTCGCCGCCGAACAGACGAGCGAATTGCTGTTCGGCGAGGGCTTCGCGCTGCTCGACCTCACCGGCGGCTGGGCGTGGGGCTATTGCCTCGCCGATCATTATGTCGGCTATCTCGCCGCCGAGGCCCTCGGCGCACCGATCGCACCGACCCACCGGGTCGCGATGATCGAGGCGATGCTCCATTCGGCCCCCGACGCCGCAAGCGGCGGTCCCGCGGTGCTGCCGCGCGGCGCGCTGGTGATGGGCGAAGCGGAAGGCGAATGGCTCAAGACCGCGCACGGTTATCTGCCGCTCGCCGCGCTGGTCGAGGTGGGCCGAGCGCAGGACGATCCCGCCGCGATCGCCGAAGACATGGCCGGAACCCCCTATCTGTGGGGCGGCCGCACCGCGAAGGGCATCGACTGCTCGGGGCTCGTCCAGCTCGCCTGGGGCTCGGCGGGTGTCCGCCTGCCACGCGACAGCGACCTCCAGCTTGCGGCGCTCGGCGCCGACAAGGACGTCGCCCCTGCCGATCTTGCGCGCGGCGACCTCGTCTTTTTCCCCGGCCATGTCGGCATCATGGCCGATCCTGACCATATCATCCACGCCAGCCGACGATGGATGGAGGTCAAGACCGAACCGCTCGCCGACGTCGTCGCGCGCTTTGCGGAAGAAGGACATGAGCCGCCAGTGAGCGGCATGAAGAGATTGCGGTAAATCCCTATGACACAGACGGTTTTCATCGACGGCGCGGCGGGGACGACGGGCCTCGAAATCGCCGAGCGGCTGGCCGGCCGGGCCGAATTTTCGCTGATCACCCTCGACGAAGCGCGCCGCAAGGACGCCGCCGCGCGCGCCGAGGCGCTGAACGACGCCGATTTCGTCATCCTCTGCCTGCCCGACGAGGCGGCGGTCGAGGCGACGGCGATGATCGCCAACGGCCGCACGCGCGTTATCGACGCCTCGACCGCGCACCGCGTCGCGCCGGGCTGGGTCTACGGTTTTCCCGAAGTCGCCGGGCACGATGCCGTCGCGGGGGCCGCCCGCGTCAGCAACCCCGGCTGCTATTCGACCGGCTTCATCGCGCTCGTCGCGCCGCTCGTCCGCGCCGGATTGCTGCCCGGCGACTGGCCCTATAGCTGCAACGCCATCAGCGGCTATTCGGGCGGCGGCAAGGCGCTGATCGAGCGGTTCGAGGCCGATCGCGACATTGCGTGGCGCGGCTATGCGCTGTCGCTCGGCCACAAGCATGTGCCCGAAATGCAGGCGCGTTGCGGCCTGTCGATCGCTCCGCTCTTCTCGCCCGCGGTGATCCCGGCGCATCGCGGCATGGTGGTCGAGGTGCCACTGCCCTTGAGCGCGATGCCGAATGCGGCGACGCCCGACCGGCTGCGCGCGGCGCTCGCCGCTTTTTACGCGGGCAGCCCGGTCGTGGTGATGGGCGACGCGCCCGCCGATGGCGAAATGCTGCTCCGCGCATCGGACGCGGGCGACGACCGGATCGAATTATCCGTCTTTGCCAACAGCGACGCCAGCCAGGCCCGCCTCGTCGCGCAGCTCGACAATCTGGGCAAGGGCGCGAGCGGCGCCTGCGTCCAGAACCTTAACATCATGGCGGGATTGCCCGAGACGGCGGGGCTGCGGCTCTAGGCGACCGTTCAATGCACCGTGTCGAGCGCGCTTTCGATCGACAGATAGGTGATCAGCCGTTCGATCTGCCGCCAGCGCGCGAAATGAAGATGGTTGCCGAGGACGCGATATTGCTCGGCGCGCGCCGCCGCCGCAAAGCCCGCTTCCTCGCCATGCTCGCGGATCAGCCGGTCGGCGTCGTCGACCGCGGCGCGATCGGCAAGAAAGGGTGCTGGCAGTTGCATGAGATTCCCGGCCCGTTGCATCGAAGCCGCTCTAGCCCGCCCGCCTGACCACCCCGTTCCCAACCGTGATGAACATCCGGGTAAGGTTAATCCGAAGCCTGCGCCGATTAACCAACCCATCCGCGCCAATCGGCCCTTTGCCGCCGCCGCGTCGCGGTGTAAGACCATGGTCATGCGCAAGATCCTGAAAATTGCCGCCGTCGTCCTCATCCTTCTGATCCTGGCGGGCGGCATCGCTTTTTACTGGCTGTCGCGGCCCGAGGTCGCGCGTTTCTCGACCGCCGAGCTCAGCGGCCGCGTGCCGGTGATGGCGGCGCAGCATCCCGAGACCTTCCCGACGGTGAAGGTGCTCGAGGCGACGGGCTGGCCCGCGGGACAGGCGCCGACCGCGGCCGCGGGGCTGGCGGTCCAGCGCTTTGCCGAAGGGCTCGACCATCCGCGCTCGATCTTCGTGCTGCCGAACGGCGACGTGCTGGTCGCCGAAGCCGAGAGCCCGCCGCGCGACACCTCGGGGATCGAGAACAAGGTGATGGGCCGGCTGATGAGCAAGGCGGGCGCCGGCGGCAAATCAGCGAACCGCATCACGCTGCTGCGCGACGCCGACGGCGACGGCAAGGCCGAGGTCAAGAGCGCCTATATCACCGGCCTCAACTCGCCCTATGGCATGGCGCTGGTCGGCAAGACGCTCTATGTCGCGAACACCGACGCGATCCTCGCCTTTCCCTATGTCGAGGGCGAGACGGTGATGAGCGGCAAGCCGAAGAAGCTCGTCGACCTGCCCGCCAAGGGCACCAACCGCCACTGGACCAAGAGCCTGGTCGCGGCGCCGGGTGGCTGGCTCTATGTCGGGGTGGGCGCCGATTCCAACATTGGTGAAAAGGGCGTCGGCAACGAAACCCGCCGCGCCAGCGTGCTCGAAGTGCGGCCCGAGAACGGCTATGTGCGCACCTATGCTGCGGGAATCCGCAACCCCGTCGGGCTCGCCTATTACCCCGGCAGCGATCGGCTGTGGGCGGTCGTCAACGAACGCGACATGCTCGGCGGCGATCTGGTTCCCGACTATCTGACCAATGTCGACGAAGGCGATTTCTTCGGCTGGCCCTGGTATTATTGGGGCGGCTTCGTCGATCCGCGCGTCGCGCCCGAGGAAGAGGACCGCCGCCAATATGTGAAGCGCCCCGACTATGCCCTCGGCGCCCATGTCGCGCCGCTCGGCTTTACCTTCACCGACAAGCTGGCGCTCGGCGAGCGTTGGGCGAACGGCGCGCTGATCGCGTTGCACGGATCGTGGAACCGCGAGCCGGTGGCGGGCTATGATGTGGTGTTCGTCAAGTTCGGCGCCAATGGCAAGCCGGTCGATGCCCTGCCTATTCCCTTCCTCGACCAGTTCGTCGCCAAGGACGGCAAGACGACGCGCGGTCGCCCGGCCGACGTCAAGGTCGCGAAGGACGGCAGCGCGCTGGTCGCCGACGATACCGGCGGGGTGATCTGGCGGGTGGCGAAGGCCGGCTGACCGTCGCACTAAACCGGAAGCCTGTTCCCCCGCGAAGGCAGGGGTCCATCTCCGGTCGGTGCAAGGTGGAACCGGCTGGATATGGGTCCCCGCCTTCGCCGGGACACGCCGCTTCTATATCGGCCTTAAACCCGCATCGGCATCAGCACATATAGTGCCGGGCTCTTCTCGCTCTCGCGGATCAGCGTCGGGGCGTTGGCGTCGGCGAGGTGCAGCTCGACCGTATCACCGTCGACCTGGCCGAGGATATCGCTGAGATAGCGGGCGTTGAAACCGATCTCCATCGCCTCGCTGTCGTAGACCGCCGCGACTTCTTCGGCGGCGGTGCCGTTTTCGGGGCTGGTGACCGACAGGGTGATGCGGTCCTTGTCGAGCCCGACCTTCACCGCGCGGGTTTTTTCGCTGGCGATCGTCGAGACGCGGTCGACGCCCTGGAACAGGCTTTTCGGATCGACCTTGAGCAACTTGTCGTTCGCGGTCGGGATGACGCGGCTGTAATCGGGGAAGGTGCCGTCGATCAGCTTCGAGGTCAGGACGGCGTTGCCGAGCTGGAAACGAATCTTCGATGCCGACAGGCTGATCTCGACATTGCCCTCGGCCTCGTCGAGCAGCTTGCGGATTTCAGCGACGCATTTGCGCGGGACGATGACGTCGGGCATGCCAGTGGCGCCGTCGGGGCGCGTCACCGTATAGCGCGCCAGCCGGTGGCCGTCGGTCGCCGCAGCCTTCAGCACCGGCCCCGTCGCGTCCTCGGCGACGTGAAAGAAGATGCCGTTCAGATAATAGCGCGTTTCCTCGGTCGAAATGGCGAAGCGCGTCTTGTCGATGATCTGGATCAGTTCGGCGACCGGCAGTTCAAAGCTGGTCGGCAAATCGCCCTCGGCGATCACCGGGAAATCGTCGCGCGGCAGCGTCGGCAGGTTGAAGTTCGACCGTCCGGCCTTGATCTGCATCTTGCCCTCGGCGGCGGCGAGGCTGACCTCGGCCCCCTCTGGCAGCTTGCGCGCGATCTCGAACAATGTGTGCGCCGACACGGTCGTGGTGCCGGGGGTTTCGACCCTGGCCGCGATCGTTTCGACGACCTGCAGGTCGAGGTCGGTCGCCATCAGCTTGAGCTGGCCGGTTGCATCGGCTTCGATCAGGACGTTCGACAGGATCGGGATGGTGTTGCGCCGTTCGACCACCGACTGGACGTGGCCGAGGCTCTTCAAAAGCACTGCGCGTTCGATCGTCGCTTTCATTCTAATCCGCCATCCTCAGTATCTTGCGGGAGGAATCCCTGATGCGGGGGCATCGCGGGCGCGGCGCCCCGATTCCCTGCCCCCGTAAAATGTCCACCTTCCTTAACGAACGCATCGCGCCGCGCAAGCCATGCTTGCAAAGCGGGCGCTTTCGCGCAATCGAGGCGCGATGCGGCGTGCGGCTTTCCTTTTGGTCTTCTTTCTTGCGCTGCCCGCCTTCGCCTTGCCCGCCTTGGCCTTGGCCACCGCACCGACCGCGCTCGGCATTTTCGACGGCTGGGGCGCCTTCCGCGATCCCGACACCCCGCGCTGCTACGCCATCGCATCGCCCGCCGCGACGATCGGCAAGCCGCGCGTCAAACCCTATGCCAGCGTGGGATATTGGCCAAAATCGCGCATTCGCGGCCAATTCTACGTCCGGCTGTCAAAGGAGCGCGGCGCGGGCCGCGAGCTTCGCCTGACGATCGGCAGCCGCCGCTTCATTCTGACCGGCAACGGCGTCCACGGCTGGGCAAGCGACCCGCGGATGGACGCCGCGATTATCGCCGCGATCCGATCGGCGCCGAGCATGAGCGTCGAAAGCACTGCCGCAAGCGGCGGCGCGATCGCCGATACCTATCGCCTGCGCGGCGCCGCGACGGCGATCGACGCGGCGGCGCTGGGATGCGCCAGGCTGCGATAAGGCGGGAAGCGGCCCGATTGCGCAAACCGCCCTTCGCCCCTATATGCGCGCATCATGCAGATTCCCGGCCATATCGACCCCGTGACCACGGGCACCGTTCCCTTGCGCGGGGGCAATCGGATCGACCTGGTCGGGCTGACGCGCGACGCGATCGGAGGCGTGCTGGTCGAGGCCGGGCTCGACGCCAAGGGCGCGAAGCTGCGCGCCAAGCAGATCTGGCACTGGATCTATCATCGCGGCGTCACCGATTTCGAGGCGATGACCGACATCGCCAAGACGATGCGCCCGTGGCTGACCGATCGCTTCATCATCGGCCGCCCGACGGTGCGCGAGGCGCAGGTGTCGAACGACGGCACGCGCAAGTGGCTGCTCGCCGCCGCCGACGGCCAGGAATATGAGATGGTCTTCATCCCCGACGCCGACCGGGGAACGCTGTGCGTGTCGAGCCAGGTCGGCTGCACCTTGAACTGCCGCTTTTGCCACACCGGCACGATGCGCCTCGTCCGCAACCTCGCGGCTGGCGAGATCGTCGGCCAGGTGCTGCTCGCGCGCGACGCGCTCGGCGAATGGCCCAAGGGGACGATGGCGGGCTTCGGTCCCGACCCCGAGGATGACGATGCCGACGACGAAGTGGGTCATTACACCGCCGACGGCCGCATCCTGACCAACATCGTGTTGATGGGCATGGGCGAGCCCTTGTATAATTTCGACGAGGTCAAGGGCGCGCTGAAAATCGTCATGGACGGCGAAGGCCTGGCGCTGTCGCGGCGCCGCATCACCCTGTCGACCAGCGGCGTCGTCCCGATGATGGCGCGCGCGGGCGAAGAGATCGGCGTCAACCTCGCGGTCTCGCTCCATGCGGTGAACAAGGAAATCCGCGACGAGATCGTCCCGCTCAACCGCAAATATGGCATCGAGGAATTGCTGCAGGCCTGCGCCGATTATCCCGGCGCGAACAATGCGCGGCGGATCACCTTCGAATATGTGATGCTGAAGGACAAGAATGACAGCGACGAGGATGCACGCGAACTCGTCCGGCTGATCAAGCAGTATAAGCTGCCCGCAAAGGTCAATCTGATCCCCTTCAACCCGTGGCCCGGCGCCCCCTATGAATGCTCGACGCCCGAACGGGTGCGCGCGTTCAGCAGCCTGATCTTCAAGAGCGGGATTTCGGCGCCGGTCCGCACCCCGCGCGGGCGCGACATCATGGCCGCCTGCGGCCAGCTCAAGAGCGCCGCGACCAAGCCGACCCGCGCCGAGCTCGACCGCATCGCCGAGGAAAAACAAGCCGCGCTCGGCTGAAATCGCTTTCACGATTCCCTTGAAAAGCCCGGAAAATTTCGGCGCGGCGCGCTTGTGCCGGCGCACGATCGCGGCCGCATACCTATGCTGTGTTGTAAAAACAACACAGGTAAGAAAATTGTCTTATTCTGAACGATCCATTCATTGCAGGGACAGGCGCGAGACCCATTTTAGGGCGCAGGTCGCGACCCAAAGGGCGTGGCCCGATCCAGTAAGAAGGAAAATAAAATGAAGAAATTCGCAGTTGCAGCCGCTCTCCTGACGGCCATCGTTGCAACCCCCGCCCTGGCTGCCGACGGCGGCGAAGCCCGCGTCGAAGTGCGCGGCGGCTATGTCACCGGCAGCGGTCTCGACGACGCGACGCTGGGTGTTGCGGGCGGCTATGATTTCGACCTCGGCTCGACCGCGTTCGGCGGCGCCGAAATCGCTGGCGACAAGGTGCTGATCGACGGCGCCAAGGTCCAGTTCTCGGCCGGTGGCCGCGCGGGTGCCAAGCTCGGCGCCAACGGCAAGCTCTATGCCAACGCCGGCTACACCTTCGGCCAGATCGACGATCCCTATGTCGGCGCCGGCTATCAGCACAAGCTGGGCCAGAACCTGTATGCCAAGGCGGAATATCGCCACCAGTTCATCGGCAACAACATCAGCGACTTCGACACCTTCGCGGTCGGCCTCGGCTTCGCGTTCTGATCCCTTCGGAACAGCGACATGACAGGGAAAGGGGCGGCCCGCGGGTCGCCCCTTTTCTTTTGTCCGCGATCCGGCCACGGTAAGGCCATGACCGCCTTCGCCTATATCGCCGCCGCGATCGCCGAGATCGCGGGGTGCTTCGCCTTCTGGGCCTGGCTACGGCTGGACAAATCCATCTGGTGGACCCTGCCGGGGCTGGCATCGCTGGCGCTGTTCGCGTGGCTACTGACGCTGGTCGATGCCGACCATGCCGGGCGCGCCTATGCCGCCTATGGCGGGGTGTATATCGGTGCCGCGCTGCTGTGGCTGTGGGCGGTCGAGGGCGCCCGGCCCGATCGCTGGGATCTGATCGGCGCCGCTTTCTGCCTGGGCGGCGCGGCGATCATCCTGTTCGGCCCGCGCGGGGCAGCGGCGTGAACCCCGCGCGGAGCGACAGCATGAACATGGCCATCGACGCGGTCCTGACCGGCAAGGCGCGCGCCTTTCGCGGCGACGAGACGAGCGCGATCGGCAAGTTGCCGTTCGAGGGGGCGCGGCGCGTCGGCCGCCTCGGCATCGACGGCGACGAGCAGGCCGACCTGACGGTGCACGGCGGCATCGACAAGGCGATCCATCATTATCCGCGCGATCATTATGACTGGTGGGCGGACGCGCTCGGCGGCCATGCTCTGCTCGCGGCACCGGGTGCGTTTGGCGAGAATATCTCGACCACGGGGCTGGTCGAAAGCGACCTTTGCATCGGCGACCGCTTCCGGCTCGGCACCGCGCTGGTCGAGGTCAGCCAGGGCCGCCAGCCGTGCTGGAAGCTGGGGCACCGCTTCGGGATCGCCAGCGTCCCCGCGACGGTGGTGGCGACGGGGCGCAGCGGCTGGTATTATCGCGTGATAGAGGACGGCGCGGTTGCCGCCGGCGATACGCTCGACCTCATCGAACGGCCGCGGCCCGCGTGGAACGTCGAGCGGGTGTTCCGGCTGTTGATCGGCGGAGCGGGCAAGCACGAGTCGGGTGCGCTGCGCGAGTTGGCGGCAATGGAGGCGCTCGCGGCAACATGGCGCGCACGGGCGGAAAAATTGCTGGGCTGATACACGCCCCGCTCGCAAAGACGAGGCTATTTCGCGTCGGGCAACGCGCTCTCGACCAGCGGCGCCAGCCCCGCGACCACGATCTTCACCCCCTCGGCATTGGGATGGATATGATCGCCGAGCATCAGCTCGGGCTTCCCCACCACATTGTCGAGGATGAAGGGGTAGAGGCTGGTGTCATATTTCGCGGCAAGTTCGGGATAGATCGGATTGAATTTTCGGGCATAATCCGGCCCCATGTTCGGCGCCGCGACCATACCGGTCAGCACCACCGGGATACCGCGCTTCTTGAGCTCGGCGAGCATCGCGTCGAGATTGGCGCGCGTCTGCGCGGCGTCGATTCCGCGCAGCATGTCGTTGCCGCCGAGCCCGAGCAGGACGAGCGCGGGCTTCGCTTTCGCATGGTCGAGCACATAGGCCAGCCGCTGCCGACCCGCCGCGGTGGTGTCGCCCGAAACACCGGCATTCTGGACGCGCGCGGCGACGCCGTCGGCGGCGAGCGCCGCCTGCAATTGCGGCGCGAGCCCTTCCTTCGGGCCGAGCTGGTATCCGGCATAAAGGCTGTCGCCGAACGCGATGATCAGCGGGGCATTGGCAGGGATCGGCGCCGCTTTCGCCGCGCCTCCCCGATCCTTCGTCGATGCCACGGGCGCGTCGGCGGAACCGCAGGCCGCGAGCGGTTGGCAAAGCGCGATCACAGAGCCATATATCAGGGCAGAACGCCATCCGGCCGTTTTCATTCCAAAGGGTCTCCTCTTGACCGCAGCTTCCCGACCTCCAGAGGCCGTGGCGCCCCGATTGGCGATCGCCGCCCATAATGTGACGCTGACGCTGGGGAGCGACAAGGCCCCCGTCGAAATATTGCGCGGGGTCGATCTGGAGGTCGAAGCCGGGACGTCGGTCGCGCTGCTCGGGCCGTCGGGATCGGGGAAAAGCTCGCTGATGGCGGTGCTCGCCGGGCTCGAACGCGCGGGCGGCGGGACGATCGCGGTCGCGGGGCTCGATTTCGGCGCGATGGACGAGGATGATCTGGCGCGCGCGCGGCGCGGGCGGATCGGCATCGTGTTGCAGGCGTTTCACCTGCTGCCGACGATGACCGCGCTGGAGAATGTGGCGGTGCCGCTCGAACTCGCCGCGATCGACGATCCGTTCGGCAAGGCGCGCGCCGAACTCGAAGCGGTCGGGCTCGGCCACCGCCTCACCCATTATCCCGCGCAGCTTTCGGGCGGCGAGCAGCAGCGCGTGGCGATCGCCCGCGCGATGGCGAGCGCGCCCGCGATCATCTTTGCCGACGAGCCGACGGGCAATCTCGACACCGCGACGGGCCAGTCGATCATCGAACTGATCTTCGCGCGCCGCGCCGCGCTCGGCGCGACCTTGCTGATCATCACGCATGACCCCGAACTGGCGGAGCATTGCGACCGCATCGTCGTGATGCACGACGGGCAGATCGAGGAACGGGCGTGAGGCGCGAAGCGATCCGCCCCCGATGGGGCAGGAATTGATGCTCCCCCTCGCGACGCTCTGGCGGATCGCACGGCGCGATCTTGCCACGCGCATCCGGGGCCTGCGGCTGCTCGCGGTCTGCCTGTTCCTCGGCGTCGCGACGCTCGCCGCGATCGGCAGCCTGACGAGCGGCATCACCTCCGAACTCGAACGGCGCGGGCAGACGATCCTGGGCGGCGACATCGAATTCGCCCTGCCCCAGCGCGAAGCCAGCCCCGAGGAGATGGCGGGGTTCCGCAGCATCGGCACCCCCTCGGCGACCGTCCGGCTGCGCGCGATGGCGAATGCCCCCGGCGGCGATGCCTTGCTGTCGGAGTTGAAGGCGATCGACGGCGCCTACCCGCTTTACGGCGCGATGCGGCTGGAGAGCGGCGCGCGCCGGGGTCCGCCACCGCCGGGTGCGATCTGGATCGGCAAGGATCTGGCCTCGCGGCTCGACCTGAAAGTCGGCGGGCGCGTGAAGTTCGGCGAAAAGGCGTTCCGTATCGACGGCATCATCGCCGAGGAGCCGGACCGGCTGGGCGAAGGCTTTGCGCTGGGTCCGGTTGCGATCATCGGGCTGGCCGACCTGCCCGCGACGCAGTTGGTCCAGCCCGGTAGCCTCTACGAAAGCAAATATCGCGTCCGCCTGCCCGTCGATGCCGACCCGGCGGCGATCGGCAAGCGGCTGACCGCGGCGTTCCCCGATGCGGGCTGGAAGATCACCGACCGCAGCAACGGCGCGCCCGGAACGCGGCGCTTCATCGAGCGGATGGGGCAATTCCTGTCGCTCGTCGGGCTGGCCGCGCTGGTCATCGCCGGGATCGGCGTCGGCAACGGCGTCGCGAGCTATCTCGCGGGCAAACGGCCGGGGCTCGCGACGCTCAAGGTGCTCGGCGCCGACAGCGGGACGGTGTTGCGGATTTACGGCCTCCAGATATTGGCGGTCGCGGCGGTGGCGATCGGCGCAGGCCTGGTGGTCGGCGCGCTGGCGCCGAGCCTCATCGGCTGGATCGCGGGCGACGTGCTGCCGGTGAAGCCGGGCTTCGCGCTCTATCCGCTGCCGCTGATGGTGAGCTCGGCCTATGGCCTGCTGATCGCCGTCGCCTTCGCCCTGCCCCCGCTCGCCGCGACGCGGTTTGTGCCTGCGGCGGGGCTTTATCGCGCGATCGTCGATGGCGGCGCGCGGATCGACCGGCGGACGGCGATCACGGTCGGTGTGGCGCTCACGGCAATCGTCGCACTCGCGGTCGGCACCGCGCGCGATCCGCTGTTCGCGCTCTCCTTTATCGGCGCGGCGGCGGCGCTGCTGCTGATCCTCGTTGCCCTCGGCTGGCTGGTGCGGCGCACCGCGAGCCGCCTGCCACGGCCAAAGCGCCCGCTGCTTCGCCTCGCGCTCGCCAATTTGCACCGGCCGGGTTCCGCGACCGGCGCGCTCGTCGTCGCGCTCGGGCTTGGCTTGACGCTCTTCGTCACGCTCGCCGCGATCCAGACCAGCATCACCGCCGAGATCGCGCGCACCGTGCCGCAGCGCGCGCCGAGCTTCTTCGTCCTCGACATTCCGCGCGATCGGGCGGGCCAATTCCGCTCGCTGGTGACCGCCGCCGCGCCCGACGCCGCGGTCAACCTGATCCCGGCGCTGCGCGGCAGCATCACCGAATTTGCCGGCCAGCGTGTCGATGATCTCGCCGAATTGCCCGAGGGGGCGTGGGTGCTGCGCGGCGATCGCGGGCTGACCTACAGCCCGACGCTGCCGAACGGCAGCACGCTGGTCGCGGGCAAATGGTGGCCGACCGGTTACAAGGGCCCGCCGCTGGTCAGCGTCGAGCAGGAGGTTGCGGCATCGCTCGGCCTGAAGATCGGCGACACGCTGTCGGTCAACGTCCTGGGGGTCGAGGTGCAGGCGAAGGTCGCTTCGCTCCGCACCGTCGAGTGGGACAATTTCGGGCTGAACTATGTCCTCGTCTTCTCGCCCGGCACCTTCGACGCCGCGCCGCACAATATGGTCGCGACCGTCGCGGTGCCGCCCAAGGCCGAGGCGGCTCTCGCGCGTAGCATCCCGCGCGCTTTCCCATCGGCGTCGCTGATCGAGGTGCGCGACGTGGTGTCGCAGGTGACCACCCTGCTCACCCAGATGAGCCAGGCGATCGCCGCGGCGGCGAGCATCGCGATCCTCGCCGGCATCGCGGTGCTGATCGGCGCGATCGCCGCGAGCCGCGAACGGCGCGTCTATGACAGCGTCATCCTGAAACTGCTCGGCGCCACGCGCGGCCAGATATTGGGGGCGCAAGGGCTGGAATATGCGGTGCTGGCGGGGATATTGGCGGCGCTCGCTCTGGGACTGGGCCTTGCCAGCGCCTGGTATGTCGTCACCCAACTCTTCGACTTCCGCTTCGCGCCCGACCCGGTCATCGTCGGGCTGACCCTGCTCGGCGGCGCCGGGCTGTCCTTCCTGATCGGCATCGCGGGAAGCTGGCCCCTACTCTCGGCCAAGCCCGCGCAGGCGTTGCGGAGTCTGTAGCCCTTTACGGCCTGTAGGGGAAACCGAGCCGATCGGCCTGTTCGGCAAGCCGCTTGTCGGCGGTCCACAGTTTCGCGTCCTGCAGGGCCGCCGACGCCAGAAGATGCGCATCGACCATGCCCAGCCCGGTTCCGAACAGTCGGTGGTCCGCGATGAAAGCCAGCAAGGCCGATTGATCGACCGTCGGCGCGGTCGGAAGCAGATCCAGCATCGCAACGAACCGGTCCCGGTCGGCCAACGAACCCAGCGCCAGTTCGGCGGTGACGAAAGGATGCTGCGCGACCAGCCCTTCGGCGAGCGCCAGAGCCAGCGCCGCATTGGCACCGCGCAAATGGCTGATCCAGATCGAGCTGTCGACCAATATCATGGAAAGGACCGGGCGCGCGGCGCGGATACCGCATCGGGGTCGGTGCCGCCCATCAGCGCAAGCGCACGCGCCGCTTCGCGCTGGATCAGCGCCCGCGCAGCCGCCTGCTCCAGTTCGCCGCGATCCTTGATTCCGGTGATGCGCGCCGCCTCCGCCCATAGGTCGCGATCAGGTTCGATCGGGATGACGGAGGGCGAATGCGCGCTTCGCGCTCGCCGCACACGCTCGAAGCGGATTCTTTCCCGCTTCTGGTCAATGTCGCGGGTTTCCCAGCCCGCCTCCACCCATACGGCGGCCTGACTGTGATTGCCGCCGCTGTGGTTGGACCACCAGGCGCGATGATCGCGCGCGCTTTTCGGTAATCGAAAACCCAGAACGCGTTCGATCTCGTCGAAATTCGCGTTCCAATTGTTACCCTGCAACGCGCGAAGATGGTCGCCCAGCGGTTCATATTTTCCCATGAGACTTCTCCTATGCCCGCAGCATAAAATAGTTTCATATCATGTCAATATAGGAATAATTACTATGTTCCTATATCACCCGCACCACCGCCGAAATCGCCGCGATGCCCAGCACGACCGCGACCATCGCCTGCCACACATGCGGCGGCACGCGGCCGAACTGGCGCCCGCCGACGCGGTTGCCGAGCCACATCGGGACGAAGAGCAGCAGCGCGAGCAGAAACAATCGCTGCGTCGCGATCCCGACCCACAGCGCCGCCGCGGTGCCGGCGATCGCGGTGAGGAAGAAGATCAACAGCATCGACGCGCGCGCGGTCTTGGGATCGAGGCGGCGGCGCAGATAGAAGGGCACGACCGGCGGCCCCGGCATTGCGGCAAAGCCGGTCAGGATGCCCGATGCGATCCCGGTGCCGATCACCGCGCCGCGGCCCGGCCGATGCCCCTCGGGCTGCTTGGGGAGCAGGACGGCGACGAACGCCCCCACCGCGACCACGGTGATCAGCAACCGCGCGACGTCGGGCCGCGTCACGTCGAGCACCGCCATGCCGATCGGCGTCGTCACCATGGCGATCAGCCCGATCGGCAGCGCGGTCGCGCGGTCGGCATCGGCGTGGATCAGCCCCAGCCCGACCGGGCCGATCAGCAGTTGCAGCAGAATCCCGAGGACCACCGCCTGCGTCGGCGGAATGATCAGCCCGAGCAGCGGCACGAGGATGATCGCCATGCCAAAGCCGGTCAGCCCGCGCACAAAGGCGGCGCCAAAGGTCATCGCGGCCGCGCCGACAAGCGTCAGCGGCGCAAGGCCGAGGATCGGGTGCAGGTCGGTCAAGCGCCGCGAAGGTCCGGCGGGGTCGCCTCGCCCTTGAGCATCGCGATCGCTTCGGCGAGCGGCAGGATGCGCTGGCCGTCCTGGCCGAGGGTGCGGATCGCGACACTGCCTTCCTCGGCCTCGCGCTTGCCGACGACGAGAAGGTAGGGGACTTTTTGCAGGCTGTGTTCGCGGACCTTGTAGTTGATCTTCTCGTTGCGAAGATCGCTTTCGGCGCGGATGCCCGCCGCGGTGAGTTGCGCCACCGCATCCTTCGCATAATCGTCGGCGTCGGACACGATCGTCGCGACCACCGTCTGCACCGGCGCGAGCCAGGTCGGGAAGCGGCCGGCGAAATGCTCGATCAAGATGCCGATGAAGCGCTCGTAGGTGCCGAGGATCGCGCGGTGGAGCATCACCGGGCGGTGGCGCTCGCCATCCTCGCCCACATAGGAAGCGTCGAGACGTTCGGGCATCACGCGGTCGGACTGGATCGTCCCGCACTGCCACGTCCGGCCGATCGCGTCGGTCAGGTGAAATTCGAGCTTTGGCGCATAGAAGGCGCCCTCGCCCGGCAATTCTTCCCAGCCATAATCGTCGGTCGCCATGCCGGCGCGCGCGACGGCCTCGCGAAGCTCGGCCTCGGCCTTGTCCCACATTTCCTCGGTGCCAAAGCGCATGTCGGGGCGCAGCGCGAGCTTCACCGCATATTTTTCGAACCCGAGCTCGCGATAGACGCGGTCGAGCAGCGCGCAGAAGGAGCGTACCTCCTCGACGATCTGGTCCTCGCGGCAAAAGATATGGCCGTCGTCCTGGGTGAACTGGCGCACGCGCATGATGCCGTGCAGCGCGCCGTGCGGCTCGTTGCGGTGGCAACAGCCCATTTCGGCCATGCGCAGCGGCAGGTCGCGATAACTCTTGATCCCCTGGCGAAAGATCAGGACGTGCGCGGGGCAGTTCATCGGCTTCAATGCCATCCATTCGGCATCGTCCGACACCAGCGGGCCTTCGTCCTCGATGTTCGGCACCTCGTCGGGGATCACGAACATATTTTCGCGATATTTGCCCCAATGGCCCGATTGCTCCCACTGGCGCGCGTCCATCACCTGCGGGGTCTTGACCTCCTGATAGTCGGCGCCGTCGATCGCGCGCCGCATATAGGCCTCCAACTCGCGGTAGATGCGATAGCCCTTGGGGTGCCAAAAGACGCTGCCATGCGCCTCTTCCTGTAAGTGGAACAGGTCCATCTCGCGCCCGATCTTGCGGTGGTCGCGCTTCGCGGCCTCTTCGAGCCGAACGAGATGCTCGGCGAGCTGCTTCTTGTTGAGCCAGCCGGTGCCGTAGATGCGGCTGAGCTGGTCATTTTTCTGGTCGCCGCGCCAATAGGCGCCCGACACGCGCGTCAGCTTGAACGCCGCAGGGTCGAGCTTGCCTGTCGAGGCGAGGTGCGGGCCGCGGCACATATCGAACCAGTCACCGCCCGATCGATAGACGGTCAGTTCCTCGCCCTCGGGCAATTCGGCGGCCCATTCGGCCTTGTAAGTCTCCCCCATCACGCGCCAGGCATTGATGAGGGTGTCACGATCCATGACTTCACGCACCAGCGGCTTGTCGGCGGCGATGATGCGGCGCATCTCCTCCTCGATCAGCGGCAGTTCGTCGTCGCGGAACGCGCCATGTTCGGCGGTCGGCGCGAAGTCGTAATAGAAGCCGTCGCCCGTCGACGGGCCGAAAGTGATCTGCGTGCCCGGAAACAGCGTCTGCACGGCCTCCGCGAGCACATGCGCATAATCGTGGCGCACGAGTTCGAGCGCATCGGCCTCGTCGCGGCTCGTCACCAGCGACAGGTTCGTGTCTTCCTCCAGCGGTCGCATGATGTCGCGCAATTCGCCGCCCACTTTCGCGGCGAGCGCGGCCTTGGCGAGGCCGGGTCCGATGTCGGCGGCAATCTGCGCCGGGGTGGTTCCGCGCGCGACTTCACGGGCAGAGCCATCGGGAAGGGTGACGCGGATCATCTGGGACATCGGGGAAGCGGCCTTTCTGGGCAGGATTGCCGCGTTCCTTTGCCAGCGCGAACAGGCCCCCGCAAGCGCTCGATTTCGCGCGATCTCTGCAGTCTGCGATGGCGCCCTTGTCATTATGTCAATGTCGCTTGACAAACGCCACTCATTATGTCAACTTTCCTTTACTGAAACTCAAGGGAACTTGACATGACCACCACCGACGCCTCCTCTGCCAAGCGCGCCACCCTGCTCTGGGCCGCCGCTTTTTTCGTCGCCATGTTCGGCACCCCGATGGTGCTGAGCGTCACACATGTCCTGTCCGGGCCATGGGCAACGGCGGTGATGATCCTGCCGATGCTGCTGCTGATCCCGATGGTGCGCGCCACCGAGCGGATGCAGCGCGTGACGGGATGCGCCTCGACCGTGGCGCGGCGCTATAACCGGCGGATGCTCGGGGCCTCCTTTGCTTATGTCATCGGACTCGGCGCCGGGCTGCTGCTGCTGCGGGGGCAGGATGTCGCGAAGCCGGTGGCGGCGCTGCTGGCGTTGCTGCCCACCCTTCCCGTCTTTGCGATGATCTGGGCGATGGCGCGCTATGTCATCGAGGAAAAGGACGAATATCTACGCGCGCGCACGGTCAACGCGGCGCTGATCGCGACCGGCCTGCTGCTCGCCACCGCGACCTTCTGGGGCTTCCTGACGACGTTCGAGGTCGCGCCCGATGTCCCGGCATGGGCCGCCGTGCCGGTCTGGTGCATCGGCCTCGGCTTCGGCCAGTTGGTGAACAGGGTGCGCGGCGCATGAAGAACCGCCTGAAAGTCCTGCGCGCCGAGCGCGACTGGAGCCAGGGCGACCTGGCCGAACGGCTCGAGGTGTCGCGCCAGTCGGTCAACGCGATCGAGACGGGCAAATACGACCCCTCGCTCCCCCTCGCCTTTCGCATCGCCGATCTGTTCGGCCTGCCGATCGAAGCCATTTTCCTGAAGGATTGACGCCATGAAGCGCTTTTTCGCCATCCCCATCCTCTTCCTGCTGCTGGTCGCCAACCTGACCGCGACCCGCGCCGATGCGGCCGAACCCGGCGCCGTCTGCGGATCGGGCCTGATCGAGGGCAAGCGGATCACTGTCGAGGTCGAAGGTAACGGCCCCGATGTCGTGCTGATCCCCGGCCTGTCGTCGCCGCGCGCTGTGTGGGCGGCGACCGCCGTGCGACTGAAAGCGACGCATCGCCTGCATCTCGTCGAAGTGCGCGGCTTTAGCGGCGATGCGCCGGGCCTCAATGCCGAGGGACCGGTGCTCGAGCCGATGATGCGCGAAATCGCCGATTATATCGACGATTGCATCGTCAACCAGGGTCGGCCCGCCCCGGCCATCATTGGCCATTCACTCGGCGGCCTGACCGCGATGATGATCGCGGCGCGCAAACCCAGGGATGTCGGCAAGCTGATGGTGGTCGACAGCCTGCCCTTCTTCGGCATGCTGTTCGGCCCGACCGCGACCGTCGCCACGGTCGAGCCGCAGGCCGCCGCGATGCAGAAGATGCTCGCCGCAAAGGATACAGCGGAGGCCGACGATCGTACCCTGCAGATCATGTCGGCGACCGAGGCGGGCCGCGCGCAGGTCAAGGCGTGGACGCGGGCGGCGAATGCGAAAGTGGCGGCGCAGTTGATGTACGACGACATGACCACCGACCTGCGCCCCGAACTCGGCGCGATCACCGCGCCCTTCACGATGCTCTATCCACTCGACGCCAGCGCGATGCCCGCGGACATCGTCGACGGCCTTTACAAGGGCGCCTTTGCCGCCGCCGGGACGGCGACATTGAAGCGCATCGACGGCAGCCGCCATTTCATCATGCTCGACCAGCCCGACGCCTTCGCCGCCGCGGTCGATGCGTTTCTGGCGGATTGACCCCTTCGCGACGCGCCGCCCTTGCGGGAGAAAGCCTCTCCCGCTAGGGCGGCCGCAACCGGAAAGGAGCCGTCCCCGATGTTCAAGCGCCTGTTTGTCGACCATCCGAAAAGCGTCGACGAAAATTATGTCGAACATTTCGGCGTCGCATCGAAATTCGGGGTGACGATGATCTTTGGCGGCGTCTGCGCGCTGATCCACGCTCTCGTCCCCGGCTGGTGCATCACCACCGGCAGCGACACGATCCGCCGGTTGAACAAGATCATGGTCGAACAGCGCGCCGCCAAGGGGCTGGCCGCGATCCAGATGAACACGGTCGACTGGGTCATCTGACACAAGTGGAAACGGCACCCGACACGCTCGATCGGCCCGGCCGCCCGCGCCTTGCCTATCGCCACGTCGCGGGCCACGGACCGACGATCGTCTTCCTGCCGGGTTATATGTCCGACATGGCGGGCGGCAAGGCGACCGCATTGTTCGATTGGGCCGCCGCCGAAGGACGCGCGTGCCTGCTGCTCGATTATGCCGGGTGCGGATTGTCGGATGGCCTGTTCGCCGATCAGACCCTGCTCGACTGGCGCGGGGACGTGCTCGACCTGATCGACGCCAAGGCGGAAGGGCCGGTGCTGCTCGTCGGATCGTCGATGGGCGGCTGGCTGATGCTGTTGACCGCGCTCGCGCTCGTCCGCCGCGACGGGCCTTCGCGGGTCGCGGGACTCGTCGGCATCGCGGCGGCGCCCGATTTCACCGACTGGGGCTTCACCCCCGAAGAGAAGGCGATCATCCTCGCCGAAGGCGCGCTGGTCGAGGAAACGCCCTATGGCGACCAACCCTATGTCACCACACGCGGCTTTTTCCAGTCGGGCGAGGCGAACCGGCTGCTCGGCGCCGACATCCCGCTCGCCTGTCCGGTGCGGCTGCTGCACGGGCAGGAGGATGGCGACGTGCCGCCCGACATCAGCCTTCGCCTCGCCGCCGCGCTCGCCAGCGCGGATGTGCAGGTGACGCTGGTCAAGGGCGGCGACCACCGGCTGTCGCGCGACACCGACATCGCGCTTTTGATCGACACGGTCGCGCGCCTCGCGACCGCAAATTAGAGAATTTCCATGGCCCGTAGCGACTTCCCGTTCCACGTCCGAAAGCGCGTCCGCTATGCCGAAATCGACGCGCAGGCGGTGGTGTTCAACAGCCGCTACCTCGAATATTTCGACATCGGCATCACCGAATATTGGCGCATGGTGGGGGTTTACGACCGCTGGCCGGCGCTCGAAAGCCCCGAATTCCACGTCGCGCGCGCCGAACTCAACTATCGCGCGCCGATCCTGCTCGACGAGGAAATCGACATTTGCGTGCGCTGCGCGCGCGTCGGCACCAGCTCGATGACCTATATGTTCGAGCTGCATGGCGCCGGGAAAGACGATCTGCGCGCCGACGGCCAGCTGATCTATGTCCATGTCGCCGAGGCGCAGGGTGCGCCCGCGCCGGTTCCGCAAGAATTCCTGTCCCTGTTCGAAGAGTTTGAAGGTCGGACACTTCGCGCCTAATGTAGTGGCATGACCAAATATCTTCACACAATGATCCGCGTATCAGATCCCGACGCCACGATCGATTTCTTCAAACTGGTCGGGCTGGAAGAAGTGCGCCGTTTCGACAGCGAGGCGGGGCGCTTCACCCTGATCTTTCTCGCCCCGCCGGGACAGGCCGGGGTCGCCGAGGTCGAGCTGACCTACAACTGGCCGCCCGCCGACGGCAGCGCGCCCGAAACCTATGATGGCGGCCGCAATTTCGGCCACCTCGCCTATCGCGTCGACGATATCTACGCCACCTGCCAGCGGCTGATGGACGCCGGGGTGACGATCAATCGTCCGCCGCGCGACGGCCATATGGCGTTCGTGCGCTCGCCCGACGGTATTTCGGTCGAGCTGCTCCAGGACGGCCATTTGCCGCCGCAGGAGCCCTGGGCCTCGATGCCCAACACCGGCGTCTGGTAAGGCGCCGGCCAAGGCTGGCCCCCCGGCACTCCGTCTGGGAGGCATGAGGCCGGAAAGAAAGGAGATATAAGTGAGCCCGCTCGACATCGTCCGCATTCCGGCCCTGAGCGACAACTATGTCTGGCTGGTCCACGATCCCGCCAGCAAGGCGACGATGGTGGTCGATCCCGCCGTCGCCGACCCCGTGCTCGAAGCCGCGGCGGCACGCGGCTGGGCGATTACCGACATCTGGAACACCCATTGGCACCCCGACCACACCGGCGGCAACGCGGCGATCAAGGAAGCGGCCAAGGCATGGGGCGGCTGCACGATCACCGGCCCGGCGGCGGAATATGCGCGCATCCCGACGCTCGACGTGCAGGTGACGGGTGGCGACCGGGTCGCGCTCGGCGCGCATGTCGCCGAGGTCTGGGACGTGCCCGCGCACACCGCCGGGCATATCGCCTATCATTTTGCCGACGATGCCGCGATCTTCGTCGGCGACACGATCTTCGCGATGGGCTGCGGCCGGTTGTTCGAGGGCACCGCCGAACAGATGTTCGCGAACATGCGGCGCTTCGATGCGCTCGACGATGCGACGCGCGTCTATTGCGCGCACGAATATACGCTGTCGAACGCGCGCTTCGCGGTGACGGTCGATCCGGGCAATGCCGCGCTCGCCGCGCGGCTGGCACAGGTCGAATCGGCGCGCGCGGCGGGCGAAGCGACGGTGCCGACCAGCATCGGCGCCGAACGCGCGACCAACCCCTTTCTCCGCGCGCCGACAGCGGCCGAGCTCGGCCGCATCCGCGCGCTGAAAGATGCCGCCTGATGACGCCGCTTCACCCCCCATTCACTTTGAAACCGCCAGCATCACCGATGCTGCAAGGAGCCTGACAATGACAAGGACCAAGCTGATCCGCGCCGCGGCGCTGACGCTGTTGGCGGCGCCGATGATCGCAAGCTGCGCCCCCGGCGGCACCGCACAGGCGGGCGCCGCGGCGCTCAGCCCCAAACAGGCCGAGCAACTCGACAAGCAGCTCGCGGGCAAGGTGCCGGGCGAGCCGATCCAGTGCCTGCCCAACTACCGCTCGGCCGAGACGATCCGCATTTCGGACGATATCCTGCTCTATCGCTCGGGCAGCAAGCTCGTCTATCGCAACGACCTCAAGGGAAGCTGCCCCGGCCTCGCGCGCGACAGCGATATCATGGTCGTGCGCCAGTTCGGCTCGTCGACCTGCGAGGGCGATTTCTTCCATCTGGTCGACCGCAGCAGCGGCATCCGCGGTCCGACCTGCGTCTTTGGTCCGTTCGTCCCCTATCGCAAACCGGCGGGGGACGCTGACTGAGCCCCCGGCTCGGTCGCGGGCGGGGTTCCGGTTTGCACCGAGCTCTTCGGGTCGCATCCCCGCCTGCATCCATTGCAACGTCGCCTCCGCGAAGGCGGGGGGCGACGAGTCTTATATGATTCGCTATTTATACAGCGCGGCGATCCTGTCCGCGTAGACCTGCTTCAGGACGTGCCGCCGGATCTTCATCGACGGCGTCATCTGCTCATTCTCGATGGTGAAAGCTTCGTCGGCGAAGTCGAACTTGCGCACCTTTTCGATCACCGAGAGCTGGCCGTTGACGCGGTCGACCGCGGCGCGGATCGCGGCGCGGAATTTTTCATGCTCGCGAAGCCGCGCGAAATCCTGGGGCAGCCCTTCGGCCTCGGCCCATTCGGCCATCCATTCGGGATCGGGAACGAGGATGCCGACGAGGTGCGGGCGCTTGTCGCCATAGACCATGGCCTGGAGGATTTCGGGCTGGAGGGTCAGCATCCCCTCGACGCGCTGCGGTGAGACATTGTCGCCCTTGTCGTTGACGATCAGGTCCTTCTTGCGATCGGTGATGACGATGCGGCCCTGCCCGTCGATATGGCCGATGTCGCCGGTGTGCAGCCACGGCCCCCTGTCGGGCTCGGCCGGATCGGGAACGAGGACGCGCTCGGTCTCGGGCTGGTTGCGCCAATAGCCCTTCATGACCAGTTCGCCGCGCACCAGTATCTCGCCGTCGTCGGCGATCCTGACCTCGGTGTTCATCAGCGGCGGGCCGACGGTGTCCATCTTGAGCCCTGCCGCGGGGCGGTTGCAACTGATCACCGGCCCCGCCTCGGTCTGCCCATAGCCCTGGAGCAGGGTCAGCCCGATCGAGTGGAAGAACACCCCGATCTCCGGATTGAGCGGCGCGCCGCCCGAGACGAGCGCCTTCATCCGGCCGCCGAAGCGCTGCTGGATCTTGGGGCGGAACAATTTGTTGAGGATCAGGTCGACCGGCCGGTCGAACACGCCCATGCGCCGCTCATAATCCTTTTCGCCGACGCGCAGCGCCTGGTTCAGCATCCAGTTCGCAAGCTTGCCCTGTTTCTCGACCGACTTGATCATCCGCGCGCGGATCACCTCGAACAGGCGGGGCACGACGACCATGATCGTCGGCTGCGTCTCCTCGATGTTCGAGACCAGCTTTTCGAGTCCCTCGCTATAATAGATTTGCGCGCCGACCATGATCGGCAGGAACTGGCCGCCCGAATGTTCATAGGCGTGGCTGAGCGGCAGGAAGGAGAGGAAGGTTTCATCCTCGCCGATCCCGAAATCATTGACGAGAATCTCGGCCGCGCCCGCGCCATTGTGGAGGATCGCGCCATGATGCTGCATCACCCCGCGCGGCGCGCCGCCGGTGCCGCTGGTATAGATGATGCAGGCGATGTCGTCGCGCGTCATCGCCTGCCCGCGTGCTTTCGCCTCTTCGAGCCATGCCTCGCCGCCGGTCACCAGCGGTTCCCAGTCGAGCATCCGGACATCGCCCTGCTGGCCGACGCGCAGGCTTTCCATGCTGATCACCAGCTTGGCGGTCGAGCGCAGCACCGCGGGCATCAGCGTCCGGGCGAGCTTGGCGGTCGACACGATCACCGCGCTCGCGCCGCTGTTGCTCAGGATATGCTGGTGATCGCGCTCGGTATTGGTGGTGTAGGTCGGCACGGTGATGCAGCCCGCAGCCATGATGGCAAGGTCGGCGATGCAGAATTCGGGCCGGTTCTCGCTGACCAGCACGACGCGGTCGCCTTCCTTGAGCCCCTGTTCGCGCAGATTATGCGCGAGCGCCGCGACCTGGTTGGCGACCTGCCGCCAGCTCAGCGGTTGCCACGTACGATCGGCCCTGCGCCAGAGGAACGGATCTTCGCCGCCCCGCCTCGCGCGGTCAAAGAACATCGCGACCAGGCTTGGGAAATAGTCGAGATGGGGGTTTTCCAGCTTCATTCTTGGCCTCTCCCGGCGAGATTGGAAGATTATTTGTCGTTCAAACACCGCGTCATTGCGAGCGAAGCGAAACAATCCAGAGCCCGTCTACGCCGCCCTGGATTGCTTCGCTTCGTTCGCAATGATGACAAGCATATCCCTAATTCTGCGCGGGCGCACCATCGACCGATGAGTTGCCGGGGCCGCGCGGGTCCGCGGCGCCGCGCCACCCGTCGCCGACACGCTCGATCGCGTTGAGCTTCGAGCCGAGATCGGTCGGCGTGAAGCTGTAGCCGAAAGGCTTCATCTTCGCGGCGATCGCTTCGCCCGCCGCGTCATTCTCGATCAGCACGCCCTGCTGGCCGAAGAAGAGGTTGGGAAGCTCCATCGCCGCTTTGGCGTCGAGCCCCCAGTCGAGCACGCCGATCAGCGTCTTGGTCACATGCATGATGATCCGCTTGCCCCCCGCCGATCCGAGCGCGAGCACGACCTTGTCGTCGGGACCATAGACGATCGTCGGCGACATCGAGGAGAGCGGCCTTTTGCCCGCCTCCACCCGGTTCTGCGTCGGCACGCCGTCCTTGGTTGGCGCGTGATCGAAGTCGGTCAGCTCATTGTTGAGGAAATAGCCGTTCGCCATGAGCTGGCTGCCAAAGATGCTCTCGACCGTCGAGGTCATCGACATCACGTCGCCGTCCTTGTCGACGACGACGAAATGCGTCGTCCCCTGCTCCTTGACCGGCGGCGCCGCGGCGCGCGGCTTGGCGCCGGGCGGCGTGCCGGGTTCGTAATGGCCCGCAGCGCCATAAGGCGAGATGAGCTGGCGGCGCTCGGCCAGATAGGCCTTGTCGAGCAGCCCCTTGACCGGCACGTCGACGAAATCACTGTCGCCGAGATAGGCCGCGCGGTCGGCGTAAGCGAGTTGCATCGCTTCGGCGAGCAGGTGCCAGCTCATCGGACTATCCTTGCCCATTGCCTTCATGTCATAGGCTTCGAGCATGCCGAGGATGCCGAACACGGTGGTCGCGCCCGACGAGGGCGGCCCCATGCCGCAGAGTTTGTAGATGCGGTAAGTGGTGCAGACCGCCGGGCGCTCCTTGGCCTTGTAGGCGGCGAGATCCTTGAGCGTGAGCTGCGTGGCGTTGCGCGGCGCCTTCGCAACCGCGTCGCTGATCGCCCTTGCATTGGCACCCGCATAAAAGGCTTCGGGACCGCGCGCGGCAATCTCGCGCAGGATCGCGGCATAGGCGGGGTTTTTGATCGTCGTGCCGACCGGGGCAGGCTTGCCGCCCACATAATAGATCGCGCGCGCCGCCGGAAAATCCTTCCACACCGGCTCGAACTGGACGAGCCAGTTGTTGAGCGCGGGGGTGACCTGATAGCCGGTCTCGGCGAGCTTGATCGCGGGCTGGAACAGCGCCTTCCATTCGAGCTTGCCCCATTTTTTGTGCGCCATTTCCATCAGCCGGACGTTGCCGGGGACGCCGACCGACAGTCCGCCGGGAATGATGTCCATATAGGGACGCGGCTTGCCGTCGGGGCCGAGGAAGCGGTCGCCCGTCGCCGCGGCGGGCGCGGTTTCACGTCCGTCGATCGTCGAAATGCTGCCGTCCTCGGCATTGTGATAGACCATGAAGCCGCCGCCGCCGATGCCGCTCGACTGCGGCTCGACGAGAGTCAGCACCGCGACCATCGCGACCGCCGCGTCGGCGGCGCTGCCGCCCTCGTGCAAAATCTCGCGCCCCGCCTCGGTCGCGCGCGGATCGGCGGACGACGTCACGCCCTGCGCGGCGGCAAGCGAGGGAAAAGCAAGGACGAACAGGCTGAACAGCGCAAGGAGTCGTTTGATCATGGCCGCAACTTTGGCGCGGGGGTCCATCAAGCGCAACCCCGTTCCCCTCCCGCAAGCGGGAAGGAAGGAATCAATCGTCCACCCCCACCGCGTCGCTCACCCGCGCGAATCCGTCGCGCGCAGCGAGCGTCTCCAGCCCCCGCGCGATGCGCGCCGCCAGTCCCGGCCCTTCATAGACCATCGCCGAATAAATCTGGATCAGGCTCGCGCCGGCGCGAATGCGGTCCCACGCCTGCTCCGCCGAGCCGATTCCGCCCACGGCGATCAACGGCAGCTTGCCGCCGCTCGCGGCACGGAAATCCCTGACCCGCTGGAGCGCTAATGCGGTGAGCGGCGCGCCCGACAGCCCGCCCGCCTCACCGGCATGGCGCGACGCGAGCAGCGGCCGCGCGATCGTCGTGTTCGACACGATCACGGCGGCAAGCCCCTTGTCGAAGGCGACCGCGACGATATCGTCGATGTCGGCGGGTTCAAGGTCGGGCGCGACCTTGAGGAAAACCGGCTTTGCCGCGCCCTTCGGCTGCGCCGCCGCGACTCCGTCGAGCAAGGCTTCGAGCGCGCCCTTGTCCTGCAAGGCGCGCAGCCCCGGCGTGTTCGGCGACGAGATATTCACCGTCAGATAGTCGCCAAGCGGCGCCATCGCGGCGGTGCCCTTCGCATAGTCGGCGATGCGGTCGGCGCTGTCCTTGTTCGCGCCGATATTGATGCCAAGCGGCACCGGCAGGCCGTAACGGCGCAGGCAGGCGATCCGCTCGGCCGCCCTGGCCTGCCCGCCATTGTTGAACCCCATGCGATTGATCACCGCGCGATCCTCGACCAGCCGGAACAGGCGCGGGCGCGGATTGCCCTCCTGCGGCAGCGGGGTCAGCGTCCCGACCTCGACGAAGCCGAAGCCGAAATGCGGCATGGCGTGCGCGGCGCGCGCATCCTTGTCGAAACCCGGCGCAAGCCCGACGGGGTTCGGAAAATGCAGCCCGGCAAGCTCGGTCGCCAGCACCGGGCCGGTCAGCGCGCGGCGCGCGCGCGGCAGCGGCTGGAGCGCACTCAGCGTCAGATTATGCGCCGCCTCGCCGTCGGTGGCGTGGACGAGCGGGCGAACGAGCGCATAGGCGGCATCGGCGGCGGAAGCGAACAGCGACATGCGCCCGCCATTGCGCGCGCGAGCCCCCTATGGCAAGCCCGGCATAACCGGAAAACAGGGAGAAAATCGTGTCGCACCGCCGCCTGATCGCCACTATGTCCGCCAGCCTGCTGGCGCTCGCCGTCACCGGCTGCGCGGCACAGCCCGATGTCGCGACACCCGCGAAGGAGGCCGCGCCGGACCAGCCGCCGGCGGGTGCCGATCTGGCGGGTTTCTTCCAGAAATATGACGAGGCCCTGCTTTCGCTGTCGCCGCAGGGCAAGGCCTATCGCGGCATTCGCGACGCCGACTATGGCCGCTGGGATGATGTCAGCGACGACACCGCGGTCGCCCGTCACAAATTGCAGCAGGCGAGCGCGGAAGCGATGCGCGCGAGCTTCGACCCGGCGACGATGACCGCCGACGATGCCCTGTCGTTCGAGCTGTTCAACGCGCAGGCGGCGCGCGCCGACCGGCTGTTCGCCTGGCGCGACCATGGCTATATCTTCGACCAGATGAACGGCGCGCAGAGCCAGCTTCCCGCCTTCCTCATCAACATCCACCGCGTCGCCAATACGACCGAGGCCGAAGCCTATGTCGCGCGCATCCGCGGGCTCGGCCCGCTCCTCGACGCGCTGTCGGCGCAATCGGCCGACCGCGCCGCAAAGGGCTATGCGCCGCCCAAATGGGTCTATGCCTATGTCCTTTCGGACATCCGCAACCTGCTGAAACCCGACAATGCGGTGATCGAGGATATCACGGCAAAGGTCGGCAAGCTCGACATCGACGCCGCCGAAAAGGCGCGGCTCGTTGCGGCGGCGCAGGCCGCCTGGACCGAAAGCGCCGCCCCCGCCTACACCCGCCTGCTCGCCGAGATGACGCGGCAACAGGCGGCCGCGCCGACCGAGGACGGCGTCTGGCGGATGCCGGGCGGCCAGCAATATTACGAAGCGCTGCTCGCCAATTACACGACGACCGACATGAGCGCCGCGCAGATTCACGACCTTGGCCTTGCCGAAGTCGCGCGGATCCACGGCGAGATGGACGCGATCAGGAAGCAGGTCGGCTTCAAGGGCACGCTGCCGCAATTTTTCGAGCATCTGCGCACGAGCCCGCAATATTATTATACGACCCGCGAAGCCTATCTGTCCGACGTCGCCACCAAGGTGAAAGCGATGGAGGCGCGCCTCCCCGCTTTCTTCAACACGCTGCCGAAAGCGCCCTTGCAGGTGAAGGCGGTCGAGGCGTTCCGCGAGAAATCGGCGGGCAAGGCCTTTTATTCCTCCCCCTCGCCCGACGGGTCGCGGCCCGGCACCTATTATGTCAATCTCTACGACCTGCGCGACATGTCGAAGACCGAGCTGGAGGCGCTCGCCTATCATGAGGGCGTCCCCGGTCATCATCTTCAGCGCGCGGTGCAGACCGAGCTGACCGGCCTGCCGCCCTTCCGCCGCTTTGGCGGCTTCACCGCTTACACCGAGGGCTGGGGCCTTTATTCGGAGGAACTCGCCAAGGACATGGGTTTCTACACCGATCCCTACAGCGATTTCGGGCGGCTCGGGATGGAATTATGGCGCGCGTGCCGCCTCGTCGTCGACACCGGCATCCACGACAAGCGCTGGAGCCGCGAACAGGCGATCCAGTATCTCAAGGACAATACCCCCAACCCCGACGGCGACATCGAAAAGGCGATCGAGCGCTATATCGTCTATCCCGGACAGGCGACCGCCTACCTGATCGGCAAGCTCAAGATCATGGAATTGCGCACCCGCGCGCAGGCCGCGCTGGGGCCGCGATTCGACTTTCGCGCCTTCCATGACGCCGTGCTGCAATCGGGCCCGGTGCCGCTCGACATATTGGAGCGCCGGGTCGACGCCTGGATCGCCAGCGAGAAGAAAGGCTGACGCAGAATTGCGGCTTGACGCACCGCAACAAATGGAAAATTATAGCAGGTAGAAAAAGGCGGCAACAAAGCTGCCTGGGGTCGATCTCGCGATGTCGGAAACACCTACGCCAGCGGGCGCGGACGGCGATACGCCGTTCGAGCTCCAATATTTCCCGCCCGATCCCGATCTGGCGGAAATGGTGTCGAGCTTTTACTTCGTGCGGATCGACATGCCGCTGTTCGACGAGGTCGAGCGCGCCGACCGCCCGCAATTCCGGATCATGAGCATGGCCGAGGGCGAATATGTCTTTCCCGACGGCCATCGCTTTCCCGCCGGGCGCGCGACGATCATCGGTCCGACGAGCGGCAGCGTGCGCGCGATCGGCCGCGGCCCCCTGCGCATCTATGGCTTCGGGATGATGCCCGCGGGCTGGGCGACGCTGATGGGCGACCATGCCGACCGGCTGACCGATCGCGCGATCGACGCCGCCGACCTGTTCGGGAGCTGGATCGACGAAGTGATCGAAACGCTGGTCGGCGCCACCGACACTGCCGCGCGGCTGGTGATCGCCAATAATTTCGTGCGCGAGATCCTGAAGAAAAACGAACCCGCGCCGGTGTGGTTCACGCGCACGGTCGACAAATGGCTGACCCGGTCGGCGTCGCCGCAGGTTCCCGACCTGGTCGAGGCGACGGGCATGTCGATCCGTTCGGTCGAGCGGATGACCAAACATTATTACGGCCTGTCGCCGCGCATGCTGGCGCGCAAATATCGTGCGGTGCGCGCCGCCTCGGCCCTCGCGCGCGGCGAATGTCTGGAAGAGGCGCAGCTCGGCGACGCTTTTTACGACCAGTCGCACCTGATCCGCGAAATGAAGCGCTTCGCGGGCGCGACGCCGGGCCAGCTCGCCCGCCCGACGCTCTATACCGAAGCGACGACGCGGGGCCGCAAGCAGATGACGGGCAAGGTCAGCCCACTCGTTTCGGACACCTGATTCCAGTCGTCTCAAGACGGGACGAAAGAAAATCACGCCGAACGACGATTTGGCGTTTCCATCCAATCGCGAATCATCCGGTCGGCATAATCCGGCCTTGCGACCCAGAAGAGCTCTTCCTCTACCGAGGATAGAGACCTTCATCTCGGCACTCGTTCGGCTTCGGCCGGGCGGGTGCCTTTTTCTTTGGGGCCCGCAAATCGCGCTTGCTTGCGCCGCGCGCGCGCTTCGCCTATATAAGTGGAGTAATTTACTCCAGTTAAGAATCATTCGCAATTCCAGCGAGGAAACCCGTGCGCCTGTCGAATCTTGCCGATTATGCCGTGGTGTTGATGAGCGCCGCCGCGCGCCAGTGCGGGTCGGTGGCGCTCAGCGCCGGGATGCTCGCCGAACAGACGGGGATTCCGGGCCCGACCGCGCAAAAGCTGGTGAGCGGCCTCGCCCGCGCCGGCCTGCTCGTCGCTTCGCGCGGCAGCGGCGGCGGCATCCGCCTCGCGCGGCCCGCGGCGGCGATCAGCATGGCCGATATCATCGAGGCGGTCGAAGGGCCGATCGCGCTGACCGCCTGCTGCGACGAAGGGCGGCACGATTGCGGTTTCGAGGGCGCCTGTCAGGTCCAGCCCCATCTCGGCGTCGTCAACGGCGCGGTGCGCGCGGCGCTCGACGGTATCAGCCTGGCGAGCCTCGTTAAACCCCTCCCGCTCGCGGGAGCGGTTTGGGGAGGGCCTGTAAGCGCCGCCAACCCGACCGACACCCCCTCCCCCAGCCCCTCCCGCAAGCGGGAGGGGAGGATAGAAGCATGACCGACAACACCGAACTCCCCGTGCAAGACCTCCCCGTCAAGGACCAGGCCGCGCATGACGCCGCCGCGAAAGTCGCCGATTATGAGCATGGCTGGTCCTCGGCGATCGAGACCGACTTCGCCCCCAAGGGGCTGACCGAGGATACGGTCCGCTTCATCAGCGCGAAGAAGAACGAGCCCGAATGGATGCTCGACTGGCGACTAAAGGCGTTTCGCCACTGGCAGACGATGGAGACGCCGGACTGGGCGAAGCTCAACGTCCCGCCGATCGACTATCAGGACGCCTATTATTACGCGGCGCCGAAGGCGAAGCCCAAACTCGCCAGCCTCGACGAGGTTGATCCCGAAATCCTCGAAGTCTATAAAAAGCTCGGCATCCCGATCGAGGAGCAAAAGGTGCTCGCCGGCGTCGAAGGCGCGCGCAAGGTCGCGGTCGACGCGGTGTTCGACTCTGTCTCCGTCGCGACGACCTTCCGCGAGGAATTGAAGCGCGCGGGCGTGATCTTCCTGTCGATCAGCGAGGCGATCCGCGAATATCCCGAGCTGGTGAAGAAGTGGCTCGGCAAGGTCGTGCCGATGCACGACAATTATTTCGCGACGCTCAATTGCGCGGTCTTTTCGGACGGGACGTTCGTCTATGTGCCCGAGGGGGTGCGCTGCCCGATGGAGCTTTCGACCTATTTCCGTATCAATGCCGAAAATACCGGGCAGTTCGAGCGGACGTTGATCATCGCCGACAAGGGCGCCTATGTCAGCTACCTTGAGGGCTGCACCGCGCCGATGCGCGACGAGAATCAGCTCCACGCCGCGGTGGTCGAACTGATCGCGCTCGACGATGCCGAGATCAAATATTCGACCGTCCAGAACTGGTATCCCGGCAATGCCGAGGGGCTGGGCGGCATCTATAATTTCGTCACCAAGCGCGCGCTGTGTCAGGGCAAGCGCAGCAAGGTGTCGTGGACGCAGGTCGAAACCGGCAGCGCCATCACCTGGAAATACCCAAGCTGCGTGCTCAACGGCGACGACAGCGTCGGCGAATTTTATTCGGTCGCGGTGACGAACAATTATCAGCAGGCCGACACCGGCACCAAGATGATCCACAATGGCAAGCGCACCCGCTCGACCATCGTCAGCAAGGGGATCAGCGCGGGCCAGTCGAACAACAGCTATCGCGGACTGGTGCGCGTCGCGCCCAATGCCGAGAGCGTGCGCAACTTCACCCAGTGCGACAGCCTGCTGCTCGGCGACCGCTGCGGCGCCCACACCGTCCCCTATATCGAAGTCCGCAACCCGACCGCGACCGTCGAGCATGAAGCAACGACGAGCAAGATCAGCGACGACCAGCTTTTCTACGCGATGCAGCGCGGGCTGGGGCAGGAAGAAGCGGTGGCGCTGATCGTCAACGGCTTTGCCAAGGAAGTGTTGCAGCAACTGCCGATGGAGTTCGCGGTCGAGGCGCAGAAGTTGCTGGGAATCAGTCTTGAGGGGAGCGTGGGGTGATCAGCATATTCTTTTTTGCTGCCTCAGCATTTTCCGATCCAACGAATGCAATGGTTTCGACTGATGCCGCCACCGACCGGGAAGAAAGCTACTTCGAGCGCAGGATCGGTAGCGATCGGTTTGATCGACTACGCCTGCAAGCCGACCAGCGGTGTAAAAAGTCTTTTTCTCCAGATGAATGTCGCGCCGCTTTTCTGGCTGGGAATTACAGTATGTTTGGCATGGATGCCTGCCTCGAAAGAGCAGGCCAAAAATTCCTTGGCGAGCATGGAGGCACTTCCACGTCAGGCGCGCAAAACGAAATGGCGCGCCGATGTGCCAGCGCTATCGATCTTTGCAGGTCGAACTGGCAGCGATTCTACATGTTGTCCGGCCCTGAGCTGAAATCGCTGGACGAACGACAGAGCAGGATCGTCCAAGCAAACCTCGACCTCATGTGTGAAAATGAAGCGATCAAATAATGCTCAAAATCGAAAACCTCCACGCCACCGTCGCCGACAAGCCGATCCTGAAGGGTCTGTCGCTCGCCATCAACGCGGGCGAGATCCATGCGATCATGGGGCCGAATGGCGCGGGCAAGTCGACGCTGTCCTATGTGCTCGGCGGGCGGCCCGGTTATGAAGTCACCGAGGGGTCGGTGACATTTTCCCCCCTCCCGCTTGCGGGAGGGGTCGGGGGAGGGTCTGTTTCGGCAGCGCCCAACCTCGACATGCCCTCCCCCGACCCCTCCCGCAAGCGGGAGGGGGATTTGGACCTCCTCGCCCTCGACCCGCATGAGCGCGCCGCCGCCGGCCTGTTCCTGGGGTTCCAATATCCGGTCGAAATCCCCGGCGTGTCGAACGTCCAGTTCCTGCGCGAAAGCCTGAACGCCCAGCGCAAGGCGCGTGGGCAGGAACCGCTGTCAGGCGGCGACTTCCTGAAGCTGGCGCGCGAAAAGGCCGGGCTGCTCAAGATGGACATGGACATGCTCAAGCGCCCGGTGAACGTCGGCTTTTCGGGCGGCGAGAAGAAGCGCAACGAGATGGTGCAGATGGGGATCCTCGATCCCAGGCTCGCGATTCTCGACGAGACCGACAGCGGCCTCGATATCGACGCGCTGCGCACCGTCGGCGACGGGATCAACGCCATCATGCGCAAGCCCGACAAGGCGGTGCTGCTGATCACGCATTACCAGCGCCTGCTCGACTATGTGCAGCCCGATTTCGTCCATGTTCTGGCGGGTGGACGCATCGTCAAATCGGGCGGCCCCGAACTGGCGCACGAACTGGAAGAACATGGCTATGCGGAGGTGGTGGCGTGATGACGCGCAATCCGATCCTCCCCGGAACGGGGAGGGGGACCATCGAAGATGGTGGAGGGGCACGTGCAGTCGAGCGCTGCGATAACCTCCTGTGCCCCTCCACCACCCTATGGGTGGTCCCCCTCCCCCGTTGGGGGAGGATCGTATGACCGGTACCCTTCCTTCGCGCCGTGACGAAGCTTGGCGTTACAGCGATATAGAGGCGCTGGCGCGCCTCTGGCCGCTGCCTGCGCCCGAGAGCATCATCGTGCCTGCGGGCGGCGACTTCAAACGTGCGATCGTGCAGGATGCGGGCGAAATCCGGCAGATCGAAATGGTGCTGGGCAAAGGCGCGGTCGCCCAACTGCATATCCTCAACATCGGCGGCGCCTACGGCCGCATCGAACTCGATGTGACGCTCCACGAAGGCGCCGACTTCCATCTCGGCGCGGCGCAGATCGGTGGCGGCGCGCAAAATCTCGAGATCATCACGACCGTCACCCATGCAGAGCCCGGCGCGACGTCGCGGCAGGTCGTGCGCTCGGTGCTCGGCGGCACCGCCACCGGCACCTATCTCGGCAAGGTCGCGGTCGCGCGCGATGCGCAAGCCACCGACAGCGCGCAGGATGTGAAAGCGATGCTGCTCGACCGCAGCGCGACCGCGAACGCCAAGCCCGAACTCGAAATCTTCGCGGACGATGTGAAATGCGCGCACGGCTGCGCGATCGGCGAGCTCGATGCCATGGCGCTCTATTATCTGCAATCGCGCGGGCTTCCGCCCGGTGAGGCGAAGAAGCTGATGTTGCAGGCGTTCGTCGCCGGCGTGTTCGACGGCGCCGAGGATGAGGCGCGGCTACAGGAACTGGCGCTGGCGAAGCTGGGGGAATTGGTGTGAACTCTGGCACCCAAATCCCCGCTCGCCCTGAGCCTGTCGAAGGGCCGTCCTTTTCTTCTTCGACGGGTGTGGAAAAGGCAGAACAGGGCTTCGACAAGCTCAGCCCGAACGGGTTTAAGGGAATGCGAGACCAGTTTCCCGGCCTCACCCCCGGCTGGCATTATCTCGACAGCGCCGCCACCGCGCAGAAGCCGCAAGCCGTCATCGACGCGACCGTCCGGGCGATGGGCCGCGACTATGCGACGGTGCACCGCGGTGTTTACGCCCGCTCGGCCGACATGACGCTCGCCTATGAAGCGGCGCGGCGGCGGATCGCGGCGTTTATCGGCGCGACCGACGAGCAGGTCGCGTTCGTGCGCGGCGCGACCGAGGCGATCAACCTCGTCGCTTATGCGCACCCGAAAAAGGGCCGCGTGCTGCTCTCGACGCTCGAACATCACAGCAATATCGTGCCGTGGCAGCTCGCGGGATGGCAGATCGACGTCTGCCCGCTGACCGAAGACGGCCGGATCGACCTCGACGCCGCCGAAAAGCTGCTCACCCCCGAACACACGATGGTTGCCCTGGCCCATGTGTCGAACGTGCTCGGCAGCCCGCTCGACGTCGCGCGCGCGGCAGACCTTGCGCACCGGGTCGGCGCCGAACTGTTGATCGACGGCTGCCAGGCGGTGCCGCGCCTGCCGGTCGATGTCGCGGCGCTCGGCTGCGACTATTATGTCTTTTCGGGACACAAGCTTTACGGCCCCACCGGCATCGGCGTGCTGTGGAGCGACAGGCTCGATGCGCTGGCGCCATGGCAAGGCGGCGGGTCGATGATCGACCGGGTGACCTTCGAAAAGACGACCTACGCCCCCGCCCCGACCCGCTTCGAGGCGGGCACCCCCGCGATTATCGAGGCGCTGGGCCTCGCCGCGGCGGTCGATTATGTCACGGACGTAGGCGTCGAGGCGATCCATGCGCATGAGGCCCTGCTGGTCGCCAGCCTGCGCGAGGCGCTGGCGCGCAAGAACAGCATCACGCTGTTCGGCCCCGAAAACAGCGCCGGAATCGTCAGTTTTGCGATGGCGGGGGTTCATCCGCACGATATCGGCACTATCTTGGACGAAAGCGGGGTCGCGATCCGCGCCGGGCATCATTGCGCACAGCCGCTGATGGCGCATCTGGGCGTGCCCGCGACCGCGCGCGCGAGTTTTGGACTATACAGCAATGACGATGATGTGGCGGCGCTGATCGACGGCCTCGCCCGCGTCGAAAGGATTTTCGGATGAGCGATAACGGGATTCGGATCGAGGAAGTCGAAAGCGTCGAAGCGCCGCCGAAAGCGCGCGTCGGGGATATCGAGCCCGCCCCGGAAACGATGAACGCGAAGCTCGAGCGCAAGCGCGACTATCTGGAGGGCTTTCTGGCCGCCAAGCCCGCCGAGGCCGATCCGCACGCGGTCGGCGGCGACCTTTACGAAGCCGTGGTGGGGGCGCTCAAGGATATTTATGACCCGGAAATTCCGGTCAATATCTATGATCTTGGCCTGATCTATAATGTCGAGATCGACGAGGGGCATGTCCTGGTCACGATGACGCTGACGACCCCGCACTGCCCGGTCGCCGAATCGATGCCTGCCGAGGTCGAACTGCGCGTCGGCGCGGTGCCGGGGGTCGGCGATGCCGAGGTCAATCTCGTCTGGGATCCGCCGTGGTCGCCGCAGAATATGAGCGACGAGGCCCGGCTGGAACTCGGAATGCTGTGATTTAGCCCCTTCTCCCCTTGCGGGAGAGGGGAAGGAGTTTGAAATGACGTCATTGAAAACCCGTCCCGCCGCGGTGACGCTGACCGCGAACGCCGAAGCGCGCGTTACCGCGCTGATGGCGGCTGCGCCCGCGGGCGCGATCGGGGTCCGCCTGTCGACCCCGCGCCGCGGCTGTTCGGGGCTCGCTTACTCGGTCGACTATGTCACCGAAGAACAGAAGTTCGACGAGCGGATCGAGACGCCCGGCGGCGTCTTTTACATCGACGGCGCGTCGGTGCTGTATCTGATCGGCAGCGTCATGGACTGGGTCGAGGATGATTTCGCCGCGGGCTTCGTCTTCCAGAACCCCAACGCCAAGGGCGAATGCGGCTGCGGCGAAAGCTTCACCGTTTAACGGCAGACCGTCCGGCCAAACGCTCGCTTCGCCATGTCGAGATGGAAGTGGGTGGCGTGCGCGGCATTGTGATCGGGCGACAGCACCGTGCTGAACAGGCCGCACGATCCGTCGCGCACCGCGTGCAGGAATTCGCTCCGCACATCCTCGTCCTTCCAGTCGTTGACCAGCGAGATGCGCGTGCCATCGGCTAGGATGAAGGCGGAAATGTCGATCGCATTGGCGGTCGAATGCTCGCTCTGCGCGCCCTGCCCCGCGATCTTGCGGCAATTATAGCTGCCGAGATTTTCGAGCTCGACGACCTTCTGGCCGAAATATTTCCGCGCCGCGGGCTGCACGACATCGCGCGTCCACAGCGCCATCGCGGCGGTCACCGCGCATCCCGGCGCCACGTTCGCGGGCCGCATCGTCGGCACCAGCCGGTCGCCGGTCAATATCATGCGCTGGCTCGCGCGGCATATCCCCCGCCCCACCACCGGACGCCGCAGATAGCCGGCCTTCGCGCGGTCGAACGCCGCGAAGCAGGCGGCATCGTCGGCAGCAAACCCCACCAGCTTGCGATGCGTCGCCCAGCCCCGCGGATGAGCGAGTTCGAACCGTGCGCCGGGGAAATGCTCGGGATGATCCTTCGCCCACCCGATCGCCCAGATCGCGCCGAGCGTCAGCAGCACGGCGACGGCGAGCCAGGTCAGATAGGAGCGAAGACTTGTCACGCGCCTCAAATGGCGCGCGCGACGCCGCCGGGCAAGCTCAGAGCGGTTCGAACGTCACCATCAGCCCATCCTTCGGGCGCGGGATCGGCAGCATCTGCCATTCGGGCGCATAGTTTTCGCGCACGGTGATCCGATGCGTCGTCACGACATGGTGGAAAAAGATTTTCGCCTGCATATAGGCGAAGTGCAGCCCCAGGCACATATGCGCGCCGCCGCCAAAGGGAACCCAGGCATATTTGTGCCGCTCGCGCGCCGCCTCGGGCGCAAAGCGCATCGGGTCGAAAGTCTCGGGCTCGGGCCAATGTTCCGCCATCATGTGGGTGAAGGCGGGGCTCACCCCGACGCTGGTGCCGGCGGGAATGCGATAGCCACCGAATTCGAAATCGCGAAGCGCGCGGCGCGGAAAGGTCGGCACCGGGGGGACGAGGCGCAGCGATTCCTTGAACGCCCATTCGGTCATCTCAAGCTCGCCGAGGCTGTTGTGCCCGACCCCCTCGCCCGCCGGGGCGACGCTCAGCATCTCCTCGCGCAGCCTGTCCTGCCATTCGGGATGTTTCGCGAGCATCCAGACCATCGACGTCACCGAACTGGTGATGGTGTCGTGCGCCGCCATCATCAGGAAATTCATATGATCGACGATCGCATCGACCGACAGATAGGCGCCGTCATCGTCCCTGGCGCGGCAGATCTGGCTGAAGATATCCTCGCCCGCGCCCTCGCGGCGCTCGGGCACCATCTTGCTGAAATAATCGACCAGAAAGGCGCGCCCCTTCGCGCCGCGCCCCATGGCGGTGAAGGGCAGCGGGCGGCGCACGACGCCGATCGACGCCTGCACCATGTCTACGAACGCCTTGTTGACCTTGTCGGCCTCTGGCCCCCACGGGATACCGAGAAAGCTGGTCGCGGCCAGATCGAGCGTCAATTCCTTGATCGCGGGATAGAATTTGAAGCTCTTGCCGCTCCATGCCTGGACGCGGTCGCGGATACCGTCGTTCAGCGATTCGGCATAATGGCGCATCGGCTCGGGCTTGAAGGCGACCGACAGCACCTTGCGGTCGGCACGGTGCTTTTCGAAATCCATCAGCATCAGCCCGCGCGGGAACAGCAGGTTGAGCACCGGACCCCAGCCCTGTTCGGACGAGAATATCTTGTCGCGGTCGAACATGATGAGTTCGTTCGCTTCCGGCCCGTGCAGCGCGATGCTGCGGCCGCCGAAGCTGTTGTTGCGATAGACGCGGCCATATTTGGCAACCATCCGCCGCGCGAAACCCGGATAGTCGCGCAATTGTTCGAGCGTGTTGCCGATCAGCGGCAGACCATCCTCGCCCGGAATATGATCGAGCACGCTCTCCGGGCTGCGCGGCAACCAATGCGCCGTGTCGGGTCCGAATCGATCTTCCGACCATGTGAATTTCGCCGGGGCATTCATGCGCGAGACCTCGTCCATCATTGCGGTTGGCCCGAGGCTATCGAACTACTGACATCAATGCAAGTAAGCCCTTTTCGGAGCGTGACCTCCATTCACCGCAAATTCAACTCGACTCGCGCAATCTGGCACCCAAGATGACGGGTGGTATCCGTTGATCCGCAAAGGACAAGATCATGCCCCAGAATATCAGGCGCTCTCTCTCCATCGCGCTCGGCGCGCTCGCGACGACGACGCTCGGCGGTTGCTATTATGGCGACGTCAACAGCAGCAGCTATGCCGGCGGCGACTGCGCGTCGCGCTATGGCGCAGATTATTATGACAGCGACGGCTATGCCTATGACGACGGCTATGGCTATGACTGCTACGACGCGGCCGATTATGGCGGCGGCTTCGCGCAGATCGGCTTCGGCGGCGGCTGGTACGACGATTATTATTATCCGGGCTACGGCATGTGGGTCTTCGACAGCTACCGCAACCGCTACCCGCTGCGCGGCCAATATCTGAACTATTGGGGCGGCCGCCGGGCGTGGTGGCAACATCACAAGGATCGTCCGGGCAAGGGTAATTGGACCCCCAAGCCCGGCCAGGGCAACCACGACGGCAAGCCCGGCCGTCCCGGCGGCTGGAATCCCGGCGATCACGGCGGCCTGGGCGGAAGGCCTCCCCATGGCGCGGCGCCAGGCACGCCGCCGACCGCCGCCACGCCGAGCCGCCCCGATCACGGCCCCGGCGCGGCGCGTCCAAACCGGCCGCGGCCGGGCGACAGCGGCAGCGCGCGCCCGCCGCGTAACTGGTCGCCCGGCGCGAACGGCCCCCGCCGCCCGCAGACCACGGCGCCCGCACCGGCGACGCCGCCCACAGCCCGGCCCTCCGCAGCAAGACCGGCGGCGCCCGTCGCACGCCCGGCCCCACCGGCGGCGCGCAGCGCACCACCGGCCGCGCCGCGACGGGCGACGCCCCCCAAGCGGTCGGAAAGCCGCCACGAACGTCCGCAATAATCGCTGGAGCAATCAACGATCGGCGAGCGGCGGGCGCTCGTCGGTCATCATATCCTCACCCGTGAGAAACAGGGCGCGACGGGGGCGGTCAGCCGGAGGAGGCAGCCGCCGCCGGCGCATCGTCGTCGACCCCCGCCGCAACGACGGTCGCGGCGACAAGGTCGCCGATCACGTTGAGCACGGTGCGGCACATATCGAGGAAGCGGTCGACCCCCAGCACCAGCCCGATACCCTCGGGCGGCACCCCGACCGAAGCGAGGATCAGCGCGATCACCGGCAGCGAGCCCGCCGGGACGCCCGCGGTGCCGATGCCGCCGAGGATGCACACGAGCATCACCGAAATCTGCTGGGTCAGCGTCAGGTCGATGCCAAAGAATTGCGCGAGGAAGATCACCGTCACGCCTTCGAACATCGCGGTGCCGTTCTGGTTCGCGGTGGCGCCGATCGTCAGGACGAAGCGCGCGACCCGGTCGGGGAGGTGGAGCCGGTCGTGCGCGACGCGCAGCGAGGTCGGCAGCGTCGCGTTCGACGAGGCGGTGGCGAAAGCCATCACAAAGGCTTCCTGCGTTTCGCGGAAAAAGGCCGTCGGCGACTTTTTGGCGAGCGTCTTGAGGATGATCGGAAACACCACGAACATCTGGAGGCCCAGCGCGAGCAGCACGACCCCGACATAAGCCGACAGCCGGACGATCAGGTCCCAGCCGAAATGCGAGGCGAGGTTGAACATGAAACAGAAGATCGCGATCGGCGCGAGTTGGATGACCAGGCCGATCAGCCGCATCGCGACTTCGAACACGCCCTCGATCGCGGTCTTCAGCACCTGCGTCTGCGGCGTCTGCACCAGCATCAGCCCGACGCCGAAGAAGAGGGCGAAGAACATCACCGCAAGCACGTCGTTCTGGCTCATCGCCGAAAAGAAATTGTCGGGAACGATGGCGACGACGGCGTCGATCCCCGATTTCGCTTCATGCGCGTCGCGGATGATCGACCCCGCGCGCGCCGCGCCTTCGGCGAGCAGCGACTGCGCGAGCGCCGGATCAACCCCCGCCCCCGGTTGCAGCGCGTTGACCACGGCGAGGCTGATCGCGACGGCGATCGACGACACCGCGACGGTATAGATAAGCGTGCGCAGCCCAACGGTCTTGAGCGCGCGCATCTCCCCCATTTCGGCGACGCCGACGATCAGCGCCGACACGAGCAGCGGGATCACCAGCATGAACAGCAGGCGCAGGAAAATCTGGCCGATCGGGCCGGTGACATAGGTCGACACCGTGTCGACCCACGGCGCATCGGCGGCGCCATAATAAGCCGCGAGCCCCGCGAGCAGCCCGGCGACAAAGCCGATCAGCATCCGCCATTGCAGCCGCCGGGCGCGGGCATCCTCGCTCGCGGCCGCCGCCGTCATGCTTGCTTCGGCCATCGTCGATTCCCCCTTGGTGCGACACTGAAGGCGCGACCCTAGCGGCGCGCCAGAACCCGCGCAACCGATGCCGTCAGGTCAGGAAAAAGACGATCGCAAGACAGGTCGAAACGCCGGTAATGATGTTCAGCGGCACCCCGATCTTGACGAAATCGACAAAGCGATAATCGCCCGCGGCATAAACGATCGTGTTGGTCTGATAACCGATCGGCGTTGCAAAACAGGCCGACGCGCCGATCATCAGCGCAATCACCAACGGCCGCGGATCGACGCCCAGTTCGGCGGCGATCGCGAGGGTCACGGGGGTCATCAGCGCCGCGACGGCATTGTTGCTGAGCAGTTCGGACAGGATGAGCGCAAAGAAATAGATGCCAAAGACGAGCACCCAGCGCGGCGCCTCGGCCAGCAGCGGCTTGACCCAGCCGACCATCATCGCGACCGCGCCGCTGTTTTCGAGGCCGACACCGACCGCGAGCATCGCGAAGATCAGGATCAACACGTCGCCGTCGATCGTCCCCCACGCCTCGTCGCTGTCGATGCAGCGCGTCACGAGGATGACGCCGATCGCGATGATCGCGGCGACGCCGATCGGCATCACCTCGAGCGCGGCGAGCGTCACCACCCCGGCCATGCACAGGATCGCGATCCAGGCCTTGCCGCGTCGGAAGGCGCGCGTCTTGGCAAGGTCGGCGCCGATCAGCCCCGGATTGTCGCGCAGCGCCTCGACCTCGCGCGGGCCGCCGGTGACCAGCAGGCGGTCGGCGGCACGGATGCGCACGCTCGCCAGGTCGGGGCCGGGTTCGTGCAGCGGCCGGTCGAGCCCGATGATCCGCGCCCGGATTTTCTGCAGGAATGGGATGTCGACCAGCCGCTGGCCGATCGAGGGGTGGGTCGGGGCGACCATCGTTTCGACGACCATGTCGTTTTCGGCCGGGTTGCCGCTGCCGATGCCAAGCCGGAAGCGCCGCTGTTCGCGCCACGTCATCAGCGTCGCGGCGTCGACCCGAACGATCAACCGATCCCCCTCGGCCAGCGTCCAGCATTCGAGGTCGGCGCCGTGGACGGTCGCCGACGCGCGCCGCACCCCGACGATGCGCCCCGATCGCGGCAATCCCTTGAACGCCTCGACGCGCGCGCCGATCAAATCGTCGCCGTCCTGCAACGCCAGCTCGGTCAGATAGAGCGGCCCCTCGCCGCCGCCGGCATCGCCCTTGATCGGCTTGTCCGACGGCAGCAGCCACCACATCAACGCAAGGCTGATCATCCCCGATGCCGCGGTGACGAGGCCGATCGGGGTGATTTCGAAAATGCCGAAGCGCGGCATCCCGGCGTCGCGGACGATGCCATCGACGACGAGGTTGGTCGAGGTGCCGATCAGGGTCAGCGTGCCGCCGAGCACCGCCGCGATCGACAGCGGCATCAACAGCTTTTTCGCGCTGATTCCCGTCACCTCGGCAAGCTTGATCATGATCGGCAGCAGGACGACGACGACCGGCGTGTTGTTGAGGAAGGCCGAAGCGACCAGCGCGCCGAGCAGCACCTCGACGATCGCGAGGCGCGGATGCTTTTCGGCGCGCGCCATGATCGCGTCGGCGACGCGCTGGATCACGCCGGTGCGGATTAGCGCCCCCGACAGCACGAACATCGCGCCGATGACGATCGGCGCCGAGTTGGAAAAGACCGAATAGGCCGCCTCGGCATCGAGGATGCCGAGCGCGAGATAGGTGCAGGCCCCAAGGATCGCGATGACCGTCGCGGGCAGGCGTTCCATCAGGAAACCGACGAACATCGCCGCGAGTATCGCCAGCGCCAGGACGGCTTGGTGCGCTTCGATGAAAGCTCGCAGCGCGTCGATCATGTCAGCCGCACTGCGCGCGGTGCAGCAGCTTGTGGTCGGCGAGGACGAGCGCCATCATCGCCGCGACCACCGGCGCGCCGCGGATGCCGACGCAGGGGTCGTGGCGGCCCTTGGTGACGATGTCGGTCGCCTCGCCCGCCTTGTTGACGGTCGGCACGGGGGTGAGGATCGAGCTGGTCGGCTTGAACGCGACCCGGACGACGACCGGCTGCCCGGTCGAGATGCCGCCCGCGATGCCGCCGGCGTTGTTCGACAGGAAATCGGGGCGATTGCTGCCGTCGCTGGCGGGGCGCATCGGGTCGGCATTCTCCTCGCCGCGCAGGCGCGCGGCGTGAAAGCCGGCGCCGATCTCGACCCCCTTCACCGCGTTGATGCCCATCATCGCGGCGGCCAGGTCGCTGTCGAGCTTAGCATAGACCGGCGCGCCCCACCCCGCCGGGACGCCGCTCGCCGCGCATTCGATGACTGCGCCCAGCGAACTGCCCGCCTTGCGCGCCGCGTCCATCGTCGCTTCCCAGCGCTGCGCTGCTGCGGGGTCGGGACAGAAAAAGGGATTGCGGTCAATCTCTTCGAGGTCGAAGTTCGCGGGGTCGATCGCATCGCCGCCAATCTCCGCCACCCAGGCGTGGATCTGCACTTCGGGCACCACCAGCCGTGCGACCGCGCCCGCGGCGACGCGCGCCGCCGTCTCGCGCGCGCTCGACCGCCCGCCGCCGCGATAATCGCGGATGCCATATTTGGCGTCATAGGCATAATCGGCGTGGCCGGGGCGATAGGCCTGGGCGATTTCGCCATAATCCTTCGATCTTTGGTCGACATTCTCGATCATCAGGCTGATCGGCGTACCCGTCGTCTTGCCCTCGAACACCCCCGACAGGATGCGGACCTGGTCGGGTTCCTGCCGCTGCGTCGTATGGCGCGACTGGCCGGGGCGGCGCTGGTCGAGGAAAGGCTGGATATCGCCCTCCGACAGCGACAGGCGCGGCGGACAGCCGTCGACCACCGCCCCCAGCGCGGGCCCGTGACTCTCGCCCCAGGTCGTGAAGCGGAAAACGCGGCCGAAGCTGTTGAAACTCATACGCGCGCGATCCTGTCCATGAATTCGATCCGGTTGCCGAACGGGTCTTCGGTAAAGAAACGGTGGCGGCCGTCGATGATGCTGTCGTCGTGGGTCGCATGACCCGCCGCCTCGATCCGCGCACGCAACGCATCGAGCCCATCGACCGCGAGCGCGACATGCGCCTTTTTCGCCGGGCGGAAATCCTGTTCGACGCCAAGGTGAAGCTGGCGATCGCCGAGCGCGAACCAGCAGCCGCCGCGCGCCGCCATGTCGGCGGGCTTGGGCAATTCAGCCAGCCCGAGCAGCGCGCCAAAAAAGGCGCGCGCGCACGCCTCGCCGCCGACGGGCATGGCGACCTGCACATGATCGATGGCCAAAGCGAAGTCCATCCTTGCGCGATGGCGGGATTCGCGCCGAAGTTCAAGCGTCGCGGGGCGAGGCGCGGTCAGCCGAAGCGGGCAAAGGCGGGCGCATAGTCGGCCCGCCCCGCCACCGGCCGCGCGGTATCGTCGAGCATCATCGCCATGAAATGCGGGCCGGCGAAGGGGGAAGCGAAACGCGCGGCGAGATCGGGCGAATAGCCGAAGCGCGGATAATAATCCGCGTGACCAAGCACGAAGCTCATGCGAACGCCCTGCCCCCGCAGCGCATCGAGCCCGGCGCGAATCAGCGCGCCGCCGATCCCCTGCCCCTGCCGTTCGGGCGCGACCGATACGGGCGCGAGACCGGCTGCCGACAGCGGCGCGCCATCGGCCTCGACCGCCATGCGGCTGAACAGGACGTGCCCGACGATCGCGCCGTCCGCCTCGGCCACCAACGAGACGAGTGCGTCGCCGTCGGCCTCCAGCATCCGCACCAGTTCGGCCTCGCCCTGATGGCCGAAGTCGGTGCCGGCAAAGGCGGCGCGGACGAGGGCGTCGATGGCATCGGCATCCGCCGCCGTCGCGGCCCGGATGACGAGGCCGTCAGACAAGCGCGATATCCGGCGCGTCTTCCTGCTTCATGCCGACGGTGTGATAGCCCGCGTCGACATGATGCGTTTCGCCGGTGACGCCCGACGCAAGGTCGCTCAGCAGATAGAGCGCCGAGCCGCCGACATCGTCGATCGTGACGTTGCGGCGAAGCGGGGCATTATGCTCGTTCCACTTGAGGATCAGGCGGAAGTCGCCGATGCCGCTCGCGGCGAGCGTCTTGATCGGCCCGGCCGAGATCGCGTTCACGCGCACGCCCTGCGGACCATAATCATTGGCGAGATATTTGACGCTGGTCTCGAGCGCCGACTTGGCGACGCCCATGACATTATAGTGCGGGATCACCTTCTCGGCGCCATAATAGGACAGGGTCAGCATCGACCCGCCGCCCTTGCCCGTTTCGGGATCGACCGGCGTCATCATCGCCGCGGCGCGCCTGGCGACCGCGGTGAAGCTGTAGACGCTGATGTTCATCGTCATCAGGAAATCGTCGAGCGTCACATCGGCATAGGCCCCGCGCAGCGCCTCCTTGTTGGTATAGCCGATCGCGTGGACGACGAAATCGATCGTCGGCCAGCGCGCACCCAGCGTCGCGAACGCCGCGTCGAGATTATCCATGTCGGCGACATCGCAATCGATCAGGAAATCGCAGCCGAGCTGGTCGGCGAGCGGCTTCACCCGCTTGTTCATCACCTCGCCCTGATAGCTGATCGCGAGTTCGGCGCCGTGCGCATGGAGCGCTTTCGCGATGCCCCAGGCGAGCGACTTGTCGTTCGCAAGGCCCATGATCAGCCCGCGCTTGCCCTTCATCAGACCCGTCATTCTTCTTCTCCGGCCTTTGCAATAATTACGTCATCGACGCGGCCAATAGCGTCATGGCCCAAATCCTCAACCTCGACGAGCGCGGCGTTGAGTTCGGCGCCGATCACCATACCCAATCCGACGAGATAGAAAAAGAATAGCGCGACCATCACCCCCGCCAGGCTGCCATAGGTCGCATCATAGCTCATCAGACTGGCGAGCAGCGGCGGCAGCGCGAGCGTGACCGCGACCCACCAGAGCGTCGTGAACAGCGCACCCGGCCATTTCGGGCATTTGAGCCGACGATATTTCGACGGAGTCAACGAATAGAAGAGCATGTAGATGGCAAGGAACAGCCCCGCCCCCGATACGATGCGCGACAGCGCGACCGTGCCCGCCGCCTGATAGGCGGACGGCAGGACGCGGGTCACGAATTGCTCGACGCCGACGATCAGCACCTGCATGCTGAACGACAGGATCATCAGCACGACCGCGCCGGTGATGATGCCGATCGACAGCAGGCGATAGTGGAAAAAGCCGCGCGAGAAATGGGTGCCATAAGCGCGGCGCAAGATATCGCGCATCGTTTCGATGAAGCTGCCGACGGTCCACAGCGCGACGATCGCGCCGAGCCACAGGAACAGGCCGGTGCGCGCGCCCATCACTTCGCGAATCGGCCCCGCCAGCGCCTTGGCGACGGTCGGCGGCATGACCGAGAATACCGCCTCGATCGCCGCCTCGCCGCCCGCGCTGCCGCCGAGCAGGCTGACGACCGCCGCGACGAGGATGAAGAAGGGAAACAGTGCGATCAGCGCGAGATAGGCCAGGTTTCCGGCGTGGATGAAGCCGTCGGTGTAGGTGCCGACGATCACCCGGCGCATGACCCGGAAAACGCGCGTTCCGGGGCCCAGCGTCTCGCGCCCGCGCTCAATGGCGCCCTGCGCCCGCGCACGCAATTTGACGCGCTCGGCTCGCTCGGCGCGCGCCTCGGGCGAATGCGGCGAATGGCCCTCGGCAAGGAATTTCTGCTCGACTTCGGCGGCCACTTCGCGTTCGAGCGCGGCGACGGCCTTTTTCTCGCTCGGTTCAGCCACGCATCACACGCCCAAATCCGCCCGCACCGCGCGGCCGTCGGTCCAGGCCTCGATCAGTCTGGCAAGGTCGGCATCCTCCTTGGGGATATCGACCATCAGCCGCACGAGCTGGTCGCCGCGACCGCCGCCCTTGCGGCTGAACCCCTTGCCCTTGAGCCGCATGACCTTGCCCGAGGTCGCACCGGCGGGAATCGACAGCATGACGGGGCCATCGACGGTGGGCACCTTGATCTTGGCGCCCTTGACCGCCTCGTTCAGCGTGATCGGCAGGTCGAGCCGGATATTGTCGCCTTCGCGCACATAGAAAGGATGATCACCGACGGCGATGGTGACGATGCCGTCGCCATGGCCCGCGGCGCCGGGATGCCCCTTGCCCGCAAGGCGCATCTGGGTGCCGGTTTCGACCCCGGCGGGAAGCTTGAGGTCGATCGTCTTGCCGTCGGCGAGCGTGATCCGCTGCATCGCCTGCGTCGCGGCATCGACGAAGGAGACCGACAGGCGATAGCCGACATTCGCGCCCTTCGCGGGCGGCGGCGCGTGGCGGTTGCCCCCGAACCCGAACGGCCCGCCGCCACCGCCGCGCCCGCCGAACAGCCCCTCGAAAATATCGCCGAAATCGGCGCCGTCGCCGCCGAAGCCGCCCTGCGGCTGCCCGCGCGGATCGCCGCGAAAACCGCCACCCCCGCCGCCAAAGCCAAAGGGCATCGCGGGATTGCCGTCGGCGTCGATCTCGCCGCGGTCGAATTGCGCGCGTTTCGTCTTGTCGGACAACAGGTCATAGGCCTTGGTGACGTCGGAGAATTTCTCCGCCGCGTTCGGCTTGTCCTTGTTCCGGTCGGGATGCAGTTCCTTGGCAAGCTTGCGATAGGCGGTCTTGATCTCCGCTTCGCTTGCAGCTTTCGCGACGCCAAGGGTGGAATAAGGATCTGCCATCTGTCTTCTGTAGCCCGATAAGTGACTGGCCGTGAAGGCCCGATGAGCGCGCGATGTGGGATTGTTGCCGGGGATGGTCAAGTCCAACGCCCCCGTCGCCCCGACTTGATCCAGGGCGACGATGAAGGGGCGTGCGCCTTTCGCTCGACCATGTGCCTGTCACACATTATGACCGCGCGCATGACGATCGATCCCTTTCCCCTGGTCGACGCTTGGCTTGCCGAAGCGCGAGCGAGCGAGCCCAATGATTCGAATGCGATGGCGCTGGCGACCGCGACCCCCGACGGCCGCCCGTCGCTGCGCATGGTGCTGCTGAAGGGGCATGGCCCCGACGGCTTCGTCTTCTATACCAATCTCGACAGCCGCAAGGGCGGCGAGTTGGCCGCGAACCCCCAGGTCGCGCTGCTGTTCCACTGGAAATCGCTGCGCCGCCAGATTCGGATCGAAGGGCCGGTCGCCCCGGTCGCGGACAGCGTCGCCGACGCCTATTTCGCGACGCGCGGCCGCGACAGCCAGCTTGGCGCCTGGGCGAGCGACCAGTCGCGCCCGCTCGACGCGCGCGAAACCTTCGAGGCGCGCTTCGCCGAGATGGAGGCGCGCTTTGCCGGGCAGGACGTTCCGCGCCCGCCACGCTGGTCGGGCTGGCGCGTCACCCCCGAACGGATCGAGTTCTGGCAGGACCGCGCGCATCGCCTGCACGAACGCAATCTTTATGTCCGCGACGGCGGACGCTGGACGAAAGGGCTGCTCTATCCATGACCGCGCTCCGCTCCTTTCCCGTCACCCGCGTCGATGCCTTTGCCGACCGGCCGTTCACCGGCAATCCCGCGGCGGTGATGCCGCTCGAGGAATGGTTGAGCGACGCCCTGCTCCAGGCGATGGCGGCGGAAAATAATCTCGCCGAAACCGCTTTCCTCGTCCCCGACGAGAGCGGCGAGGCCGATTATGAGCTGCGCTGGTTCACCCCGACGATCGAAGTCGCGCTTTGCGGCCACGCGACGCTGGCGAGCGGGCATGTGCTGCTGTCGGCGGCCCAATGGCGCGGCGAGATGCGCTTTCGCACCCGCAAGGCCGGCATCTTGCAGGTCGCGCGCAACGGCGAGGACGAGGGGTATCGCATGGACCTGCCCGCCTATCGCGCGACCGCGAAACCGCTGCCCGACATCGCCCGCGCGCTGGGCGGCGAGGTGGTCGAGACGCTGTGGCACGACGGCGGCTATGCGCTGGTCGTCTATCGCAGCGCCGCAGAGGTCCGCGCGCTGGCGCCCGATTTTACCGCGCTCGGCGAAAGCGACATCCTCCATATCGCGACCGCGCCCGGCGCGGGCGATCCGTCGGGCGCCGACGTCGTCAGCCGCGCTTTCGCTCCGGGCGCGGGCATAGCCGAAGACCCGGTGACCGGGTCGGCGCACAGCGTGCTGACGCCCTATTGGACCACGCGCCTCGGCCGCGACGCCTTCACCGCCTATCAGGCGAGCGCGCGCGGCGGCCATGTCGGTTGCCGGGCGATCGGCGACCGGGCCGAACTGACCGGGCGCTGCGTGACAACGCTGGTGGGGGAATTTCTGCTTTAGGGCAGCATCCTTTATCTGTCTCGCCGCCCCGCTCGCTTCGCGCTGGACACTATCGCCGCCGCACGGCTATCCGCGCCGCATGGGTATCACCGCAACGATCATGAACACCGCCACCGGCCAGCCAATCCAGACCATGAGCTTTGGCCGCATGCCGAAACCGTGGGCGAGCTTCAATCTGGCGACCGGCGAGCTTGTCACCGCCGAACGGATCGACGTCGGCAAGCCCGCGCCGGGCAAATTCACCGCGCCGATCAGCATCTGGGTGACGGTCAAGCCCAAGGGCTGAGCGCCGTGCGAGGTCAGCCCGCCGCGATCCGTCCGCCGATGATGCGAAAGCGCGTCACCGGACCCGGCATGTCGGCGAACAGTGCCGCTTCGGTCCCGGTCAGCCACGCCTGCCCGCCCTGCCCCGCGAGCCGCTCATAAAGCGCGGCGCGGCGCGAGGGGTCGAGGTGCGCGGTAACCTCGTCGAGCAGCAGCACCGGCCGCGCACCGCGCGCGCGCGCCACGCAGTCGCTGTGCGCGAGAACAAGCGAGAGCAGCATCGCCTTCTGCTCGCCGGTCGAGCAGCGCGCCGCCGCGCGGCCGGTCGCGGCGTGGCGCGGCCCGCGGCGGCATCGATACGGCGCCGCGCCGCGAACAGCGCCGTCAGCGTATCGACATCATGCGGCGCGTCGCGCGCCGCGCCGTCGCTGTCGATGAGCGTCAGCAGCGGCCGCGCGAAGGGTGCGCCCGGCTGCTGCGCCAGATCGGCCGACAGCGCCGCCAGCGCGGCGAGCCGCGCGCCATCTATCGCGGCGCCATGCTCGGCGAGCTGCGCCTCGAGGCTGGCGAGCCATTGCGGGTCGGCCTGTCCGGGATCGGCGAGCAGCTTGCCGCGCGCGCGCAGCGCCGCTTCGTAACGGTTGCTGTGCTGGGCGTGGCGCGGGTCGAGCGCAAGGACGAGGCGATCGAGAAAGCGCCGCCGGTTCCCCGCGCTCTCGACGAACAGCCGGTCCATCGCCGGGGTCAGCCACAGGATCGCGAGCCATTCGCCGAGCGAAGCGGCCGCCGCCGACGCGCCGTTGATCCGCACGATCCGCCGCCCCGGATGCGCGGACTCGATCCCCGTCCCCAGCGCGACCGGCGGCAGATCGGCCCCGGCCAGCACTTCGGCGAAAATGGCAAAGCCGCCGCCGGCACCGTCGCGCACCATGTCGGACAGCGGCGCCCGGCGCAGCCCCCGGCCGGGCGCGAGCAGCGAGATCGCTTCCAATATATTCGTCTTGCCCGCGCCATTATCGCCGTGAAGCGCGACGAGCCCAGCCGCCGCCGCCATGTCCGCGCCGGCATGATTGCGAAAATCGGTCAGCGAAAGGCGGGTCAGCGTCATTGTCCGTTGCGCGTAGGATATTTCTCACACGGAAGGAAACATCCTTTACCCCCTCCCGCAGGCGGGAGGGGCAGCGAGACTTGCGCGCTAGTCGCAGCGGGGTGGGGCCCCTTCCCCCAAACCGTCGCCCCCACGCGGGGGCAATGGGTTTATGCAACGATGTCGCGCAAGGAGCCCGCGGCCCCCGCCTGCGCGAGGTAACGATTAAGAAAATTCCCCATGATCTGGAATTTTCACCATCTTACCGCAAAATTTCCGTTGAAATAAAATGTCGGAAGCCAGAATCCCGCAGTTAACCGCCAATGAATGAAATTGGCACGCCTCCTGCAATACACTGGGCATCCACCGGACGACCCGGCGGACCCATTTAGGAAGGACAAGATCATGACCCATTTCAATGTCGACTCGCTCAAGAGCTACGCCATCGCCGCGGTTGCCGCGCTCTATTGCTCGCTGATGTTCCTCGCCGCTGTCGGCCCGAACGCTGCGCAATTCGGTGGGCTGGTCGCCTGACCAGCCGCCTTTGCCCCAACAACGCCGGCCCCAAGGCCGGGATGGAAAGGAAAGACATGAACCAGGGTTTTCGCAAGAATCGTCGGAACGGGATGATCTTCGGCGTGTGCGCCGGGATGGCGGACCAGTTCGGCATCGACGTCTTGTGGACGCGCGTCGGCTTCGTCGCCTTGACGCTTCTGGGCTTCGGCCTGCCGCTGCTGCTGTACCTCGCCGTCGCGATCCTCGCGCCCTAGGACAGCGAAGGGCCGGTCGCTGTCACCAGCGCGTCGCACCGGCCCGCCCATTCCCAAGCACCAAGGGCTCACCGGCCGGACCGGTGGGCCCTTTTCTATTTTGCGGTCGCGAACGACGGCTACCGACTGGAAGCCGACATTTCTTTCATCGTCACCCTGAACTTGTTTCAGGGTCCATGGCCGGACGTCTCATTCAGCGCGGCGCTGGACGAGAACGCAGGCCATGGATGCTGAAACAAGTTCAGCATGACGAGGTTTAAAGACTGCAATCGACCGATCGCGGCCAAAAGCGATCCTCCCCCTCCCCGTGCCGGGGAGGATCGGAGACGGCCGCTTCCCACCCCAAAGCCGCCAAACGAAAAAGCCCCGCCGGATCGCTCCGGCGGGGCTCTGTCTGTCAGGCCCGAAAGGATCGAGGGGTTTATTCCTCGTCGCTCTTGAGCAGATAGTCGCCGGCATCGGCATCGCTGCCGTGGGTCTCGCCTTCGACGGCACCCAGCGGATCGTTGCCGATCGCCGCTTCGGGGCCTTGCGCCAGTTCGGCGGCATGTTCCTCGGCGGCGGTCTGCGGCGCGATCAGATGCTCCTGGTTCGTGCGCATCGCGGCACGTAGAGCCGCATCCTTCGACGAGGCGGTGACGCGGACGCGGTTCATGGCAGCGCCGGTGCCCGCCGGGATGAGGCGGCCGACGATGACATTCTCCTTGAGGCCCTGCAGCGAGTCGATCTTGCCCTGCACCGATGCTTCGGTGAGGACGCGGGTCGTTTCCTGGAAGGACGCGGCCGACACGAAGCTGCGCGTCTGGAGGCTCGCCTTGGTGATGCCCAGCAGGACCGGGCGCCCCTCGGCGGGCTTGCCGTTCTTCGGCAGCTTGGCGTTATATTCCATCATCTCCAGATAATCGAGCTGTTCGCCCGGCAGCAGCGTGGTGTCGCCGCCGTCGGTGATCTCGACCTTCTGCAGCATCTGGCGAACGATCACCTCGATGTGCTTGTCGTTGATCTTCACGCCCTGGAGTCGATAGACTTCCTGGATTTCCGCGACCAGATATTCGGCCAGCGCTTCCACGCCCATCACGTCGAGGATGTCGTGCGGGTTCGGCGAGCCCGAAATCAGCGCGTCGCCGCGCTTGACCTGGTCGCCTTCCTGCACTTCGAGAACCTTCGACTTCGGGATCAGATATTCGATCGGATCGCCTTCTTCCGGAACGATCGCGATCTTGCGCTTCGCCTTGTAATCCTTGACGAATTCGATGCGACCGCTGATCTTGGCGATCACCGAATTATCCTTCGGAATGCGCGCCTCGAACAGCTCGGCCACCCGCGGCAGACCGCCGGTGATGTCGCGCGTCTTCGACGCTTCACGGGTCACGCGAGCCAGAACGTCGCCCGCCTGCACTTCCTGACCATCCTCGACCGACAGCATCGTGCCGACCGCGAGCAGATAGCGCGCGGCTTCGCCCGATTGGTCGTCGAGCAAGGTCAGGCGCGGTTGCAGGTCTTCCTTCTTGGAACGACCCGCCGAACGATATTCGATCACGACGCGCTGGGCGATGCCCGTCGCTTCGTCGACCTGTTCGATCAGCGTCTTGGTGTCCTGAAGATCCTGATACTTCACGATGCCCTGCTTTTCGGTGATCAGCGGCATGGTGAACGGATCCCATTCGGCAATCCGGTCGCCCTTCTTCACCTTCTCGCCGTCCTTGTGCATGATCTGCGCACCATAGGGCAGCTTGTGCGACGCGCGCTCGCGGCCTTCGCTGTCGATGATCGCGATTTCGCCCGAACGCGACAGCGCCAGACGGCGGCCGCGCTGGTCGACGATCGTCGCCATGTCGCGATATTCGATCGTGCCGTCCGAGATCGCTTCGGCGTTCGACTGCTCGTTGACCTGCGCCGCACCGCCGATGTGGAAAGTGCGCATGGTCAGCTGCGTGCCGGGTTCGCCGATCGACTGCGCCGCGATGACGCCGACCGCTTCGCCGATGTTCACCGGCGTCCCGCGCGCCAGGTCGCGGCCATAGCATTTGCCGCAAACACCCAGCGTCGCTTCGCAGACCAGCGGCGAACGGATCTTGACCGACTGGACTTCGGCGTCCTCGATCCGCTGCGTCGTCGGTTCGTCGAGCAGCGTGCCGACGGGCGCGATGATGTTGCCGTCCTTGTCGACGACATCTTCGAGCGTCGTGCGGCCAAGGATACGCTCGCCCAGCGAGGCGATCGTCGAACCGCCCTGGATGATCGCCCGCATTTCCATGCCGCGCGTCGTGCCGCAATCATCCTCGATCACGACGCAGTCCTGCGACACATCGACGAGGCGGCGGGTCAGGTAACCCGAGTTCGCCGTCTTGAGCGCGGTGTCGGCCAGGCCCTTGCGCGCGCCGTGGGTCGAGTTGAAATATTCAAGGACGGTCAGGCCTTCCTTGAAGTTCGAGATGATCGGCGTTTCGATGATCTCGCCCGACGGCTTGGCCATCAGGCCGCGCATACCGGCAAGCTGCTTCATCTGCGCCTGCGAACCACGGGCACCCGAATGCGCCATCATGTAGATGGAGTTGATCGGGGCCAGACGGCCCGTCTTCGGGTCTTTCGGCTCGGCGCGGATTTCGTCCATCATCGCGTTCGCGACCTTGTCGCCGCACTGCGACCAGGCATCAATCGCCTTGTTATATTTTTCCTGCTGCGTGATCAGGCCGTCCTGATATTGCTGCTCGAAATCCTTCACCAAAGCGCGGGTGTCGTCGACAGTCTTCACCTTCGACGCCGGGATGATCATGTCATCCTTGCCGAAGGAAATACCGGCCTTGAACGCATTGCGGAAGCCCAGCGCCATGATGGCGTCGGCGAACAGCACCGTCTCTTTCTGGCCGGTGTGACGATAGACCTGATCGATCACGTCGCCGATTTCCTTCTTGGTGAGAAGGCGGTTGACGACGTCGAAGGGCACGGTGTGCGATTTCGGCAGGCATTCGGCGATCAGCATGCGTCCCGGGGTCGTTTCGAAGCGCTGAAAATATTCATTGCCCTTCTCGTCGGTCTGCGGGATGCGGCTCGTTACCTTGGTGTGCAGCGTGACCGCACCGACGAACAGCGCTTGATGCACTTCGGCCATGTCGGCCAGCAACATGCCCTCGCCCGGTTCGCCGGGGCGCTCCATCGACAGATAATAGAGACCCAGCACCATGTCCTGCGACGGCACGATGATCGGCTTGCCGTTCGCGGGGGACAGGATGTTGTTGGTCGACATCATCAGCACGCGGGCTTCGAGCTGGGCTTCCAGCGACAGCGGCACATGGACCGCCATCTGGTCACCGTCGAAGTCGGCGTTGAACGCGGCGCAGACCAGCGGGTGAAGCTGGATCGCCTTGCCCTCGATCAGCACGGGCTCGAACGCCTGGATGCCGAGGCGGTGAAGCGTCGGGGCGCGGTTCAGCAGGACCGGATGCTCGCGAATGACTTCGTCGAGGATGTCCCAGACTTCCTTGCGTTCCTTTTCGACCCACTTCTTCGCCTGTTTCAGGGTCATCGACAGACCCTTGGCGTCGAGGCGCGCATAGATGAACGGCTTGAACAGTTCGAGCGCCATCTTCTTCGGCAGGCCGCACTGGTGCAGCTTGAGTTCGGGACCGGTCACGATGACCGAACGGCCCGAATAATCGACGCGCTTACCGAGCAGATTCTGGCGGAAACGGCCCTGCTTGCCCTTGAGCATGTCGGACAGCGATTTCAGCGGACGCTTGTTGGCGCCGGTGATCGTGCGGCCGCGGCGGCCGTTGTCGAACAGCGCGTCGACGGCTTCCTGCAACATGCGCTTTTCGTTGCGGACGATGATGTCCGGCGCGCGCAGTTCCATCAGGCGCTTCAAACGGTTGTTGCGGTTGATCACGCGGCGATAAAGATCGTTCAAATCCGACGTCGCGAAGCGGCCGCCGTCGAGCGGCACCAGCGGGCGCAGTTCGGGCGGGATCACGGGAACGACTTCGAGGATCATCCATTCGGGGCGGTTGCCCGAATCGATGAAGCTTTCGACGACCTTCAGCCGCTTGATGATCTTCTTGGGCTTCAGCTCCGACTTGGTCGTCGCCAGATCTTCCATCAGGTCGACACGTTCCTGTTCGAGATCGAGATTTTCGAGCAGGACGCGGATCGCCTCGGCGCCGATGCCGGCGCTGAAGGCGTCTTCGCCATATTCGTCCTGCGCGTCGAGCAGTTCGTCTTCGGTCAGAAGCTGGAATTTCTCGAGCGGCGTCAGGCCGGGCTCAAGGACGATATAGGCTTCGAAATAGAGGACGCGCTCGAGCTGCTTGAGCTGCATGTCGAGCAGCAGGCCGATGCGCGACGGCAGCGACTTCAGGAACCAGATGTGCGCGACCGGCGCGGCGAGTTCGATATGGCCCATGCGCTCGCGGCGGACCTTGGTCACCGTGACTTCGACACCGCATTTTTCGCAGACGATGCCCTTGTATTTCATGCGCTTATACTTGCCGCACAGGCATTCATAATCCTTGATCGGGCCAAAGATGCGCGCGCAGAACAGGCCGTCGCGTTCGGGCTTGAACGTGCGGTAGTTGATGGTTTCGGGCTTCTTGATCTCGCCGAACGACCACGAGCGGATGCGCTCGGGGCTCGCGATGCCGATCTTGATCATGTCGAAGGTTTCGGCCTTCGCCACCGGGTTCATGAAGTTGGTAAGCTGGTTCATAATCAGGTTCCTCGCTTAGCCCCTCCCTTTCAGGGGAGGGGTTGGAGTGGAGTGTCTCGGCTTGGCTCTGCCTCGCGAGACCCCACCCCCGGCCCCTCCCCCGAAGGGGAAGGGTGAGATGGCTTATTCGGCGGCTTCGGGAAGGGCATCCGGGGCGTTGTCGGGATCCTCTTCCGCATAGGAAGAAAGTTCGACGTTGAGGCCCAGCGAGCGCATTTCCTTGACGAGCACGTTGAAGCTTTCGGGAATGCCGGCCTCGAACGTGTCGTCGCCCTTGACGATCGCTTCGTAAACCTTGGTGCGGCCGATCACGTCATCGGACTTCACCGTCAGCATTTCCTGGAGCGTATAGGCCGCGCCATAGGCCTGGAGCGCCCACACTTCCATTTCACCGAAGCGCTGGCCGCCGAACTGCGCCTTACCGCCCAGCGGCTGCTGGGTGACGAGGCTGTACGGCCCGATCGAACGCGCGTGGATCTTGTCGTCGACCAGGTGATGGAGCTTCAGCATATAGATGTAGCCCACGGTCACCTTGCGGTCGAACTTGTCGCCGGTGCGGCCGTCATACAGGTCCGACTGACCCGATTCATGCAGCCCCGCGAGGGTCAGCATGTTCGTGACGTCGGCTTCCTTCGCGCCGTCGAACACCGGCGTCGCGAACGGCACGCCGACCTTCAGGTTCGACGCCAGCTCGACGATGCTTTCGGCGCTGCGCGACTTGATGTCATCGGCATATTCGGCGCCATAGACATGCTCCAACTGGTCACGCACCGCTTCGGGCATCTCGCCGCCGGTCGCGTCGGGGTTGGCGTCGCGCCAATCCTCCAGCGCCTGCGTGACCTGCTGCCCGAGGCCGCGCGAAGCCCAGCCAAGATGCGTTTCCAGAATCTGCCCGACGTTCATGCGCGACGGCACGCCCAGCGGGTTCAGCACGATATCGACCGGCGTCCCGTCTTCGAGGAACGGCATGTCCTCGTTCGGCAGGATGCGGCTGATGACGCCCTTGTTGCCATGACGGCCGGCCATCTTGTCACCCGGTTGCAGCTTGCGCTTCACCGCGACGAAGACCTTGACCATCTTGAGCACGCCGGGGGCGAGTTCGTCGCCGCGCTGGAGCTTTTCGACGCGATCCTCATACTTCGCGTTGATCCGCTTGATCGCGTCGTCATACTGCGCCTTGATCGCTTCGAGGGCGGTCTGCGCCCTGTCTTCGACGACGGCGAGCTTCCACCAGTCGGCGCGGTCGAGATCGATCAGCATCTGCTCGGTCACCTCGTCGCCCTTCTTCAGGCCCTTCGGCACCGCGCTGGTCGTCTGACCGATCAGCAGGTCCTTGAGGCTGGAGAAGGTCGCGCGGTTGAGGATCGCGCGCTCGTCGTCCGAATCCTGCTTCAGCCGCTCGATTTCCTCGCGTTCGATCGCGATCGCACGTTCGTCCTTGTCGATACCGTGACGGTTGAAGACGCGAACCTCGACGACCGTGCCCGACACGCCCGGCGGCAGGCGCAGCGAGGTGTCGCGCACGTCGCTCGCCTTTTCACCGAAGATGGCGCGGAGAAGCTTTTCTTCCGGCGTCATCGGGCTTTCGCCCTTCGGGGTGATCTTGCCCGCCAGGATATCGCCCGGGCCGACTTCGGCGCCGATATAGACGATGCCCGCCTCGTCGAGGTTGCGCAGCGCTTCCTCGCCGACGTTCGGAATGTCGCGGGTGATGTCTTCCGGCCCAAGCCGCGTGTCGCGCGCGGTGACTTCGAATTCCTCGATGTGGATCGAGGTGAAGACGTCGTCCTTCACGATGCGTTCGCTGATGAGGATACTATCCTCATAATTATAGCCGTTCCACGGCATGAACGCGACGAGCACATTCTTGCCCAGCGCCAACTCGCCCAGCTCGGTCGACGGACCGTCGGCGATGATGTCGCCGGTGCGGACGATCTCGCCCACCTTCACCAGCGGACGCTGGTTGATGCAGGTGTTCTGGTTCGAACGCTGGAACTTCTGAAGGCGATAGATGTCGACGCCCGACTTGCCGGGTTCGACCATGTCGGTGGCGCGAATGACGATGCGGGTCGCATCGACCTGGTCGATCACGCCGCCGCGGCGCGCCGCGATCGCCGCGCCCGAATCGCAGGCGACCGTGCCTTCCATGCCGGTGCCGACGACCGGCGCCTCGGCGCGAAGCAGCGGCACCGCCTGGCGCTGCATGTTCGAACCCATCAGCGCGCGGTTGGCGTCATCGTTTTCGAGGAAGGGGATCAGCGAGGCCGCGACCGAAACAAGCTGCTTCGGCGACACGTCCATCAGCGTGATCTGGTCGCGCGGCGCCATCAGGAACTCGCCCGCCTCGCGCGCCGAGATCAGCTCGTCGATGAAGCTGCCGTCGGGGTTGAGGTCGGCGTTCGCCTGCGCGACCGTGTGCTTCGATTCCTCCATCGCCGACAGATAGACGACCTCGTTGGTCACCTTGCCGTCGATGATCTTGCGATACGGCGTTTCGATGAAGCCATATTTATTGACCCGCGCAAAGGTGGCGAGGCTGTTGATCAAACCGATGTTCGGGCCTTCGGGCGTTTCGATCGGACAGATACGGCCATAGTGGGTCGGGTGAACGTCGCGGACCTCGAAACCCGCGCGCTCGCGGGTAAGCCCGCCCGGCCCGAGCGCCGACACGCGGCGCTTGTGGGTCACTTCGGACAGCGGGTTGGTCTGATCCATGAACTGGCTGAGCTGCGACGAACCAAAGAATTCGCGCACGGCGGCGACCGCAGGCTTGGCGTTGATCAGATCGTTCGGCATCACCGTCGACACGTCGACCGACGACATGCGTTCCTTCACCGCGCGTTCCATGCGGAGCAGGCCGACGCGATACTGGTTTTCGAGCAGCTCACCGACCGAACGCACGCGGCGGTTGCCGAGATTGTCGATATCGTCGATCTCGCCCTTGCCGTCCTTCAGGTTCACCAGCTCCTTGACCACGGCGAGGATGTCCTCGCTGCGCAGCGTCGTCACCGTATCCTCGGCGTCGAGGCCAAGACGCATGTTGAGCTTGACGCGGCCAACCGCCGACAGGTCATAGCGCTCGGAATCGAAGAACAGACCGCCGAACAAGGCTTCGGCCGTCTCGCGCGTCGGCGGTTCGCCGGGGCGCATGACGCGGTAGATGTCCGACAGCGCCTGGTCACGGTCCTCGGCCTTGTCGGCCTTCAGCGTGTTGCGGATCCACGGGCCGGTGTTGTTGTGGTCGATGTCGAGCAGTTCGAGCTTTTCGATGCCCGCGCCGTCGATCTTTTCCAGATTTTCGGCGGTCACTTCGTCGCCGGCCTCGATATAGATTTCGCCGGTGGCGTCGTTGACCAGGTCATAGGCGCTGTAGCGGCCGAAGATTTCCTCGGTCGGGATCAGCAGCGTGTCGAGACCGTCCTTCGCCGCCTTGTTGGCGAGGCGCGGGCTGATCTTGTGGCCGGCGGCAAAGACGACTTCGCCGGTCTTGGCGTCGACGACGTCGAACGCGGGCTTCGCGCCGCGCCAGTTTTCGACCATGAACGGCACGCGCCAGCCGTTTTCGGCGCGCTCGAAGACCAGGCGGTCATAAAAGGTGTTGAGGATTTCCTCGCCCGACATGCCCAGCGCATAGAGCAGGCTGGTGACCGGCAGCTTGCGCTTGCGGTCGATACGGACGTTGACGATGTCCTTGGCATCGAACTCGAAGTCGAGCCACGAGCCGCGATACGGAATCACGCGCGCGGCGAACAGGAACTTGCCCGACGAGTGGGTCTTGCCGCGATCATGGTCGAAGAGCACACCCGGCGAACGGTGCATCTGCGACACGATGACGCGCTCGGTGCCGTTGACGAAGAAGGTGCCGTTCTGCGTCATGAGCGGCATGTCGCCCATATAGACGTCCTGCTCCTTGATATCGAGCACCGAGCGCGTGTCGGTTTCGCTGTCGACTTCAAAGACGATCAGGCGCAGCGTGACCTTCATCGGCGCCGCGTAGGTGATGCCGCGCTGGCGGCACTCATCGACGTCGTACTTCGGCGCTTCGAGTTCGTAATGGACGAAGTCGAGCTCGGCGGTGCCGGCGAAATCGCGGATCGGGAAAACGCTGCGCAGCGTCTTTTCGAGACCCGAAACATAGCCGACCGACGGATCCGAGCGCAGGAACTGCTCATAGGATTCGCGCTGCACCTCGATGAGGTTGGGCATTTCCACCGCTTCGTGGATATTGCCGAACAGCTTGCGGATTCGCTTGCTTGCGGTTGCTTCGAGGGTCTTGCCCACCGACTTCGCCTTGGTCGCCATAAGTGATTGTCTCGCCTTCGTAAAATAGCTCGCGAGCGCAGCAGAGACGCAAAAAGGCCGCGACCAACCGTTGCCGGTTTACCGCAGCTTTCCAACGCATCCTGAAATCCCTACCGCCCTATTCCTGTGGCCCGTTGCGCAAAGTCAGGCCGCTTCCCGGACGATCGGGTGTGGACGCGATATAGGATTGGGGAGGCCGAGTGTCAATGGAAGCAGGGAGGTGTCGAGATAGGAGCGGACCTTGGGATTGTCGTCGATCAGCCCCCCTAAAATCCTGTTCCACCTCAGGACAGAACACGATTCATCCCGCTCCCGCCACGGCTCGACCATTTTGGCATGGCCTATGCGGCTTTCGCGCGTTCAAGCGTCTCGACCGTTCAAAACGTCAGGAGAAAGCACGACGATGCGTAAACATGCAGGATTTCTAGCGCCCCTTGCCCTCGGAATGGCGATCGCCGGCGGTGCGCCCGCGTTCGCACAGGCGGCGCCCGCCGCCGCTCCGGGCGTGACCCTTACCCCCGGCACGATCGTCCACGACAGCGAAGGCCAGGAAATCGGCCCGATCGCCAGCTCCGACGGCGCGACCGTCGTCGTCACCGTCGGCGACAAGCCCGCCGCGCTTCCCGCGAGCGCTTTCATGCAGACCGACAAGGGCACCGCAATCACGCTGACGCTCGCGCAGCTTACCGCCGCGCTCGACCAGCAGGCCGCCGCCGCCGACGCGCAGCTCACCGCCGCGCTCCAGCCGGGCGCTGATATCAAGGGCGTGAACGGCAGTTCGGTCATCGGCAAGGTCAAGACTGCCGACGCCGACGGCGTCGTCGTCACCACCGCGCAGGGCGACGTCCGCCTGCCGCGCAAGGCCTTCTTCGTCGCGGCGGCGGGTCTGTCGACCAGCTTCTCCGCCGAACAGTTCGCTGCGGCAGTCGCCGAAGCCAAGGCCCCCGACGCGGCGGCTCCGGGCGACACGGCCACGGACACCGGCGCAGCGGCCGACGCCGAACCGGCCCCGGAATCCACCAACTGATCCACCCGATCCGGCGGATGCCAAAAAGGCGCGAGGGCAAAGCTCTCGCGCCTTTTTCCTTGGCGCCGCGGCCGCTTCGCGAACATGGGGTCGATGGGAATCGACTCCTCCCCATCGTCATGCTGAAACAAGTTCAGGGTGACGAAATTGAAAGGCAACTCCCCACCCCAATGCCGCGGTTCCTGCAAGCGCGGCATTGTTCAGGCCGCCTAGAATATCCCCTTGAGCAGCTTGCCCGGATTCCTCCGCAACGCCGCTTCCTCATTGCCCATATAGAGGAAGATGCCTTTCAGCGCCTGGTCGGTGACCGAATTGGTCAACCCATCATGGCTGAGTCCCGCGATCGAGAGCAATTGGCTGCTGCCCGATAGCTGGTCGAGCTGACGATAGGCGCCAACCTCGTCCAGCGCTCCCGCGATCAGCGGCCGCACCTTGTCACCGAGCAGGCCGCCCGCGCTCGATTGCAGATAGCGGGTCGCGCCATCGTTTTTCGACACCAGCGACGGCATGTCGTTCCAGCCCAGATTGTCGATCGCGGCGCGGAACAGCGGTTTCGCTTCGCCCGCCGCCTTGCCGCCCGCGTCGTTCAGGCTCTTGGTCAGCCCGGTCGTCAGCCCCAGCCTGTCGCCCGCGCCGAGCAATTTCGACGCGAGCTTGCCGCTCGTGCCGGGAAGCAGGATGCGCACCGCGGTGTCGGCATAGAAGGCACCCGGCTGCGCCAGCCGGTCGAGCGCGGTGTCCGACGCATTGGCGATCAACCCCTTGACGCCGGGCTTCGACGTTTTCGCCAGCGCGGCGGGGATCAGGCCCGCCACCGCCAGTCCGGCCGCACCCGCGAGCAGCATCCGCCGCGCCATCCATTCTCGATCCTGGTCCATGACCTTCTCCCACTCCGTAAGAGGCGGGTTTATCAGCAAAACCGGTCCCGCCAAAGCCACTTCGCCAGCCGCGACTGGAAAGGGCGGTTTAGGGGTGGGGAGCGGACGTTGAAGGATGGCGCTGATGTCCCCTCCCGCAAGCGGGAGGGGCAGCGAGACTTGCGAACTTGTTCGCTAGCCGCAGCGGGGTGGGCCATTGCGACGCCGCTGCCCACCCCCAACCCCTCCCGCCTGCGGGAGGGGAGAGCAGCCGTCCGCAATCAGTCGCCTCCGGCCCTTCCTCCACGTCCGTTCCATCCAGCGAAGCCACAACGCCCGTTCGCCGCCGCTACGCCGCCATGCGCAGCCGGTTCCGCCCCTCGCGCTTGGCGAGGTAGAGCGCCTGGTCGGCGCGGTGGAGCAGCGCCTCGATGTCGCCTTCGCCGTCATAGACCGCCAGCCCGACGCTGACCGTCGCCGGCGGCAGCTCCTCGTCCGCGCGCCCTTCGGCCTCGATCGCCGAGCGGAGGCGTTCGGCGACGATTTCGGCCGCCTGCGCGCTCGATCGCTGAAGGATGCAGACGAATTCCTCGCCGCCGAAACGGCCGACCAGATCCTCATCGCGCAGCGACGCCCGGGCCCGGCGCGCGACGCGGCGGATCACTTCGTCGCCGGCGGCGTGCCCATGATCGTCGTTGATCCGCTTGAAATGATCGATGTCAAAGATCGCCACCGCCAGCGGCACGCCCTGATCGCGCGCGCCGACCAGCGCGGCGTCCAGAAAGGCAAGCGTGTGGCGGCGGTTCGGCAGGCCGGTCAGCATGTCGGTATTGGCGACGCGCTCGGCCGCGCTGCGCGCCGCCTCGAGGATACGGGCATTCTCGACCGTCTCGGTCACATCCTGGACGGTGCCGAAGATGCCCACCGCCCGCCCGCCGCGTCCCCTTTCGATCGAACCGTGCGATTTCACATGGCGGATCGCGCCGTCGGCGCGCACGATCCGGCCCTGATATTCGAACGGCTCGCCGGTCTGCACCGCCTGTCTCAATATCGCCCGCACCGCCGCGCGGTCCTCGGACAGATATTGCTCGACGCTATAGTCGACGCCGACCATCTCGCCGGGCTCGAGCCCGTGGACGCGATAGGCCTGATCGGACCATTGGATCGTCCAGCGGACAAGGTCGACGCGCCAATGGCCGACGAGCGCCGCCGCTTCGGCCTGGAGCAGCCAGCGATTGCTCTGCTCGAGCCGCTTGGCGAGCCGGCGCTGCACCACCAGCAGCGCCGCAAGCGGCAGCGCGGTGAACAGCAGGGTGATAAAATAGAATTGCAGGAACAGTATCTTGCCCTTTTGACTGCCCTCGATCGCCGCGACCGGACCGAACCCCTGCCCCGTCATCCACGACGCGATGATCGCGACGATCAGCATCCCCGCGGCGGCACCAAAGGGGCCGAGCCGATAGGAAGCGGCGATCACCGCGACGGTCGGCAGGAAGGTCGCGGGAAAATGCGCTTGCGAAAAACAGGCCACGGTCAGCGCCGCCGCAAAGATCAGGAGTGCGACCGCCTCGGCGATCGTCGCGCGCGGGACATTGCCGAGCGCGCGCGAATCGATCAGCCGCGCGAGCATCACGATCGGCGGCGCGACGATCAGCAGGCCAAGCGTCACGGTGGTCAGCCACGACAGGAAGAAATCGAGGCCGCGACCGGCAAGGCTCGCGGCGTCGAGCATCCCGAGCAGCGCGGCGGCGATCGAGGCGCTGAGCGCCCCCGCCGCCAGCACCGCGATACAGAAATTGGCGACCGCGCGCGGCTCCATGAACGACAGATCGCCCGGCACGCGGCGGCGGATCAGCCACAGCGCCGCCCCGGCTTCGGCAACATTCGCGACCGTGAAGGCCGCCGCGACGAGCGCGCTCGTCCCGCTCAGCATGTTCGCAGCGATGCTGGCGACGGCCATCGCGATGAAGGACGCGGCGCGGGCACGCGCGGGCATCAGCAACAGCAGCGCCAGGAAATAGCCGCTCGGCGGCCAGATCGCGGCGATATTGTCGGCGCCCCGGGTCGCGTGAAGCGACAGGCTGGCAAGCAGGGCATAGCCGGCCAGCGTCAGCAGCGACCAGAACGCCGTCTCGACTCCGGGGGAGAGCGACCGCTTCATGATTCCCGCCTAACCGAAAACGGGAAAATAAACCGCTAATATCGACCGCGGCCTTGCCGCATTTCGTCGCAAGATCATGCGCTTTCGCGGCGCGGCGACGTCAGTCGACGCCGCCGAAGGTCATCCCCACCACCTGCTCGACCAGCGCTTCGTCCCACGCGATACGCCGGTCGAGCACCAGCATCGCGAGCCCGTGGACGAGCGACCAGGCGTGCAGCGCGGCACCTTCCGCATTTTCAAGGTGCGGCATCGCCTGCGCGACACCGGCGCGGAGCAGGTTATAGGCGACCTCGCCGCCGTCGGTGCCCTCCTGCTGCTGGCGGTCGGGCATCTGGCGCGTGAAGCTCAGGCGAAAGACCGCGGGTTCGTCGTGCGCGAAGCGGACATAAGCGACGCCGATCGCCAGAAAACCGCCGCGTCCGCCGCCCGCCTTGAGCCAGGCCTGCGCCTGCAAGGCGCCGAGGCGCCGCAGCCCTTCGTCGGCGAGCGCGTCGAGCAGCGCCTCCTTGTCGGGAAAATGCCGATAGAGCGCGGTCGCGCTGACCCCGACGTCGCGCGCCAGCGCGCGCAGCCCCAGTTCGGCGCCGTCGCCTTGCTCGAGCCGCTTCAGCCCCGCCGCGATCACCGCCGCGCGCAGGTCGCCATGATGATAGGCGCCCGCCGCCTTCGCTCCGGCGCTTTTTATGTTGACACTGTTATCTTCTTCGATCATGTTGCCACCGTAAACATTTCGAGTCGCCGACGCAACCCATACGCTGCGCGGCACTTTCTCCAACTTCCGCTTAAGGAGCATCGACATGGCGAGCAATGTGGAAACCCTGATCCGCGGTGCGGTCAAGAAAGGGATCGGCAAGGTCGCCGATTTCAACCGCAAGCGCCTTCCCCGCCCGGCCGACGCCCATCCTTTCCTGACCGGCATCCACGCGCCGATGGAGGAAGAGTTCACGCTCGACCAACTGCGCGTCGATGGCGACATCCCGGCCGCTCTCAAAGGCCGCTATCTTCGCAACGGCCCGAACCCGGCGACCCCGCCCGACCCCGCAAGCTATCACTGGTTCTCGGGCGCCGGCATGGTTCATGGCATCCGCATCGAGGGCGGCAGGGCCGACTGGTATCGCAACCGCTGGGTGCGCGGCACCGAGGCGTGCGCGGCGCTGGGCGAGGCGATTCCCGCCGGCCCGCGCGAGGATGGCGGCTTCGACGCCCCCAACACCAATGTCGTCGGCATCGCGGGCCGCACCTTCGCGATCGTCGAGGCGGGCGGCAAGCCGGTCCAACTCGGCTATGAGCTGAACACCATCGCGCACAACCCGTTCGACGGCACGCTGGCCGGCAGCTACACCGCGCACCCGCACCAAGACCCCTTCACCGGCGAGTTCCACGCGATCACCTACAAGGGCGACGCGCCGAACAGCGTCTGGCACGTCGTCCTCGACGCCCACGCCCATGTCATCCGCGAGGAAGCTGTCGCGGTTGCCGACGGCCCGTCGATCCACGACTGCGCGATCACCGAAAATTACGTGCTCGTCTTCGACCTTCCCGTCACCTTCTCGATGAAGTCGCTGCTCGCGGGTTACAGCTTCCCCTATGCGTGGAACGACGCGCATCCGGCGCGCGTCGGCCTTCTCCCCAGGAATGGCCGCGGCGACGAGATCATCTGGGTGCCGGTCGAGCCCTGCTATGTCTTCCATCCCGCCAACGCGCACGAGACCGACGACGGCAAGGTGATCGTCGATGTCGTCGCGCACGAAACGATGTTCGCGCAATCGAAGCGCGGCCCCGACAGTGAGAAATCGCGCCTGGAACGCTGGACGATCGACCCTGTCGCCGGCACGACCACCCGCACCGTCCTTCACGATCAGGCGCAGGAATTTCCGCGCTACGACGAACGGCGGACGACGCGCCCCTATCGCTATATCTACAGCGTCGCGATCCCCGAAGGCGAGGATGCCGAATGGCAGCTCGCCGACACGCGGCTGTTCCGCCACGACCTCGAAAGCGGCGCCACCGCGATCCACGACTTCGGTCCCGGACGGCACCCCGGCGAGTTCGTCTTCGTGCCGCGCGGCGAGCAGGGCGCCGAGGACGACGGCTGGCTGATCGGGCTCGTCGTCGACATGAACCAGCAGACGACCGATCTCGTCATCCTCAACGCCGACGATTTTACCGGGTCGCCGCAGGCCGTCGTCCACCTGCCGCATCGCGTTCCCCCGGGCTTCCACGGCAACTGGGTCGCGGATTGACCCGCATTCGGGAGGCCCGATTGCAACAGGCGGAAAACGCCCCCGATCGAGAGTGAATCGGCGCGCGATGCTCGCCATGCCGTCCGGCGGACACGATTCGTCGTGGAAATCGGCCCTGACAGCAGCGCTTTTCGCGCGCCGTTCGTTCGTCCTTCACTATGATAAAAACCATCGCCCTCTCCCGCCCCGCCACGAGCGCGATTGCCGCGTTCCTGGCCCTGTCCACCCCTGCGGCCTTCGCGCAGGAAGCGCCGACGGTGACGATGACCCCGCCCGTCGCGCCAACGACGATCCCCGCGCCCGCCGCACCGCCGGTGGCCGAAATGCCCGCACCGCAGCCCGTCATCCGCGTCCCGCTCGACATCGCGCCCGCCGAACCCGCGCCAAAGGCCGCCGAGCCGAAGGCCCCGGCGGCGGCTAAGCGCGTCGCTGCGAAGCCCCGCGCTGCCGAACCTGCCCCCGCTGCGCCGCGCGCCAGGGCGACCCCCGTCACCCCCGCAGCGGCTCCAGCCATCGCGGAGGTCGCACCCCTCGCCACCCCGGTTCCGATTCCGGCCGAGCCGGTCGCTGAAGCAGCGCCCGCGCTGCCCGAACCGATGGCCACGGCCACCGGCGACGACAGCCTGCCGTGGGAGATCGCGGGCGGCGCCGCCGCGCTGCTGCTGGTCGGCGGCATCGGGCTCGCTGTCGTCCGCCGTCGCCGCGCGGCGCGCGAGGTCTGGGAGTTCGACAACGTGGCCGCCGATGCCGAATGGGTTCCGGGCACCGCCGCGATGGCGAGCGACCCCGCGCCCGACCCAGTGGCGCCGCCGACCACCCCCAGCTTCGCCGCCGCGCCGAGCGGCAGCATGGGACGCCACGAAGCGATGGCGATGGCAGGCCCGACGACCGACAATCCCTTTGCGACGCTGGGCAAGCGGCTCGCCCGCGCGCGCTTCCTCGACCGGCAGGAGCGCGCCGAATATGAAGCGACGCTTGCCGGGCAGAAGGACATGCGCCGCACGCCGGTCAGTGCCTGGGAAATCTCGCAGCGCGCGGCTCCCGCGGCTCCGGCCGAGCAGGAAGTCCGCCGCCTCGATCCCGGCCGCGCCCGCAAGGAGTTGAAACCCGGCTGGACGCGCAATTAGATCCTGACCCCAAATACGAAAAAGGGCGGTGCCTCGCGGCGCCGCCCTTTCTCTTTTTCGCAAGCGCGGAAGAGCGAACCCTCCCGAGGCGAAGCTGATTACTTCAGTTCGACGGTGCCGCCGGCAGCTTCGATCTTCTTCTTCAGCTCTTCGGCTTCCGCCTTGTTCACGCCTTCCTTGACGGCCTTCGGCGCGCCTTCGACGAGCGCCTTGGCTTCGCCAAGACCCAGGCCGGTGATCGCGCGGACTTCCTTGATGACGTTGATCTTGTTGCCGCCGTCACCCGTCAGGATGACGTCGAATTCGGTCTGCTCTTCAGCAGCCGGGCCAGCAGCGGCAGCGGCCGGAGCGGCAGCAACGGCAGCGGCGGCCGAAACGCCCCACTTTTCTTCGAGCAGCTTCGACAGGTCAGCCGCTTCGAGGACGGTCAGAGCCGACAGTTCTTCAACGATCTTTGCAAGATCAGCCATGTTCATTCTCCATCTCAAGCCGGGATATCCCGGCAACATTTTTCAGTTCAGTTCGAAATCACGCTGCTTCTTTGGCGGCATATGCGCCAAAAACCCGCGCCAACTGGCCCGCCGGGGCTGCGGCAATCTGCGCAACCTTGGTGGCCGGAGCCTGCACCAGACCGATGATCTTGGCACGCAGCTCGTCGAGCGAGGGAAGCGAAGCAAGCGCTTTGACGCCATTCACGTCGAGGACCACGTCGCCCATGCCGCCGCCAACGATTTCAAGTTTGTCGTTGGTCTTGGCAAATTCCACGGCGATCTTTGCAGCCGAGACCGGATCGGTCGAGGTTGCGAGTGCCGTGGGACCGGTCAGCAGATCGCCGATGCCGGTGTAGGACGTGCCATCGAGCGCGATTTTGGCAAGACGGTTCTTCGTGACGCGAAAGTCGGCCCCTGCATCGCGCATTTGCTGGCGCAGCACCGTCGACTGGGCGACGGTCATGCCAAGGTTGCGGACGACCACAACCGAGGCAGCTGACGACAGCGTAGCGTTCAGCGAGGATACGGCTTCGGCCTTTTCCGTACGATCCATGCCTATACTCCACTCATCTGCCCGGATGCCCGCGCGCCGAAGCACGCGCGCCGCCGGGCGACTAACACACGCAAAAGCCATGCGGGACGAATCCCGCCTGTCCTTCGCGCAACGATGTCCGATGGGGTCGGTCAAGCCGCGTCACCTGGCGGACCAGGCGGGCGACCGATAAAAGACTGTTCCCCGTCTCGGCTGGACATTAAGAAGGGCAAATCCCCTTCACCAACTGTCTCGGACGGAATTGTCGCAGGCGAACCCGCGGCAACACGGAGGCGCTCATAGCCGGAATGGGCTGGAAGTCAAGAATATCGGCGGAAGTTGGCGAAAGTGCCGCGCAGCGCATATCAAGCCTCTTGCAAAGTCTGTTTCAAGATATATCTTAGACGCATCGAATCGCATGAAGGAGTTTAAGATGCGACAGACAATGAATCGACATGGGTGCGACAAGCGTCATGCCCTGCACCGCGCGATGCGCGAGGCGATGCACCGCGGCGGACGCGGCTTTGGTCATGGCGGCGGCTTCGGCCGCGGCTTTGGAGGGCGTCACGGGCATGACGACGATGGGCGCGGACGCCGTCGGCGGATGTTCGACGGGGGCGAATTGCGGCTCGTGCTGCTCAAGCTGATCGCCGACGAACCGCGCCACGGCTATGACCTGATCCGCCGGATCGAGGAGCTGACCGGCGGCGCCTATGCGCCGAGTCCGGGGGTCATCTACCCCACCCTCACCCTGCTGGACGATATGGGGCTGATCGAGGCGGCCGACAGCGACGGCGCGAAGAAATTATTCGCGATCACCGCGGCCGGCCGGGTCGAACTCGAAGCCAACCAGGGCGCCATCGAAGCGCTGATCGCCCGCCTGACCGAGGTCGGCGACGAGCGCCAGCGCACCGACAGCGCGTCGGTCCGCCGCGCGATGGGCAATCTCAAGGCCGTGCTGATGAACCGCCTCGGCGACCGCGACCTTGAGGAGGCGACGCTGCACGACATCGTCGCGCTGATCGACGAGGCCGCGCAAAAGATCGAGCGGCTGTGATGCGCAGCGCAGCCGCCCAGGCGCCCACCGACCATGCGAGCAAATATCTCCAGCAGCTCTGCAAGCATTGGCAGCATAATCTCGCGGTCGTCTTTACCCCCGAGCATGGCACCGTGACCTTCCCCAGGGATGCGCGCGGCGCCGAATGGGCGACCGACGCGCTGGTGACCTTCGATGCCGGACCGGGCGCGCTGTCGGTCCGCATCGACGCCAGCAGCGACGAGCATCTGGAAGCGATGAAGGGCGTCGTCGCGCGCCACCTCGACCGCTTCGCGTTTCGGGAGGCGCCGCTGGCGTTCGACTGGCAGCGGAGCTGAGGCTCGAGCAACGAGCCTTTAGAGCGGCGTGCGTTTAATCTGCACCGCCCTTTATCCGTTCGTGTCGAGCCCTTCGACTGCTTTGGCAGGCGCTCAGGATAAACTTCGGCCTCGGCCGAAGTCGAGACACCCATCGGCCTTGCTCCACGACGATGGGTGTCTCGACTTCGCTCGACACGAACGGGGTTGGATGATGCCCTAAGGCTTCAGCCCGAACCGTGCATAATCGCGCTCGATCGACGGCGACATCCGGCGTGCGATCGCGAGGTCGGCGGCGGCGTCCGACGCGCGCCCGGCCCGCTTGTAGACGATCGCGCGAAGGAAACGGCTTGACCCCATAGCCGGCACCTGGAGCAGCGCGGCGTCGAGATCGCGCAGCGCATCCTCGTCGCGCCCCATGCGCATCCAGACGAGCGCGCGGCTGTCGAGGATCGCGGCGCTGCTGTCGCTGAGTTCCATCGCCGACGTGCAATCCTTGAGCGCGGTATCGAGCGCGACGTTGCGCGTCGCCTTGATCCAGCAGCGCTGGTTCAGCATCGCCGGATTGCCCGGCTTGGCCGCGATCACCGCGTCGAGTTCGGCGATCGCGGCCTGCGCGTCGCCATATTCGCCGACCAGCGCCGCCTTCATCACGCGATAATCGTCGCGCGTCTTGCCGCCCAGCGCGATCCGCTCGTCGAACATCTTCGTCGCCGCGGCGACGTCGCCGCGCTCGGCGGTCAGGTTGGCGACGGTCGATATCGCGGCGATCGACGACGGGTCGAGCTTGCGCGCCTCCTCGGCATCGGCCAGCGCGCCGGCGCTGTCGCCCATCTCGCGCCGCGCCGAAGCGCGCGCCAGATAGGCATCGGCCGACGGCAACAGCGCGATCTGCCGCGTCAGCATCGCCGCCGCGCCCTTGTAATCGCCGATTCCCCGCTGGAACGACGCGCTGCTGGTCAGCGCGGTGATATTTTCCTCGTCGGCCTCGGCGGCTTGTTTCTTGTAGATGGTCTCGATCGCGTCGAGCTGCGAGCGCGAGGCCGCCTGCGCCAGGTTCCAGCGCCGCGTCGCGGTGTCGGGCGCGACGAGGCGCGGGGTGCGGGCAAGGAGCGTCGCCACCCTGTCGCGCTCGGCCGCCACCCCGGCCGCCGGAATCTCGACGCCCGAGGAGGTCAGCATCTCGTCGACGGTGACCATGCCGTCGGCCAGCGTCACCGACCGATCGACGTCATAACCGGCAAGGCGATCGTCCAGCGGCGCCACACCGTCGATCGTATAGCCGCGCCCGCCATCGGGCAGCTTGATGCGCAGCCGATAGCGCGCGCGGTCGGGCGCCGGGGTCGCGACCGGGATATCGGCCCACGCGGCGCGGGCGCGGTCGGGTTCGAACGAAATCAGGTCGGGCACGCGCGAAATCCAGCGCTCGGTGCGCAGATCCTGGCGTTCCCACCCCGATCCGAACACGCCGCGCGCCTTGACCGTCACGCTGCCGTCGGCGGTATCGGGGGTCGCGGTCAGCGTGCCATATTGCGCCTCGCCGACATAATGGCCGAGGAATTGTTCATACAGCTGGCGCGCTTCCTTCGGCCCGAGCTGCGACCCCGCCAGCGTCAGCAAATTGGCGAGCTGGCCGCGCACGACCATGTCGAGATCGATCACCGACGGCAGGTCGATGCTGGTGCTTTCGTCGGCCACGATCTGAAGGTCGATGGCGGGCCGCGCCGGGGCGTGCAGCGCGATCTTCACCGGCTCGGCGCCCTCGGCGCGGACCGGCAGCACATAGCCGAGCGCGGGGGTATCGCGAATGTCGCCCAGCCGGGTGCCGAGCATCGTCCCGTCGAGCCACAGGCTGTCGCCGCCGATCGTCGCATGCACCAGCACATGGTTGAAGGCGAGCGCGCTCGGCACGCGCGACGGCACCATGTCGCCAAGCGAAGCGTGCGCCATCACCGGCTCGGCGTCGATCTTCATCGCACGCAGCAGCGCCAGCAACAGCAGCGTCTTGGCCTTGCAGTCGCCATAGCGCACGTCCCACGTCCTGGCGGGCGGCTGCGGCACATAATTGCCGCCGTCCATCCCGACCGCGAGATAGCGGATCTTGTCCTGCACCAGTTGCAGCGCCATCGCCGCGCGCTGCACCGGGTCGTCGGTCGCCGCCATGATCGTGGCGACCTCGCCCGCCAGCGGACTGCCCGCCGCGATCGTGCCCTCGGTCGCATAGAGCGGCGCCATCACCTTCGACACATCGGTCCAGCTCGTAAAGGTCGACGCCTCGATGATCGGCAGCCGCTGATAGCGGACCGGCGCGTCGTTCGGCAGTTCGGTCGGCTTGGGCAGCGGCAGCGCGACCGGCAGCTCCATGAAATCGCCGTTTCGCCGCGCCTTGGGCTCGGCGCCGTTCGCCAATATCTTCCACCGCGTCGCTTCGTCGGCGCGCCACGAGAGCTTGTATCCCGCCTGCGCGATCCGCACCGGTTCGGCGATCAGCGGCATCGTCGCCTGCGCCCGCCCGCCGAGCGCGCCGTCCTTGATCGTCGTCGACATGCGCAGCCGCAATATGTCCCCGGCGCGCAGCCCCTCGACCGGCAGCGTCGCCGACAGGATGCCGGTCAGCTCGCGCTGTTCGAGCGATTGCTCGCGGCGCAGCACGGTGAATTTCTGCCCGCCCGCCAGCGCGTCGATTTCCACCCCGTCGCGCAGGATCGCCAGTTGGTGGATGATCAGGTCGCCCTTGTCGGGCGCCCAGGCGACGGTGATATTGCTATATTGCGACAGTTCTTCGGGGGTGCTGAGCTTGATCGCGGTGTCGGCATAATTCCACACCGTGGCGCCGTCGATGCGCTGCTGGAAATCGAGCACTGCGATCCCGCCGGTCACATTTTGCGGATCGGCCAGCTTGGCCGGGGTGATCCACGCCGGCGCCGGTTCATAGAGCGGCTGCTCGCCCGCCATCGCCACGCTCGCCGGCGCGACCAGCATCGTCGCCGCCAGCGCCAACCGCCCCCATCGGGTCATCGCTTCATCCCCCTGTCCCTCTGCCCTTCGCCTTGCCTGCATGGGCAAGGTGTTCAATGCAACCGCTTTTGGTGCCGCAATGCGCCCGTTGGTCAGGTCGCGACGGCGTTGCGCCGGGCATAGAGGAAATAGACGGCAAGCCCGGCGACGTTCCAGATGCCGAACCAGGTCTGCGTCTTTACCGGCAGGCTGAGGAAGAGGTAGAAGCAGCCGAGCACCGCGATGGTGCCGATGACCCACGGCATCGGCGCGCGAAAGGTGCGCGGCGCTTGCGGAGCACGGACACGCATGATCAACATGCACACCGACACCGCGGTGAAGGCGGCGAGCGTCCCCGCATTGGCGAGCGCCGCCAGTTCGTCGAGCGGGATGAAGCCGGCGAGGATCGCGACGACGATCGCGGTAAAGATGGTGATCCGCACCGGCGTCCCGCGCGCCGACAGCTTGGCGAGGCTGGCCGGGAGCAGGCCGTCGCGCGCCATGGTGAAGAAGATGCGGCTTTGCCCGAAGAAAAAGGCGAGGATGACGGTCGGCAGCGCGACGACCGCCGAAATGCCCAGATATTGCGCGGCGCGCGCCTGCCCCAGTTCGCGCAGGATCAGCGCCAGCGGTTCGGGGCTGTTGGCGAAGCGGCTGTAGGAAACGGCGCCGACCGCCGCGACCGCGACCGCGATATAGATGATGACGCAGGCGATCATCGATCCGACGATCCCGATCTTGAGGTCGCGGTCGGGATTTTTCGTTTCCTCGGCCGCGGTCGCGATCGCGTCGAAGCCATAGAAAGCGAAGAAGATGATCGCCGCCGCCGCCATCACCCCGCGCTCGACCCCGTCGGCCCCCATATGCTTGGCAAAGCCATAGGGGCTGAACGGCTCCAGATTGGCGGCGTTGAAGGCGGGCAGCGCCACCGCGACGAACACGACCAGCGCGGCGATCTTCACCAGCACCAGGATCGCGTTCACCGTCGCGCTTTCGCGGGTGCCGAAGAGCAGCATCCCGGCGACGACCGCGATGATCGCGACCGCCGGCAGGTTGACGATGCCGCCAAGCTCCGGCCCCTGCATCAGCGTCATCGGCACGTCGGCCCAGGCGTGCAGCAAGGGCGCGGCATAGCCCGACCAGCCGACCGCGACCGCGCTCACCACCAGCGAATATTCGAGGATCAGGCTCCACCCCACGACCCAGGCGATCAGCTCGCCGATCACCACATAGCTATAGGTATAGGCGCTGCCCGACGCGGGGATCATCGTCGCCATCTCGGCATAGGCGAGCGCCGCGCAGGCGCAGATCAGCCCCGCGACGACAAAGGACAGGATCACCGCCGGCCCCGCCTTGTCGGCGCCGACGCCGATCAGCGTCAAAATGCCGGTGCCGACGATCGCCCCGACCCCCAGCGCGACCAGATGCGGCCAGCTCAGCGTCCGCGCGAGCCCGTGGCCGTGCGGCTGGTCCCGAACGATGATCTTGCGGCGCAGCAGGCTGTCGGACATGCGGTGGCTCCCCCTGGTCTTTGCGCTGCTTGTAAGGGAGTGATGCGTCAGCGCAAGATAACAACAAGGGTTGTCTGGGAACGGGAAGCGCCGGTTTCTTCATCCCCTCCTCTGAAGAGGAGGGGTTTATCGGCGGTCGCTTCCTGCCGTCTGCCGTCAGAGCAGTCCCTCGATCGCCTCCGCCAGCTTCGCGTCGCGCGCCGACAATCCGTCCGCGTCGTGCGTCGTCAGCAGGATGTCGACGCGGTTATAGACGTTCGACCATTCGGGATGATGGTCCATCTTTTCGGCAAGGATCGCGACGCTGGTCATGAAGCCGAACGCCTGCGCGAAATCGTCGAACTGGAACCGCCGGGTCATCGCATCGCGCGCGGGCTCGTGCGCCCATTCGGGAAAGCGGGCGAACAGCGCCGCGCGCTCGGCATCGTCGAGTTTCCGGACCATCTCTTTTCTCCCGCTGGTCAATCCCTGCCCGCCGCCATAAGGAAGGGCGCGATGAGCGACAAGAGTGCCTTTCCCCCCGATCTGTCCGGCGCCTGGACCGGCAGCGCTCCCGACGCCGACGCGATCTTCGCGATGGCCGAGGCGGCGCTCGAAACGCTGCCCGCGGTGTTCAAGCCGCATATCGAGGGCGTCGTCCTCGCCGTCGAGGAATTCGCCGACAACGAAATGCTCGCTTCGCTCGGCATCGACCATCCCTACGACCTCACCGGCCTCTACGAAGGGCGCCCGCTGACCGAGCGCAGCATCGACCACAGCGGCGGCATGCCCGACCGGGTGACGCTCTATCGCATCCCCATCCTCGTCGAATGGATCGAGGAGGGCGAGCGGCTCGATGGGCTGGTGCGCCATGTGCTGGTCCACGAGATCGGCCATCATTTCGGCTTTTCCGACGACGATATGCACGCGCTCGAGGCTATGGCGTGAGCGCGCCTCCGCGCGCGGGGGGCGTGAGCGAGCTTCTGCGGCTCGACCGGGTGGCGTGCATCCGCGGCGACCGGCTGCTGTTCGAGGGGCTGTCGCTGGCGCTGGCGCGCGGCGATGCGCTCTGGCTGCGCGGGCCGAACGGCGCGGGCAAGTCGAGCCTGATCCGCCTCGTCGCCGGGCTGCTCCGCCCCGCCGCGGGAACGGTCGAGCACCGCGAGCGCGTGGCGCTGATCGACGAAGCGGCGGCGCTCGACGCCGAACTCCCCTTGCGCCGCGCGCTCGATGTCTGGGCGCGGATCGATACCGTCGACGGCCAGGCGGTGACCCGCGCGATGGCCGACATGGCGCTGGCGCCGCTCGCCGAAGTGCCGGTGGCGATGCTGTCGACCGGCCAGCGCAAGCGCGCCGCGATGGCGCGGGTGATCGCCAGCGGCGCGCCGATCTGGCTGCTCGACGAGCCCGCGAACGGCATGGACGACGCTGCGCAGGCGCGGCTGGTGGCGGCGATCGCGCGCCACCGCGCCAATGGCGGCGCGGTGCTGCTGGCGTCACATTTTGCGCTGGGGATCGATGATCTGGCCGAGTTGGATATGGGGGCGCTGGCGTGATCCGGTTCCCGTCATTGCGAGCGGAGCGAAGCAATCTCCAGCCATCGGCCTTGCGCATGGTCGATGGCTGGAGATTGCTTCGTCGCTACGCTCCTCGCAATGACGGAGGCGTGCAATGACCGCGCTGATCGCGCTCTTCTGGCGCGACCTTCGGCGCGCGTGGGGCAGCGGGGCGCTGTGGCTACCGGTGCTGTTCTTCCTGCTCGTCGCGACTGCCTTTCCCTTTGCGGTCGGCCCCGACGCACCCTTGCTCGCACGGACGGGCGGCGGGATGATCTGGGTCGCGGCGCTGCTCGCGGCGTTGCTGCCGATCGACCGCCTCGTCCGCCCCGACCGCGAGGCGGGGGTGCTCGACCAGCTCGCGGTGCGCGGCTTCGCCGACGAAGTGATTGCCGCGATCAAGATCGCCGCCCACGCGATCGGCTTCGGCCTGCCGCTGCTGATCGCGCTGCTCCCCGCCGCCGCTCTCCTCGCGCAGGATGCCGCGCGCGTCGAAACGCTGGCGACCGGGCTGCTGATCGCGATCCCGGCGCTGGCCTCGCTCGCGGTGCTGAGCGCGGCGCTGACCGCGAATTTGAAAGGCGGCAGCGCGATCGGCGGGCTGCTCGTCCTGCCGCTCGCGGTGCCGCTGCTGATCTTCGGCGCCGGGATGCTCGACCCGTCGGGGCGCGGGGCGGTGAAACTGCTGTCGGCGGCGAGTCTGTTGCTGACGGTGATCGGTCCGTTTGCGGCGGGGGCAGCGCTCAGGGGGCTGCGGGAATAGCGGCTTTCGACCGGAAGGCGACATCTCTTTCATCGTCACCCTGAACTTGTTTCAGGGTCCATGGCCGGACGTCTCCTTCAGCGCGGCGCTGGACGAGAACTCAGGCCATGGATGCTGAAACGAGTTCAGCATGACGAGGTTTAAAGCCTGCAATCGACTGATTGCGGACGGCTGCTCTCCCCTCCCGCGGGCGGGAGGGGATGGGGGTGGGCAGCGGCGTCGCAATGGCCCACCCCGCTGCGGCTAGCGAACAAGTTCGCAAGTCTCGCTGCCCCTCCCGCTTGCGGGAGGGGACATCAGCGCCATCCTTCAACGTCCGCTCCCCACCCCAAACAGCCCATAAGAAAAGGGCCGGAGTTTCCCCCGGCCCTTCCCTAATTCATCGTGCCTGAAATCAGGCGCCGGTGATGTCGGCCGTATCGACCTTCACGCCCGGGCCCATCGACGACGACAGCGCGATCTTGCGGACATATTTGCCCTTGGCGCCGGCGGGCCGGGCCTTGACGATCGCGTCGACGAAAGCGTCGAAATTCTGGCGCAGCTTTTCCTCGCCGAACGACAGCTTGCCGATGCCGGCGTGGATGATGCCGACCTTTTCGACGCGGAATTCGATCTGGCCGCCCTTGGCGGCCTTGACCGCTTCGGCGACGTTCGGGGTGACGGTGCCCAACTTCGGGTTCGGCATCAGGCCCTTCGGACCCAGCGTCTTGCCGAGGCGGCCGACGATGCCCATCATGTCCGGCGTCGCGATGACGCGGCCATAGTCGAGGTTGCCCGCGAGCATGTCTTCCATCAGGTCTTCGGCGCCCACCTTGTCGGCGCCGGCGGCCAGCGCCTTGTCGGCATTGTCGCCGCGCGCGAAGACCGCGACCTTGACGTCCTTGCCGGTCCCGGCGGGGAGCGTCACGACGCCGCGGACCATCTGGTCGGCGTGGCGCGGATCGACGCCGAGGTTCATCGCGATTTCGAGCGTTTCGTCGAACTTCGCCGAGGCGAGGTCGCGAATGGTCTTGATCGCTTCATCGACGCCGTGCAGCTTCAGCGCGTCGACCTTGCCCTCAAGGGCTTTCTGCTTCTTGGTCAGCTTGGTCATCGCTTCAGCCCTCCGTCACTTCGAGGCCCATCGAGCGGGCGCTGCCTTCGATGATCTTCGTCGCCTGTTCGATGTCGTTGGCGTTGAGATCCTTCATCTTGATCTCGGCGATTTCGCTGAGCTTCGAACGCGCGATCGTGCCCGCGCTGATCTTGCCCGGCTCCTTCGAACCCGTCTTCAGGTTCGCGGCCTTCTTGATCAAATAGGTCGCCGGGGGCGATTTGGTGATGAAGGTGAAGCTCTTGTCGGCGAAAACGGTGATGATGGTCGGGGTCGGCTGACCCTTTTCCATGTCGCCGGTCGCGGCGTTGAACGCCTTGCAGAATTCCATGATGTTGACGCCGCGCTGACCCAGCGCCGGCCCGAGCGGCGGCGAGGGGTTTGCGGTCCCCGCCGGAACTTGCAGCTTGATATAGCCGCTGATCTTCTTAGCCATGAATGGCCTCCTGTCTTTCTGTCGCCCCGGACCTGGTCCGGGGCTCAAAATAAGCGGTCAAGCAGAAGGGCATCACCCCTTCCTCCCGCGCGGAATCGCAACCGTGTCTGATGCGAAGCGGCGCCGTTAGACGGAACGGGCCGGAAATGCAATGACGAAGCTAAGCCGGCGGCCGATACCGCACGAGCCCTTCCTGGACGACGGTGGCGATCAGCGTGCCGTCCTGGCGATAGATGGAGCCGCGACACAGCCCGCGATCACCGCCGGTCCACGGGCTGTCCATCACGAAAACGAACCAGTCGTCGACGCGGATATCGCCGTGGAACCACATCGCATGGTCGAGGCTGGTCGAAACCAGTCCCGGCGACCAGAAATTCACCCCGTGCGGCAGCATTGCGGAGGAAAGCAGCCCCATGTCGGAGGCAAAGGCCAGAAAGCCGCGGTGGATCAGCGGATCGTCGCCGACCGGCGCCGCGGCGCGGAACCATTGATAATGCTGCGTCGCGCCCGCCGATGCGGGGGGGCGATAGCTGCGCACCTCGAACGGCCGGCGCCGCGCCATGTGGGCCAGATGCTCGTCGGAAATATGAGGGTCGGCGGCGACGAAATCGGCAAAGTCCCAGCAGTCTTCGGGGGGTCGCAATTCGGGCATCGGCACCTGGTGCGCCAGACCCGCCGCGGGCACCTGGAACGAGGCGGTGAGGTTGAAGATCACCTTGCCGTCCTGGCGCACGACGACGCGGCGGTTCGAGAAGCTGCGCCCGTCGAAATCGCGGTGGATGCGGAAATGCAGCGGCTTGGTCTCGTCGCCGCCGCGCAGGAAATAGGCGTGGAGCGAATGGACCTGCTTGCCGGGATCGACGGTGCGCGCCGCGGCGATCATCGCCTGTGCGATCACCTGTCCGCCGAAGATGCGGTCGCGCGCCGTGGTCGCCAGCGCGGGAAAGGTGAATTCATCCTCGACACCGGGGACCGGATCGAGATCGAACAGCCGCGCGACATCGGCGACGACCATGGCGGCGGACACGCTGGCGTTGACCGCGCGCGCGCGGTCGATGCGCGCCTGTATCTGCTCTGAAGAAAATGTCGTCACAACGAAGCCCGCCCCATTTTCGTCGCCCCCGCGAAGGCGGGGGCCGCTGGCAAGCTTGCGCTGCACCGAACCGCGGCCCCCGCCTTCGCGGGGGTGACGCTTATTTCATCCGTTCGACCTGCTCGAAATCGAGCTCGACGGGGGTCGCGCGGCCAAAGATCGACACGCTGACCTTGACCCGCGCCTTGTCGAAATCGAGTTCCTCGACGATGCCGTTGAAGCTCGCGAACGGGCCTTCGAGCACCTTGACCTGGTCGCCGATCTCGTAATCGACGCGAATCTCGGTCTTGGGGCGCGCCGCGGCCTCTTCCTTGCTGTTCAGGATGCGCGCGGCCTCGGCCTCGCTGATCGCCTGCGGCTTGCCCATCGATCCCAGGAAGCCGGTGACCTTCGGCGTGTTCTTGACGAGGTGATAGACGTCGTCGGTCATCGTCAGCTTGGCGAGCACGTAGCCGGGAAAGAATTTCCGTTCGGCCTGCACCTTCTTGCCGCGCTTCACTTCGGTGACGGTCTCGACCGGCACCTCGACCGCTTCGACGAGCTGCGACAGCCCCATGCGCTCGGCCTCGGCGAGCACCGAATCGCGAACCTTGTTCTCGAAGCCCGAATAGGCGTGAATGATGTACCAGCGCGCCATGATGCGTGTCCCTTATTAAACCCTGCTGCCGCGCTTAGCGCGCGAGCGACGTCAGCCAGCTGACGATGAATTTGAAAACCGAATCGACGCCGAAGAAGAAGAGCGCGAGGAGCGTCGTCATGATCAGCACCATGATCGTCGTCTGCACCGTCTCGCGGTTCGACGGCCACACGATCTTGGTGGCTTCGGTTTTCACCTGGTTGACGAATTCGCCAAACTTGGGCCTCGCCATATCGATCGTCCTGTCCTTCAAGCGTCCCGAAGCGCGCCCGGCTTTGACGACATCAAAACCGGCACTTTCAGGCCTTTGTTTTTCCGCGCTTTCCGATTCACCGGGTGAGTCCACCCGGCCGGAAAACGCTTTGGGGTTCCGGGCAGATGGGTTGCCGCCCCTCCCGCGTCAAGCGCGCTTTGGGCAAGTGTCCGCCCACCCTCCCCGGCGAGGCCGGCGAAAGGCGGAGGGAAACGGCGCAACTGTCCGAATGGAGCGGCCTTTACTTGCGCGCCGCGGCCTTGGCAAGCGATTGCGATTCAGGCGGGCGCCGACAGCTTCATCAGCACCAGCCCCGCCACGATCAGCAGCGCGGCGACGATCCGCATCGCGCTCGCAGCCTCGCCCAAGATCGCGATGCCGACCAGAAACGCCCCGACCGCGCCGATGCCGGTCCAGATCGTGTAGGCGGTGCCGAGCGGCAGCGATTTCATCGCCAGCGACAACAAGGCAAAGCTCGCGATCATCGCGGCGATGGTGACGACGGTCGGCCCCGGCCGCGTGAAACCCTCCGACTGCTTCATCGAAAAGGCCCAGACGATCTCGAACAGACCGGCGACGGCAAGATAGATCCACGGCATGACAGCCTCCTCTTGGCTGCCGGGCCGTCCCGGACCTGATACCTGCCCCGAAACCGGCGAAACCGACGCGGCAGGTGGGGACGTGGCCCCATTGTTTTCCGATCCGGCGGCGATCCGCGAACCTTCATAAATCCTTTAGATCGCCTTCAGGACAGCGCAAGCGGCGTTCGGTAGATCGGCCCTGCCTTGCATCTCTCCATGCGACCCAGGGATGTGGGTAGCCCCGTCGCGCCGCAAGCGCGGCGGGGTTTTACCCCGCCTCACGAGAGCGACGGGCGCTCGATCGCGCGGGAGTCCGGCGAGCCATCGAAACGATGGCAGGGGCAGCAGGATTCGAACCCGCGACCCTCGGTTTTGGAGACCGATGCTCTACCAGCTGAGCTATACCCCTAGGCCGGAGTGCGCCCCTAGCCCGATTGCGGCGCGCGGGCAAGGGGGATCGGTCGGCCCGGGAACGGGATGACGGGTTGCATATGGCAACTCGCCTGATATGCGCGAAGGCTCATGACCGACGCCGCGTTCCCCTCCTCCGCCGCACCGCAACATTATCTCGGCGGCATCGCGCTGCGGCTGCTCGCGATGGCGAGCCTGTCGTTCATGTTCGTGCTGGTCAAATATATCGCCGCGGACGGCATCCACATCGTCGAAAGCCTGTTCTGGCGGCAAGCAATGGTGTTGCCGATGCTCGTCCTGTGGGCGCTGACCCACGGCGGCCTCGGCATCTTCCGCACCCGGCGGATCGGCACCCACGCCCGCCGCGCCGCGATGGGACTGACCGGGATGGCGCTCAATTTCGGCGGCATGATCTATCTGCCGATGGCCGAGGCGACGACGATCAACCTGTCGGTGCCGATCATCTGCGTTTTTCTCGCCGCCGCCCTGCTCGGCGAGCGCGTCGGCCCCGCGCGCTGGAGCGCGGTGTTCGTCGGCTTCGTCGGCGTGCTGATCGTCCTCAACCCGACGACGCTGCTGACCCAGGGGTTCGCGGGCGACCACGGCCTCGGCACGCTGATCGCGCTCGGCGGCGCGGGGATGACCGCGCTGATCACCATCCAGGTCCGCGACCTCGGCCGCACCGAAAGCGCGCTGACGATCGTCTTCTGGTTCAGCCTGATCTCGCTGGTCCCGCTCGGTCTCGCCCTGCCCTTCGTCATCACGCCGCACGGCGCGGCGGAATGGGGCCTGCTGATCGGCCTCGGCCTGCTCGGCGGGGTGGCGCAGCTTTCGCTGACCGGCGCGCTGCGCCTCGCGCCGGTGTCGGTGGTGACCCCGATGGATTATTCGAGCCTGCTGTGGTCGATCGCCTGCGGCTGGTGGTTCTTCGGCACGCTTCCCGCCGATACCACCTGGGCCGGTGCGCCGCTGATCGTCGCGAGCGGCCTGTTCATCGCCTGGCGCGAACAGCGCCGCCATATCGAACGCCCCAAGGAGGTCGCCGCATGACGACGCCGAACGCCCGGCCCATCCTCTATCATTGCCCCGACGCCCGCTCGCTCCGCTGCCTGTGGGCGGTCGAGGAAGCCGGGATCGACGTCGACCTGCGCGTCCTCAAATTCCCGCCGCGCGCTTTCGAGCCCGACTATCGCGCGGTAAACCCGCTGATGACCGTTCCCGGCTGGGTCGAAGCCTGCCCTGAGCGCCTGCAAGGCAGTCGAAGGGGACGGCTGATGACCGAATCGGCCGCGATCTGCGAGCGCATCGCCGAAGGGACGCCGCTCGAGGTGCGCCGCGACGAAGCCGATTATTGGGACGCGCGCAACTGGCTCCACCGCAGCGACGCGACGCTGACCTTCCCGCTCGCGATCATGATCCGCTACACCCGCGTCGAGCCCGAGCACCGCCGCCTCGCGCAGGCGGTCGCGGACTATAAGGCCTTCTTCGGCGGCCGCGCCAAAAGCATCGAGGCGGCGCTGGCGGACGGCCGCGACTGGCTGGTGGCGGGACGCTTCACCGTCGTCGACATCGTCATCGGCTATGCGGCGTTCCTGGCGACGACGCTGGGGGCGGACGATGGGCTGGGCGAGGCAACGCGGCATTGGCTGGCGCGCTGCATGGCGCGCGATGGGTTCAAGGCAGCCCGGCGGCGGCAGACGATCGGTTGATCGCGCCGGATCACGGCGAAGTCACAAGGCCTCGCCGCCGCGGTTTCGCGGCTCCTGGCACGCGACCTTGACTTTTGGGGAATAATCGCCCATATAGTCCGGGCTAACGTCGCCTGCGACGGAAATTTACGGCCTTTCCGGCACTATCTTCCCTTCACACGCTACCAGCTCCGCCGGTGCATTTTGCCGGGGGATTTTCTATTTCCGTGAAAGGAAAAACACTCATGGCTACCGGTATCGTCAAATTTTTCAGCCAGGACAAGGGTTATGGCTTCATCGAGAACGAAGACGGCTCGGGCGACAATTTCGTCCACATCACCGCCGTCCAGAGCGCCGGGATGACGACGCTGAACAAGGATCAGCGCGTTTCCTACGAACTCGAAACCGGCCGGAACGGCAAGACCTCGGCGATCAACCTCCAGTCGGCCTGATAATTGGCCAAAGAGGAACTGATGACCTTCGAGGGGCAGATCGATGAGATCCTGCCCGACGGACGCTTCGGCGTCGTGCTCGAAAATGGTCACCGGGTCATCGTCTATACGGCTGGCCGGATGCGGCGTTTCCGCATCCGGTCGGTCGTCGGCGATGCCGTCCGCGTCGAAATGACGCCCTATGACCTGACCAAGGGTCGCCTCGTCTACCGCGAACGCGGGGGCGGGCCGGCCGTTGCCGGCCAGCGCAAACGGCGCTGACCCACCAAGGACGTCGGCGCGGCACGCGCTGACCTTTACCGATGAGATCGGCGCCCTTCGCGCCGGTCTCCAATATTATTACATAGAATCAAAGATAAAGATGATGACAATATTTCCTAACCCTATGATCTACCCCGCTCTGCCCGCGCTGTCGCTGGCCGGCAAGGCACAGACGGCCATAACGCCGCGCCGCCGCCCGACGCTGTCGCGCCGCGAACTCCGGCGACTGATCGCCGACATGGTCGATTGACCCGAACCCTGAAGGAGCCACCACCGTGTCGGCCACCATCGATTTCTATCTCACCCAGGCCGAAAAATGCACGGCGGAGGCCGAGACCTCGCCGCTGAACCAGGTTCGCGATCGCAATTTGCGCGCCGCCGCGGCGTGGCAGGCGATGGCCGACAAGCTGCTCCACTCCGAAAGACTGCGCGCCGAAAAGGAGCAGCTCGCCGCCGCCGCGGCGAAAGGCTGATCGCTTCGGCGCCGTCCTTCGGCGCTGGCCATACCGCCCTTCGGGCCTCTTCCCGTCACGAACGCATCCTCTCTTGCGCGGCCTTCCCTTTACGTTAAGGTAAGCCTCAAACTGCAACCGAGAGTGAGTGATTCATGGCCCTTCCTCCGATCTTCGACCGTCTGCGCCTGCCCGTCATCGGATCGCCTTTGTTCATCGTTTCGGGCCCCGAACTCGTCATCGCCCAGTGCAAGGCCGGGGTGGTCGGCAGCTTTCCAGCGCTCAACGCGCGGCCGCAGCCGCTGCTCGACGAATGGCTGCACCAGATCACCGAGGAGCTGGCGGCGTGGGACCGCGCCCATCCCGATCGCCTGTCGGCGCCCTTCGCGGTCAACCAGATCGTCCACAAATCGAACGACCGCCTCGAAGCCGACATCGCGACCTGCGAGAAGTGGAAGGTGCCGATCACCATCACCTCGCTCGGCGCCCGCGCCGAACTCAACCAGGCGGTGCATGGCTGGGGCGGCATAACCCTGCACGACGTCATCGACGATCGCTTTGCCCGCAAGGCGGTCGAAAAGGGCGCCGACGGCCTGATCCCGGTCGCGGCGGGTGCGGGCGGCCATGCCGGGCGCCAGTCGCCCTTTGCGCTGGTGCAGGAAATCCGCGAATGGTTCGACGGCCCCGTCGCGCTGTCGGGAGCGATCGGCCACGGCCGCTCGATCCTCGCCGCGCAGGCCTGCGGCGCCGACCTCGCCTATATCGGCAGCGCCTTCATCGCGACCGCCGAAGCCAATGCCGAGGACGGCTACAAGAATGGCATCGTCGAGGGCCGCGCCGACGACATCGTCTATTCCAACCTCTTCACCGGGGTCCACGGCAACTACCTCCGCCAATCGATCGTCGCGGCGGGGATGGACCCCGACAGCCTGCCCGAAGGCGACCTCAAGACGATGAACTTCGGTTCGGGCGGCAATACCAAGGTCAAGGCGTGGAAGGACATCTGGGGATCGGGCCAGGGCATCGGCCCCGTCACCGCGGTCCGCCCGGTCGCCGAATTCGTCGCCGAACTCGAAGCGCAATATTTGGCCGCGCGCCGCGAACTCGAAGCAAAGGTGCGGCTCTAATACCAAGGTGCGGCGATCCTGACCCATGAGGACGGCTTCTGGCGGTTCTCGGCAAGGAGGCTGCGACGTGGCGATGAACCCATCGCCGCTTCCGCTCCTCTTCGCCAGCAAACGGGACTGGCAATCCTCATGGGTCAGCGTCACCGCACCTTGGTATAACCTCCGAACAGCCGCCCGATCGCATCGTCGAGATAGGGGCGATCGGCGAACAGCCGCATCGGATCGCGCCGATTGAGCCAGAAGGCGCCGCCGTGCCGGTCAGTCAGCGCCCGCCGCATCACATCCTGCAACAGGCGCAGCCGCATCGTCGCGGTGCGCCGGGCGCTCCGCAGATCGGCGGGAGCGTGCAGCGCGAAGTGGACCCGCACCTGCTCGACGCGCGCCGCGAGGACGTCATTATAGTCGCGGGGCGGCCCGCGGTGGAGCGCGTGGCCCGACGACAGGGCCGCGCTTTCACATCCCGGCAGGATCAGGCCGTTGCGGTCGAACCGGTGAAGCGCGAAGCCGTCGATTTCCAGTTGGCGGAACATCGCTGCCATTTGCGGTCGCCGCAGCAGCGCGACCGGAATCAGATGGTGGCGCTGGAAACCGGGCTGCGGCGGGGGCGCTCCTTGCCACCGCCGCATCGCCGTCAAAGGTCGCTGCCGAATTCCACGCGAACGATCGTCCGCCCGCCCGCCTCGCCAACGGTCGGGACCATCGACACCCATTCGCCGGGGTCGAGGCCCCGCAAGCGCCGGGCGTCGGTGACCGGGCCGTTCAAGATGATATCGAGCGCCAGCCGCGCCAGCCGCCGGACCATTTCGGCGACCGTCCAGCTCGCGGGAATCCGGCCCTCGATCTCCTGCTCGCCGAACAGCGCGAGTCCCCGGGTCCGGACGACCGCGCCGCCCGCTGCTTCGCTGCGGCGAAAGGCGATCAGATGCAGCACCGGCGGCATGCCGCTCGCCAGCATCTCGGCAATGGCCTCGCGGAATTGGGGCGCGTCGGTCCACAGCCGTGCCGGGCCCCAGAAAATATGGCTCGCGTCGAACAGGTCGACCAGCAACACCATCGTCTTGAAGAATTCGCGCAGCCGCATCGCCAGATTTCCCGGCGTATCGCGGCCTCCCCCCGCTTCGGGAATCAACACCCACACCCGCCCTGCGCCGCGCCATGTTTCGCACAGCCGCGCCGCAAGCTGGCTGGTCGCGGGATGCCGCGGATCGGCGAGGTCGAGCGTAGCGGCCGACGCGCGGCCGATCAGCGCCGAGGCCGATCCGAACCGCAGGCGGAACATCGGCGCTTCGGCGCGCGGATCGTTCGGGTCCAGGGGTTCGGGGCGAAGGCCCATGCGGCGCAGCGCCGCCGCGAGTCCGGCTTCGCCGCCGTCGTCCGCCCTCCCGACGATCAACGCAAGGGGTTCCGGCGCCACCGGCATGATCGGCCTGTTGCTGCTTTCCGTCCGCATGTCGCTGGTCGCCCTGCCCGAGGGATCGATCCTGCATCGCAAGACTTGCCGCAATGTTCAAACGCTTATTCGGACATTGCGGTAAGTTAACCCGCGACAATCAAATCGCGACCTGGCTCCCCAGCTCGACCACGCGATTCGTCGGCAGGCGGAAATATTCCATCGCGCTTTCCGAATTGCGCAGCATCCACGCGAACAATTTCTCGCGCCAGATCGGCATGCCGGGCTTGCTCGCGGCGATCAGCGTCTGGCGCGACAGGAAAAAGCTGGTCTCGAGCATCTTGAACTCGCCGCCGCAGCCGGTGACGCGCTTCAGCGCCTCGGGGACGTCGACCGGCTGCATGAAACCATAATTCAGGATCAGCCGGTGGAACCCCTGCCCCAGATCGTCGAGCTGGCACAATCGCTCTTCCTGCACGAACGGCACGTCGGCGATCTTGATCGTCAGCAGGATGATACGTTCGTGCAGCACCTTGTTGTGCTTGAGATTGTGGAGCAGCGCGTGCGGCACGCCGTCCGACGACGACGTCATGAACACCGCGGTGCCGGGAACCCGCGTCGCGCTGTTGGCGGCGGACTTGACGAACACCGGGATCGGCATCGCGCCCTCGGCCATTTCCTGCTGCATCAGCTTGCGTCCGCGCGACCAGGTCGTCAGCATGGTGAAGATGGTCAGGCCGATCGCCAGCGGCACCCAGCCGCCGTCGGGAACCTTGATCAGATTGGCGCCGAGATAGGCGATATCGACGATGAAGAAGACGGCGAGGACCGGGATCGCCTTCCACGCCGGCCAGCGCCAGAGCATGAACAGCACAACGCTCATCAGACAGGTGTCGATGAACATCGCGCCGGTCACCGCGATGCCATAGGCGGCGGCGAGGTTGCTCGACGATCCGAAGAAGAGGACGAGGAGGATGACCATCACCATCAGGCCCCAGTTGACCACCGGGATATAGATTTGTCCCTGCGCCGATGCGCTCGTGTGATCGACGCGCAGGCGCGGCATGAAGCCGAGCTGAATCGCCTGCTGGGTCAGCGAGAAAGCGCCCGAGATGACCGCCTGGCTGGCGATGATCGTCGCGAGCATCGCAAGCAGCACCACCGGCACCTTCCACGCCTCGGGCATCATCAGGAAGAAGGGGTCCTGGACCAGTTGCGCCGTCGGCGCGACCTCCGCCGCAAGGACCATCGCGCCCTGTCCCATATAATTGAGCATCAGCGCGGGCAGCACGAAGCAGAGCCAGCTCAGCCCGATCGGCGCGCGCCCGAAATGCCCCATGTCGGCATAGAGCGCTTCGGCCCCCGTCACCGCGAGCACCACCGCGCCCAGGGCGACGAAGGCGGTGAAGCCGTCGAGCCAGAAGAAGCGCAGCGCGTTGATCGGATTGAGCGTGTGCATCACGATCGACGGATGATCGACGATGTGCGTCACCCCCAGGACCGCGAGCATCAGAAAATAACAGAGCATGATCGGGCCAAAGAGCATGCCGACCTTCGCCGTCCCGCGCGCCTGGATCGCGAACAGGCCGATCAGGATCGTCAGCGCGATCGGCACGATATAGGGTTCGAACCCGCGGCTCACATATTGCAGGCCTTCGGTCGCCGACAGCACCGACATCGCGGGGGTGATCATCGAGTCGCCGTAGAAGAGCGCGGTCGCAAAGACGCCGAGCAGCACGATCGGCCACGTCCAGCGCTTGCCCTCCGACGAGCGGCTGATCAGCGCGAGCAACGCGAGACTGCCGCCTTCGCCCTTGTTATCGGCCTTCATGATCGTCAGCACATATTTGAAGGTCACGACGAGCATCATCGACCAGAAGACGAGGCTCAGCACGCCATAGATGTGCAGCCGGTCGGCCTCGATCGAATGATGGCCGGCAAAGGTTTCGCGAAAAGCGTAGAGCGGGCTCGTCCCGATGTCGCCGAACACCACGCCGACCGCGCCGACGGCAAGCTTCAGCTTCCCATCCTTATGGTGCCCGTGGCCGTAATGGGCCGTTTCGGCAGTCGTCGCCGCGCTTCCCGCGCCGCCGTCCGCCCGTTGCGACTCAGCAGTCATGGCGCGCGCTTTAGACGAGCCAGCGCAAGGATAATAGGTTCCAAATCGGGACGCGCTTCAGGGACCCGCGGGCGACTCGGGCGGCAACTGCGGCCCCATCGCCTCGCGAAGCTGCGCCAGCCGCATCTCCAGGTCCGGCCGCCACGGCGCATCGGCGGGTGATCGCGTCAAAAGCTGGGTCCACACCGCCTCGGCGCCCTTCAGGTCACCGCTCTGCGCCATCGCCAGCCCCGCGAAGAAGGGCGGCGCGGGATGGCTGGGATCGCGCTTCGCCGCCTCGTCGAACGCAAGCGCCGCCGCGGGCGACATCACCCCGCCGCCATGCGCGACGAGCGCATTGCCCAGCCCGACCCACAAATCGACGCTGTCGGGATAGCGATCGAGTCCCTTTTCGAGCGTCTGCGCCGCAAGCTCGGTCTTGCCGGTGCGCATGAAACCGTCCGCCATGCCGATCCATTTCGCCGTCGGGCCAAAGCGATCGGCCATCCCCTGCTGGCGGTCGGTGATCGCTTCGCCGAAACCCTCGGGCTCCGCTGCCTTCGCGACCGGATGGCCGGGCAGCGCGGGGCTGCCCTGCAAGGCATAGCCCGCCAGCCCCAGCATGACCGCCGCGCCGGCGAGCGGCCGCGACGCGGCGGGCAGCCGGCCGAGCCAGAAAATACCGCCGACGGTCAGCGCCGCCGCGATCAGGATGAGCAACCAGATCATGCCTCGCTCTCCGCTTCATCGTCACGGCCGCCGCGGCGAAAACGCCCGAAGGCCAGCCAGCCGCCCAAGGCGAGGAACAAGAGCGGCCCAAGCCACAGCAGCGCGGTCGCCGCGTCGAACGGCGGGTCATAGCTCACCCAATTGCCATAGCGCGCGACGAGCCATTGGCGGATCGCGCCGGGGCTTTCGCCCGCCGCGATCTTGGTGCGCACCTCGTGCCGCATGTCGCCCGCGAGCGGCGCGTCGCTGTCGGCGATCGACTGCCCCTGACAGACGAGGCAGCGCAGCGTCTCCATCAGCGCCTTGGCCTTCGCTTCCTGCGCCGGATCGCGAAGCTGCTGATAGGCATAGGGCGCCGGCGGCAGGCGATCCTGCGCGGTGGCGGGCGACGTCAGACCGAGAGACAAAACCGCGAGTAAAAACGCCCACGTGCCCCTGTGCAGGCAGGAGCCCATCTCCTGCCGCCGCGTTCCGATGCGGTCGGCAGTTCGTTGACGCGCCTCTCGGAGATGGGCCCCTGCCTGCGCAGGGGTACGATGGGTTTGAAACGCGCGCGCGCTCACTTCATCGCCTCCAGCTTGGCGACGATCTCGGGCACCTGGTCAGCCAGGATCACGCCCTGGATCTGTTCGCGAATAATCCCCTTGCCGTCGATCAGGAAGGTTTCGGGCACCCCCGACGAACCGAGCGCGATCTGGACGCTGCTCTGCTGGTCCGACCCGATGCGCTCGAAGGGATTGCCGTTCTCGGCCAGGAACTGCGCGACATCCTCGGGCCGGTCGCGGATCGCGATGCCGTCGATCGGGACGCCCGCCGCTTTCAACGCTTCGAGTTGCGGCGCCTCGGCGCGGCACGGGATGCACCAGCTTGCGAAGACATTGACCAGCCGCGGCCGCCCGTCGGCAAGCTGGCTGCTCTTCAGCCCCTCGACCCCCGTGGTCGCGGGCGGCAGGTCGAACAACGGCATCGGCTTGTTGATCCATTGCGACTGGATCAACGTGTCGTTCGGCACCGTCAGGCGATAGATGAAGGCGCCGAACAGCAATCCCATGATCGCCAGCGGCACGAACAGAACCCAGCGGCTCCTCATGCGAAACGCTCCCGTGATTTCCGCGCCCGCCGCGCGCGCCAGATTTCGAGCAACTGCGCGCGGCCGAGCAGCGACAGCGTCGCCCCGATCGCGATCAATGCGCCGCCGAGCCAGATCCACCACACCAGCGGCTTCCACCACAGGCGAAGCTGATAGCGGTCGATGCTGCCGTCGGGTGCGGTCACCGCCTGCCCCAGCACCACATAAAGCTGCCCGCCCGGCCGCGTCAGCAGCGCCGCCTCATTGGTTTCTGTCGGCGGCCCGCCCATCAGCCCCGGAAAGGTTCGCGCCGCGGGGTGCAAGGTGAAGGATGCGCCCGAGGGTGTGGTCGCGACCAGCGTGCCTTCGATCGCGGTATAATTCGGCCCGGCGATCGGCTTCACGCCCGCGAACTTCACCGAGAAATCGGCGACCGTCACCGTCTCGCCCGGCGCCGCGGCGACGAGGCGTTCCTTGATGAAGGCGCTTTCGGCGCCCATCCCGGCGAGCGCGACCGCGACTCCGAAATGCGCCATCACCATGCCCCAGGTCGGCAGCGGCGTGCGGCGAAGATTGCGGCCCCACAAGGGCGCCAGGCTCGCCACCCCGACCAGTCCCGCGACCGTCATGCCGAGCAGCGGCAGCACGCCGACCTTGCCGCCGAACAGGATCAGCCCGAACAGCACCAGCGCGGCGGCGAACACCGCGACCGGCAGCCGCGACCAGAGCTTCTTGCCGTCGTCCTTGCGCCAGCTCAGCAGCGGCCCCGTGACCATGACGAGACAGAGGATCAGCGCCAGCGGCCCGGCGACCTTGTTGTAATAGGGCGGCCCGACCGAAATCTTTTCGCCCATCGCCTCGGCGACGATCGGATAGAGGGTGCCGAGCAGCACGAGCGCGAGGATCGTCGTCAGCAGCAGATTGTTGATGACCAGCGAACCCTCGCGGCTGAGCAGCGCGAATTTCTTGCCCTCGGCCACCGCTCCCGCGCGAAAGGCGAACAGGGTCAGTGCGCCGCCGATATAGATGAACATCAGCGCCAGCAGGAAGGTGCCGCGCTCGGGATCGACCGCAAAGCTGTGGACGCTGGTCAGCAGGCCCGACCGGACGATGAAGGTGCCGACCATCGACATCGAGAAAGCGATGACCGCCAGCATCACCGTCCAGGCGCGCAGCGCGTTGCGCGTCGCGGTGACGCTGACCGAATGGAGCAAGGCCGCGCCCGCGAGCCACGGGATCAGCGAGACGTTCTCGACCGGATCCCAGAACCACCAGCCGCCCCAGCCGAGTTCATAATAGGCCCAGTAACTGCCCGCGGTGATGCCAAGGGTCAGGAAGATCCAGCTGCCCAGCACCCACGGCCGCATCGCGCGGGCGAAGGCGGGCCCGATCTCGCGCGTCACCAGCGCGCCGACCGCGAAGCTGAAGGCGACCGAGATGCCGACATAGCCGATGTAAAGCGTCGGCGGATGAAAGGCGAGGCCCGGGTCCTGGAGCAGCGGGTTCAATCCCTGCCCGTCGGGCGGTGCGATCGGCAGCCGCTTGAACGGGTTCGACGAAAAGATCAGGAAGGCGAAGAAACCAAGGCTGAGCGCCGCCTGCGCCGCGAGCGTCGCGATCAGCGTATCGTTGCGCAGCCGTTTTTCGAAGATCGCGACAAGCGCGCCCGACAGGCCGAGGATCGTCAGCCAGAGCAGCATCGACCCTTCGTGATTGCCCCACGCCCCCGCGACCTTGAACAGCATCGGTTTCAGGCTGTGGCTGTTGCGCACGACCAGTTCGACCGACATGTCCGACCGCACGAACAGAGTGATGAGCAGCAGAAAGGCCGCTGCGGTCAGCACCCCCTGCGCGACGCTCGCCGGGCGGACCAGCGCCGCGAGATCGTCCTTGCCGGTGCGGATATAAAGGACGCCCGCGACGAGCGACAGGCAGGCCAGCGCCGCCGCGATCCAGAGCAGCGCAAGGCCGAGTTCAGCGATCATGTGTTACACCGTAAAACAGGTTTTTGTCATTGCGGGGGGCGTAGCGACGAAGCAATCCCCAGCCATCGTCACCACAGGCCGCAAGCTGGAGATGGCTTCGCTTCGCTCGCAACGACGGAAATTCGATGGCGTTCATTCCCCCGGCACCAGTTTCATATTCTTCGGCATTTCGCCCATTTGCGGCGGCATATAGCGCTCGTCATGCTTGGCGAGGATGCGGTCGGCGACGAAAACCCCGTCGGCGCGCATCCGGCCGTCGGCGACCATGCCCGAATTCTCGGCGAACAGGTCGGGGACGATGCCGGTGAACTGGACCGGGATCGACGCCTTGCCGTCGGTCGCGACGAAATCGATCGTCAACCCGTCGCTCTGCCGCTTGATGCTGCCCGCGGCGACCATGGCGCCCAGCCGCATCGCCTCGCCGACTTCGGCCTTGCCGGCCTTTACCTCGGCGGGGGTGCGGAAATAGGCGGCCTCGTCGCGCAGCGCGCTCGCCGCCAGCACGCCCGCGCCCGCAACGCCGCCCAGCGCGACCAGCGCCAATATCAATCGTTGATGCTTCGCCTTCATTTGCGGTCCCCGCGCCCTTGCTTGGCGCGCAGCGCGTCGCTGCGCTTCTCTGCCTTCGCCATCGCGCGCCAGCTATGCCACAATACGCCGCCGGTGAGCAGCGCCGTCAGCGCATAGGCCGCGACCACATAGGCCCATTGCCCGTTCCCGCTGATCACCCCCGTCATACGTCAACTTCCCTCATCGTCGGCGAGCCGCCGCAGCCGCGCCGCGACGCGATTGTCGGCGATGATCCGCCGCATCCGCATCAACACGATCGCGCCGAACAGCAGCGAAAAGCCCAGCACGGTCAGGCCCAGCGGCCACAGCAGCGAACCGTCGATGCTCGATCCGCCCAGCGTGATGCTCGGCCCCTGATGCAGGCTGTTCCACCACACGACGCTGCGGTTGATGATCGGAATGTTGATCGCGCCGACCAGCGCATAGATCGCCGCCCCGCGCGACAGCGACCCGCCCTGCCGCTGGCCTTCGTCGCCCGTCGTCAGCGCGATGAAGCCGGCATAGAGAAAGAGGAGGATAAGCATCGAGGTCATCCGGCCGTCCCATTCCCACCAGGTGCCCCAGGTCGGCTTGCCCCAGATCGACCCGGTGGCAAGGCACAGCGCGGTGAACAGCATCCCCGGCACCGCGATCGCGCGCGCCGCGATCCCCGACAAGGGGTGGCGCCAGACGAGCTGGACCAGTCCCGCGATCGCGAGCGAGGTCCAGCCGCCCATGCCGAGCCAAGCCGAAGGGACATGAACATAAAGGATTCGCGCGGTTTCGCCCTGCTTCGCTTCGCCCGGCACCATCGCCAGCCCGGCGAAAGCCCCGCCGAGCAAAAGCAGCAGCCCGACGCCGAGCAGCCACGGCGTCAGCGGCTTGGCGATCGCAAGAAAGCGGGTGGGGTTGGCGTAAGCGTGCATCGGTTCGCGTCGTCTTTAGGTGAGGCCGGTTTGCCGGTCCAGTGAATTGCCCGGCGCGACCCGGCGAGGCTTCTCTTGCCCGTCGGGCGGGGCGCGTCAAGCCTGTGCGCCGTCCTGCGGAGTCCATCCGCAAAAACCCCTCATTCCTCCGGCCGCGTCCATATCCAGCTTCCGGTCACTGCCGCCGCGATCACCGGCGCCATCACCCACGGCCAGGGCGAGAAGATCGCCGCCAACAGGATGCTGAAAGCGAAGGCGGCGGTCGCGGCCATCTTGCCCTTGCGGCTGATCGCGCCCTTCTCGCGCCACGCGGCGATATGATGGCCGAAATGCGGATGCGTCAGCAGCCATGCCTCGAGCCGCGGCGACGAGCGCGCGAAGCAGAAGGCGGCGAGAATGACGAACGGCACCGTCGGCAGCAGCGGCAGGAAGGCGCCAATCGCGCCAAGGCCCAGCGACGCCCAGCCTGCGACCAGATAGAAATGCCGTTTCATCGATGGCGAGGCTTAGCGGAAATCAACGTCCGCACCATCCACCAATATCGTCATCCCGGCGAAGGCTGGGATCTCGACCTCGCGTTGTAAAGCTGCGGTGAGATCCCGGCCTTCGCCGGGATGACGATTGGGATGGCGGCCTATCCCCGCCCGATCAGCGTCTGCGCCATCCGGTCGGCCACCACCGACGCGGGGGTGCCGCTCGCCCTGCTCTCGGCCCAGATTTCGGCGAGGCGGCCGGGGATCAGCTGGATGCGGCTTTCGACTTCCTCGCGGCTGCCCTGGCCCAGATATTCGAGCGCGACGTTGATGATGCCGCCCGCATTGATCACATAATCGGGGGCATAGACGATGCCGCGATCGTGGATGCGCTGCCCGTCGGCGTCGGTGGCGAGCTGGTTGTTCGCGGCGCCCGCGACGATCGACACCTTCAGGCGCTCGATGCTCGCCTCGGTCAGGGTCGCACCGAGCGCATTGGGGCTGAGCACATCGGCCTCGACCTCCATGATCGCCGCCGAATCGGCGAGGTCCGCTCCCAATTCCTCGGCAAGCGCCTTCGCCCGCGCCAGGTCGACATCGGCAAGGGTCAGCTTCGCGCCCTCGGCCGCCAGTCGCCGCGCGACGGCTTCGCCGACGCTGCCGACGCCCTGCACCGCGACGCGCACTCCCTGCGCGCTGTCGGTGTTCAGTTTCTCGCGGATCGCGGCCTTGATCCCCAGATAGACGCCGAGCGCGGTCAGCGGGCTGGGATTGCCGCCCACCGCGTCGCCCGCCGCCGGCAGGCCGCTGACATGGCGCGTCGTGCGGGCGATCTCGACCATGTCGGCCACCGACATGCCGACATCCTCGGCGGTCACATAGGCGCCGCCGAGCGACTCGACCGCACGGCCGAACGCCGCGAGCAGTTCGGGGGTCTTGGCGCCCTGTTCGTCGGCCAGGATCACGCCCTTGCCGCCGCCCATCGGCAGGCCCGCCATCGCATTCTTGTAGCTCATCCCGCGCGACAGGCGCAGCGCGTCGGTGATCGCCGCGGCGCGCTGCGGATAATGCCAGTATCGCACGCCGCCCGCGCCGGGACCAAGGTGGGTCGAGTGGACCGCGATGACCGCCGTCAGCCCGCTGGCGCGATCGCGGAACATGTGGACATGCTCATGATCGTCGAAATCGGCGAAATCCCAGACAGCGGACATGGACTCGATCCTCGCGTTCAAAAATTACGTATGAACGTAATAAAGGAACAGGGGTCGCGAGTCACGCCGTTTCCTGCGTTCTCGCCTGATCGGGTAAAGAAATGGGGCGACCAACGGGGCTCGAACCCGCGACCTCCGGTACCACAAACCGGCGCTCTAACCAACTGAGCTATGGTCGCCACATGCCCGGCGAAACCGCCAGCGACAGCGCGCGGCGATAGGCGCGCCCTACCCCTTCGTCAAGCATTGTTCGCGCGGGTCGGCCCCCCTAAAAGCGCGGCATGGCTGGCAATGATCATGTCGATATGAAGACCTCGGGCGCCGACCGCACCGCCGCGCGGCTCGCGGCGGCGCCCGGCATCAGGCGTGCGCCGACCCCGAAGCTCGAGCAATATATGCTCGCACGCTTCCTCGACCCCGACACCTGCGCCGCGCTGGTGGCGATGATCGACGCCAACGCGCGCCCGTCGACGATCGCCGACCCCAATGGCGACGACGCCTTTCGCACCAGTTCAACCTGCGACCTCGACCATCGTCACCCGGTGGTCGTCGCGGTGAACGACCGGCTCCACGCGCTCACCGGCATCCCGCGCGAATATGGCGAACCGCTGCAAGGCCAGCGTTACGACGTCGGCGAGGAGTTCAAGGCGCACACCGATTATTTCGACCCCGACGGTGCGGACTGGGACACCTATTGCGCGATCCCCGGCCAGCGGAGCTGGACGCTGATGATCTATCTCAACCAGCCCGGCGCGGGCGGCGCAACGCGCTTCCTCTCGACGGGGAAGCTGCACCAGCCCGAAACCGGCAAGCTGCTCGCGTGGAACAATGTCCGTCCCGACGGCACCCCCAATCCCGAAACGCTCCACCACGGGATGAAGGTGCGCAAGGGGCGCAAATATATCATCACCAAATGGTTCCGCGAACGGCCGTGGCCGTGGGCGGAGGGAGAGCTGGGTTAGCCATTCCCCCGGCGACGGCGATCATCCTATGTTGAAAACGCCGTGTGCCCCCGCGCAGGCGGGGGCCCATCTCCGGTCGGTGCTATTTTGAACCGGCCGGAGACGGATCAGTATCGGGTTGACCATGCCCCGCATGGTCAAGGATCGTCCGGGGGACGATCCGACCCGATGCTCCTGCGCGGGGATACACAGCCTTGTTTGAAGGCTTCATTCTGCGATGATCGCGCTCGACTTAGCGCACCAGTCGATACTGAAAGCTCAAGGTCAGCGTGTTCGCGACCTGCCCCGGTTCGACCGGAGTCGCCTTGGCCGCGGCATCCATTGCCTGCATGCGGACCATCGGCATCGGCGGCTGCGGTCCGCCGAAGCTGCCTTCGCCGATCGCCACCAGTTCGGCGCCGCGAAAGCCCGCGAGGCGCGCATAGTCGGCGGCCTTTGCTTCGGCTTCCTTGATCGCCGCGCCGCGCGCGCCGACAAGCTGCGCGTCGGGATCCTTCATCCCGAACCACGGCCCGTCGACATTGGTGCCGCCCGCCGCGACCAGCGCGTCGAGCAGCGGCCCGATATCGTCGATCTTCGGAGTCGTCGCGCGCACGCTGTTCGACACCTGATAGCCCAGAAAGCGCGGCGGCTGGCCGTCGCTGCGATTGCTGTAATCATATTGCGGCGACAGGTTGATGCCGCTCGTCTGAATATCCTCGGCCTTGATCCCGCGTGCCTTTGCCGCGGCGATCAGCTTGTCCATCGCGGCGGCGTTGGCGCGCATCGCCTCGACCGCGGTCGGCGCGGTCGTCGTCACTCCGGCGCCCACGGTCGCCTGGTCGGGGCGCGAGCGCACTTCCTGGCTGACCGAAAAGCTCAGGATCGGCCCCGCTGTCGTCGCTGTCGTCACCGTCGATCCTCCTTGCTGGGCGATGGCGGGCATCGCGGCCATCAGCGCGATACCGGCCGCCATGGCGGTGAACATTGGCTTCGTCATGTCATTCTCCTATCGTCGCTCCGTAACGCTGACGGAGCGAACCCGTTCCGGCCTTTGCATGGAGGCCGCTTGCATCAGGCTGAACGCATCGGTAGCGGGGCGTTCATCATGGCAGCACCGATCTTATCTTATGAAGGCCTCGGCCTGGTTCAGGGCAGCGGCTGGCTGTTCGCCGATCTCGACATCTATGTCGGCGCGCGCGACCGGCTGGCGCTGATCGGCCGCAACGGCGCGGGCAAGACGACGCTGCTGAAACTGCTCGCGAACCGCATCGACGCCGACAAGGGCAAGCGCACCATCGTCCCCGGCACCCATGTCGTCATGCTCGAACAGGAACCCGACCTGTCGGCGTTCGACACGCTGATGGACTTTGCCACGGCGGGCGCCGACGCCCCGGCCGAGCATGACGTCGCCGCGATCGCCGACCAGCTCGGCATCGACATGGCGCGGACCGCCGCCAGCGCCTCGGGCGGCGAGCGCCGCCGCGCCGCGATCGCCCGCGCGCTAGCGCAGAACCCCGACGTGCTGCTGCTCGACGAGCCGACCAACCACCTCGATCTCGCGGCGATCGACTGGCTCGAAAACTGGCTGGCGCGCTATACCGGCGCCTTTGTCGTCATCAGCCACGACCGCACCTTTCTGACCCGCCTGACGCGGCAGACCTTATGGCTCGACCGCGGCAGCATCCGCCGCAAGGAAATCGGCTTCGGCGGCTTCGACGAATGGACCGAGGCGGTGTTCGCCGAGGAGGCGCGCGCCGCGCAGCGGCTCGATTCCAAGCTCCGGCTCGAGGCCCATTGGCTCGAACGCGGGGTCACCGCGCGGCGCAAGCGCAACCAGGGCCGGCTCGAAAAATTGAAGGAAATGCGCGCCACCCGCGCCGCGATGATCGGCGGCCCCGGCGTCGCCAAGCTTGGCCTCGCCAACGACGACGTCCGCTCGAAATCGGTGATCGTCGCCGAAAATATCTCCAAGAGCTTTGGCGGCCGCCCGATCATCAAGGATTTCACCTTCCGCGTCCAGCGCGGCGACCGCATCGGCATCGTCGGCGCCAATGGCGCGGGCAAGTCGACTCTGCTCAAGCTGCTCACCGGCGAAATCCAGCCCGACGAAGGCAAGATCACCCTCGCCCCGACGCTCGACGGCATCGTCATCGACCAGCAGCGCAGCCTCCTCTCGCCCGAAAAAACCGTGCGCGACATCCTCGCCGACGGCGGCGACTGGGTCGAGGTGCGCGGCGTCAAAAAACATATCCAGGGCTATTTGAAGGAATTCCTTTTCGATCCCGGCGTCGTCGAGGCCAGCGTCGGCGCGCTGTCGGGCGGCGAGCGTTCGCGCCTGCTGCTCGCGCGCGAGTTCGCCCGCGAATCGAACCTGCTCGTCCTCGACGAGCCGACCAACGACCTCGACCTCGAAACGCTCGACCTGCTCCAGGAAGTCATCGCCGATTATGAAGGCACGGTGCTGCTCGTCAGCCACGACCGCGACTTCCTCGACCGCACGGTGACGGTGACGCTGGGCCTCGACGGGTCGGGCAAGGTCGACATCGTCGCCGGCGGCTATGCCGACTGGGAAGCGAAGCGGGTCAGGCCGGCGACCGCAAAGACAAAGGCCACGCCGACCGGAACCGCCTCACCCCCGCCGCCGCAGGCGCGCAAGAAACTCAGCTACAAGGACCAGCGCGACTACGACCTTCTCCCCGCGCGGATCGAGGCGATCGAGACCGAGATGGCGGGGATCGAAACCGAACTGTCCGACGGCGGCCTGTTCACGCGCGACAATGCGCGGTTCAATGCGCTGACGGCCAAGCTCGACACGCTGCGCGCGGAAAAGGCGGCGGCTGAGGATCGCTGGCTGGCATTGGCCGAAGAGGTGGAAGCGCTGGGATGATCCGTGGTGCGGTGCACCGCCAGTTGCCATTGTCGAACCTCCGCGCCATCGTGCGCCCTCGGCAGTCGATGGAGTTCTTGAATGATCGCATTCTTATTCCTCGCAGCGCTGCAGGCCGAAGCGGGATCCACTGCCGTCACATCGCCACACGCGCCGCAACTACTCAACCCCAAAACCGTTCTGTCCAACACTGACTATCCCGGCCCGGCGCTGCAAAAAAGCCAGACGGGAATCGTATCTATTCTTTTGCACGTCTCTCCCGAAGGGCGAGTCTCCTCGTGCGATGTCACCGAGAGTAGCGGCTTTCCCCTGCTCGACGCTGCGACATGCCGCGCGCACAAGGCCCGAGCACGCTTCACTCCGGCCACGGACGCTGCCGGTGCGCCCATAGCAGGCTCCTATCGAACGGTTGCAACATGGGGAGTTGGTGACGATCAACCGCACGCCCGCGCAACTTTTCCATTGCAAGTATCTCAACTGCCAGCCAGCTATAAGCAGCCTGTTGAACTAGAACTTCTTTTCGGCGCGACCGGCCACGTCACAGCCTGCAACGTCAAGACGACAAGCGGCAGCGGCGCCGCGGACCGCGCCGCCTGCGACTATTTAGATCAGCAGTTGATCGTCGATCCACCCAAGAGTGGATCAGACGGGGTCGAGCCGGTCGCCGTCCGAACCATCACGGCTGTCCTCACGGTGGATGGGGCCGATAAAGCGAGCCGATAGGTGGGGCCGGCCGGATCGCAAACGCGCCTCACCCCGTCCCGTAAAAACGCGCCAGCCGGTCGAGCGCCAGCCCCAGCACCAGCTTGCCCGATCGCGCGGGCCAGCCCAGCGCCTTCTCGGCGCCGCCGATCCCCTCGCCCGCGCAGATCACGCGCCAGCAGATGTCGGCGAGCCCCGGCCCGGCGTGATCGATCGCGGCATGAAAGCGCCGGTGCGCGTCGATGCGCGCCAGCCAGGCGTCGGCCGCGCGCGCGCCGCCGCGGCTCTTGGCCGGGGGTGCGGCGTCCCAGCGCATCGTCAGGCGCGCCGACAGGCCCGCGCGTTCATAATCGGCGCGCAGCCGCTCGCCCGCCGCAAGCTGCGCCGCGGTCAGCATCCCGCGCGCCGCGAGCCACGCGATCGGACTTTCGGCGACATTGACCGTGACATGCCGCATGACCTGCGGCCCCGCCTTGCCGGGATCGAGCCGGTCGTCGGGGTGGAGGCGAGTTTCGAAGCGGCGTGCGGTCATGCGAATCTCCTTCAGGCACGACCGCTTGACATTGGATGATATTGTAGGAAAGAAGAAACCGATTTGGTTATCGGAGGTCCGCCATGATCAACAGCATCCGCGCCGTCCGCCGCGCCAAGGGCCTGACGCTCGAAGAGGTGGGGCAGCGCTGCGACCCGCCGACCACCGCGCAGACGATCGGCCGCCTCGAAACCGGCACGCGGACGCTGTCGCTCGGCTGGATGAACCGCATCGCCAAGGCGCTCGGGGTCGAGGCCGCCGAACTGGTCCAGCTTCCGCAGGATACGCAACTCACGATCACCGCGCTGCTCGGCGCCGAAGGCGCGCAAGCACCGACCCGCGTCGAACAGGCGCTCACCGCGCGTCCGGGCGAGGATATGGCCGCAGTGCGCGTCACCTCGTCGATCGGCGATTATCGCGCGGGCGACGAAATCTGGTGCCGCCGCATCGCCGGCGATTGGGCCAGCGCGCTCAACCGCGACCTGCTCGTCCCGCGCCCCGCCGGCCGCTTCTTCTTCGCGCGGCTGCTCAACGTCGATGGCGAAAAGCTCCACTTGCTCCCGCTCGGCACCGGCCAGCGCCAGCAGGTCGTGAGCAATCCGCCCTGGGCAGCGGTCGCGGTGCGGCTGATCCGAACGCTCTAGACAAATCGCGTGCAATCCAAATCCCCGCCTCCCCGAGCGAAGACGAGGGGCTCTGCCGAGCGAAGTCGAGGCCGTCACGACGCGGCTTCCGCTGCGCTCGAACGAACCCATCGTCTTCGCTCGGGGAGGCGATACGGATTCATGACTCGATGTTCCAAGGGGCCAATATGAATTCGCCGCTCCGCATCCTATCCATCGCCACCCTGTTCCCCGACGCGGTGCGGCCGACCTTTGGCCTGTTCGTCGAAAAGAGCCTGCGCGCGCTGGCCGCGCAGCCGGGCATCAATCTCACCATCGTCGCGCCGGTCGGGGTGCCGCCCTTTCCGCTCTCGCTGCACCCTCGCTACCGCGCGCTCCGCGCCCTGCCGGAAACCGAGTCGTGGGACGGCCTCACCGTCCACCGCCCGCGCTTCGCGCTGGTGCCGCGCTACGGCGCGCGCTTCAATCCGGGGCAAGTCGCGCGCGCCGTGCTGTCGGCGGTGCGCGGGCAGACATTCGATGTCGTCGATGCCGAATTCTTCTACCCCGACGGCCCCGCCGCGATGCGCGTCGCCGATGCGCTCGGCCTGCCCTTTTCGGTCAAGGCGCGCGGCGCCGACATCAGCCATTTCGGGCACGACCCGGCGACGCGGGCCGCGGTGCTGAAGGCCGCCGATCGCGCCGCGGGCCTGCTCGCGGTCTCCGCCGCGATGCGCCGCGACATGGCGGCGATCGGCATCGATGCGGGCAAGGTGGCGGTGCATTATACCGGGATCGACACCGGCCGCTTTCACCCCGGCGACCGCGCCGCCGCGCGCGCCGCGCTCGGCATGGGCGACGGCCCGGTCATCGCCACCGTCGGCGCCCTCATTCCGCGCAAGGGCCAGGCGCTGGTGATCGAGGCGCTGCCCGCGCTTCCCGGCGTCCATTACTGGCTCGCGGGGGCGGGCGAAGAGGACGGCCGCTATCACGCCCTGGCGCAGCGGCACGGCGTCGCCGATCGCGTCCACCTGATGGGTCCGGTCGCCAACGCCGACCTGCCGCTCCTCTATCGCGCCGCCGACGCGCTCGTCATGCCGTCGGTCAGCGAAGGCCTTGCCAACGCCTGGGTCGAAGCGCTCGCCTGCGGAACGCCGATCGTGATCAGCGAGGCGGGTGGCGCCGCCGAACTCGTTACGTCAGCGACCGCGGGCCGCATCGTCCAACGCACGCCGCACGCGATCGCAGCGGCGGTGCAGGGCATCCTCGCCGCGCCGCCATCACCAGCGGCCGTCGCCGCCAGCCTGAACGGCCGTTTCGACTGGGACCGCAACGGCCGCGAACTGGCCGACCATCTCCGCCGCTGTGCGGGCCATTAAATAGGGACAGTCCCTATTTAATCACACGACCGCGCCGTCGTCCTTGCGGGTCACGCGCTCGGCGCCCTCGGTCGCGGCGCTGGTGCGCGGCACGAAGCTTTGCGGGCCGACCTTCAGCCAGACGAGCACCGGGGTCGACATCAGGATCGACGAATAGGTGCCGACGAAGACGCCGAACAGCATCGCCGCGGTGAAGCCAAAGATCACGTCGGGGCCGAAGAGCAGCAGCATGCCAAGCGCCAGCATCACCGACACGCTGGTCATGACGGTGCGCGACAGCGTTTCGTTGATGCTGAGATTGAGCAGCGGGACGATCTCCATCTTCCGATATTTCTTCAGATTTTCGCGCACGCGGTCATAGACGACGATCGTGTCGTTCAGCGAATAGCCGACGATCGTCAGCAACGCCGCGATGCTGTTGAGGTCGAACTGGAGCTGCGTCACCGCGAACAGGCCAAAGGTCAGCGCGACTTCGTGGAACAGGCGCCCCAGCGCACCGACCCCGAACTGCCATTCGAAGCGGATCCAGATATAGATCGAGATGCCGATCATCGCGAGCACGAGGCTGAGCGCGCCGGTGCGGATCAGCTCGCCCGACACCTTGCCCGACACGGTCTCGACCGACCCGGTGTGGGCGGTCGGAAAGGCCTTGTGGATGCCGTCGACGAGCTGCTTGCCCGCGCGGTCGGCCGCCGCCTTGTCGCCCTCGGGAAGCCCGGTGCGGATCGCCACCGCCTTGTCGGAGCCGAATTGCTGGATCGTCGCTTCGCCAAGGCCGATATCGCCGACCTTGTCGCGAATCTCGTCGATCTTGGGCATCGTCTGCGGGAATTCGACGCGGACCGACTGGCCGCCGACGAAATCGACGCCCAGATTGAGGCCCTTCACCGCGACCAGCGCGATCGATACGACCACGAGGATGAAGCTCGCGGCCGACGCGATTTTCCGCCACCGCAGAAAATCGATATTCGTGTCCTCAGGGACGAGTTTCAGCAGACGCATCGTTTCGCTCCCTTTCTCTTAAATGGTGATGGTCGTCGGACGCTTGGCGTGCAGCCAGCGGGCGGCAAACAGGCGCGTGACGGTAACGGCGGTAAAGACGCTGGTGGCGATGCCGATGGTCAGCACCACGGCAAAGCCCTTGATCGGGCCGGTGCCGAACCAGAACATCAGCGCCGCGGCGATGACGTTGGTGACGTTCGCGTCGAAGATCGCGCGGCTCGCCTCCGAATAGCCAAGCTCGACGGCCTGGAACACCCGTCGCCCGCGCTTCAATTCCTCGCGTATGCGTTCGTTGATCAGCACGTTGGCGTCGACCGCGGCGCCGATCGTCAGCACGAAACCGGCAATGCCCGGCAAGGTCAGCGTCGCGTTGAACCCCGCCATGATCGCGATGATCAGGAAGAGGTTGAAGAAGAGCGCGATGCACGCATAGACGCCGAAACGGCCATAGACGATCAGCATCAGCACGAGCACCGAGACCGTCGCGATGATCCCCGCGATCGCGCCCTTGCGAATCGAATCGGCGCCGAGTTCGGGGGTCACCGTCCGCTCTTCGACCACCGTCATCTTGACCGGCAACGCGCCCGAGCGCAGCGAGATGGCAAGGTTGTTCGCACTCGCGACCGAGAAGCTGCCCGAAATCTGGGCGCTGCCGCCCAGGATCGGCTCGTTGATCGACGGTGCCGACAGCACCCGGCCATCGAGCACCATCGCGAACCGCTTGCCGACACTCTGCGCCGTCACCTTGGCGAAAGTCGCCGAACCGCCCGAATCGAAACGGATGTTGACGACCGGCTGGCCCGACTGGCCGTCATAGCCCTGCTTGGCGTCGAGCAGCTGTTCGCCGCTGATCATGACCTGACGGCGCAGCACCTCAAAGCTCTGTCCGGCACCCGCGCCCTCGGCATAGGGGACGATCTCGCTCCCCACCGGCACGCGGCCCGCCGCCGCTTCATTGGGGTCGGCATTGGTGTCGACCATGCGGAATTCGAGCCGCGCGGTCTTGCCGATCAGATCCTTCAATTGCTGCGGGTCCTGAAGGCCCGGCACCTGGACGACGATCCGGTCGTCGCCCTGGCGGATGATCGTCGGCTCGCGCGTGCCGAGCGCGTTGACGCGCTTGTCGATGATGTCGCGCGCGGTATCCATCGCATTGGCGACCGCCTGCTTCTGCCCCGCCGCGGTCGGCGTCAGCACCAGGCGCGTCGTATCGATAACGTCGATCTGCCAGTCGCGCTGGCCGGTCATGGCCGCGCCGCGCGTCTCCTTGAACAGCCGGTCGCGCGCTTCGTCGAGCTGCTTCTGGTCGCGGACAAGAAAGCTGATCTTGTCGCCCGCGGTCGACAGTTCGCCGATCGCGATGTCGTCGTCGGCCCCGCGCTCGCCGCGCATCGCCGCGCGCACGGTCTTTTCCATGTTGGCGAGCTGGGTCTTTTGAAGATCGCCGACGTCGGCCTCGAGCAGCAGATGGCTGCCGCCCGCCAGGTCGAGGCCCAGATTGACCTTCACCTGCGCGAAGGACGGCAGGCGGTCGAAGGTTTTTTCGGGCAGGAAGCTGGGAATGGAAAAGACGATGCCGAACAGCAGGATCAGGCTGATGCCGATGGTCTTCCAGCGCGGGAAATCGAGCATAGGGAAATTCCGGTTCTGGGCGCCGCCGCCGGCGGCGCCGGGGCATCAGTCGTTCGCGGGTTTCGCGCCGGGCTGCAGGACGTCGGAGATGGTCGACTTCACCACCTTGATCTTCACGCCCTGCGCGATCTCGATGTCGGCGAAATCATCATCGACGCGCGTCACCTTGCCGACGATGCCGCCGCCGGTCACCACCTGGTCGCGCGGCTTCACCGCCGCGACCTTGGCGCGATGTTCCTTCATCCGCACCTGCTGCGGGCGGATCAGGAAGAACCAGAAAACGACGAAGATCAGCAGATAGGGCACCAGCATGATGAAACCGGCAACTCCGCCCGCGGAGCCAGCCGCCTGGGTCAGAAGCAGATTGGTCGACATGAATGAAAGACTTTCTGTGTGCAGCATCACCCCCTCCCCCCGGGAACGGGCGCGCAAATAATGGCGCGGCGCCTATCACGCGGGGAAATGCGACGCAACCGCTCGCTGCGCGCGCCCTCCCCTTGCAGGCGAGGCAGACATGGGGAGGCGGGGGGACAGATCAAGGCGTGGGCGGCGCGATGGCTGGTATGGCAAGGATATGGACGCAGAGGCGCTGGCTGCGAAGAGGACGACGACCGTCGGCTCGTCCTGGCGAGCGCAGCGAAGCCATCCAGAGCGGTGGAGCGCCGCCCCTCGATGGCCGCGTCGCCCCGGATCAAGTCCGGGGCTCCTCGCGACGACGCCGAAAATCTGCTCGGCTGCTGCCTCCGCCGCTTGCATCCCCCGCCAAGCCGCGCTAGGGGCCTCGCCTGCCCAATCGGGCCGGTCGGGACGTAGCGCAGCCTGGTAGCGCATCACACTGGGGGTGTGGGGGTCGGAGGTTCGAATCCTCTCGTCCCGACCAATTTGATCCATAGCATCAAGGCGACGGCACCGTGCAGACGGGCCTCGCGGTCGCGCGTGCCGGGCTGAGGCGGCATTCCCCAGGGAAACGCCGCCCCGTCCGGTTCAGCTCGCGTCGTCGGGCGCGTCTTGCGGGTCGTCCTGCGGCGGCGGGGCGGCGCGGGCCTTGCGCATCGATTCCATTTCGCCCTTGTCGATGAAGCCGTCGCCATTGGCGTCGAGATGCTTGAAGAAGGCATCGATCCTTTCGGGCGAGGCCAGCGACGGATCGCCCTGCCGCTCGGCGCGCATCTGGGCCATTTTGGTAATCTCGGCCTTGTCGAGCTTGCCGTCGCCATTGCCGTCCATCATCGCGAACATGCGGCCGCCGTCGTGCGGCGGCTGCGCGCTCGCGGCGACGGGCATCGCCACCCCGAACGCGGCGGCGATCATCGTCCATGTCTTCATAGTCCATCCTTTGTTTGTTCGGCGAGAGCGCCGGGCACCCCGGCGCGGACATGGGGGCGCGAATGTCGCAAAACTATGGCAGCGGCCTTCGGCCCGTCACGGCCGCAGCACGACCTTCCCCACCACCTCGCGGCGTTCGAGCATCGCGAACCCCCGACGCCAGTCGGCAAGGTCGAGCGCGGCGTGGACGTGCGGCCGGATCCGGCCCGCCGCCGCGAGCGCGTCGATCGCCGCGACATTTTCCGCGCCGCGCGCCGGAAAGCGGCGGCCATATTCGCCCGCGCGCACGCCGACGACCGAAAAGCCCTTGATCAGCGGCCTATTCACCGAAACCTCGGGGATGCGTCCCGACGCAAAGCCGATCACCAGCAGGCGACCGCCGAACGCGATGCAGCGCGTCGATTCGTCGAAGATGTCGCCGCCGACGGGATCGAAGATCACATCGGCGCCCTGGCCCCCGGTCAGCGCCTTCACTTCCTCGCGGAAACCGGGTTCGGCCGCGATCACCGCATCGGGGGCATAGGCGCTGGCGACCGCGTCGCGCTTGGCCGCGCTGCTCGCCGCCGCGATCACCCGCGCGCCGAGCGCCCGGCCAAGATCGACCGCGGCCAGCCCGACGCCGCCCGCCGCGCCATGGACGAGCAAGGTTTCGCCCGGCTCGATCCGCGCGCAGCGGACGAGCGCGACATAAGCGGTGAGATAGGCGACCGGATAGGCCGCCGCTTCGTCCCAGCCGAGCGCCGCGGGCTTGGCACGCAGCGCCGCGGCCGGGACCACCGCATATTCGGCCATCGCGCCAAACCGATTGCCGCCGACCACCGCGTCGCCGGCGCGCCAGCCGGTGACTCCCTCGCCCACCGCATCGACCTCGCCCGAAAATTCGAGCCCCGACACGAAGGGCAGGTCGGGCTTCAACTGATAGGCGCCGCGCGTCATCAACAGGTCGGGGAAATTCACCGCGGCGGCGCGCACCCGCACCCGCACCTCGCCCGGCCCCGGCTCGGGCACCGCCAGTTCGACCAGCATCGCGCCCGCATGATCGGGCAAAAGGTCGCGCACCTGCAAAGCCCGCATCGAGAAAAGCCTTTCCTACAATATCCCAATATGGTTCGTTTTAGAAATTGAACAAACCACAGGAGCGAATCATGCCACGACCCGATCCGTTGACCGCCGACGCCGACGCGCTGATCGACGCCGTCATCGACCGCGAAGGCCGATATGTAAACCACCCCGCCGATCGCGGCGGCCCGACCTGCTGGGGAATCAGCGAAGCGGTCGCGCGGGCGCAGGGCTATGACGGCGCGATGCGCGAGCTGCCGCGCACTGCGGCGGCCTCCATCTATCGCAGCGTTTATTGGCTGCGCCCCGCCTTCGACCGGGTCGCGCTACGCGCCCCCAAAATCGCCGCCGAACTCTTCGACACCGGCGTCAACATGGGCACCGGCACCGCCACGGGCTTTCTCCAGCGCGCGCTCAACGCGCTCAACCGCGCCGCGCGCGATTATCCCGACATCGCGGTCGACCGCGCCATCGGTCCGCGCACCCTGTCGGCGCTCGACGGCCTGTTGAAGGCGCGCGGCCGGGGCGGCGAGACCGTGCTGCTGCGCGCGATGGAGGCGCTGCAGGGCGAACGCTACATCGCCCTCGCCGAACGCCGCCCGAGCCAGGAAGCCTTCCTCTACGGCTGGCTGGCGAACCGCATCGGCGACGGCTGATGCCTCACCGCGCGCCATTGGGCTGAACTTCCCTGAACTTTGAACCTGTAGGAGCATTGCCATGAGCATCATCGAAGGCCTGATCGGCCCCATCGCCAAGCTGATCGACAAGATCATCCCCGACCCCGAAGCGCGCGACCGCGCCAAGCTCGAACTGCTCAAATTGGAGGGCAGCCAGGAAATGGACGCGATTCGGACGCGGATGACCGCGATCGTCGCCGAGGCGAACAGCACCGACCCCTGGACCAGCCGCGCGCGGCCGAGCTTCCTCTATGTCATGTATGCGCTGCTGCTGTGGGCGATCCCGATGGGCCTGATCGCCGCCGCGCGCCCCGCCATGGCAAGGAGCATCGCCGAGGGCATGAATGCCTATCTCGCGGGCATTCCCGAACCGCTCTACGCGCTCTTCGGGACCGGCTATCTCGGCTACACCGCCGCACGGGCCTGGGGACAGGCGAAAGGGGTGAGCGGCTGAAAGCGTCGCCAAAATGGCCGTGGTCACCCGCGAAAGCGGGTGCCCATCGCCAAACGGAGCTATTTTGAACTGGCATCGGATGGGCCGGGGGCGGCGGCTTTTCCTAATGTTCACGCGGAGACGCGGAGACGCGGAGGTTTAGGAGATTGGCGGCTTTGCCGCCCTTTCTTTTTCTCCGCGTCTCCGCGTGAACCAAATCTTCTGCGCTCTCCGCGCGAATCCTATTCCACCACCGTCGCCAGATTCGCGAGCGACGAATTCAGCCCCGCCTGATGATCCTTCGCCGAAATCCCCGGCGGCACATGATGTGCGTCGATCGTGACCAGCGTGCCGCCGCTCTGGCGCGACAGATACCAGTGCATCGCCATCGTCCCCGAAAAGCGCGGATCGTCGGACACGAACGCGACCTCCCAGACGATCAGCCGCCCGTCGTCGAGGGTCGGGATCTGCACCTCGATCCTATCGCTGTCGTCGTCGCTCTTGGTCTCGACATCGGCATCGTCGAACGTCAGCCGCAGCCGAAAGCCGCCCCCGGCTCGCAGATCGACATGCTCGAATGCGCCGGTCGCGCCCTCGGGCGGCAGCCAGCGCGCCAGCTTCGCGGCGCTGGTGAACGCCGCGAAAACATCGGGAAGCGGCGCCGCGATCAGCCGCTCGGCATGGTCGGTGCGCCGCGTCTTCCTGGTCGGTTTCAAGCGAGCGCGGCTTTGACCGCCGCGACCGCCGCATCGGCCGCGCCGCCGTCAGGCCCGCCGCCCTGCGCCATGTCGGGCCGCCCGCCGCCGCCCTGCCCGCCAAGCGCCGCGACCGCCGCCTTGACGAGGTCGACCGCACTATGCTGCTGGGCGACATCGTCGGTCACGCCGACCGCGACCGACGCGCGCCCGTCGTTGACCGCGACGAGCATCGCGACCCCGCTGCCGACCTGCTTTTTCAGGCCATCGACGGTGCCGCGCAATTCCTTGGGGTCGAGCCCTTCGACGACCTGCGCGAGGAACGCCGTGTCGCCGACCTGCTCCACTGCCGGTCCGGCCGCCGCGCCGCTCGCGCCACCCCCAGCACCACCAAGCGCCAGCGCCTTTTTCGCGTCCGCAAGCTCGCGCTCGGCCTTTTTGAGCTGCTCGGCGAGCGCGGCGACCCGCGCCGGCACCTCGTCGGGCGAAGTCTTGAGCGCCGCCGCCGCGCTCTTCAGCGCCTCGTCGCGGCCGTTCAGCCATTGGCGCGCCGCCTCGCCGGTCAGCGCCTCGATGCGCCGCACGCCCGACGAGACCGCGCTTTCGCCGACGATCTTGAACAAGGCGATATCGCCAAGCGCGCGGACATGCGTCCCGCCGCACAGCTCGACCGAATAGCTATGGTCGTCGGCACGCCCCATGCTGAGCACGCGCACCTCGTCGCCATATTTCTCCCCGAACAGCGCCATCGCGCCCGCCGCGATCGCGTCGTCGGGAGTCATCAGCCGCGTCGATACCGGCTCGTTGGCACGAATCTGCGCGTTCACATCGGCCTCGACCTGCGCGATCTCGTCCGCGGTCAGCGCCTTGGGGTGCGAAAAGTCGAAGCGGAAACGGTCCTCGGCAACCAGGCTGCCCTTCTGCGTCACATGGCCGCCGAGCCGGCCCCGCAGCGCCGCGTGGAGCAAATGCGTCGCGCTGTGGTTGGCGCGAATCCGGTCGCGCCGCGCGGCGTCGATGGTGAGCTGCACCGTATCGCCGACCTTCAGCGTTCCGGCCTCGAGCTTCGCCTGATGCGTGTGCAGGCGCCCGAGCGGCTTGCCGGTGTCGCCGACGACCGCCTTCGCGCCCTCCAGCGTCGCGATCGTCCCCGCATCGCCCATCTGACCGCCGCTCTCGCCATAAAAGGGCGTCTGGTTGGTCAGCACGACGACCTCGTCGCCCGCCGTGGCTTCGTCGACCGGCTTGCCGTCCTTGACCAGACCGATGACGGTCGCCTCGCCCGCGGTCGAGGTGTAGCCGGTGAATTCGGTGCTGCCGTTCGCTTCGGCAAGGTCGAACCAGATTTCGTCCGACGCCCGGTCGCCGCTGCCCTTCCACGCCGCGCGCGCCGCCGCCTTCTGCTGCGCCATCGCCGCGTCAAAGCCCGCGCGATCGACCGCGATGTCGTTCGCCCGCAGAGCGTCCTCGGTCAGGTCATAGGGAAAACCAAAGGTGTCGTAGAGCTTGAACGCGACCTCGCCGGCCAGCGTGTCGCCCTTGCCCATGCCGACCGTCGCCTCGTCGAGCAGCCGCAGCCCCTTGTCGAGCGTCTGGCGGAACTTGGCTTCCTCACGCTCCAGCGTCTCGGCGATCAGCGGCTGGGCGCGGATCAGCTCGGGATAGGCGGCGCCCATCTCGGCGGTCAGCGACGGCAGCAGCCGGTGCATCAGCGGGTCTTTGGCGCCGAGCAGGTGCGCGTGGCGCATCGCGCGGCGCATGATCCGGCGCAGCACATAGCCGCGCCCTTCGTTCGACGGCAGCACCCCATCGGCGACGAGGAAGCTCGACGCGCGCAGATGGTCGGCGATGACGCGGTGGCTCGCCTGGGTCGCCCCCGCGGCCGGAACGCCGGTCAGGTCGACCGACGCCGCGATCAGCGCCTTGAACGTGTCGGTGTCGTAATTGTCGTGGACGCCCTGCATCACCGCCGCGACGCGCTCCAGCCCCATGCCGGTGTCGATGCTCGGCCGCGGCAGGTCGACGCGCTCGCCGCCCGGCAACTGGTCATATTGCATGAACACCAGGTTCCAGATTTCGACGAAGCGGTCGCCGTCTTCCTCCGGCGATCCCGGCGGACCGCCCCAGATATGGTCGCCATGGTCATAGAAGATTTCGCTGCACGGCCCGCACGGCCCGGTGTCGCCCATCGACCAGAAATTGTCGCTGGTCGGGATGCGGATGATGCGCTCCTCGGGCAGCCCCGAAATCTTGCGCCACAGGTCGAACGCTTCGTCGTCGGTGTGATAGACCGTCGCGGTCAGCTTCTCCGCCGGCAGCCCCCAATCCTTGGTGAGCAGCGTCCAGGCGTGGGTGATCGCCTGTTCCTTGAAATAATCGCCGAAGGAGAAATTCCCCAGCATTTCAAAGAAAGTATGATGCCGCGCGGTATAGCCGACATTGTCGAGATCATTGTGCTTGCCGCCCGCGCGCACGCATTTCTGCGACGAGGTCGCGGTGCTGTAGGGGCGCTTCTCCAGCCCCGTGAAGACATTCTTGAACGGCACCATGCCCGCGTTGACGAACATCAACGTCGGGTCGTTATACGGCACCAGCGGCGCCGAAGGTTCGATATGATGTCCCGCCTCCCCGAAATAATCGAGGAAAGAGCGGCGAAGGTCGTTGGTCGAGGTCATGGCCGCGAATTAGGGATTTTGGTTCGATGCGACAAGGTGATTCCATTGCGCCTTCGGTCGAGGCCTGTTGCGGCTTAGAAAGCCGTCGCAATCCCCTTGCCCAGATAGCAGGGAAGCTGGCGCAGCACGTCGGCCTTGGGCACGCCCTCCTCGATCAGTTGCGGCGGCACTTCGGACGTGTCGATGCGCACGACGGTGAAGCTGCTGGCGGGGTCGGCGCGGTGGACGACGACATAGCCGCAATCCATCGTCCCATCCTGGCGGTCGCCGCGAAAATCAAAGGCGGCGTAAAGGCCCGCCGGTTGTCCCGCGGGGTCGGGATACCAGCTCAGCCGCAGGATGCGGATCTGGCCGTCGGCCCACAGCGTCGCGCGCTTGCGCTGGTTCATCTCCCATTCGAGCCGCGGGTTCGACGCCTGGAACGACAGGCGCAGCATCGCATAGGCGGCGGCGAAATCGCGCCGTGCCAGCGCCAGCGTGTAAGCGGCGAACCGGTCGATCGCGCCCTCTTCATCGGCCGCGGTCGGCTTGAAACTCGCGCCGTCGGGCACGACGATGTTGCGCTCGACTTCGGGCCCGACTGTCGGCGGCGCGGCGAGCGCGACCGGGACGCCCATAAGCAACAGCGCCGCCGCCGCCATCACCGCGGCGACGGCCCTGCGGCGGTCAATAGCCATAATAAGCGCCGCCCTTGTCGCGCGCGCGGCGCCATGCGGGGCGGTCGTGGCAGGCATTGACGAAATTGGCGAGCTTCGGATAGCGCGGCGCCATGCCCTGCATGATCGCGACCTCGGCGGGAAAGCTCAGCATCACGTCGGCCGCCGACAGGTCCGAACCGATGAAATGCCCCGCGTCGCTCACCCGGCTTTCCATATAGGAAAAATGCGAATCGAGCTGCTGCGCGATGCGCGGCTCGATCGCCGCCGCCGCCGCGCCGAGCCGCGCGGTATAGATACGCAGCAGGATCGGCGTCATCGCCGACCCCTCGGCGAAGTGCATCCATTCGAGGTGGCGGACATGATCGTCGGTCCCGTGTTCGGGGACGAGAGCGCCGCCGCCATGGCGCTCGCACAGATATTCGGTGATCGCCCCCGATTCGGTGATCACCCTCCCGTCATCCTCGATCACCGGCGACTTGCCGAGCGGATGCACCGCAAGCAGGTCGGGCGGCGCGAGGTTGGTCACCGGGTCGCGGTCGTAATATTTCACCTCATAGGGCGCGCCGATTTCCTCGAGCAGCCACAATATGCGCTGTGACCGGCTGTTGTTGAGATGGTGGACGATCAGGCTCATCACGCGATCCTTTCAGGGTTTCCAGGGGCCGTTGCGGTCGATCAGCGCCGCGAGCTCGCGCACCAGCTTGGCGCCGAGAATCGCGGTGACGCCGCCGACGTCGCGGCCGGGATGGCATTCGACGATGTCGGCGCCGACGATCGGCGCGGTCTGCTTGTGGAGCAGCGCGAGCAGTTCGCGCACCGTCAGTCCGCCGGGCTCGGGATGCGCGACGCCGGGCGCCGCCGACGGGTCGAGCCCGTCGAGGTCGATCGAGATATAGAGCGGGCCGTCCAGCACCGGCACCGCATCGGGTGTGAAACCGGCCATCGGGACGATCTCGACTCCAAAGCGTTTCGCCTGCGCGCGGCAATGATCATTCAGCGTGCGGATACCGACCTGGACGAGCCGCGCGGCATGGCCGGCCTCGCAGATGCGCGCAAAGGGCGAGGCGTGGCTGCGCGGATTGCCGCCGAAATCATCGTAGAGATCAGGGTGCGCGTCGATGTGGAGAATGGTCAGCGGCCCGCAACAGGTCGCCGCCGCCTCGACGAGCGGAACGGTCACCGCATGGTCGCCGCCGAGCGCGAGCGGCACCTCGCCGTCCTCGTGCAGCATCGCGACATGGCGGCGGATCGCCGCATCGTCACGCGGCGTGTCTTCGGCGAGCGGCAGATCGCCGTCGTCGGTGAAGGCGATATCGACGCCGATCTCCGGCCCGAGTTCGCTGGCGAGATTGCCGCGATCGCTCCACAACGCCGCGCGGATCGCCGCGGGACCAGCCGCCGCGCCGCGTTCAAAGCTGCTGTTGATATCAGTGGGCAGGCCGAAAAGACGGATCGCGGGCATGCGCCGCTTGTAACCTCTGCCATGACCCGCGCAAGGCGCAACGGGCGCCGTGCGCAAAGGCTGGATGGTTCAACGGCGGGCGGGCCAACCTGCAGGAGAGGGACATGTGCAGGTGCGATGCAGCCGCAAGGAGGCTGCGAGGCCCGCCGCCGTCGGCCGACCGATTCCACAGGAGCGCGAAACCGGCCGGGATGGCAATCGGTTATGATCAGGCGTCGGTGCCGCCGTCGTCGTCGGGACCGGCCATCATCTCTTCGGCCACCGCGTCGGTCCGGCTGCGGATCGCAGCTTCGAGCCGCTCCATCAGTTCCGGATTTTCCTTGAGGAAGGTCTTGGAATTTTCGCGGCCCTGTCCGATGCGGATCGAATCATAGCTGAACCAGGCACCCGATTTCTCCACGATGCCGGCCTTGACGCCCAGATCGAGGATCTCGCCGATCTTGGAGATGCCCTGACCGTACATGATGTCGAATTCGACCTGCTTGAACGGCGGCGCGACCTTGTTCTTGACGACCTTGACGCGCGTCGTGTTGCCGACGATCTCGTCGCCATTCTTGATCTGGCCGGTACGGCGGATGTCGAGACGGACCGAAGCGTAGAATTTGAGCGCGTTGCCGCCGGTCGTGGTTTCGGGATTGCCGTACATCACGCCGATCTTCATGCGGAGCTGGTTGATGAAGATCACCATGCAGCGCGAACGGCTGATCGAGCCGGTCAGCTTGCGCAGGCTCTGCGACATCAGGCGCGCCTGAAGCCCGACATGGCTGTCGCCCATCTCGCCCTCAATCTCGGCGCGCGGCACCAGCGCGGCGACCGAGTCGATGACGAGCACGTCGATCGCGTTCGATCGCACCAGCGTATCGACGATCTCGAGCGCCTGCTCGCCGGTGTCGGGCTGCGACACGATCAGTTCGTCGATATCGACCCCCAGCTTTTTCGCATAACCCGGATCGAGCGCATGTTCGGCGTCGACGAAGGCGGCGGTGCCGCCCATCTTCTGCGCCTCGGCGATGCAATGCAGCGCCAGCGTCGTCTTGCCCGAGCTTTCGGGGCCATAGATTTCGATGACGCGGCCGCGCGGCAGGCCGCCGACGCCAAGCGCGATGTCGAGCCCGAGCGAGCCGGTCGACACCGCCTCCACCTGCATCGCTTCCTTCGAGCCCAGCTTCATCACCGAGCCCTTGCCGAACGCGCGATCGATCTGCGCGAGCGCAGCGTCGAGCGCCTTCTGTCTGTCCGTTCCGTTCACTGATTTCCCCGATTCGACGAGTGACAATTGTCCGGCCATTTGCCGTCCTTTCCTGCTCTAGAGCGACCGCGGAAGCATCGCAACGCCGGACCCCATGTGCCACATTTGTTCTCGTGGAACAAGAGGGGAACAAAAATAGTTCGCCGCCTCAGCGAAGGCGGGGGCGGCGTATGGGTCAGGCCCCGAACTCCGCGATCGCCGCCTCGATGTCGGTCAGGCGGAACGGCTTGGTCACCAGCCGCCGGTGCGCGTGCGCCGGAGGGATCATGTCGCCGCCGCCCGAGGTGAAGGCAAAAGGAATGTCGCGCGCGGCGAGCGCGTCGGCGACCGGCCAGCCCTTTTCATCGCCAAGGTTGATGTCGATCAGCGCGCCGCCGATCGATTCGGCGGCGATGATCGCCAGCGCTTCGTCGTTCGTCGTCGCCTGCGCGGGTTCGGGCAGGCCGAGCGCGTCGAACATGTCGGCCAGCATCATGCCGATCAGCACGTCATCCTCGACGAGCAGGATGCGCGATGCCTCAGCCACGGCCCGCCCGATGCGCCGCATCGTCGAGCGCCGCCGACACCGCCTCGGCCAGTTGCGCGACCGAAAAGGGTTTGGGCAGGAAAGCGACGTCGGCGATATCGATCGACTGGCGGAGCTGCTCCTCGGCATAGCCCGACATGAACAATATGGGCAGCGTCGGCCGCTTCGCGCGCATCGCGCGCACCATCGCCGGGCCGTCCATCGTCGGCATCACGACGTCGCTGACGATCAGGTCGATTTTTTCCATCCCGGCGAAGCGCTCCAGCCCTTCCTCGCCCTGCGAGGCGGTGACGACGCTATAACCCGCACGGGTCAGCGCGCGTTCCGCGACCGCGCGCACCATATCCTCATCCTCGACGAGCAGGATCGTGCCGGTGCCCCACTGGCTCTTCTTGGGCTTCGCCGGCGGCGCGGGCACCGCGGGGACGTCATGGTCGGCGCGGTGGACGGGGAGGTAGATGGTGAAGCTGGTCTCGCCCGGCCGGCTGTCGGCAAAGATGAAGCCCGCCGACTGCTTGATGATGCCATAGACGGTCGACAGGCCAAGCCCGGTCCCCTTGCCGACGTCCTTGGTCGTGAAAAAGGGCTCGAAAATCTTGGGCAGCACGTCGGCGGGAATACCGCTGCCGGTGTCGCTGACCTTGAGCGCGCTGTAATCGGCGGGGGGCATGAACTCATTGCCCATCTGGCGCACGTCGGCCGCCGACACCGGATAGGTCTCGATCGTCAGCGTGCCGGCGCCCGCCATCGCGTCGCGCGCGTTGACCGCGAGGTTGATGATCACCTGTTCGAGCTGCCCCGGATCGGCGCGCACCGCGCCCAGGCCGCGGCCATGGTGCACGATAAGCTGAATGGTGTCGCCGATCAGCCGCTTGAGCAGATGCGAGACCTCAGAGATCACATCGGGGAGTTGCAAGATCTGCGGGCGCAGCGTCTGCTGGCGCGAGAAGGCGAGCAATTGCCGCGTCAGGCTGGCGGCGCGATTGGCGTTGCTGCGGATCTGCTGGATATCGTCATAGTCGCTGTCGCCGGGCGTGTGGCGCATCAGCATCAGGTCGCAGGCGCCGAGCACCGCGGTCAATATATTGTTGAAATCATGCGCGACGCCGCCCGCGAGCTGGCCGACCGCCTGCATCTTCGACGCCTGCGCGACCTGGCGCTTCAGCCGCGACTCCTCGCTCGAATCCTTGAGGCTGAGCAGCACCGCCGCCTCGCCGAGCCCGCGCACCCCGACGACGCGCATCGACACCGGGTCGTCGCCCTGCCCGATCAGCCGGATCGACAGGTCGCCGCCGACTTGCTGCCCGCTGCTGTGGCGGCGGATCATGTCGGCGAGCGGCCCCTTGTCCTCACCGACGACCAGGTCGCCGGGATAGCGCGGCGTCCGGTTCGCGCCGATGCCCGCGGCGCGGATGAAAGCGCGGTTCATGTACAGGAAGCGACCGTCGCGATCGACCAGTGCCAGCCCGAAGGGCAGCAGCGACAGCAAGGTCTCGACATAGGTTTGCGCGGTGCCGCGGTCGGCGGGGCCCATTTCCTCGTCGAGCATCGCGAGCAGCAACGGCCCATGGCCGTCGGCGGGCGCCAGCGGAATCTGGAGCATCCGCACCGGCGTCGCGCGATCGCCCTCGCGCGCGAAAGTGAGCGTGCCCGCATCGTCGAGCCGCAGCATCGCGGCGACGTCGCGCCCGGCATAATGCGCCTGGTCGCTTTCGTCGAACGCGCGCAGCAGGAAAGCCGGGTTGGCGGTGCGCAGCCGCCCCTCGGCGCTGACCAGCGCCGCCATGATCCCCGCCTGCCCCAGCGTGCGGCCCGCCGGTCCGTCGAGATGACGCATCACTTCGTTCGCGAGATCGAGCCGTTCGAGCGCGGCAAAGCGCCAGACGAGATAATCCTCGGCCTGCCCGGTCCGCGTCACCTGCGCCTGCAATTGCAGCGGCCCGACCGCGATATCGTCGACATGCCCCTCGCCGTCGCGCCACGCGGCGCGCCCGGCGTTTTTCAGAAGCTCGCCGCCGCGCCCGTCGAGCGGCAGCCCCGGCGGGGTCACGAACCCGCCCATCCAGGTCGCGAACAGGTCGTTGGCGCAGACGAGCCGCCCCCCGCGGTCGGTCACCGCGATCGCGACATCGTCGTGATTGACCGCCGCGCGCAGCATCGTCCAGTCGGGCAGCGCGGCCTCGCCGCCGGCCGAGGCGGGAAACAGCCGGCGCACGAGCAGGATGCCGGCGACCGCGATCGCAATCCCGGCGAGGAACCCCGCGGCAAGCGCGCCGCTGCCCGTCGCCCAGAACAGCAGCGCGACCGACAGCAGCGCGAGGCCGCCAACCAGGGCAAGATCGACGCGCGACAGCGACGCGCGCGCGGAAAGCGGCCCCGCGGAACCGGCCCCCCGGCTGAAATCTCCATCAGCAGCGGGCAGGCTTTGCGCGGTCAATGACTAACTTTCCTGTTGGCGCATCACCAGATGCGGACGCGATCCTTCGGCGCCAGATAGAGCTTCTGGCCGTCCTTGACGTTATAGGCCTTATACCAGGGGTCAAGGTTGCGCGAGACCCAAGCCCGCTGAATCGACGGCGAATGCGGATCGGTCGTGATGCGCTGCGCCAGATTCTGCTCGCGATAGTTGCGCCGCCACACCTGCGCCCAGCCGAGGAAGAAGCGCTGGTCGCCGGTCAGCCCGTCGATCACCGGCGCTTCCTTGCCGCCGAGCGATTTTTTGTAGGCGTCATAGGCGATCGTCAGCCCGGCGAGATCGCCGATATTCTCACCCAGCGTGAAGGTGCCGTCGATATGTTCGCCGGGCAGCACTTCATAAGCGTCATATTGCGCGACGAGCGCCTTGCCCGCGGCCTCGAACGCCTTGACGTCGGCGGGGGTCCACCAGTCGGCGAGCTTGCCAGTCTCGTCATATTTCGCGCCCTGATCGTCGAAATGATGGCTGACCTCATGGCCGATGACGGCGCCGATGCCGCCATAGTTGATCGCCGCGTCGGCCTTGGGATCGAAAAAGGGCGGTTGCAGGATCGCGGCGGGGAAGACGATCTCGTTCATCCCGAAATTGGCGTAGGCGTTGACCTCCATCGGGGTCATCCCCCACTCCCAACGGCGGATCGGCCCGCCGAGGCGGCTGATATTGTCGTCGTGGGCGAACTGGTTCGAACGCAGCGCATTGCCGAACAGATCGTCGGCCTTGATCTCCAGCTTGCCATAATCCTTCCAGCGGTCGGGATAGCCGATCTTGGTCGTGAAATTGGCGAGCTTCTTCTTTGCCTTCACCTTGGTCTCGGGCTGCATCCAGCTCAGCTTGCCGATGCGGGTGTCGAGCGCGGCGAGGACATTCTTCACCAGTACATCCATCGCCGCCTTGGTTTCGGGCGGGAAATATTTCGCGACATAATCCTGGCCGACCGCTTCCCCCAGATTGTTGGTGGTGAAATCGACCGCGCGCTTCCAGCGTTCCTGCATCTGCGGCGTGCCCGACAACGCGGTGCCATAGAAGGAGAAGGCTTCCTCGGCGACCGCATCGGGCAGCACGCTCGAAAAGCCGTCGAGGCTGCGGACGAGCAGCGCGTCGCGCAGCACGCCGATCGGCGCGTCGGCGATCAGCTTGGCCTCGCCGGTCAGCGCGCTCGGCTGGGCAACGAGGATCGCATCCTCGTTGACGCCGACGCCGCGAATGAAGGTGGCCCAGTCAAAGCCGGGCGCGGCCTTGGCAAGGTCGGCGACCGTCATCTTGTTATAGACCTTGGTCGCGTCGCTGCTGTCGTTCTTGTCCCAATGGACGGTCGCGACCTGTTTTTCAAAGGCATAGATCGCCTGCGCGCGCGCCGCGGCATCCTTTTCGCCCGCCAGCGTCAGCACATTCTCCAGATGCTTGAGATAGGCCGCCTGCAACTTCACATTGCGCTCGCCGTCCTTCAGATAGAAGTCGCGGTCGGGCATGCCGATGCCGCCCTGGAACATGGTATAGATATAGACGTCGGGATTCTTGTCATCCTGCCCGACATAGCCGCCGAAGAAATGCGACACGCCGCTGCGGTCGGCCTCGGCGAGCAGCGCGGGAAGCCCCGCCTTGTCGACGGCGCGGATCTTGTTCAGCCAAGGCTCGATCGGGGCCAGGCCCTTCGCCTCGACCGCCGCCGAATCGAGATAGGAGGCATAGGCGCGGCCGATCATGCTGTTCGGGTCGCCCTTGGCGGCTTCGAGGATTTCCTGCGTGCGCTTCTGCGACAGGTCGGCGAGCGCGGTGAACATGCCATAGTTCGACTTGTCGGCCGGGATCGCGGTGTCCTTCGCCCAGGTGCCATTGGCATAGGCGTAGAAATCGTCGCCGGGCTGGACGCTCTTGTCCATGCCCGAAAGGTCGAAGCCGAAATCGCCGATTTCAGGCTTGGCGGCGGCGTCGGTCGCGGAGATGGGGGCTGCGGGTGCCGGGGCGGCCGCGCCCTGAGCAAAAGCGGGCGCAGTCGCCATCAGCATCGCGCCAAGCGCGGCGGTCGCCATCAGGCGCGAAGACAGGTTCAAAGTCATGATGTTCCCCAGATAGATATGCGAAAAGCGCGCCGCGAAACCGGGGCGGCGCGATCTTGCGATGCGATCAGTATAGGCGCGCGGGCCGCCGCGGTTCAACCGGCGGCGGTGTCGCTCGTCGATGGCTCATGTCGTTGGTCGCGCGCGCGGCGAATCTTGCGCCGCCAGCGCAGGCGAATCCAATTGTCCCAGATGAGCGAGGCGAGGATATAGCCGACGATCGCCGAAACCGCCGAAATCACGAACAGCCCCCCCAGCCCGCCGAGCAGCGCCGGTCCGGCATTGGCGGTGAACCATTGCCACCAGTCGGAAAGCGAGGCCGATCTTTCGTAGAGCGCATAAAGGCCCGACACATTGGTGTGCATCCCGAACAGGACATTGCCGAGCCAGACCGACGCGGCGAGGATGAACGGCGTCGTCACCGGGTTCGACAAAAAGGTCATCGCCGCGCCGATCGGGATATTGGCGCGGAACGGCAGCGCGAGCAGCGCGACACCCAAAATCTGGACGCCGGGGATCAGGAAGAAAATGCCGACGAACAGCCCAAGCGCCGTCCCGCGCCGCACCGAGGTCCGGCTGAAACGCCACAAATGGCTGTGCGCGACGCGGTGCGCAAAGGGTTTGACGAAGCGGCTTTCCAGCAATTCCTCGCGCGTCGGCGAGTTCTTGCGGATCCAGTTCATCAGGACCGCTTTATCCTGTGGCCGCCCCCCGCTCATCCGCGTTCTTTCATCAGGCGCTGCTTGTCGCGCTTCCAGTCGCGTTCCTTGATCGACTCGCGCTTGTCGTGCGCCTTCTTGCCCTTGGCGAGCGCCAGTTCGACCTTGGCGCGGCCCCGGCTGTTGAAATAGACCGACAGCGGGACGAGCGTCATCCCCTGCCGCATCACCCCGGCGTGCATCTTGTTGATCTCGCGCCCGTTGAGCAACAGCTTGCGCGGCCTTTTGGGTTCATGGTTGTGACGGTTGCCGTGGCTGAATTCGGGGATGTTGCTGTTGATCAGCCACACCTCATTGCCCTTCACCTCGGCATAACTTTCGGCGATCGTCCCCTCGCCAAAGCGCAGCGATTTGACTTCGGTCCCCTGCAAGGCGATCCCGGCCTCGAACACCTGTTCGATGGCAAAGTCAAAGCGTGCGCGCCGGTTCTCGGCGACGACCTTCTTCTTGTCGAATTCGGCTACGGACTGCGGACGGGCCATGCGATTGAACCTAGAGAACTCCGGCCGCGACCAATGCGGCATCGACGGCCTTGCGCGATGCCTCGGACGCCGGGATGATAGGTAGGCGCACTTCGGGCGAAAACCAGTCGTGGACGCGCGACAGCGCATATTTGACCGGGCCGGGCGATGCGTCGGAGAACATCGCCTTGTGCAGCGCGAACAGCCGGTCGTGGAGCATGAGCGCCCCGGTCCAGTCGCCCCGCGCGCACGCCGCGGCGAAATCGGCGCACAGGCGCGGCGCGACATTGGCGGTGACCGAAATGCACCCCGCCCCGCCGAGAACGGCGTGCGGCAGCCACAGATCGTCATTGCCGCTGAGCTGGCAGAAATCGCCGCCCGCCCCCGCACGGTGGACGGTGACGCGCGCCAGATCGCCGCTCGCATCCTTGATCGCGACGATCGAGGGGATTTCGGCGAGCCGACACATCGTCTCGGCGCTGATGTCGGTGACCGTGCGGCTGGGAACATTGTAGACGACGATCGGCAGGTCGCTCGCCTCGGCCAGCGCCTCGAAATGCGCAAGCAGCCCGTCCTGCGTCGGCCGGTTGTAATAGGGCGCGACGACCAGCGCCGCAGTCGCCCCCGCCGCCTCTGCATGGCGCATGTGGCGGATCGCGGTCGCGGTGTCGTTCGACCCGCAGCCGGCGATCACCGGCACGCGCCCCGCCGCCGCCTCGATGCAGGCGTCGATGACCCGATAATGTTCGTCGAAGCCCAAGGTCGGGCTCTCGCCGGTGGTGCCGCACGGCACGAGCGCGCTCGTTCCTTCGTCGATCTGCCATTCGACGAGCCGTTTGAACGCCGGCGCGTCGAACGCACCGTCGCGAAATGGCGTCACCAAGGCGGGAATCGACCCCGAAAACATGCTCTGCTCCTTTACAAGGACTCCGCTCGACCGATAGAAGATCGGAGCGCGCTCGCTATTGGACGCCTATTCAGCGCCCCGCAAGGAGTTTGCAACTAAGATGCCCGGCATGATTTCGCTGACCCGCATTTCCCGTCTGGCGCTCGCCGCCGCCCTTCTCTTTCCCACGATCGCTCATGCCAGCGAGCTTACCCCCGAACAAATGGCCTGGTATCGCGCGCAGATGGGCCTGGCCGCCCAGTCGGGCCCGCCGCCCTCGACCAGTTCGGTCGGCGATGCGGTGATGGAGTGGCGGCGGCTGACCGCGACCAACACCGCCTCCTTCGACCAGCTCTCGCGGTTCCTGATGGCGAACCGCGACTGGCCCGACGCCGACAAGCTGCGCGTGCGCGCCGAAAAGGCGATCGCGCTCGACAGCTATGACCCGCAGCGCACGCTCGCTTTCTTCCAGGCCTATCCGCCGCGCACCCCCAGCGGCGAACTGCGCTATGCGCTCGCGCTCAAGGCATCGGGCCGCCGCGACGACGCCAATGCCGCGGCGCGGCGCGCCTGGACCGGCGGCATTGTCGACGAGATGGAAGTGAGCCGGGCGCTCAGCCTGTTCCCCGGCGTGTTCAGCCTCGCCGATCATGACGCGCGCATGGACCGGCTGCTATGGTCGAACTCGACGATCGCGGCGGGCCGCCAGCTTCCCTATGTCTCGCCCGACAAGCGCGCGGCGTTCGCGGCGCGCCTCGCGATGCGCAGCGGCGCGGTCGATGCCGCGCTGCAGGCAGCGGCGGTCGAAAGCGCCAATCCGTCGCTCACCCGCACCGATCCCGGCTATATCACCGCCAAGGCGACCTGGCTGCGCAAGGCGGGCCGCGTCGGCGAGGCGCGCGAGCTGCTCGCTGCGCCGCGCGCGCTCGCCAAGGCGCCGACCGATGCCGAGGAATGGATCGAGACCTTGCTCACCAACGCGCGCCAGGCCGACGCGGCGGGCGACAAGCGCGTCGCCTATGATATCGCCAAGCAGATCGGCGACAGTTTCGCGCCGGGCGTGGTGATCCGCGAGGAGCCGCTCGGCGTGCGCGACGATTATACCTCGCTCGCCTGGCTCGCCGGCCAGCTCGCCTTCAAGAGTCTCGGTCGTCCCGGCGAGGCGGTGCGGCTCTATGCCGCCTATGGCGAAGCCGCGCGCTCGGCGCAGACGCGGACCAAGGGCTTTTATTGGGCCGGGCGCGCCGCGCTCGCCGCCGGCGACCGCGACACCGCGAACCGCTATTTCAACGACGCCGCGCAGCATTATGACCAATTCTACGGCCAGCTTTCGCTCGAACGGCTCGGCCGGCCGCAGCCCAAGCCGCCGCAAGACCCGACCATTCAGGTCAGCAGCGAGCAGCGCCGGGCGTTCGACGACAACCGGCTGGTGCGCGCCGCGCGCGCGCTGGGGGAGATCGGCGCGTGGCGCGAGCAGTCGCAATTCCTGCGCGCGCTGGCGCAGCGCGCAACCTCGCCCGCCGATCATGTCCTCGCGGGCCAGCTCGCCTCGTCGATCGGCCGCCCCGACCTGGGCGTGATGATCGGCCGCAGCGCGCAGGCGAACAGCCTCGACGCGGTCGAGGTATCGGGCTTCCCGACCGTGCGCGTCCCCGCGGGCCACGAGGGCAATTGGACCTTCATCCACGCGATCACGCGGCAGGAAAGCCAGTTCGACCGCCAGGCGATCAGCCATGCCGGCGCGCGCGGCATGATGCAGCTCATGCCCGGCACCGCGCGCGAAGTCGCGGGCAAGCTTGGCCTCAGCTATGACGCGGGTTCGCTGACCAGCGACACCAATTACAACCTCACGCTCGGCTCGACCTATTTCCAGCAGATGCTGCGCTATTTCGGCGGCAGCTATCCGCTCGCGGTCGCGGCCTATAATGCCGGGCCGGGCAATGTGAACAAATGGCTGCGCGCCAATGGCGATCCGCGCGGCGGCGGCATCGACATGGTCGATTGGATCGAGGCGATCCCGATTTTCGAGACGCGCAACTATGTCCAGCGCGTGCTCGAAAACGCCGTCGTCTACGACACGCTGCGCGAGGGGCGGACGCTGCCCAAGGCGCCGCTGAGCTTTTACCTCGGCAAGCGCAATCCGGGCTAGGCCCCATGGCGGGGGAGCGGAGCAATATCATCAGCCCGGCAGGCTTCGCCGCGCTGCGCGCCGAATATGACGCCTTGCTGGGCGACGAACGTCCCAGGCTGGTCGAAACGATCAGCTGGGCGGCGGGCAATGGCGACCGCAGCGAGAATGGCGACTATATCTATGGCCGCAAGCGGCTGCGCGAGATCGACCGGCGGCTCGGCTTCCTCGCGCGGCGGATGAAGGCGGCGCGCGTCGTCGATCCGGCGGCGCAGCCCGACCAAAGCCGCATCTGGTTCGGCGCGACGGTCGAGATCGCCGATGACGACGACGCGCGGCGCATCGTCACGCTCGTCGGCGACGACGAGGCTGACGCCGGCGTCGGCCGGATCGGCTGGAACAGTCCCCTCGCCCGCGCGCTGCGCGGCGCCGCGGTCGGCGACCTGCGCACCGTGCAGCTTCCCGCCGGGCCGAAGCTATGGGAAGTGATGGCGGTCCGCTATCCCTGAACCCGCGGGATCAGAAGCTGGGCAGAGTCATCGCGATAACAGCACCGGCACGATCCAGATGGCCGACAGCACGACGATCACGGCCAGCAGCGAAATCGCCAGAACATAGCGCACGCCCTGCTCCTTCACGCCGCCGCTCGCTTCGGTTTCGGTCACCTCGACATGGTCATCGACGACTTTCATGGCTCGTTTCCCTTCTGGTCCGCTTGAAACGCGGGTCGGCTGCGCGGGGTTCCGCGCCTATCGATGGGGAGAGTGCGCCAGAGGGTCTGTAAGCCGGGTTCTGTCCACCCCGTTGCCGGGGATGGGCGATCATTCCTCTAGGCGTGCGGTTACCCGAACGCTCAAGCAGTCAACCCGGACGACGGGGCCGGAACCAGCCCTGAGTTGCCCCGAAGAGCGAACTCGTGCCATCCCTATTCGACCTTGCTCCCGGTGGGGTTTGCCATGCCGCGTCCGTTACCGTCCGCGCGGTGCGCTCTTACCGCACCCTTTCACCTTTCGCCGGGCCGAAGCCTTGGGCGGTCTTCTCTCTGTGGCACTTTCCCTGACCCCCTTGCGGAGGCCGCCGGACGTTATCCGGCACCGTGGTTTCCGTGGAGCCCGGACTTTCCTCCCCCTCGCTTGCGCGAAGCGGCGATCGCCCGACCCTCTGGCGAAGCGCATTATAGCGCGAATGAAGGGTGATTACGAGAGATTGTGCGGAGCGGCTGTTTTGGGGTGGGAAGCGGCCGTTGCCAGTTCCTCCCCGGAACGGGGAGGTGGCAGCCCGCAGGGCTGACGGAGGGGTCGAAACCTCTCGTCAGGACGCACCGCTGCGACCCCTCCACCACCCTTCGGGCGGTCCCCCTCCCCGTTCCGGGGAGGAATTGGCAACGCCAGCTTCCAGTCGTTAGCCGCCGATCAATTCCCCTCGGGCTGCGGCAGCAGCAGCGCGAGCAGGATCGCGCGGCATTCGCCGTCGATCGTGCCGTCGATCAGTTCGGGCCGGAACCGCCGCTGAAACGCCACCGTCGCCGCGAAACCGTCGGTCACGTCATAACCGAACCGTTCGAGCGCGAGCAGGAAGCCCGCATCGGTCCACAAGGGATCGGTGAGCTTTCTGGTCGGACGCGGCAACGCCAGGCGGCGGCGCGCGAGTTCATCCCACGGAAACAACTCGCCCGGATCCTGCTTGCGCGTCGGCGCGATGTCCGAATGGCCGACGACATTGCCGCGCGTGATCGCATAGCGATCCTTGATCTGGTGAACGAGCCGGACAACCGACGCGACCTGCGGGTCGGGAAAGGGCACATAGCCCCATTCGTGCCCCGGATTGACGATCTCGATTCCAACGCTCGCCGAATTTATGTCGCTGACCCCGCGCCAATGCGCCTTGCCCGCGTGCCAGGCGCGCTTGTCCTCCGCCACCATATGGGTGATCTGGCCGTCCTCGCTGACGACATAGTGCGCCGAAACCTTCGCCGCCGAATCGGCAAGCCGATCAAGTGCTTCCGCACCGGTCTTCATACCCGTATAATGAAGGACGATCATCGATATGGGCAGGGCGCGCTCGTCGAAATTGGGTGACCAGCGTTCGATAAAATCGCTCATGCGCCTCGCGGTCCATCCTGTCCCTGCCCCGTCTTCCCCTGCGCCAGCGGGCCGCAAAAAGCAAGGTCAGGCAGCAACCTGCGGCGCGATCGGCGAACGGCGGACCTGCTGGTCGGCGGGCTCGTAGAGACCGCGCAGCCGCGGGCTGGCGACGAACTGGTCGGTCTGGCCGAGCACCGTCTCGCCCGCGCCGAGGATGAGGAAGCTTTGCGGCGCCGCCACCGCGCGCAGCCGGGCAAAGGCCTTTTGCCGCATCGGCAGCGAGAAATAGAGCAGCAGGTTGCGGCAGAAGATCAGGTCGGCGGGCGCCGCGAGCGGCGGCCGGTCGGTCAGCATGTTCTGCACCGAAAAATCGACGCGGCGGCGCAAATCGGCCTTGGCGAGCCAGCCCGCTTCGGTCTGGTCGAACCAGCGCACCATCCGCTGCACCGGCAGGCCACGCTGGATTTCGAACTGGCTGTAAAGCCCGACGCGCGCGCGGCCGATCGCATGATAGCTAACGTCGGTGCCGACGATGTCGACCCGCCATCCCGCCCATTTGCTGTCCTGTTCGGCGAGCAGCATCGCCATCGAATAGGCTTCCTGCCCGGTCGACACGCCACAATGCCAGATCGTCAGCCGCCGTTCGCGCAGGTTGACGCGGTGGATATGCTCAAGCGCGTTGGCAGCAATATCGTCGAATATGCTATATTCACGATAGAAATAGGTTTCGTTGTTGAGCATCGCATCGACCGTGTCGTCGAGCAACTGCCGGCTGTTCGAGGTCACGAGCGCCGCGACGAGCGCGTCGAGATCGGTGATGCCGTGCCGCTGCATCACCGGCTTCAGCGACATTTCGATGCGCCAGATGCGGTTCGGCGACAGCGTCTGCCCGGTCCGCGATTCGAGCACGCCCATCAGCACGCGATAGGCCGACTCGCTCGCCGTCCCGCCCATCATGACGGACGGCGTCCGGGCAGATAGCCGCGCAGCATCAGCGCGATCGCGTCGGGGTTGAGCGTCGCCGCCGCAAGCCCCGCCTTTGCCACCGCGCCGGGCATGCCCCAGATCACGCAGCTTTCGGGCGCCTGGGCAAAGATCGTGCCGCCCGCCGCCTTGAGCCGCGCCGCGCCCTGCGCGCCGTCGCGGCCCATGCCGCTCAGCACGACCGCGACCCCGCCCGCGCCATAGGCGTCGGCGACCGACGCCAGCATCGGGTCGGCCGACGGGCAGCAGCCATTTTCGACCGGCCGCCGGTCGAGCGCGATCTCGCGGCGTACGCCGTTCGCGACCACCATCAGATGCGCGTCGCCGGGCGCGAGATAGATATGGTCGGGCTCGACCTTCATCCCGGCCACGCCCACGCACACCTTGCGCTTGGTCATCGTCGCGATCTGCCGTGCGTAAAATTCCATGAAGGCATCGGGCAGATGCTGGGTGAGCAGGATCGGCGCGGTAATCCGCGGATCGAGATGGGCGAGGAAATTGGCGAAGGCCGGAATGCCGCCGGTCGAGGCCGCGACCGCGATACATTCGAGCCGCTGGTCGGCATCGACCGCGACCGGCGCCGGGGGCACCGGCGGGCGAAAGGCGATGCGCGTCGCCGCGGGAACCGCCTCAAGCTGCCCGAGCGACAGGAGCCGGTCGGTCAGCACTTCGGCAAAGCGGCCCGAGAAACTGCCGCGGCCGGGCTTGGCGAGCGTGTCGCTGGCGCCGAGCGCAAGCGCCTCGATCGCAGCCGGGCCGCCTTCGACGCAGTTCGACGACAGGATCAGCACGCGCGCATTGGCGGCGCGCTCCAATATATGCGGCAGCGCGTCGATGCCGTTCATCCCCGGCATTTCGATATCGAGCACGACGACGTCGACGGGTTCGCACGCCAGATAGGCCAGCGCTTCGTGCGCCGACGCAACCGAGGCGCAGACCATCAGCCCCATCCTCTGATCGACGATGCGTTCGAGGATGCTGCGGACGACAAGGCTGTCGTCGACCAGCATCACGCGAACGCTGCGGCCTGTGGGGCGTTCGGCCCCGTCTGGATTGATGGAAAGGGAGGCGGACCGCGCCATCGACCGTGTCTCAGGCCACGCCGACGAGCTGGAGCTTTCCTTCGAGCGTGTCGCGGTCGAACGGCTTCATCACATATTCGTCGGCGCCCGCCTCGATCGCGGCGCGAATATGGTCGATGCTGTTTTCGGTGGTGCAAAAGACGACGCGCGGCCGGTCCTCGCGCCCGAAGTCGAGGTCGTTGAACGCGCCGAGAAACTCCATCCCGCTCATCACCGGCATGTTCCAGTCGAGCAGGATCACGTCGGGACGATTGGCGCGGCAAAAGGTCAGCGCCTCCTGCCCGTCGGCCGCCTCATCGACAGAAAAAGCCATGCTTTCAAGAATATGCCGCGCGACCTTACGAATCACTTTGCTGTCATCGACGACCAGACAAGATTTAGACATTTATGCCTCCGACCCCCAGGGTTGTCGCCTTGTTAGGACGAAGGGGTGTGCAGGTTGTTAATACGGCCGGAATCAAGCGGCCTTAAGCGCGGGCAGCGAGATAAAATGCGCCGGGTCGACGACGAGCAGTGAATGCCCCTCATGCTCGATCATCGCCTCGGCGACGCGCGCCCAGCCGGGAAGCAGCTTGCCGGTGACCCGCACCTCGGGCGCGTCGATGAAACAGACATCCTCGATCGCGTCGGCGAGCAGCGCATAGCCATGTTCGGCGACATCGACGACGACGACGCGCTGACCGGGGGCGACCGCGACCGGGGCCAGACCGACGACGACATGCGGGTCGATCAGCGTAAAGACGCGGCTGCGCAGCGCGAACAGCCCCGCGACGTGCGGCGGCGCGCCGGGAACCTCGACCGGCGTGCCGACCGCGACGACCGAATGGATCGAGCGGCTGCGCAGCGCGACGCGCGTGTCGGCGATGCGCGCGATCAGATACAGCTTGTCCATCATGCGCTTGCTCCCCCGATGCGGCGGCGCAGCGCATCGAGCAACGCGCCGCGATCATAGCGATAGACGGTGTCGTCGTCGGGGCCGATCGGCGCCGCGGACGTCCGCAGGCGGATCACCGGCACATCATCGCCGTCCTGCGCGCAGACACCCTCGCCCGTCAGGCAGAGCAGCACGTCGGCCGCCTCGTCGGAGCTTTCGGGCACCACGCGATAGCCCGCATTGCGGAGGATCGGCGCCAGGAAATTGTCGCCCCAGCCGTCGCGGTCTTCGGCGAGGCGGCACACCAGCGGGCGCGCGGCGGGCGCAGCGGCGAGGCCGGGCGCATATTGCTCCATCAGCCAGAAGGGATCGACGATCTCGACCGGCTCGCCGCCGACCAGCACGACCCCCGCGATCAGCCCCGGCGCCGGGGCCGGCTGCGTCACTTCCGGCAGGCGGACGATGTCGATCACCGCCTCGATCGGATAGCAGAGGATCATATGCCCGTCGTGGAGGCGCAGCAGTTTCAGCGTGCCATGATCCTCGGGCAAGCGCGCAGCGTGGACGGGGAAGATTCCTTCGCCGATCTGGACCTGGACGCGGCCGGCGCTTTCGAACAGCGCGAGCGCGGGCACTTCCTCGACGCGCTCGATGACCGAGAGGCGAACGCCGCGGGTGCGGCCGCCCACGTCGCGGAAAAGAAGCAGTTGCGCGGCGTTGCGCTCGGCGGCCGCGCTGGCGTCGGCCTCGGCGGCGCGATCGCGCTCGCGCCCGGCTTCCGACGCATCGATCGCGGCGGCGGCGAGGATGCCCTGGACGTCGAGCAGCAGCACCGGACGGCCGTTGTCGGGAAGCGTCGTACCCGCATAAAGCCCGGTCGCCATGATCATCGGCGCCGCGGGCTTGATCACCAGTTCCTCATGGTCGTGGATCGCCGCGACGCTGAGCGCATAGCTTTGCCCCTGCCCCGGCCGGACGAGGACGAGCGCGCGATCCTCGACATCGTCGTCGGGGTCGCGTTCGCGGCCGAGCACGGTTTCGAGGCGAAGCAGCGGAAAGGGTTCGCCGCGCACGGTGACGAGTTCGCCGCCGCCGACGCGCTCAATGCGGACGCTGTCGCTCGTCTCGAGCAGGATTTCCCGCACCGCGCCGCGCGGAATCGCGAAATACTGCCCCGCCGCGCGGACCATCAGGCCCGAGATGATCGTCAGCGTCATCGGAACGCGCAGCACGATCGCCAGCCCGCGGCCTTCGTCATTGCGCAGATCGACGACCCCGCCGATCTTCTCGACGTTCGCCTTGACGATGTCCATGCCGACGCCGCGGCCCGAGATGGAGGTGATCTTCGATGCGGTCGAGAAGCCGGGGCGAAAGATCAGGTCGAGCTTTTCGCGCGGGGTCAGCGCCCGCGCGTCGGCCGCCGACAGCAGCCGCGCCGACATTGCTTTGTGGACCAGAGCGTCGGGCGACAGGCCGCGCCCGTCGTCGCGCACTTCGATCTCGATCTGGTTGCCCGACTGGCGCGCCGAAACCGCGATGGTGGCGGTAATCTCCTTGCCCGCGGCGACACGGTCGTCGAGGCTCTCGACGCCATGATCGATCGCGTTGCGGACGATGTGGATCAGCGGGTCGCGGATATTCTCCATCATCTCGCGATCGAGTTCGACCTCGCCGCCGCTGGTGGCGAAGCGGACCTTCTTGCCGAGATCCTGCGCCAGATCGCGCACGATGCGCGGCAGCGGCGCGAACAGCTTGTCGATGCGCTGCATCCGCATCTGGCTGACCGACTGGCGCATCCCCGCGATCGAATCCGACAGACGATCGAACGAAGCGATCAGCGACGGATCGGCGCCCGATTCGCGGAGCATGCGCGCGAATTCGTTGCGCGCGAGGACGATGTCGGTGACCCCGGTCATCACGCTGTCGAGCAAAGGCAGCGGCACGCGGATCGAGCGCCAGCCCTGCGGGTCGGTCGCCAGATCCTCCTCGCGGCGAAGCGGAATCTCACCGGATCCCGATGGGTCTTCGGCAGGCGCGCCGGTGGCCGCGAGCCCGGCGATCACCTCGCCATCGTCGCCCACCGGCTCGGCGCCGCCCTTGCCGAGCGCTTCGCAAAGCACCGACAGCCGGTCGACAATCGCAAGGACCGCGGTCACCAGCGCTGCGTCGGCGGCGCGGTTGCCGCGGCGCACCTGGTCGAGCGCATCTTCCGCCGCATGCGACAGCGCCGTGACGCGCGGCAGCGACAGGAAGCCCGAACTGCCCTTGATCGTGTGGACGAGGCGGAAGATCGCATCGAGCTGCGCGCGGTCGGCGGGGTCCGCCTCCCACGCGACAAGCGCCCCGCCGGCCTCGGCAAGGATTTCCGCCGTTTCGGCGAGAAAATCGTTCAGCAGATCGTCCATCGAGTGTCGGTGCGCCCCAAAAATTCGAGGCTTCACCATGGCGGACAATGGTTAATGGAGGGTTTGTTTCGCGAAAATGGGACCGATTATTGCGCGCCCCGAAGCCCTGACGGGATTGGGCCTTCAGCGCCCCTTCAGCACCGCCCCGACGAGCAGCGAGGTCGGCGTTTCGCGGGCCAGCATCACCGTCCCGCCATTCTGCTTCGCGACCGCCTGGACGAGTACCGCCGGCGCGGTGCGCGAGGTCATCGCGCTGGCGCCTTCGCCCTCGGCCAGGATGCGTTCGACATCGGCGTCGAGGAACAGGCGCTCGGCCTCGACATGCAAGGCGATTTCGATGCCGCCCCCCGGATGGGCGTCCTGGTTTTCGCAGCCGACGTCGAGCCGCCCGCCGCGTACCAGCGCGTCGACGAGCAGCAACGACAGGTTGAGGATGATCTTGACCGCGGGCTTGGGCAGCGGATCGGTGCCGATCATCCAGTTGAGGTCGATCGCGCGGTCGCCGATGATCCCCTGAATCGCCGACCTCGCCTCGTCGGCAGGAACGCGCTCGCCGAAACCGCCCGCCGAACCGAAAGCAAGGCGAAAGAATTTGAGCTTGTTCGCCGACGTCCGCGCGCTCTGTTCGAGCAGGTCGATGCAACGCGCGCGCATTTCGGGGTCTTTTTCGTCGGCCAGCAGCTCAAGGCCGTTGGCAAAGGCCCCGACCGGGCTCAGCAGATCGTGGCACAGCCGCGAGGCCAGCATGGAGGCGAAATCGACGCGGTCGTCGGACATGGCTGAACAGGCTCCCCGCAGGCCGGATGCGTCCGGCTCGCGCCTGCTCCCTAGGGCAGGCATATGGTTAAGGGCAAGGGAGAAGCCGAACGCCCCTTCTTGAAAAGCGGCACCCCCAACCCATATCGCGGTCGATGTTGGGGGACGACGAGATACTGACCGTGATGCTTGCCGACGGCGCGGCCGGGCTGCGGCTCGACCGGGCGCTGGCAGAGGCGCTCCCCGACCTTTCGCGCGAACGGCTGAAGACGCTGATCAAGGGCGGCCGCGTATCGGACGGCCGCGGAATCATATTGTGGGATCCATCGGCCAAGGCCCCGGCCCCGGCGACGCTGGCGGTCCGCCTGCCCGCCCCCACTCCCGCGCACAATGTCGCGCAGGATCTGGACCTCGTCATCGCCTTTGAGGACGACCATCTGATCGTCGTCGACAAACCCGCGGGGATGGTCGTCCACCCGGCGGCGGGCAATCTCGACGGCACGCTGGTCAACGCGCTGCTCCACCATTGCGCGGGGCAGCTTTCGGGGATCGGCGGCGTCGCTCGCCCCGGCATCGTCCACCGCATCGATAAGGACACCAGCGGGCTGATCGTCGCCGCGAAGCACGACAAGGCGCACGAAGGCCTCGCCAGACAATTCGCGGCGCACAGCATCGACCGCCGCTACCTCGCGCTCGCCACCGGCCGCCCGATGCCTGCCAGCGGCACCATCGACGCGGCGCTGGGCCGGTCGAGTAGCAACCGCAAGAAGATGGCGGTGGTCGCCGAAGGACGCGGCAAGCATGCGATCACCCATTATCGGACGATCGAGCCGCTGAAGGGCGCGACGCTGGTCGAATGCCGGCTGGAAACCGGGCGCACGCATCAGGTGCGCGTCCATATGGCGCATATCGGCCATCCGCTGGTCGGCGACCCGGCCTATGGCCGCGCCAGAAAGCCGCTGTCGGATATATTAAAAGCGCGTAATTTCGCGCGCCAGGCGTTGCACGCGGCCCATTTGGGCTTTATTCATCCAGTGACCGGTAACAAGGTCGCGCTCGACAGCGGCCTCCCCCATGACATGCGGGAACTGATCGACGAACTGCACGTTTAGGTTTCGAATGAAAATCTATTTTGACGCACCGGGCAAACGGGCGCAAGATGATTTCAGGTTTTAGGGAAGACACTCTCCATGGCTAATAAAAGCAACGTCCCGGCCACGGTGCCCGCGCTCGGCGGTGAGGCGAGCCTGAACCGCTACCTGGCCGAAATCCGCAAATTTCCGCTGCTGACGCCCGAGCAGGAATATATGCTCGCGCGGCGTTTTCAGGAGCATGGCGACAATGAGGCCGCGGCCCAGCTCGTCACCTCGCACCTCCGCCTCGTCGCGAAGATCGCGATGGGCTATCGCGGCTATGGCCTGCCGGTCAGCGAGTTGATCAGCGAAGGCAATATCGGCCTGATGCAGGGGGTGAAGAAATTCGACCCCGAACGCGGCTTCCGCCTCGCCACCTATGCGATGTGGTGGATTCGCGCTTCGATCCAGGAATTCATCCTGCGCTCGTGGAGCCTCGTGAAGATGGGCACCACCGCGGCGCAGAAGAAGCTGTTCTTCAACCTCCGCCGGATGAAGAACAACCTCGAAGCGTTCGAGGACGGCGACCTGACTCCCGAACATCTCACCAAGATCGCGACCGACCTCGGCGTGACCGAGGAAGAGGTCACCAGCATGAACCGCCGCATGGCGATGGGCGGCGACACGTCGCTGAACGTCCCGATGGGCGAGGATGGCGACAGCCAGTGGCAGGATTTGCTCGGCGACGAGGGCCCGTTGCAGGACGAGCGTGTCGCCGAGGCGCAGGAACGCGACGTGCGCCATTCGCTGCTGAGCGAAGCGCTGGAGACGCTCAACGAGCGCGAGCGCCACATCCTCACCGAACGTCGCCTGACCGACGACCCCAAGACGCTCGAGGATTTGAGCCAGGTCTATGACGTCAGCCGCGAACGCGTGCGCCAGATCGAGGTGCGCGCTTTCGAGAAGCTGCAAAAGGCGATGCTCAAGCTGGCGGGCGACCGGCGGCTGATCAACGCCTGAGCGAAAAGATCGCGGGGGCCATCGTGCCGGACTTTTCCGGCGAAGGAGAATTGCCATGCGCGTCATTCCCCTCGCTCTCGCGGCGCTCGCCCTCTCCGTTCCCGTCACCGCCGCCGAGGCCCCGGCGAGGGTGACGGTGACGCTCGCGAATTTCAGCTTCACCCCCGCCGACCTCCACCTCCATGCCGGGCAGCCGGTGACGATCCATTTCGTCAACGATGGTTCGGGCGGACATGATTTCACCGCCGCGGAATTCTTTGCCGCCGCGACGATGGACGCCGCGAACCGCGCGCGCGTCGACGGCGCCAAGGGCCGCGTTTCGCTCGGCAAGGGCGAAAGCCGCGACGTGACGCTGACCCCGCGCGCGGGCACCTACAAGGTGCACTGCTCGCACTTCATGCACTCGACGATGGGCATGACGGGCAAGCTGGTGGTCGACTGAGGCGACGGTTGGAAGACGCCGTTCTGGAATAATCTGGAATAAAGCGCCGTGTCCCCGCGAAGGCGGGGACCCATCACCGGCCGGCTCAGCATGGCACGAACCGGAGATGGGCCCCCGCCTGCGCGGGAGCCATAGCCTTTTAAGCTCGCTGAGGGTTAAAAGCGTCGCGCATATCCGGCATAGATTTGAAGATCGGGACTATCGCGATTGAGCCCGACGTTCACGCCCGCATCCCACTGGCTGTCATCGTCGGGTTGCCACCCCGCCGAAACCCCCGCGAGCCACTCGGTCGTGCGCCCCACCGGATCGCGGTCGCGGGTGACGGAAACTTCGGTCGACACCGAAACCGTATCCGACAGATCGAAACCCAGCCCCGCGACGGTGCCATAGGCGAGATGCCGCCCATTGCCGTCGCTATCGACCGCGGCATCGATATGCGGCGTCAGGCCGATCGACACCGGCCCCGCCTCGATCCCGACCGGTACGAGCAGCCCCGCGCCCCAATCCCCCGCCCCCACGCCGCTGCCGCCGGTCGGCAGGCTGGCATAGGGCATGGCGGCGATCGAAAAGCCCGACCCATCGGGGTTGCGCAGATTCTGGCGAAGCGCGAGCGTCACATCGCCGGAGCGCGTTCGCTTGGCCGTGGTGCCGAGCACCGCGTCGCGTTCGCGGACATGACCGATCGCGGTCCAGCCGACCTGCGCCTCCAGCGACGATGTCAGGCCGACGCGGACGAGCGCCTCACCGGCCAGGATCGTGTCGGTTCGTTGCGGGCCGTCATCCTCGCGCGTCCAGTCGCCCAGCCCAAGCTCGAAAACCACCTCGCCCGGCGCGACGGTGCAGGCCGGCGTCCCGAGACCGGGGCGATCGGGGCAAAGGTCGCGTCCCTCGCTCGCCATCGCGGGGGCGCTGGCGGTCAGGGCGACGAGGAGACAGAGGCGACGAAACATCAAGCGATCCTTCCTGGCCGCGATGGGGACTTTTCCTTCGCGCCGCGCTGGACTAGGCGAGATCGATGCGAAGGAAAAGCGGGGCAGGCAGCAAATTCACCATCGGGCGGCTCTGGAAGTCGGCCGCCAAACTGCTCATCGGTTTCATCCTTTTCTCGGTCCTGTGGGTACTGCTCTACGCACTCGTGCCGCCGCCGGTGACCATCACCATGCTCACCGACGGCAACGGCATCACCAAGGACTGGACCGGCCTGTCGCATATCGACCGCAACATGGTGCGCGCCGTGATCGCCGCCGAGGACGGCAAATTCTGCGCCCACGACGGCTTCGACCGCGAAGCGATCGAACAGGCGATCGAGCGCAACGCCAAGGGCAAGCGAATCCGCGGCGGATCGACGATCAGCCAGCAGACCGCAAAAAATGTCTTCCTGTGGCAGGGCAGCGGCTGGACCCGCTATATCCGCAAGGTGCCCGAGGTGTGGTTCACCTTCCTGATCGAAAAAATCTGGGGCAAGCGGCGGATCATGGAGGTCTACCTGAACGTCGCCGAGACCGGCCTTGGCACCTATGGCGTCGAGGCGGGAGCGCGGCGTTATTTCAACCATGGCGCCAGCAAGCTGACCCCGCAGGAAGCGGCACGCATCGCCGCGATCCTGCCGCTGCCGAAAAAGCGCGAGGCGGTCAGCCCGTCAGGCTTCACCCGCCGCTACGGCAACTCGATCCGCGCGCGCATCGGGGTCGTCGGGCGCGACGGGCTGGATGGGTGTGTTTATAAATAAGCCGATTATGTCGTTTGCAAACAACATAATCCCCATAAATGAGACCGCTTTGGAGCGGGAAACGTCCATGAAGGATTGCACTGATGCCCCCTCCCGCAAGCGGGAGGGGCAGCGAGACTTGCGAACTTGTTCGCTAGCCGCAGCGGGGTGGGCCATTGCGACGTTGCTGCCCACCCCCATCCCCTCCCGCCTGCGGGAGGGGAGAGCAGCCGTCCGCAATCAGTCGATTGCAGGCTTTAAACCTCGTCATGCTGAACTTGTTTCAGCATCCATGGCCTGCGTTCTCGTCAAGCGCCGCGCTGAAGGAGACGTCCGGCCATGGACCCTGAAACAAGTTCAGGGTGACGATGAAAGAGATGTCGGTTTTCGGTCGCTAACCGGCAGCGTCGTTCGCCCGCTACGCCGGCTTCCAGCTTTTCCGCTCTTCGGCCTGCTTCAGCACCTCGAATGCCGCCTGCCCCGCCGCAAAACGCTTCGCGGCATCGGCGTCGCCCGGCTTGACGTCGGGATGGCACTCCTTGGCGAGGTTGCGCCACGCCTTCTTCGTCGTCTCGAAATCGGCGTCGGGTTCGAGGTCGAGGATTTCGAGCGCGCGCATTTCGTCGGCGCTGCGGCTGCCGTCGCCCGATCCGCCCCAGGCATAATGCTGCGCGCGGGCATAGCTGTTCGCGCCGCGCGCTTCCTCGGCAGCGCGCGCGGCGGCATCTTCCGCGCTCAATCCTTCGAAATAATCCCAGCCGCGATTATATTCGGCGGCGTGGCTTTCGCAGAAATACCAGCGTTCGGGGCTGTTCGGCGACTTGGGCGCCGGGCAGTTGCCGGGGTTGGTGCAGCCGTGGCGATCGCACAGGCGCAACTTCTGCGCTTCGGTGCTCGATCCATAGGGGCGCCAGCGGGGAAAACCCCAGTCATCGGATCTCTTGGCGCGGCTCATCCGACCCCATGTAGCGACTGGAGGCAGCCATGGCTAGGCGGCGGCGATCGAAAAGGGCGCAAAAAGGCCTTTCCTACATTATTCCGCCGTGCCAGCCTCGCGCCTCGGCTCTTTGCCATCGTCGGTTTCCCGTCCAGATATCGAGTATCCTGGCGAGAAAAGCTGTGATCCCCACGCAGGCGGGGCGCACGAATTTTTGCAGGGCGGTTTCTTCAGAGCCATTGGCGTCATTGCGAGCCCAGCGAAGCAATGGCGTCCCGGTGGTATCAAGGGCGCCCTAAAGCCACAAAGGACACAAATCCGACGCGCTCAAGCGGGGCTTTTGTGGCCTTAAGCCCCTTGCTTCGCCTCATATCCGAACGCCTTGTGCGCCAGTTTGACGACCGCGGGGTCGAGGTCGGGCGGGGTCATCGGCACCGCGGCCTCGAGCGTTTCGACGATATGCGTCAGCGCGGCGATGCGCGCGGCCTTCTTGTGATTGCCGTCGATCACCTTCCACGGCGCCCAGCGCGTGTCGGTCTGCTCGAACATCTCGTCCATCGCGGCGAGATAATCCTTGCGCTTCGACCGGTTGCGATAATCGTCGGCGCCGGTCTTCCAGCGCTTCCACGGATCGTTCAGCCGGTCGGCGAAGCGCTTATCCTGCTCGTCCTGCGTGATGTGGACGAACAGTTTGACGAGGTGGGTGGCGCTGCCGGTCAGTTGCGCCTCAAACTCGTTGATCTCGTCATAGCCCTTGCGCCATTCGGCCTCGCTCGCAAAACCCTCGACGCGCTCGACGAGGACGCGGCCGTACCAGCTGCGGTCGAAGATCGAGATTTCGCGGCTTCCCGGCAAGCGCTTCCAGAACCGCCAGAGGAAATGGCGCGCCTTTTCCTCGTCCCTCGGCGCGCCGATCGGCCACACCTCGAAATAGCGCGGATCGAGCGAGGCGGTCAGCCGCTGGATGATGCCGCCCTTCCCCGCCGCGTCCCAGCCCTCGAACATGATGACGCTGCGCTGGCCGTGGGTGATGTGCGCGGCTTGCAGCCGCTCGATCCGACCCTCCAGCGCCGCGAGATCATTGCCATAGTCGCCGTCATATTTGGCGCCGGTTTCATAATCGGAGAGCGCGATGGTCATGGCCTGTCCCTAGCCAGTCACGCACGCCGAACCAAGCGGGCGATGCGGTCTGTCCGGTTCCGGCACAGCCGGATGCGTCAAAGCGTGGCGGCGATCAGGTCGGCGACGCGCCGCGGCGCTTCCATCGGGATGAAATGGCTGTGTCCCGCCCACAATTCGTCGACCTCGGCATGAAGCGCGGGGCCAAGGCCGGTCCAGGTCGGACTCAGCGAAAAATCCATGGCATCGCCGCGCTCGCCCGTCGGTGCGCGGATCAGCGTCACCGGCGCCTTCACCGCGCCGAGCCAGGCGTGCGGGTCGGTGCGCAGCGCATTCTGGTACATCGAGGCTTCGAGCGCCGGCGGACAGGCGAGTGCATAGCCGTCGCCGGAGGCCGCGGGCAGCAGGCCATAGTCGCAATAATCGGCCAGCACCTGAGCCTGCCAGCGGCTGTAGGGGAGCCGGTCGGCGAAGCGCGCGCGCATCTCCTCGGCATTCGCCCATTGGTTGCGGCGGCGCGCGACGGGATGCTCGGCGGGGTCGGGCATCGGCAGCGCCGCCTGCCCTTCATAAAGGCCGGGCGCCATGATCACCGGATCGATGAGGAGAAGGCGGCGGAACGCCTCGGGTCGTTCGGCGGCGAGCCGGGTCAGCACGGTGCCGCCCATACTGTGCCCGCAGCCGACCAGCGGCCTCCCCGCAAAGCGATCGAGCAGCGGCAACAGCGCCGTGGCATTGCCGCCCCAGTCGGCAAGCGATGCAGGCTTGAAGCTGCGCCCATGGCCGCGATGGTCGGGTGCGACGACATGCGTGTCCACGGGCAGGGCCGCGACGACCTGATCCCACAGCCGGGCGTGAAATCCGGTCGCGTGGAGCAGCAGCAGCGAAGGCCCCGCGCCCGGCACGCCCCACTCGAACCAGCAGATGTCGCCATCCGGCGTGGCGAGCCGGTGTTCGCGTGGCGCGCGCATCTTTTAGCTCTTCGGCCCGTCCACCAGGCGGATGCTCAGTTCCTTGAGCTGCTTGTCGCTGACCGGCGCCGGGGCGCCCATCATCAGGTCTTCGGCCTTCTGGTTCATCGGGAAGACGACGACTTCGCGGATGTTCGGCTCGTCGGCGAGCAGCATCACGATGCGATCGACCCCCGGCGCCGAACCGCCGTGCGGCGGCGCGCCATATTTGAAGGCGTTGATCATGCCCGCGAAATTGCTGTCGACGTCGGCCTGGCTATAGCCCGCGATCGCGAACGCCTTATACATGATGTCGGGGCGATGGTTCCGGATCGCGCCCGACGACAGTTCGACGCCGTTGCAGACGATGTCATATTGCCACGCGAGAATGTCGAGCGGGTCCTTGGTCTCCAGCGCCTCCAGCTCGCCCTGCGGCATGCTGAACGGGTTGTGGCTGAAGTCGATCTTGCCGGTGTCCTCGTCGGCCTCGAACATCGGGAAGTCGACGATCCAGCACATTTCGAACTTGCCGGGGTCGATCAGGTCGAGTTGCTCGGCAACGCGGGTGCGCGCGAAGCCCGCGAGCCGCGCCGCCACCGCTTCCTTGCCCGCGGCGAAGAACAGGCCGTCGTCGGGACCGATGCCGAGTTCGGCGGCGAGCGCGTCCATCTTGTCGGGGCCATGGTTCTTGGCGATCGGGCCGCCCCACTCGCCGCCCTTGCGCGTCGCATAGCCCAGGCCGGCAAAGCCCTCGCCCTGCGCCCAGCTGTTCATGTCGTCGAAGAATTTGCGGCTCTTCTCGGCGGTTGCCGGGGCCGGGATGGCCCGAACGACGTCGCCCGCCGCGACGATGTCGGCGAAGCGGCCAAAGCCCGAGCCCGCGAAATGCGCCGAGACGTCGGTGATGATCAGCGGGTTGCGCAGGTCAGGCTTGTCGTTGCCATATTTCAGCATCGACTCGCGGTAGGGGATGCGCGGGAACGAACCCGCCGGGGTCACCGACTTGCCGTTCGCAAATTCCTCGAACACGCCGGCAAGCACCGGCTCGATCGCGTTGAAGACGTCATCCTGGGTGACGAAGCTCATCTCGAAATCGAGCTGGTAGAATTCGCCTGGGCTACGGTCGGCGCGCGCATCCTCGTCGCGAAAACAGGGCGCGATTTGGAAATAGCGGTCGAAGCCCGCGACCATCAGCAGTTGCTTGAACATCTGCGGCGCCTGCGGCAGCGCATAGAATTTGCCGGGGTGGACGCGGCTCGGCACCAGATAGTCGCGCGCGCCTTCGGGCGACGAGGCGGTGAGGATCGGCGTCTGATATTCGGTGAAGCCCTGATCGACCATGCGGCGGCGCAGGCTGGCGATGACGTTCGAGCGCAGCAGGATGTTCGCGTGCAGGCGCTCGCGGCGCAGGTCGAGGAAGCGGTATTTGAGGCGGATATCCTCGGGATATTCCTGCTCGCCCGCGACCGGCATCGGCAGTTCGGCGGCGGCCGACTGGACCGACACGTCGCGTGCGCGCACTTCGATCGCGCCGGTCGGCAGGTTGGCATTGATCGTTTCGGCCGAGCGCGCGACGACGTCGCCGGTGATCGTCACGACGCTTTCGGCGCGCAGACCGTCGAGGGTCGCGAACGCCGGGTCGCTGCTGTCGGCGACGATCTGCGTCAGGCCATAATGGTCGCGAAGATCGACGAAGAGCAGGCCGCCATGGTCGCGCTTCCTGTGCACCCAGCCCGATACGCGGACATTCTGGCCGACGTCCTCGGCGCGAAGCTGGCCGCAATTATGGGTGCGATAGGCGTGCATTTTGATCGTCTTTCAGTGATTGAGAATATCACGTAAAACGTGATTTATGGCCGCGCCTAAGGCAATGCGGCGCGCCATTTGTCAAGGGTAGACGGCGGAATCGCTGGTCTGTCGAGGCCAATTCATGCCCGGTAAATTTTCCTGCCCGTCGCGAAGAAGTCGCTGTATAGGCCAAACATGCAAATCCATCCGCTTATCGAAACCAGCGCCGCGCTCGTCGAATTCATAGACCGGATCAAGACCAGCGATTTCGTCGCGGTCGATACCGAATTCATGCGCGAAAACACCTTTTGGCCCGAACTCTGCCTGATCCAGGTCGCCGACAGCGAACATGCCGCCGCGATCGACCCGATGGCGCCGGGAATCGACATGAAGCCGCTGCTCGACCTGCTCGTCGACAATCAGGATGTGCTCAAGGTTTTTCACGCGGGCGGGCAGGATGTCGAAATCATCTTCAACCTGACCGGCAAGACGCCGCACCCGATCTTCGACACCCAGATCGGCCAGATGGCCCTCGGGCAAGCCGAACAGGTCGGCTATTCCAACCTTGTCGAGGCGTGGATCGGGCTGCAGCTCGACAAGGGCGCGCGCTTCACCGACTGGAGCCGCCGCCCGCTCGACAAGCGGCAGATCGACTATGCGATCGGCGACGTGACGCACCTCGCCACGATTTTCCCGATGATGCTGAAAAAGCTGATCAAGACCGATCGCGGCCACTGGCTCGACGAGGAAATGGAAAAGCTCGCCAATCCGGCGAACTACAGCCTCGATCCCGACAAGGCGTGGCAGCGGATCAAGATCCCGTCGCGCAAACCCGATGTGCTCGGGCGGCTGAAAGCGCTCGCCGCCTGGCGCGAACGCGAGGCGCGAGGCAAGAATTTACCGCGCGGCCGCATCGTCAAGGACGAGACGCTCGCCGACCTCGCCGCGCATCCGCCCAAGCAACAGGATGGCCTCGGCGGGGTGCGCGGGCTGTCGGCGACGTGGAAGGCGAACGATATCGGCCGCCGGCTGATGGACGCGCTCGCCCATGCCGAGCCGCTGGCGAAGGACGATATGCCCGATCGCGCGCCGCGCGGGCCGGGGCTCGGCAAGGAAGGCGCGCTGGTCGCCGACCTGCTCAAGCTGCTGCTCAAGATCCGCGCGCGCGAACTCAATGTCGCGGCGCGGCTGATCGCGCGGAGCGACGATCTCGAAGCGCTCGCCGCGGGCGCGCGCGAAGGCATCGCGATGATGCAGGGTTGGCGCTACGATGTGTTCGGCAACGCCGCGCTCGACCTGGTCGAGGGGCGGATGGGCTTTGCGGTCAAGAACGGCAAATTGTTGATGAGCGAAATCGACGCCGCGACGGCAAGCGAAGTCTGAACGAAAGATCGTGTGCCCCCGCGAAGGCGGGGGCCCATCACCGGACGGTCCTATTTCGAGCCGGCAGGAGATGGGTCCCCGCCTTCGCGGGGACGCACGTCTCTTTTCATTCTCAGAGCAGCACCAATTCCGGCTTAGCATCGAGCGCCTGCGCGAGGATGCGCAGGCGGCGTTCGACCGATTCGCCCGCCAGATGATGCCAGCCGGCGTCGAGGCAGAGCCGCAGCTTGCCATCGACGAGCGTAACAGCGCTGGCCTTCAGCGGTGCCTCGACGCCGCCGGTCAGCCGCTGGGCGAGACGGATCGCCAGACCCCATTGCCGCGCCCGCGCCAGTCGCTCGTCGCTGACCAGCCGGCCCATCGCGGGAAAGTCGGAATCGGCGCCGCCAAACCCCGCATACAGCGCGCGCGCCAGCAATATGCGCCCCTGGATGTCGATGCTGCGCCAATTGCCGTGCAGGCCGATCTCGGTGCCGCGTTCGGCGCGGAAATCGGGGTTCGCCGACCAGGCGACATCGCTGAGCAAGCTCGCGGCGAGGCGGACGCGGCTGTCTTCGGTCGCCTCCCCGGCAAAGAGCGGCGCGATCCAGCCGGCGACCGCGCGGCCGTGCGGCGCGAACCGCGCCAGTCGGCGCCCCTCGAAATCGGCCGCGACAATCAGCGGGTCCTGCGCGCGCGTTTCGGCATCGAGCGCCTGAAACAGCAGGCCTTCGCGCAGCCCCGACGAGGATACCGTCATCTCGGGCACGTCGAGAATGTTGACGAGCGCGGCGAGCAAGGCGGCGGCGTCGGGCAGGGTCGCGGCGCGGTTCGCCGCCATGCCGGGGATCGCGCGCAATTCCTCGAAGCTCAGCCGCTTCGTCGCGCGGAGCAGACGGCGGAGCGCGCTGCGCGGTAGCCGGTGCTGGTCGAGCACCGCGAGCGGATCTTTCGTCAGTTCAAGATCGAGGCGCGACAGCGCGCGCCACGAGCCGCCGACTAGATAGAGCGGTAGCCCCGAAAGTCCGCCGTTCGGCCAGCCCGCGCTCTTCAGCATCTTGCGGATCGCGCGCTCGAACGCCTGCTCGCCGTCCTCGCGAAGCGCGGGCAAGCGCAGCACGCCGAGCGGGAAGGAGGCGCGGCGCCCGACCACACCGTCCGCGACCTCGGCAAGTTCAAGGCTGCCGCCACCCAGATCGACCGCGATCCCGCGCGCATCGGGAATCGCCGACAGCACGCCATGTCCCGCCGCCTCGGCCTCTTCCTCGCCCGACAGGAGCCGGATATCGAGCCCCGCCTCGGCGGCGGCGGCAATGAAGGCCGGACCGTTGGCGGCGTCGCGCACCGCCGCGGTCGCGACGCATTGCAGATCGGTCACCGCCATGTGCCGGGCGAGCAGCGCGTAGCGGCGCAGCGCGACGAGGCCGCGCGTCGCGTCCTCGGGCGCGATCCGGCCGTCGATCGCCAGCCCGCGGCCAAGCCCCGCCGCGACCTTTTCATTGAAAATCACCGCCGGCGCACGCGCCGGGCCTTCATAGACGACGATGCGGACCGAGTTGGATCCGATATCGATCACCGCCGAGCGGCGCACGCCGTTTTCCGGGGGGCGGGAAAGGCCCAAAACCTATCGATCCTCACGCATGGGAAAGTCGAGCGTGGGGACGTCGTGGCGCTTGTGCAGCGCAGTGCCGCGACCCGACAGCGACGGATTGTTCATGAAATAATGATGCAGGTTGAATGGCTTGTCACCCGGGAGCAGTCGGCGATAGGTGCCGTCGGGCCGCAGCACCCAGCTTTGTTCATTGTCGATCAAATTGGCGACCAGCACCTGGTCGAGAATCTGGTCATGGACGGTCGGGTTCTCGATCGGGATCATATATTCGACCCGGCGGTCGAAGTTGCGCGGCATCCAGTCGGCGCTGGAGATATAGAGCTTGGTGCCGCTATGCGGCAGGTAGGCGCCATTGGCGAAGGCCCAGATGCGGCTATGTTCCAGAAAGCGTCCGACGACCGACTTCACGCGGATCGTCTCCGACAGACCGGGGACGCCGGGGCGCAGGCAGCAGATGCCGCGCACGATCAGGTCGATCGGCACCCCCGCCGCGCTCGCTTCGTAAAGCTTGTCGATGATATCGGGATCGACAAGGCTGTTCATCTTCGCCCACAGCCCCGACGCCTTCCCCGCCTTCGCCGACGCGATCTCGACATCGATCAGGTCGCTAAGATGGTGGCGCATGTTGAGCGGCGACATGGTGATGAGTTCGAGCCGCTCGGGCTCGACATAGCCGGTGATATAATTGAAGAGCTGCGCCGCATCGCGCCCGGCGCGCGGATCGGCGGTGAAAAAGCTCAAATCGGTATAGATACGCGCCGTCACCGGGTGATAATTTCCGGTGCCGAAGTGGCAGTAAGTGCGATAGCCCTGCCCTTCGCGGCGCACGACCATCGAGATTTTGGCGTGCGTCTTCCACTCGATGAAGCCATAGACGACCTGCACCCCGGCGCGTTCGAGTTGGTTCGCCCAGAGCAGATTCTGCTCCTCGTCGAATCGCGCCTTAAGCTCGACGATCGCGGTCACCGACTTGCCCGCCTCGGCCGCCTCGATCAGCGCGCGGATGACCGGCGACTGGTCGCCGGCGCGATAAAGCGTCTGCTTGATCGCGACGACGTCAGGATCGGCGGCCGCCTGACGCAGGAAGGAGAGCACGACGTCGAAGCTCTCATAGGGATGGTGGACGACGATGTCCTTCGAGCGGATCGCCGCGAAACAATCGCCGCCATGTTCGCGGATACGCTCGGGAAAGCGCGGCGAATAGGCCGGAAATTTGAGGTCGGGCCGGTCGATATCGACGAGCGCCGACAGCGCCGCGAGGCCTATGAAACCGCCGATCTTGGCGACGATCGCTTCATGCCCCTGGATGTCGGCACCCAGCACCTCGGCGATTTCGGCCGGCATGTCGGCTTCGAGTTCGAGCAGGATGACGCGCCCGCGGCGGCGGCGGCGAATCGCGGTGCGGAACAGGCGCACGAGATCCTCGGCCTCTTCCTCGATTTCGATATCGCTGTCGCGGATGATGCGAAAGACGCCGAGCGAGCGCACCGCAAAGCCCGGAAACAGCAGGTCGGCGAACAGTTCGATCAGATATTCGATCGGCACGAAGCTGCCCGCTTCGCCCGGCACCGGAACGAACCGCGCCAGCGAAGCGGGGATCATCACCAGTTCGAGCACCGTGTCGCCGGTCGCCTTGCGCTGAAGGTCGAAGATCACGCCGAGGCCGCGGTTCGGAATGAAGGGGAAGGGATGCGCCGGGTCGAGCACCTGCGGCGTCAGGATCGGAAAAATCTGGTTGATGAAATATTGGCGCAGATGCGCGCGCAACGCCTCCTTGTCCGACCCGGAACCGTGGACGACGATCCCCTGTTCGGCGAGCTGGCGGTGGAGAAGCTGCCATTCACTCTGCTGCTGATCGACGAGGCGATTCACCTCGGCTTCGATCTCGCTGAGTTGCTGGCCCGGCGAGCGACCGTCGGCGGAGGGGTCGTCGATTCCCTGGAGCTGCTGGCCCTTCAGCCCGGCGACGCGGACCATGAAGAATTCGTCGAGATTGCTGCCCGAAATCGACAGGAAGCGCAGCCGTTCGAGCAGCGGGTGGGCCGGATTGCGCGCTTCTTCCATCACGCGCCGGTTGAAGGCGAGCCACGAGAGTTCGCGGTTGAAAAAGCGGTCGGGTCCGAAACCGGGCTGCGCCGTATCGGCGTCATTGTCCGCGCGCAGAGGGCCGCCGGCTATCGACATATTGCTTCATCCTGTCGTTCGAGCAAATCGGGATCGATCAGCCCCTGTGACAGTAATGTTTCACGCGTAAGACGGATGGTGATGCCGCGCCCTTTTTCGAGCGAAGCCGCATCGAGCGCCGCGACGACGCGGTGCAGCATCGCATAGCTGCGTTCCATGCGCGGCACGATATAGGACGCCACCTCGGGCGCGATCGCGATCCCGCGCTGCGCGAACAGCGCCTCGATCAGGTCGCGCGCCAGGCAGTCGTCGGGCTCGCCGATCGTCAGTACCGGGACGGCGGCGAGACGCGAGGCGAGGTCGGGAAGCCCGATAACCCACGCGGGCGGCGGCGCGTCGGCGATGATGAGGAGCGGCGTCCCCGACGATTGGGCGGCGTTCCAGGCGTGGAAAATCTCCTCTTCGCAAATGCTGGCGTGCCCGTCGATCACCCGCCCGCCGGTTTCGCGCGCGAAGAGCCGGCCGATCAGACTGCGCCCCGATCCGCGCGGGCCGGTCAGCACCGCGGTGCGCACCGGCCAGGTCGCGACGTGGCGAAGGTAGCGCACCGCGTCGGCATTGCTCGGACCGACGATCAGCGGACCGTCGTTCGAGCCGCCGGCACTCCAGTCGAGCGGCAGCGCGATCTGTCCCGAAGGCCCGCGCATCAGCGACTGATCCGGAGTTGGCCGCCGCCTTCCTGCACCTTGAAGCCGCGCGCGGCGAGCGCTGCCTTGAGCGCGGCAAGATCGCCGCGGAAGGCCACGCGCATCACCGAGGTGCCGCCAAGCGCGAGGCTGGTCGTCGATGCCGACTGGACGCCCGCGACGCCGCCGACCGCACGCTCGGTCGCCGACACCGAATCGACATCGGGCGAGCTGTACTGGACGGTGAAGCTCTGGATACCGGCGGCCGGCGTCGCCGGCGCGCTGCTGTCGGTTTCGGTCGGCAGCGCATCCTCCTCGCCCGCCGCCGCGTCGGGCAGGTCGACCTTTTCGACCGGCTTTTCGAGGACGAGATAGGTGTCGGTGCGCAGCACCCCCGCCGCGAGCGCGCCGGTATAGATGCCGTCCATCCGCGCCACCGCCTTTTCCATCATGTCGGGCAGCGCGGCAGGGCTGGGGCCGGTCATGGTGAAGCTGTCGATCAGCTTGTTATCGGGACCGAAGCGCGCGGTGAAAACACCTCTGATCGGCCCGCCGGGATAGCTATATTCGATCCGTGCGATCGGAACCAGCACGTCGGCGGCGCCATATTGGTCGAGGATCACACGCCACCAGACACGGCCGCGGCGCCCGATCTGCCCCGGATTGAGCAGCAGCGTGTCGGCGCCGGTGCCCGCGGTGCGGACATAGTCGATCGCGCTCTGCCCGGTATTATATTCGGCCCAGGCGCGCTGCCACGCGCTGCGCTGTTCGAACACCTGTTCGATGCCGTCGATCGAATAGACCGGGATGACGAGCAAAGGCGGCGAGCGCAGCGTGCGGCCGCTGACGCCCAATATCTGTCCCGCGCGCACGCGGTCGAACTGGACCCCCAGCGTCGCGACATAGCGGCGCGGGCCGATCTGTTCCTTTTCGATGACGATCGCGGTGACGATGCCGTCGAGCACCGAATCGCCAAGCGCCGGACCGTCGCTGCCATTGATGCGGCGATAAAGCTGCGTCCAGCCCTTGCGCTGCGCCTCGTGCCAGCCCTTTTCGCGCGCATCCTCGGCATTGTCGCCGGTGACGTCGATCAGGATTCCACTGGCGAGGAAATCGCCGCTGCTGTTGATCGGGGTGATGCCGCGATCGCCGTGCGCGATCTGCCCCTCGACCAGCCCCGCGAGCAGAACCGCGAAAAACAGGCCAAAAAGCGCGGCCCAGCGCCAGTCGCGGGGCATAAACGCGCGGAGCGGGAAGCCGGGAGTCGAGCGGGGGAAAGCGGCCGAAGTCATATCTTCTCTATTCTTTGCCCCGAAGCGCGAGCCCCGACAAGGAAATCATGGCAATTATCGGCTGGAACCGTTAGTCGCGCGTGCCATGGATTCCAAGCACAACCAACGAGAGGGGCAACCCACGCCCTACACATATGCCGAGGCCGGCGTCTCGATCGCGACCGGCAATGCGCTGGTCCGTGCCATCGCCCCGCTCGCCCGAGCGACGCGCCGCCCCGGCGCCGACGCCGACCTGGGGGGGTTCGGCGGCTTCTTCGACCTCAAGGCGGCGGGGTTCAACGATCCGCTGCTCGTCGCGGCGAACGACGGCGTCGGCACCAAGCTCAAGCTCGCGATCGATTCGGGACGGCACGACGGCGTCGGCATCGACCTGGTCGCGATGTGCGCGAACGATCTGATCGTGCAGGGCGCCGAGCCTTTATTCTTTCTCGACTATTATGCGACCGGAAAACTCGACAACGCCGTCGCGACCGAGGTCGTCGCGAGCATCGCCGAGGGCTGCAAGCAGGCGGGCTGCGCGCTGATCGGCGGCGAAACCGCCGAGATGCCGGGGATGTATGCCGACGGCGATTACGACCTTGCGGGCTTCTGCGTCGGCGCTGTCGAGCGCGACCAGGTGCTGACCGCCGACAAGGTCGCGGCGGGCGACGTCATATTGGGCCTCGCGTCGTCGGGGGTTCACTCGAACGGCTTTTCGCTCGTGCGCCGGCTGGCGGCGGACAAGGGCTGGAAACTCGACCGCCCTGCCCTGTTCGACCAGACTATCCTGCTGATCGATGCGCTGATGGTGCCGACGCGCATCTATGTGAAGAGCCTGCTGCCGCTGGTGAAGACCGGCCGCATTCACGCGCTCGCGCATATCACCGGCGGCGGACTGCTCGAGAATATCCCACGTATCCTGCCCAAGACATTGCACGCGCATATCGATGCCGATGCCTGGGCACAGCCGCGGCTGATGGCCTATCTGCAGGCGCAGGGAAATATCGAGCCCGAGGAAATGGCGCGCACGTTCAACTGCGGCATCGGCATGGCGGTCGTCGTCGCCGAGGGCGACGTCGCCGAGGTGACGGCGGCGCTCGAAGCCGCGGGCGAAACGGTGCACCGCATCGGCCATATCGCCGATGGCGAGAAGGGCTGCACCGTGACCGGCAGTATCGAAACGTGGAGCGCGCGCGAAGCCTGGAGCGCGACGCATCATGGCTAAGACGCGAAAATCTCCCTCCCGCTTGCGGGAGGGGTTAGGGGAGGACCTGTTTCGGCGCTCCCCCATCCGACATGCCCTCCCCCGACCCCTCCCGCAAGCGGGAGGGGAGAGGTGAAAGCCAAGGTCGCCGTCCTGATCTCGGGCACCGGAACCAATATGGCCGCGCTGCTCTATGCCGCGAAGGCCGAAGCCTGTCCCTATGAGTTGGTGCTCGTCGCCAGCAACAATCCCGATGCGGCGGGCCTCGCGCTCGCCAATGCCGAGGGTATCGCGACGTGGGCGCATCCGCACAAGGGCATGGACCGCAACGCCTTCGACGCGCTGGTCGACGAACGGCTCCGCGCCGCCGGTGCCGACTATGTCGCGCTCGCAGGCTATATGCGCATCCTGAGCGACGATTTCGTTGCGCGCTGGGCGGGGCGGATGCTCAACATCCACCCGAGCCTGCTCCCCAAATATAAGGGCCTCCACACCCATCAGCACGCCATCGACGCGGGCGACGCCTATGGCGGGTGCAGCATCCATATCGTCACCCCGGCGCTCGACGACGGCCCGGTGCTGGCGCAAACCGAAGTCGCGATCGCCCCCGGCGATACCGCCGAAAGCCTCGCGCGGCGCGTCCAGTTCGCCGAGCATCAGCTTTACCCGGCCACCCTCGCCGCCTTCGTCACGCGCGAGCGCAATCCCGACTATCTGCTCGGACGCGTGCGCGAATTGGCGATGACGCTGCCCGAGGCCGACGAGGTGAGTTCGCACGGCATGCCCTGCTTCGGCATCGTCAAAGCCAAGAAATTCGCCTATTTCACCCACGACCATCACGGCGACGGCAAGACCGCGCTGCTGGTGAAAATCAGCGGCGCCGAGGAACAGGCGATGCTGATCGAACTCGACGAAGACCGCTATTACCGCCCTGCCTATTTCGGCGACGGCTGGATCGGCATCCGCCTTGACCTCGGCGACACCGACTGGGAGGCGATCGGCGAATGGCTGCGCAAGAGCTGGCTCGCGGTCGCGCCGAAGAGGCTGGCGGGATTGATGGCGGTAGCGGACGATTTTTGACAAAAATGGGCCGCCGGATCGCTCCGGCGGCCCATTTTTGTCCATCTTTCGTCACCCTGAACTTGTTTCAGGGTCCATGGCCTGCGCAATCGATTTACGCGGCGCTTGCCGAGAGGCCTGGCCGTGGATGCTGAAACAAGTTCGGCATGACGATAGCAGAAAATTCAGCCGACGATTTCTTCGGGCTTGAAGAAATAGGCGATCTCGATCGCCGCATTTTCGTCGCTGTCGCTGCCGTGTACGGTGTTCGCCTCGATGCTTTCGGCGAGTTCCTTGCGGATCGTGCCGGGGGCGGCGTCCTTGGGGTTGGTGGCGCCCATGATGTCGCGGTTCGCCTGCATCGCATTCTCGCCCTCGAGAACCTGGACGACGACCGGGCCGCTGATCATGAAGGCGACAAGTTCGCCAAAGAAGGGACGTTCCTTGTGGACCGCGTAAAAGCCTTCGGCCTGCTCGCGGCTCATGTGAATGCGCTTCGAGGCGACGATACGCAGGCCGGCGTCTTCCAGCATCTTGGTGACGGCGCCGGTGATGTTGCGGCGCGTCGCGTCGGGCTTGATGATCGAAAAGGTGCGGGTGACCGCCATGGGAAAGCTCCTGGGTTGCTATTCTATTTGGTGCGCGCGCCTCTAGCCGTGCTTTTGCTGCACTGCAAGGACGGAGCGCGCGGGCGCTACGGCCCTTCGGACCAGCGGCCGCGATCGTCCTGCTTCCAGAAGCGGTTGTCGACGTCCTCGCGCGCGGCGAGCGCACGCCACGCCGCGCGGGCGTCGTCGATGCGGCTGTTGTCGAAGAGCAGGAAAACCCGCTCGAAACCCAGCGCCTCCTCGCGCCAATCACCGTCGGCGAGCGCGACGTGCGACGCGCGGTTCGGCGGTGAGGCGCCCAGCGTGCCCGCAAGCAGGATCGGCTCGATCGCCTCGTCGGGCGAACCCGCATGGCCATGCGGCAGAAAACTCGCGGGCTGAAGCGTCCACAACGCTTCGTCGATCGCCTGCCGCTGCATCGCCGAGGCGGCGACCACCAGCAAGCGGTCGCCATTACCCAGGATTCGCGTCGCGATCGCGGGCAGCACCCGTTCGACGGGGTCGCGGGTCAGTCGGTAGAAGTCGACGCGAGGCATCCGCTATTCAGTCATTGCGACCCCGGCGAAAGCCGGGGGAAGCAACCTCCAGCCATCGACCTCGCGCAAGGCCGATAGCGGGAGATTGCCGCGTCGCTTCGCTCCTCGCAATGACGAGCATATGCGGAATCACCCTTCGTGATGATCGGCGATGAAGCGGTCGAGCAGGCGCACGCCATAGCCCGTCGCGCCCTTGCCATAGACCGGCCCGTCCTTGTCGGCCCACGCCACGCCCGCGATGTCGAGATGCGCCCAGGCGACGCCTTCGTCGACATAGCGCTTGAGGAATTGCGCCGCGGTGATCGATCCGCCTTCGCGCGGGCCGATATTCTTCATGTCGGCGATGGGGCTGTCGATCAGCTTGTCATAGGCGGGCGAAAGCGGGAAGCGCCACAGCTTGTTGCCGCTCGCCTCGCCCGCGTCGAGCAGCTTCGCGGCGAGATCGTCGTCGTTCGCGAACACGCCCGCATATTCATGGCCGAGCGAGATGACCATCGCGCCGGTCAGCGTCGCGAGATCGACGATGACCTTGGGATCATAGGCCTTCTGCGCCCAGGCGATCGCGTCGCAGAGGACCAGGCGACCCTCGGCGTCGGTGTTGAGCACCTCGACCGTCTGCCCCGACAGGGTGGTGACGATGTCGCCGGGGCGCATCGCATTGCCGTCGGGCATATTTTCGACGAGGCCGACGACGCCGACGACATTCGCCTTCGCCTTGCGGCCCGCGATCGCCTTGATCGCACCGGCAACCGCGCCCGCGCCGCCCATGTCCCACTTCATCATGTCCATGCCCGGCCCGGGCTTCAGGCTGATCCCGCCGGTGTCGAACGTCACGCCCTTGCCGACGAACACCACCGGCGCCTCGCCCGGATTGCCGCCGTTCCAGCGCATCGCGAGCAGCCGCGGCGGGCGCGTCGAGCCTTGCGCGACGCCGAGCAGCGCGCCCATGCCGAGCGCCTTCATCTGCCGTTCGTCGAGCACTTCGAGTTCGACGCCAAGGTCGGTCAGATGCTGGCAGCGCTCGACGAAGCTTTCGGGATAGAGGATGTTCGGCGGCTCGGCGACGAGCGTCTGGGTCAGCGCGACGCCGTCGGCGACCGCCGAATAGCGGCCCCAGCGCGCCGACAGGTCGCCCGCCGGCGACGCGATGACGACCGTCTTCAGGCTGGACTTCGCCGTGTCGGCAAGCCGGGTGCGATAGGTATCGATGCGCCAGTCGCGAAGGCGCGCGCCCATCGCAAAGGCGAGGACATCCTCCTCGTCGCTCTGTCCCGCGCTCGCGAAATCGACATGAACGCTGGTGACGCCGCTCGTCTGGAGCTTCGCGGTCAGCGCCGCGCCGCCGCGTTCGAGGTCGTGCGTCGTGCCGTCGCCGATTCCGACGAGCAGCAACCGCTTCGCCTGCGCGCCGTCGAGCGCCGCGGTCTCCGCGATCCCGCCCGCCGCGCCCTCGAACCGCGCCTGCGCCGCCGCCGCGCCGAGCAGCGCGCCGAGCTTGGCGGCCTCGCCCTTGCGGACCGGAAATGCGACGACGTCGGCGGACGCATCGATTTGCGCGACAAACTGGATGTCCATGCCTTAACTTTCTCATGCGATGATTGATTGGAACGTGCCGGACCGATAGGGGTTTTGCCTGCGAGTTGCAAAACGAAAGCAGCCGACTCTGTCCGGGTGGACACCAGATAAGGCGTGGGACAAAGATATCAAATGAGCTGGGCTTTGTTCCATCGGTCCGCACGCACACAGCCGCTTTGGCTTGCGACTGCCAGCGGCGCTGCCTTGATGGCGTGCCCCGTCGCCGCGCAGCAGACGGTCGAGCCGCCGGTCGTCCAGGCGCCGCAGGGCCAGCCCGACCTGCAGGACCGTGACGTGTCGGCGGTGGCGGTCGATGCGCCCGCGCCCAAATCGGACGAACAGGTCGGTTTCGCCGCCGACAATCTCAACTATGACACCGACTCCGAGATCGTCGTCGCCGAAGGCAATGTCGAAATGAAGCGCGACGCGGTCCAGATGCGCGCCGACCGGGTGACGTGGAACCGCAAGACCGGCGAAGTCGTCGCCGAGGGTGATGTCGCGCTGAAGAATCCAGAGGGCGACACCGCCTATGGCGACCGCATCGTCCTGACCGACACGCTGCGCGACGGCGTGGTCGAAAACATGCTCGTCGTGCTCGACAATGGCGCGCGCCTCGCGGCGGTGAAGGGCACGCGCTTCGACAATGGCAATATCGAACTGGAAAACGCCGCCTACACCCCCTGCCCCGTCGAGGACGGGTCGGGTTGCCCCAAGAAGCCGACCTGGCAGATTCGGGCCGTCCGCGTGATCTATGACCGCGCCCACAACAAGGTCAGATACAAGGGCGCGCGGGTCGAGATTTTCGGCCTGCCGCTGATCCCGCTGCCGGGGCTCAGCCATCCCGCGAACAGCGAGGCGGGCAGCGGGCTGCTCGTTCCCGAAATCCGCCTCGACCGCACCAACGGATTCGAGATCGCGGTGCCATATTATCTTCGCCTCGCGACCGACCGCGACATCACGATCACGCCGCATCTCTACACCGAATCGGTGCCGATGATCGAAGGCGAGTTTCGCGCGCTGACCGACATCGGCTCGTTCCGCATCAACGGCTATGCAACGCACAGCTCGGTCGTTCCGGTGTCGGGACAGGTGATCGACCCCAATCGTCAGTTCCGCGGCTATCTGGAAAGCGCGGGCAAATTTCAGTTCGATCCGCGCTGGAGCCTGTCCTATTCGGGCCGCATCACGACCGACCGCACCTTCATGCGCCGGTACGACATCAGCCGCGACGACCGGCTGCGTTCGACCTTCGAGCTGGAGCGGATCGGCGGGCAGAGCTATTTGTCGATCGCGGGCTGGGCGACCCAGACGCTGCGCGCCAACGACGCGCAGGGGCAGCAGCCGATCGCGCTGCCGATCATCGATTATCGCCAGCGGCTCGCCGACCCGTTGCTCGGCGGGCAGATCGAATTGCAGCTCAACACGCTGGCGATCGCCCGCACCGCGGGCCAGGACACGCAGCGCGCCTTTGCCGGGGCGACGTGGAATCTGCGCGGGCTGACCGGCCTGGGCCAGGAGGTCGTGCTGACCGCGATGGTGCGCGGCGACGTCTATCACAGCGACGAGAATCTGCTGACCGCGATCCCCGGCTATCGCGGCAAATCGGGCTGGGAGGGCCGCGGCATCGCCGCGGTCGCGGCCGACATGCGCTGGCCCTTCATCGGCGAATTCCTGGGCGGCACCCAGACGCTGACCCCGCGCGTCCAGATCGTCGCGACCCCCAGCCTCAAGAATCTCGACATTCCGAACGAGGATTCGCGCGCCTTCGACCTCGAGGACAGCAATCTGTTCGCGATCAACCGCTTCAACGGCTACGACCGGTTCGAGGATGGCGCGCGCATCACCTATGGCTTTGAATGGAATTTCAGCCGGCCGGGCCTCAACATCAACAGCATCATCGGGCAAAGCTATCGCCTGTCGGACAAGCCCAGCCTGTTTCCGGACGGCACCGGCCTGACCGACCGCACGTCGGACATCGTCGGCCGCACCACCATCGCCTATAAGGATTTCCTGCGGCTGACGCATCGTTTCCGGCTCGACAAGGACAATCTGGCGGTCCGCCGGAACGAGATCGACGCGACGATCGGCAGCCGCTCGACCTATGCCGTGCTCGGCTATTCGCGGCTCAACCGCGACATATTGCTGCTCGGCGAGGATTTGCAGGATCGCGAGGAAGTGCGCGCCGGCGGGCGCGTCGCCTTTGCGAAGAACTGGTCGATCTTCGGATCGGCGATCGTCGACCTGACGCGCAAGAGCGACGATCCGCTGGGCGTCGCCGACGGCTTCGACCCGATTCGCCATCGCCTGGGCCTGGCTTATGACGACGAATGCCTGTCGATCGCGCTGACCTGGCGCCGCGACTATATCGACACCGGCGATGCGCGGCGCGGCAACAGCTTCTCGTTCCGCATCGCCTTTCGCAACCTGGGGTTCTGATCGGGCCGGAAAGGATCGGAAGTCCAAAGCACCTTACTCAGCTTCCATTCAGCGTCCCGACCCTAGATCGGACCGCAGTTATGACAGGCGGACGCGGATTGCGCTGGACCATCGGGCGTGTCCGCTGATACGGAGCGAGCCGATATTTCTCGAATAGGATGGCAATGACCAAATTTTCGACCATGATCGGACTGATCAGCGTGGCGGCCGTGGGTATGACGCCAGTGCTGGGCCAGACCGTCCCCGACACCGAGGTTCCGACGACGAGCCTCAACATTCCGGGCGACGTCAAACTCTATGGCGACGACAAGCCGAACGTCTATCGCCCCTCGGCGACCGTGAACGGCGAGATCATCACCGCGACCGACATCGAGCAGCGCATGGCGCTGATCCGGATCGCAAACAACAATGTCGATCTGCCCCCGGAGGAATTGCAGCGGCTGCGCCAACAGGTGTTCAGCAACCTGATCGACGAGAAATTGCAGATCCAGGAAGCCAAGGCCGCGAAGATCGAGATCGACGAGAATGTCATCAACGAACAGTTCGCCCGCCTGGCCGCGCGCTTCAAGCAGACTCCCGATGAATTTTCCAAATATCTCGAGTCAAAGGGTTCGGCGGCGGCGGCGGTGAAGCAGCAGATTCGCGGCGAATATGCCTGGGACCGCCTGCTGTCGCGCAACATCCAGTCGACGACGAACGTATCGACCGACGAAGTCGATTCGATCGTCAAGCAGATGAACGAGGCCAAGGGACAGGATGAGTTCCACCTCGGCGAAATCTATCTGTCGGCGACGCCTGAAAATGCCGCCGCGGTCGTCGAGAACGCGCGCAAGATCATTCAGGCGCTACAGGCCGGCGGCAGTTTTGCCGCCTATGCCCGTCAATTCTCCGAAGCGTCGACCGCGGTCGTCGGCGGCGACCTTGGCTGGGTGCGCGGCGGCCAATTGCCTGCCTCGATGGTCGAGGCGGCGCAGCAGATGGCGCCGGGGCAGCTTGTCGGCCCGATCGAGGTGCCGGGCGGCATATCGATCCTGCTGATGATCGACCGACGCCAGGTGCTGACCGCCGATCCGCGCGACGCGGTGCTGAGCCTGAAGCAGGTCTCGCTCGACTTCACGCCCGGAACGAACGAAGCGCAGGCGGCCGAACTGGCGAGCAAATTCGCCCAGGCGACGCGCAGCATCGCCGGCTGCGGCGGCGCGGACAGCGTCGCGGCCTCGCTGGGCGCGCACGTCGTCGCGCGCGACAATATCGCGATGCGCGCGCTGCCGGCGCCGCTGCAATCGACGCTCGCGACGATGCAGGTCGGCCAGACGACGCAGCCCTTCGGCGCCGCGAACGAGGGCATCAGCGTATTGGTGCTGTGCGGCCGCGAAATGCCGAACACGGCCGCCGAGCCCGATCGCGCCCAGATCGAGGAGAAGATCCTCGAGGACAAGGTCAACAAGCGGGCCCAGCGCTATTTGCGCGATCTCCGCCGCGATGCGGTGATCGAATATAGCTGATGCCTGATATCGACGAGCGACGGCCGATCGCGGTCACCATGGGTGACCCGGCCGGCGTCGGCCCTGAAGTCGCCGCGCGGGCATGGGCCGCGCGGCGCGAATATGGCTTGCCGCCCTTCGTCGCGATCGGCGACATCGCCGCGATCGAGGCGGTGTGGGACGGCCCCGCGGTGCGCGTTGGTGCCATGGAAGAAGTGGTCCGCGCCTTCGACACGGCGCTTCCCGTCTGGCATCTCGAGGACAGCGGGCCGCTGACTCCCGGTTCCCCGACGCCCGCGGGCGCGACCTGCGCGCTGCACGCGCTCGAGACTGGAATCGGCCTGACCCGCAATGGCGCGAGCGACGCGCTCGTCACCGGATCGGTGTCGAAGCACGCGCTCCACGGCATCGGTTATACCCACCCCGGCCAGACCGAATTCATCGCCGAACGCTGCGGCGTCACCGCGACCAATGCGGTGATGATGCTCGCGGGGCCGGCGTTGCGCGTCGTGCCGCTGACCGTCCACATCCCGCTTTCCGAAGTGCCCGAGCGGCTGACCGCCGACCTGATCGCCGCCAAGGCGCGCATCGTCGCGCGCGGCTTGTCGCGCGACTTCGGCATTGCCGCCCCGCGGCTCGCGATCGCGGGGCTCAATCCGCATGCCGGCGAGAGCGGTCAGCTCGGCGACGAGGAAATCCGCATCATCGCGCCCGCGGTCGCTCAACTGGCCGGAGAGGGGATCGCCATCGACGGGCCGCTCGCCGCCGACGCGCTGTTCGCCCCGGGCATCCGCGACCAGTATCACGCGATTCTGTGCTGCTATCACGATCAGGCGCTCGCGCCGTTCAAGGCGCTGCATTTTCACGACGGGGTCAATCTGACGCTCGGGCTGCCGATCATCCGCACCTCGCCCGACCATGGCACGGCATTCGACATCGCGGGCACGGGCAAAGCCGACCCGGGACCGACGATCGCCGCAATCGCGATGGCGGCGCAGATGGCGACGGCGCGCGAGCGCAGCAGCGCTCCGGCGAAGTGACCGCCGCGCCCAATCGCCCGCTGCCGCCGCTGCGCGAGACGGTGCGCGCGCATGGCCTGTCGGCAAGCAAGGCGCTGGGGCAGAATTTCCTGTTCGACGAGCAATTGCTGGATCGCATCGCCGCGCTGCCAGGCGATCTCGACGGGCAGACCGTGTTCGAGGTCGGACCCGGACCGGGCGGCCTCACACGCGCGCTGCTGCGAGCAGGCGCGAACGTGATCGCGGTCGAACGCGACGACCGCTGCCTGCCGCTGCTCGGCGAACTCGGCGAAGCGTTCGACGGGCGGCTGACGGTGATCCCCGACGACGCGATGGCGATCGACGCCGACGCCCTGGTCGGCGGGCCGTATCATATCGTCGCCAACCTGCCCTACAATGTCGGAACCGCGCTGTTCACGCGCTGGCTCGAACCGAAAAGCTGGCCGCCGCTCTGGAAATCGCTGACCTTGATGTTCCAGCAGGAAGTCGCCGAGCGCATCGTCGCGCCGGTGGGAACGAGTGCTTACGGACGGCTCGCGGTGTTGGCGCAGTGGCGGTCGACCCCGAAGATCGCGATGAAGGTCCACCGCTCGGCCTTCACCCCGCCGCCGAAAGTGATGTCGGCGATCGTCCATGTGACGCCCGCCGCGGAGCCCGAAGGCGTGAATCCCCGGGTGCTGTCGAAACTCGCCGAAAAGGGCTTCGGTCAGCGGCGCAAGATGCTGCGGCAAAGCCTGAAAGGCATGGCTGGCGCGGTCGAGGCGCTCGAAACGCTCGGCATCGACCCGACCCGCCGCGCCGAGACGGTGAGCGTCGCCGAATGGGTCGCGCTGGCGCGGGCACTGGGTGAACCGATGACCGGCCGATCCCCGGCCTGAAAACGATCGCCAGGCGCGATGTTGGCTTTTGGGGGCGAGCGGATGTCCCCCATCTTTCGCGGGAATGACGAAATTAGGAGATGCCTAAGGTAGGCTTCCGATCCAAAAAAGATCAATTCTGCCCGGTCGCCCCGACCGTCGCGACAGGTTTGGGCACGATCGTTTCGGCGGCGACGACGCGCTTCGTATCACTTCCCGCGATCGCCTTTTCGAGCGCCGTGACCTGCGGACATTTGTCCTTGCAGAGGCGCTGCGCCGCGGCGAGTTTTTCGCGTGCGAGTTCGAGCGCCCCCTTGTCGGCGAGCGCTTCGCCCTGGCCGGTCAGCGCGATAAGGTCATTGGGTTCGAGCAGCAGCGCCTCGCGATAGAGGGCGATCGCCTTGCCCGGCAGACCCTGCGCCCGCGCGACCTGCGCCATCGCGATGACCGCCGATCGGTTGCGCGGATCGGCGGCGAGCGCCGATTCATAATAATCGACCGCACCGTCGAGGTCGCCCTTATTCTGCGCCGCTTCGCCCTGCTTTTGCAGCGCGACCGAGGTCGGTAGAATATCGCTGTCGGCGCGCTGTGCGTCGGAGGCGACCGGCATGCTGGCGAGGATAAAGCCGGCACCCAGAGCCAGGAAACTGACGCGCATCGCATTCTCCCATGTCTTCATTCCGGGCGATGCTAACATGGCGCCGTCAGCCGTGCGAGAAAAAATCCGTCGCAGCCGTCATGCGCCGGAGTCAGCAGAAAACCGCCGCCCGCCGCGCGTCCGATACCCGCCGGCAGACAGGATGTATCGGTCGTCCAGCCTGGATGCCGGTTCAGAAATTCGTCCACCTGGGCCCGCCCCTCGCGCGCGATGATCGAGCAGACGGCATAGAGGATTTTGCCCCCCGGCGCCACAAGATCGGCGCCGATGTCGAGCAGCTTCGCCTGATCGGCGAGATGGCGGTCGAGCCGCGCGGGCGTCAGGCGCCAGCGCAGTTCGGGACTGCGCCGCCAGGTGCCGCTTCCCGAACAGGGCGCATCGACGAAGACGCGGGCTGCCCGGCCCTGCCAGTCGGCCAGCATCGCCTGCTCCTGCCCCGGATTGAGCAGGCGCGTCTCGATCCGCGTCGCGCCCGCGCGGTCGGCGCGCGGCGGCAATTGCTGGAGGCGCGCGCGATTGGTGTCGCAGGCCAGGATATCGGCATCATTGCCGGTGAGCGAGGCGATGGCGAGCGTCTTGCCGCCGCCGCCCGCGCACAGGTCGACGACCGCCTGCCCCGGCGCCGCCTCGATCGCCGCGGCGGCATATTGGCTCGCGGCATCCTGCACCTCGAAAAAACCATCGGTATAGGCGGGATGCTGGACCGCCGCGGTCTCGGGCGGCAAGCGCCAGCCGTCGGCCGCGCCGGCGATCGGCTCACCATCGGGGAACAGCGCCGCCAGCGCGTCACGGTCGGCCTTGAGGCGGTTCGCGCGCAGGTCGAGCGGGGCGCGGGCCAGCATCGCTTCGCCCTCGCCGTCCTCGACGAGCGGGTCGAACAGGTCGACCAGCGCCTGCGCGGCAAGGCCCGTGTCGGCGCGCGGTTCGCCGGGCGCGATCGGCGCGGGACCATAGGACGAGCCGTCGAACAGCGCGGTCAGCGCAGGATCGCCATCGACGAGAGCGAGCATCGCGGCGCGCCCCGATTCGGGGGCCGAACGCACGGCGCGGATCGCGTCATAGACATGGCCGCGGATCGCGCGCCGGTCCTTCGACCCCGCATAGCGGCGCGCGCGCATCGCCTCGGCCAGGATCGCATCGGCAGGCGCCCCACCCCCGCGTGCCGCCGCGGCGATGGTATCGAGAATTTCGATCGCGGCCTGAAGGCGGGCGGCGGGGGTCATGAGCCCCCTCCCCTCCCGCCTGCGGGAGGGGCAGTGAGACTTGCGAGCTTGCTCGCTAGTCGCAACGGGGTGGGCCGTGACGCGACAGACCCACCCACCCCGCTGCGACTAGGCAGCAAGCTGCCAAGTCTCGCTGCCCCTCCCGCCTGCGGGAGGGGATGGATGTGTCGCTGCGTCACGAATCACCCAACCGGGTAATTCGGCGCTTCGCGCGTGATCGCCACGTCGTGGACATGGCTTTCGCGCAGCCCCGCATTGGTGATGCGGACGAATTTCGCGCGCTCGCGCAGATCCTGGAGCGTGCGGCTGCCGGTATAACCCATCGCCGCCTTCACGCCGCCGACAAGCTGGTGAATCACATCCTTCGCCGCGCCCTTGAACGGCACCTGGCCCTCGATCCCTTCGGGGACCAGCTTCATCTGATCCTTGATGTCCTGCTGGAAATAGCGGTCGGCCGAACCGCGCGCCATCGCGCCGACGCTGCCCATGCCGCGATAGCTTTTATAGGTGCGGCCCTGGAACAGGAAGGTTTCGCCCGGCGCCTCGGCGGTGCCCGCCAGCAGCGAGCCGACCATGACGCTCGACGCGCCCGCCGCAAGCGCCTTGGCGATATCGCCCGAGGTGCGCAGGCCGCCGTCGGCGATCACCGGCACGCCCAGCTTCGACGCCGCCTCGACGCTGTCGAGAATCGCGGTGAGTTGCGGCACGCCGACCCCCGCGACGACGCGGGTGGTGCAGATCGATCCCGGACCGATGCCGACCTTCACCCCGTCGGCGCCGCAGTCGATCAGCGCCCGGGTCGCTTCGCCGGTCGCGACATTGCCCGCGAGCACCTGAACCCGGTTCGAAAGCTTCTTGATCTTCGCGACCGTTTCGCCGACGCCCTTGCTGTGGCCGTGCGCGGTATCGACGACGATCAGGTCGCATTCGGCATCGAGCAAGGCCTCGGCGCGTTCGATCCCGCTGTCGCCGGTGTTGGTCGCCGCGGCGACGCGCAGGCGGCCATTCCCGTCCTTGGTCGCGTCGGGGAAGTTGACCGCTTTCTCCATATCCTTGACGGTGATCAGCCCGATGCAGCGATAATCGCCGTCGACGACGAGCAATTTTTCGATGCGCCGCTGATGAAGCAGCTTGCGCGCCTCGTCCTGGCCGACGCCGGGGCGCACGGTGGCGAGATTGTCGGCGGTCATCAGCTCGCGGACCGGCTGCTTCGGATTTTCGGCGAAACGCACGTCGCGGTGGGTCAGGATGCCGGCGAGCTTGCCGCTGGCTTCGACCACCGGAATCCCCGAAATCCTGTGCTGCGCCATCAGCGCGGTCGCCTCGGCAAGCGAGGCGTCGGGCGCGATCGTGATCGGGTTGACGATCATTCCGCTCTCGAAACGCTTGACCTGCCGCACCGCCGCCGCCTGCTCCTCGATCGTGAGGTTGCGGTGGAGGACGCCGATGCCGCCGATCTGTGCCATCAGGATCGCCATGTCGGCCTCGGTCACCGTGTCCATCGCCGACGACAGGATCGGGATATTGAGGCTGATCTCGCTCGTGAGCTGGGTCGACAATATGGCGTCTGACGGCAGGATGTCCGACGCGCCGGGCACCAGCAGCACGTCGTCGAAGGTCAGTCCGGTGAAGATTTCCATAGGTGCCACTTTCTGGTGCGGGGCGGCGCCTGCCCATGGTTGCGGGGCGGCGCACGCGACTCGTTTGGTGGCGGCCCATGTAACCAGTCGGGCGCGTGCGCGCCAGAGGGGGGAACCCGATTATTTCGCCGTCGGCCACGCTTCGCTGTCCGGCCCGCGAGCGCGCGGACAAAAACATGCCGCACCCGATTGCGATTCCCCCCTTCAAAAGCTAGGCGCTTGATTTGTGAGCGCGACGCAAACCCCTTCCCCGCCTTCTTCTCTCGCGCCCTTTCGCTATCCCGCCTTCCGCGCGATCTGGATCGCCAATCTCGCGTCGAACATGGGGTCGATGATTCAGTCGGTGGGCGCCGCCTGGCTGATGACCGAGCTTACCCCGTCGCACCAGCTCATCGCGCTGGTCCAGGCGGGCGCGACGATCCCGATCCTGCTGCTCGGCGTGTTCGCCGGGGCGATCGCCGACAATTTCGACCGGCGCCGCGTCATGCTCGCGGCGCAGTCCGCGATGCTGCTCGTCTCGGCCGCGCTGACGGTGACGACCTGGATCGGCGCGATCTCGCCGCTGCTGCTGCTGTTCTTCACGCTCGCGGTCGGGTGCGGCACTGCGCTCAACGGTCCGGCGTGGCAGGCTTCGGTGCGGTTGCAGGTCGGCCCGAAGGATCTGCCGCAGGCGATCGCGCTCAACAGCATCGCTTTCAACCTCGCGCGCAGCGTCGGTCCGGCGCTCGGCGGCCTGCTCATTTCGCTGACCGGCCCCGCCCCGGCCTTTGCGATCAACTCGGTCAGCTATCTCGCGCTGATCGTCGTGCTGCTGCGCTGGCATCCCGAGGTCGCCCCGCCGCAGCGCACGCCGATGCTCGCCGCGATCGCGACCGGCATCCGTTTCTGCGTCCAGTCGAACCCGGTGCGGCGCATCCTGACCCGCGGCTTTGCCTTCGGCATCGCGGCGATCGGCTTTCAGGCATTGCTCCCCGCGCTCGTCCGCGATCGGCTGCACGGGACCGAGACGGTCTATGGCCTCTGCCTCGCGGCCTTCGGCGCCGGATCGATCCTCGCCGCGCTGTGCGTCGGCTATCTGCGCCGCCGCTGGGGCAGCGACCGGATCGTCGCCGTATCGGCGCTGATCTTCGCTGCGGCACTGGCGCCGATGGCGCTCGTTACGTCGGTCGCGGGGGTGATGGCATCGACCTTTGTCGCGGGCTTCGCCTGGGTGTCGACGCTGACCACGCTCAACGTCGCGATGCAGCTTCGCTCGCCCGAAGCGATCCTCGGCCGCTGCCTGTCGATCTATCAGGCGGTGACCTTTGGCGCGATGGCGCTCGGCGCCTGGCTGTTCGGCCTGCTCGCCGACCTGGGGTCGCTGTCCAGCGCGCTGTTGGCGTCGAGCGGCTGGCTGGTGCTGACCGCGCTGCTCCTGCCGTTTCTGGCGCCGATGCCCGGGCGCGACGAAGGCCGCATCGACCGCTGAGCAAATTTCGCGTCGAGGCTTAAAATCGGGCCGCGCGCGCCCGTTAAATGGCGCATGACCACACATGCGACACCATCGAACGAGCCGGTAGGGCGGCTCCTGGGCTGGCTGGGACTCCGCGCGCGAAGCGGGGCCTATGACGAGGGCGAGGCTCCGCCCGGATCGCGCAGCCTTGTCCACGAGGCGCGCGAGCAACTGCTCGGCGCCATGACCTCCTTCCTGCTCAACCATGATCTCGACATTTCGGCCGCCAACCTGCTGGTCGCGCACAGCGCCTTTTCGGGGATCAACCCGCGGCTCGCGCGCCAGATCGCGGCGCGCTCGCAGACGCCCGCGGGCATCACCCAGCAGTGGCTCGACGAATTGATGGAGAATGAGCCCGCCGTGGCCGATCGCGCCGACCTCGACCGCATGGTCGCGCGGCTCGAATCAAACCTCGAAACCTTCCACACCAACACCAAAGCGGCGCGCAGCGCGACGAGCGAATATGGATCGAAGCTGGAGGCGCATGTCAGCGACCTCGAACAGGTGCAAAAGACCGGCGAGCTTGTCTCGCACCTCGCCGACATCGCCAAGGTGATGCTCGAACGCACGCGCCACGCCGAGGACGAGATGCGCAAGAGCGAGGACGAAACGAAGGCGCTGCGCCGCAGCCTCGCCCGCGCCAAGCGCGATGCCGAGATCGACTATCTGACCGGCCTGCCCAACCGCCGCGCCTTCGAGATACTGCTCGAACGCCATCATGAAGAAGCGCGCGCGGCGTGCGAACCGCTGTCGGTCGCGTTTTGCGATATCGACGAGTTCAAGAAGGTCAACGACGTCCACGGCCATGAAGCGGGCGATCGCGTGATCAAGCTGATCGCCGATACGCTGGCGCGTATCTCCAACGATCATTGTCATGTCGCGCGCCACGGCGGCGAGGAATTCGTGATGCTGTTCCGAGGCCTGCCACCGAGCGAGGCAGCGAAGCGGCTCGACGAAGCGCGCGCGGGGCTGTCCGAACGGCGGCTGATCAACCGCAAGACCGACCAGCCCTTCGGCCAGATCACCTTTTCGGGCGGGGTCGCCGACGTCTTCGGCTATGCCGAGGTGCGCGCGGCGCTGAAAGCCGCCGACGAAGCGCTCTATCGCGCCAAGGAAGGCGGGCGTAACCGGATCGAACTGGCGACGCCGGAGTCATAAAGCGCCCAAACGTTAACCGTCGCCCCCGCGCAGGCGGGGGCGACGGTTTATGGCTGGCTTTAGGACCGGCTCCACCGCGCGAAGATCGCTGTCGGCAGCAGCAGCCCCCGCGCCTCTTCGCGCACCGCGAGTTCGCCGCATTCGACCGTGCCCGGCAGGTCGGCGAAAAGCTGGCCGAGCAGTTCGCCGATGGCGAGCGCCGACATGCGGACGGCATAGACGGTCAGGAACAGCGCGCGGCTGTCGGCGTCGAGCAATTGCCGGCAATCGGCGAGCAGGGGCGCCAGCCCCTCTTCCAACTGCCAGCGCTCGTTATTCGGGCCGCGCCCGAATTTCGGCGGGTCGAGCAGGATCGCGTCATAGCGCCGCTCGCGCCGCAACTCGCGCGCGGTGAATTTCCCGGCATCGTCGACGATCCAGCGGATCGGCTTTTCGCCCATCCCCGCGAGCGCGGCATTCTCGCGCGCCTGGGCGACCGATTTCTTCGAGGCATCGACATGCGTCACCGACGCGCCCGCGGCGGCAAGCGCCTGGCTGCCGACCCCGGTATAGCCAAAGAGGTTCAGGAAATCGGGGTCGGGTTTGTCCGCGAGCCTACCGCGCAGCCAGTCCCACACCGGCGCCATGTCGGGGAAGAAACCCAGGTGGCGAAACGGCGTGCAACTCGCGGTAAAGCGCGCCTCGCGCCAGCCGAGCGGCCAGCCGTCGGTGGGCACCGGCTTGTTATAATACCAGCGGCCGCCGCCATCCTCGTCCGACGCGGGAATGAACTCGCCGTCGGCCGCCTCCCATTCGCTCGGCGAAAGCGCGGGTTGCCACATCGCCTGCGGCTCGGGGCGGATGAAGCGGTAGGGACCATAGCGTTCGAGCTTGCGCCCGCCGCCGCTGTCGATCAGCCCGTAATCGTCCCAGGCTTCGCCGACAAGCGTCACCAGGGGCCGCAGATCAGCCACGGGCCGCCTCGGCAAGGATATGGGCCTTCACCGTGTCATAGTCGCCCGCAAGCTTCACATAGCGCTCCTCGCGCTCGAAGAGGTTGCCGAGCCGCGCGGGGAGCGGCGGACGCACGCCGGTCGCGCGCTCGACCGCTTCGCGGAACTTCGCCGGATGCGCGGTGGCGAGGGTGACGACGGGAATGCCGGCATCGATGGCGAGCGCCCGCGCGGCGGCCAGCCCGACCGCGCTGTGCGGGTCGATGATCTGCCCGCCATGTTCCTGCGCCCAGCGCAGCGCGAGCGTCATCGCGTCGCCGTCGATCCGCGCGCTCGAAAAAAGGTCGCGCGCGCCGCGCAGCATATCCTCGGGGATCGACATCGCGCGGTTCGCGTCGAATTCGTCCATCATGCCGGTGATCGCGGCACCGTCACGGCCCGACAGGTCGAACAGCAGCCGCTCGAAATTGCTGCTGACCTGGATATCCATGCTCGGCGTCGCGGTCGCGGTGACGGTGCCCGCGCTATAGTCGCCGTTCGCCAGCGCGCGGTGGAGGATATCGTTGACGTTGGTCGCCACGACGAGCCGCGCCACCGGCAGCCCCATGCGCGCCGCGGCATAGCCCGCGAAGACATCGCCGAAATTGCCCGTCGGCACGCTGAACGCCACCGGACGGTCGGGCGCGCCAAGGCGGACGGCAGCGTAGAAATAATAGACGATCTGCGCCATCAGCCGCGCCCAGTTGATGCTGTTGACCGCCGACAGGGTCAGCGCCCCGCGCGCCTCGGCGTCGCCGAACAGCCGCTTCACCATTGCCTGCGCGTCGTCGAAGCTGCCGTCGATCGCGATATTGTGGACATTAGGGGCAAGGACCGTCGTCATCTGGCGGCGCTGGACGTCGCTGACCCGGCCTTCGGGGTGGAGCATGAAGATGCGGATATGCTCGCGCCCCGCGACCGCCTCGATCGCCGCCGAGCCGGTGTCGCCCGAGGTCGCGCCGACGATGGTGATCTCGGTCTCGCCGCCCGCGAGGAATTTTTCAAAGAGCTGGCCGAGCAGTTGCAGCGCGACGTCCTTGAACGCCAGCGTCGGACCATGGAACAGTTCGAGCAGCCAGTGCCGATGGTCGAGCTGCACCAGCGGCGTCACCGCGCCATGGCTGAACCGGCCATAGGCGGCCTTGCACAGGGCGCGCAGTTCGTCCTCGGACAGGACGCCCGCGACGAAGGGCATCATCACCCGCACCGCGGTCTCGGCGTAGTCGAGCCCGGCGAGAGCGCGAATCTCGTCGACCGACATCCGCGGCCATTCGGCGGGGACATAGAGCCCCCCGTCGCTGGCGAGGCCGGCAAGCGTGGCGGCGCGAAAGTCGAGGGTCGGCGCGGAGCCGCGGGTGCTGATATAATCCATCACGGGAATGCGCCCTAACGGCGCGCCGTCACCGCTGCAAGCGGCGGCGCACCGCAAGCGCATAGATAATCAGCGCGATCGCGGCGAAAAAGAACCATTGGATGGCATAGGCGAGGTGGTTGTTCGGCAGATCGGCGCCCGAAGGCACCTGACTGGCGCGCAGCCCCGGAACCGGCGCGTCGGCGACGAGCATCGCGCGCGCCGGAACCGCCTTCCCGGTCAGCCGCTGGATCAGCGTCGGCTGTTCCGGGCCGGGGACGATCGTTCCCTGCACCGTCCCGCCCTTCCACTGGGGCGGCGTGAAATCGTCGGCGATCCCGACATCGACAAGGACGCCCGGCCCCTCGGCGCCGGTGCGGCAGTCGGCGATCATGCGGATGCCCGTCTGACCCTTGCGATCGGTCCCGCCGCGCGGATCCCACCGAACCACTTCGAGGCACACCAGGCTGCTCTTGCGAAAGAGCATCGCGTCGGGAACCGGCGGCAATTTCGGATAGGTCACGAGCGCCGACATCGACCCGTTGCGTTCGAGCAGGGCGATCAGCGCTTCCTTCTCGCCCTTGCGCTGGAGCTGCCAGACGCCGAGCGCGACCATCGCGGCGGCGGCGCACAGCACGAGGATCGTCGAAATCACCGGCCAGCGGCGCGGGACGTCAGGGTTTTCCGTCATCGCTGAGCTTTCCTTCGGCGGCCTGCCGCTGATGTTCGCTGGCGAGCAGCGCCGCCTTGCCGACACGCAGGCCATAGAGCACCGCGACGAGCGTCAGCGGCACCCACAGGATCACATGCACCCAGAGCGGCGGCCGCACCGCGGCGTCGAGCAGCAAGGCCAGCATGATCAGCAGCGCACCGACGATCAGGGTCAGAAAGGCCGCGGGACCGTCGCCGACATTATAGCGACCGAAATCGAGCCCGCACGCCGAACAGCGCTCGCGAAACCGGGCCGGACCCTCGAACAGGCCCGGCGCCCCGCATTCGGGGCAGGTCGCAAAAAGGGCAGCGCGCCAGATCGGCGGCTGCCCCTTTTGTGCTTGGCTCTCGTCCGGCAATTTAGTGCGCGGCGACCGGCGCGCCCCAGCCGCCCCAGACATAGACGATGATGAAGAGGAACAGCCACACCACATCGACAAAGTGCCAATACCAGGCGGCGGCCTCGAACCCGAAATGCTGCTGCGGCGTGAAATGCCCCTTATAGGTGCGCACGAGGCAGACGATCAGGAAGATCGTGCCGACGAGGACATGGAAACCATGGAAGCCGGTCGCCATGAAGAAGGCCGAGGTATAGTTGATCGTGCCGAAGGGGAACGGCGCTTCGGCATATTCATAGGCCTGGATCGAGCTGAAGGCGAGGCCGAGCAGGATCGTCAGCCACAGGCCTTTCTTCAGCCCCTCGCGATCGCCGTGGATCAGCGAATGATGCGCCCAGGTGACCGTCGTGCCCGAACAGAGCAAGATCAGCGTGTTGAGCAACGGCAGCGAGAAGGCGTCGATGACGTGGATGCCCTTGGGCGGCCACATGGTGATCGCATTGGCGCCGTCCTGCCCGAAAAGCGAGCTGACCGCACCGTCGACGATCTCGACCGGCACCGGAAACAGCGAGAAATCGAACCACGCCCAGAACCAGCCGACGAAGAACATCACTTCGGACGCGATGAACAGGATCATGCCATAGCGCATGTGGAGCTGGACGACCGGGGTATGGTCGCCGGCATGAGCTTCGGCGATGACGTCCGACCACCAACTGAAGAAGGTGGCGATCACGCCCGCGACACCCAGGCCGAACACCCATTTTCCGGCGCCGCCGAAATAATCGGCGTGCATCCACATCACCCCGCCAAAGAACATGACGAGCGCCGCGATCGAACCGATCATCGGCCAGACGCTGGGGTTTACGAGGTGATAGTCATGATGTTTGGCACCAGCCATGTCGCAGTTCCCGTTATTTTGCCCCAGCCCGATGATTCCCCATCACCCGCCGGTCTTTGGATTAAGACTCTTCGATCGCGGCCTTAGCTCGCCTTTTTGTCCCCGTCTACAGGGTGGAAGGTGTAGCTGAGCGTGATCTCTTCGATGTCGTCGGCGTCGGGGTCGTCCTTGATCTTGGGATCGACGAAGAACAGCACCGGCATGCGAATCTGCTCCCCCGCCTTCAGCGTCTGCTGGGTGAAGCAGAAGCACTGGATCTTGGTGAAATATTTGCCCGCGGCATCGGGGGTGACGTTGAAGCTCGCGGTGCCCGTCAGATCGTGCGGCGAATTATTCTGGGCGATGAAGATCGCCATGTCGCGCGCGCCGATGCTGACCGTATCGGTGGGATGCTCGGGATAGAATTTCCACGGCAGGCCCGGCGCGACATTGGTGTCGAAGCGCACCGAGATCGTGTCGCTCAGCACCTTCGGCGTTGCGGCCGCCGCAACGGGATCATAGCGCTGCGTCGTGCCGCCGAAGCCGGTCACCCGGCAGAAGAGATTGTAGAGCGGCACCGACGCAAAACCGAGCCCCACCATCGCGACAACGAGCAGCGCGGCGAGCGAGGCGGTCTTGGCATTGGCCGACATCGTCTTCATTTCGGCACCACCATCCGCGCCATGGTGATGAAGAAGAACAGGAAAGCGAGCCCGCCCAGGATCCACGCCATCAAATTGGCGCGGCTGCGCTGGCGGCGGCGATATTCGGCCTCGTCGAACGGCGGCTGCTCAGGGGGTGTTTCGTCGGTCATAAGGGCCACCAATGGTCGGCGACGATCGCGCCGAACAATATGAAAAGATAAGCGATCGAATAGGCAAAAAGGCGCTTCTCGGGCTGCATCAAGTCGCCCTCACCGGTCTTGCGGGTACCGACCTGGATCGAAAGCAATACAAAGAGCGCCGACAGGACGATCGCGGTCCAGCCATAGAGCGCGCCGGTATAGCCGAGCGGCCATGGCGCGATCGCGGCGGCCGCCATGATCAGCGCATAGAAGAGGATCTGGCGGCGGGTCGAGGTTTCGCCCGCGACGACCGGCATCATCGGAATGCCGGCGGCGGCATAGTCGGAGCGCACGAACAGCGCGAGCGCCCAGAAATGCGGCGGCGTCCACAGAAAGATCAGCAGGAAGAGCAGCACCGGCAACGGCGCGACCGTGCCGGTCGCGGCGACCCAGCCGATCAGCGGCGGAAAGGCGCCCGCCGCGCCGCCGATGACGATATTCTGCGGCGTCCGCGGCTTCAGCCACATCGTGTAGACGAAAACGTAGAAGAGGATCGAGACCGCCAGCAGCACCGCCGCCTGCCAATTGGCGGCGAACAGCATCAGGAAGACCGAGAAGGCGGCGAGCCCGACCCCGAAGTGGAGCGCGGTCTGCGGGTCGAGCCGCCCGGCGGGCAGCGGCCGCCCGGCGGTGCGCTTCATCTTCGCGTCGAGCCCCGCCTCATACCATTGGTTGAGCGCGCCCGACGCCCCCGCCCCCAGCGCGATCGCGAGGATCGAGGAGAAAGCGAGCACCGGATGAAGGCTGCCCGGCGCCGCGAGCAGGCCGCACAGCGCGGTAAACACGACAAGCGACATCACGCGCGGCTTGGTCAGCGCGAACAGATCGCGCCAATCGGCGGGCAGCGCCATTTCGCCATGGGTCAGGCTCTGCGCCATCTCAACTCCGGCCCTTCGGAAAAACGCCCCCCGCCGCCATTCGGCAGGGGGCGGAACCAATCAGGCGATATAGGTCACGCGATCCGGGGCAGTTCGTTGAACTGGTGGAACGGTGGCGGGCTCGACAGCGTCCATTCGAGCGTCGTCGCGCCTTCGCCCCACGGATTGTCGGCGGCCTTCTTGCCCGCGAACAGCGAATAGACGAGGTTCACGAAGAAGAAGATCATCCCGACCGCCATGATCGCATAGCCGACCGACGAGACATAATGCCAGTAGGCGAAGCCTTCCGCATAGTCGGGATAGCGACGCGGCATGCCCTGCTGGCCCAGGAAGTGCTGGGGGAAGAACAGGACGTTCACGCCGATGAAGAAGATCCAGAAGTGCAACTGGCCCAGGGTCTCGTTGTACATCCGGCCCGACATCTTCGGGAACCAGTAATAGAAGCCGGCGAAGAGCGAGAAGACCGCGCCCAGCGACAGCACATAGTGGAAGTGCGCGACGACATAATAGGTGTCGTGCAGGTTGGTGTCGACGCCGCCGTTGGCAAGGACGACGCCAGTCACGCCGCCGACGGTGAACATGAAGATGAAGCCCAGGGCCCAGACCATCGGCGTCTTGAAGCTCAGCGAACCGCCCCACATGGTGGCGATCCAGCTGAAGATCTTGATGCCGGTCGGGACCGCGATGACCATCGTCGCCGCGGTGAAATACATCTTGAGGTTCACGTTCATGCCGACGGTGAACATGTGGTGCGCCCACACGATGAAGCCGACGACACCGATCGCGACCATCGCATAGGCCATGCCGAGATAGCCGAACACCGGCTTCTTGCTGAAGGTCGAGATGACCTGGCTGACGATGCCGAAGCCCGGCAGGATCATGATGTAGACTTCGGGGTGGCCAAAGAACCAGAAGAGATGCTGATAAAGCACCGGATCGCCGCCGCCCGTCGCATCATAGAAGGTGGTGCCGAAGTTGCGGTCGGTCAGCAGCATGGTGATCGCGGCGGCCAGAACCGGCAGCGCGAGCAGCAGCAGGAAGGCGGTGACCAGCACCGACCACACGAACAGCGGCATCTTGTGCAGGGTCATGCCCGGCGCGCGCATGTTGAAGATGGTGGTGATGAAGTTGATCGCGCCGAGAATCGACGCCGCGCCCGCGAGGTGGACCGAGAAGATCGCCATGTCGACCGCCGGGCCGACCGAACCGCTGGTCGACAGCGGAGCATAAAGCGTCCAGCCGGTGCCGGCGCCCAGGCCGCTGCCGCCGGGGAAGAACATCGACCCGATCAGCATGACGAACGCCACGGTGGTCAGCCAGTAGCTGACGTTGTTCATGCGCGGAAAGGCCATATCGGGCGCGCCGATCATCAGCGGTACGAACCAGTTGCCGAAGCCGCCGATCATTGCCGGCATGACCATGAAGAAGATCATGATCAGGCCGTGCGCGGTGATCAGCACGTTCCAGAAATGCTTCGCCTGTACCTCGCCCGCGGTGGGGTCGAAGAATTGCGCCCAGCCGTGGAGATACTGAATGCCCGGCTCGGCGAGTTCGAGGCGCATCATCCCCGACATCACGCCGCCGACGATGCCGGCGATGATCGCGAAGATCAGGTAGAGCGTGCCGATGTCCTTGTGGTTCGTCGACATGAACCAGCGGACGAAAAAGCCCGGCGTGTCGTGATCATGGCCGTGATCATGCGCATGATCGTGGCCGGGTGCAGTCGCTGCGATATCGGTCATCTGTCGGACCCCCTGATTAATTCTTGGCGGCAGGCGCGGCGGCGGGAGCCGCAGCCGGCGCTGCTTCGGTCGGGACGGCAACCGGCGCGGGGGCCGGGGCGTTGATCGTGGTCGCGGGGACCGGGCCGGTGGGCGCGGGCGCCACCGCCGCCGCGGCGGCGGGCGCCGGACCATCGGGATTGCCGCCCTTCGAGCGGACCCAGGCCTTCCATTTGTCGACCGGCAGAACCTCGACCGCGATCGGCATATAGCCGTGATCGACGCCGCAAAGCTCCGAACACTGGCCGTAATAGACGCCGACCTTGGTCGCGGTGAAGGTGGTTTCGTTGGCACGGCCCGGGACCGCGTCCATCTTGGTCCAGAAGGCCGGAACCGCGAAGCTGTGGATCACGTCGGAGCCGGTGATGATCAGCTTCACCTGGCGCCCGACGGGGACGACCATGCGGTTGTCGACCGCGAGGTGATAGGGCTCGCCGGCGGCCTTCGCCTTGTCCTCGGGCAGGATCTTCGAGACATATTCGCCGATGCCCTGGTCGGGATAGGCATAGCCCCAATACCATTGATAGCCGGTGACCTTGATCGTCAGCGCGTCCTTCTTCGGCGGTTCATATTGCGCCGCGAGCAGGCGGATCGACGGCACCGCGATCACCGCGAGGATGAGGACCGGGATCGCGGTCCAGATCACTTCGATGAACGTGTTGTGCGTGGTTTTCGACGGCACCGGGTTCGCCTTGGCGCGGAACCGCGCGATCGCCCAGAGCATGAGGCCGAGAACGAGCAGCGTGATGGCCGTGATCACCGGCAGCAGGATATAGTGATTGAAGCTATAGGCCTGTTGGCCGACCGGAGTGACCTGCGGCTGGAAATTGATCCCGCCATCGACCGGCTGGCCGATACCGGGAGTCGGCTTCATCGGCACATAGGTCGCGTCGCCGGCCGGGGCGGTCGCCTTCGCGGCGTCGGCGGGCGCCGGATTCACGGGCGTCGCCGCCGCCGCATCGGGCGCTGCCGGAGCCGGAGTCGCCATGGTCGCGGCCACCGGCGCCGTCGCGGGTGCCGCAGCCTGCGCGACGCCCGCCGCGCCGAGCGACAAAGCCGCCGCCATTACAATGGTTTGCAAGCTGGTTTTCAAGCTCTTCATAAGGATAGTGCCGCCCGTTGCCTGTTGTTCTTCTTGATACCCCAGCCCCATTGTTCGGATCGCCGGACATATGTCGCGGCAGCCGCCCCAAAGGCTGAATCTCGCGGGCGCTATAGACCCGCTTGCCGCTTGTCTCAAGCATCTCTAACACTATTTTACGGCTGGCAATTCTCCGCCGCCGAAACATGGCCGTCCGATCCGGGCGGCAACAGGAACAAAAGATAAAATCTCCCATGACCGATGATGAAATCCTGGCCGAGTTTCGCGCCGCCGACGCCCTGTTGCAGGGGCATTTCCTGCTCTCCTCCGGGCGTCACAGCGAATATTACCTCCAATGCGCGCGCGTGCTGATGGACACCGAGCGCGCCGGACGGCTCGCCGTCGCCCTCGCCGCCAAGCTGCCGCGCGAGCTGCGACAGACTGTCGACATGATCGTCTCGCCGGCGATGGGGGGCGTGATCATCGGGCATGAAATGGGCCGCGCGCTCGGCAAGCCGGCGATTTTCGTCGAGCGTCCGACCGGCACCTTCGAACTGCGCCGCGGCTTCGCGATCACCCCCGGCACGAAGGTTTTGATGGTCGAGGACGTCGTCACCACCGGCCTGTCGTCGCGCGAAGCGATGGCGGCGGTGCGCGCCGCAGGCGGCGAAGTTCTTGCCGAGGCGGCACTCGTCGACCGCTCGGCGGGCAGCACCATCGATCTCGGCGTCCCCTTCTATCCGCTCGTCGCGATCAATTTCCCGACCTATGCCGCGGACGACCTGCCGCCCGAACTCGCGGGCACGCAGGCGATCAAGCCGGGGAGCCGCGCGAATTGAGCGTGCCTGGCTCCAGCCGCCTGCGCCTCGGCGTCAATATCGACCATGTCGCGACGATCCGTAACGCGCGCGGCGGCGATCATCCCGACCCCGTGCGCGCGGCCGAGATCGTCGCGGCGGTCGGCGGCGACGGCATCACCGCGCACCTGCGCGAGGACCGGCGCCATATCCGCGACGACGACCTCGCGCGGATTCAGGCGGCGACCAGCCTGCCCCTGAACCTAGAGATGGCGGCGACCGAGGAGATGCTCGCCATCGCGCTGCGCCACGCGCCGCACGCCGCGTGCATCGTCCCCGAAAAGCGCGAGGAGCGCACGACCGAGGGCGGGCTCGACGCGGCGGGGCAGCACAATCACCTCGCGCCGATCGTGTCGCGGCTGGGCGACGCGGGCATTCGCGTCAGCCTGTTCATCGAGCCCGACCCGCGCCAGATCGAGGCGGCGATGCGGCTGAAGGCCCCCGTCGTCGAATTCCACACCGGTCGCTACGCCCATAGCGAGGGCGAGGACCGCGCCGCCGAACTCCGCCGTCTCGCCGACGCCGCGGCGCTCGCATGGAAAAACGGCATCGAGCCGCACGCGGGCCACGGCCTGACCTATGACAATGTCGTCCCCGTCGCCGCGATCCCGCAGCTCGCCGAACTCAACATCGGTCATTATCTGATCGGCGAGGCGATTTTCACCGGGCTCGAACCCGCAGTGCGCCGGATGCGCGACCTGATGGACGAGGCGCGGGGATGAACATGTCTCGCCAGATCCTCCCCGGCACGGGGAGGGGGGCCACCGAAGGTGGCGGAGGGGCATCCTCGTCCAATCGCGTTATCGCAAGCGGGGGACAGGACGCATCTGCCCCTCCACCATGCTTCGCATGGTCCCCCTCCCCGTGCCGGGGAGGATCATTTTGATCATCGGCCTCGGCTCCGACCTCTGCAATATCGAGCGCATCCAGGCGTCGCTCGACCGTTTCGGCGAGCGGTTCGAGCAGCGCGTCTTCACCGACATCGAGCGCGCCAAGGCGGCGCGGCGGCCGTTCACCCGCGCGGGGACCTATGCCAAGCGCTTCGCCGCCAAGGAGGCCTTCTCGAAAGCCGTCGGCACCGGGTTCAGGCGCGGGGTGTTCATGAAGGACATCGGCGTCGTCAACGCCCCGTCGGGCGCACCGACGCTGGCGCTGACCGGCGGCGCCGCCGACCGCCTCGCGCAGATGGTCCCGGCGGGGCATAAAGCACATATCCACCTGACATTGACCGACGATCACCCCTGGGCGCAGGCCTTCGTCATCATCGAAGCAATCAAGGACGAGTAATGGCGAAGAAGAAAAAGGCCGACGAGGGAAGCTGGGGCAAGCTGGTCCGCGATATCGTGGTGATCCTCATCCTCGTGCTCGGCATCCATAGCTGCGTCGCCAAGCCCTTCTATATCCCGTCCGATTCGATGATGCCGATCCTGCGCAATGGCGACCGGCTGATCGTCAGCAAATATCCCTATGGCTGGTCCTATGCCTCGGCGAGCTTCCACCTCGCGCCCAAAAAGCCCGGCCGCTGGTTCGGCAAGCTGCCCGAACGCGGCGATATCGTCGTGCTCGAACATCCGGTGTCGCGCGTCGATTATATCAAGCGCGTAATCGGCCTGCCCGGCGATACGATCGAACTGCGCGGCGGCGCGCTGATCATCAACGGCAAGCCGATCAAGCGCGAGGTCGAACCGATGCTCTCGGTCCCGGTCGATGCCAACATGCCCGGCCCCGACAGCAGCCTCGGCCGTTTCCTTTCCCGCGACGCGAGCGGCAAGGAAGTGCTCGAACTGCCGATCGTCCGCGAAACGCTGCCCGGCGGCGCGACCTTCGACACGATCGACATGGGCCCCGGCTACATGACCGACGATTATGGGCCGGTCAAAGTGCCCGCCGATCATCTGTTCCTGATGGGCGACAACCGCGACGGCAGCGCCGACAGCCGCGTGGCCGTCAGCCAGAAGGGGCTCGGCGGCCCGGTGCCGTTCGACGCGATCGCGGGGCGCGCCGAAATCATCAGCTTTTCAACCAATGGCACCGCGATATGGTATAATCCGCTAAGCTGGTTCACCGCGCTGCGATCGGACCGGGCCGGAACCAATTTGCGCCCCGCGCATGATCCAAACGCGAAATAGGGAGCGACGGCATGGCGACGACGAGGAAGACGGGCGCGACGCGCGCCAAGGCGTCCGCGCCGCCGCCGGTGGACGATCACAGGGAAGCCCCCGGCCCCACCGAAATTCGCAGTCAACTCGTCCGCAGCGAGCTTTTGAAGGCCGGCGTCTGGCTGGGGCTCGCGCTGGCCATCGGCCTCTGCATCGTGCTGGTCCAGCCGATCCTCCTGATCTTCGCCGCGATCGTCGTCGCCGCGATACTCGACGGCGGCGCGCGCCTGCTCGGCCGCATCCTGCCGATCGGGCGCGGCTGGCGATTGCTGATCGTCTGCCTGTCGCTCGTCGCCTTCCTGGCCTGGACCGTGATGTTCGCGGGCTCGCAGATCGCCGACCAGGCCGCGACCCTGCAGACGGTCGTCATGGCCCAGGTCGAACGCATCGCGGCGTGGGCGAGCGCGCACGGCGTCGGCGATCTCCAGTTCGATACCAAGGCGCTCACCGAAAATCTGGCGGGCACCGTGGGGCGCGTCACCGCCGCGGTCGGCACAGTGCTCGGCGCGCTGACCAGCCTGGTGATGGTCGTCGTTCTCGGCATCTTCATCGCGATCGAGCCGCGGCTTTATGAACGCGGCGTCGCGTGGATGCTGCCGATGAAATCGCGCGAGAATTTCTATATCACCACCGCGCGCATGGGCTTCACGCTGCGCCGGCTGATGGCGGGGCGCCTGCTCGGCATGATCGTCGAGGGAATCGGCACCTGGCTCGCCTGCCTTGCCGTCGGCATTCCGATGGCGGCGCTGATGGGGCTGCTCACCGGCCTGCTCGCCTTCATCCCCAATATCGGCGCGATCGTGTCGGGGGTGCTGCTCGTGCTCGTCGGCTTTTCGGCCGGGACCGACGCCGGTCTCTGGGCGATCGCCATCTATTTCATCGTCCAGACGGTCGACGGCTATCTGATCGTCCCGATGGTCGCGAAGCAGACCGTCGACCTGGCCCCCGCGCTCGTCCTCGGCGCGCAGATATTGTTCGGCACGCTGCTCGGCATCATGGGGCTGTTTCTCGCCGACCCGATCGTCGCGATGATCAAGGTCGCGCTCGAACGCGAAGCCGAACGCAACGCGGGAACGCAGGCGCCGCAGAAAGCATAACGTCGCCCCCGCGAAAGGCGGGGGCGACGGTTTTTACTGCCGCGGTGCGGGAGCCGGAGCGCCGGGCGCGCCCTGCTGCTGCATTTGCTGCTGCTGCATCATCTGCTGCATCGCGCGAATTTCGGCTTCGGTCTTGAAATCGATCAATTCGACGGTGAAGTGCAGCGTGCTGTTCGCCGGGATCGGGCCGTTCGCGTGCGCGCCATAGCCGAGCGCGGGCGGGATGACGATCTTGTACTTGCCGCCCTTCTGCATACGGGTCAGCGCCTCGGCGAAGCCGGGAACGACCTGCGACACCTGCATCGGCGCCTGCTCGTTGGCGTCGAAGACGGTGCCGTCGTCGAGCTTGCCTTCATACTTGACGAGCACGACGTCGCCCATCGTCGGGCTGGCGCCGGTGCCCGCCTTGACGGTCTCGAACCCGATCTTCGACGTGCCGGTAAAAGCGAAAGCGGCGCCCGCGACGAGCAGCGCGATCAGGCCGATCCACATCAGCCAGAGGCCGCCCTTGCTCACCGGGCGCAGCGGAACCGTCGTGACGCTCATTTCATTGTCCTTCCCCTGCCCCGGCCGGGGCTGAATGTCGGGCACGCCTATAGGCGGAGGGGCGTGGAGCGGTCCAGAGGCAATTGCGCGAGCGCGTTGCGAGTCCGAATGTCGGCCTTGGGGTGGTCGTCGCCTTTAAATTCGTCATGCTGAACCTGTTTCAGCATGACGAAGAAATGGAGGTCGTCTTCCAGTCGAGCCCCTTCCCGCCCGCGCCCAAACGAAAAAGGGCGCCGCGTTGCCGCGGCGCCCTTTTCTCGAATCAGGATCCCGAACGGGAGACGGTCCTACTTGATCCCGTCGCGCTCCATCCGCTTGCGCTCCATCTTGCGGGCGCGGCGGACGGCGGCGGCGCGTTCGCGCGCGCGCTTCTCGCTGGGCTTCTCATAGTGACGGCGCAGCTTCATTTCGCGATACACGCCCTCACGCTGCAGCTTCTTCTTGAGCGCGCGAAGGGCCTGGTCGACATTATTGTCGCGAACGATGATCTGCATACGCCGTGTCGTCTCCTGTTCGTCCAAACGATCTCGGTCACCGGGTGCTCCGGTTTGCCGTAAACCGCCGATATTCGGGCAATAAAAAGAGCGCCGCGATCACGCGACGTTCCGATGAAGCGCCAACTAGAGAGATTCGCGCCGAAATGCAAGTCCCCGCGCGGCGAACCGCGCCTGCCGCGCCACGGGATCGCCTCACCCCTTCTCGGGCCCACCCCTTCTCGGGCCCACCCCTTCTCGGGATTGTGCGCGCCCCTTGCCTTATGGCATAGGTAGCAGGACGAAACGAACATCAATCGAGGGACAGGCCATGGCGACCCAGCTCAAGCGCAACAGCAAATATAGCGAAGCCGAATGGACCGCGCGGCAGGAGCTTGCCGCCTGCTACCGCATCTTCGCGATGATGGGCTGGGACGAGATGATCTTCAACCATATCACGGTGAAGCTCGACGATCAGGAAGGTGCCTTTCTGATCAACCCCTATGGGATGCATTTCAGCGAAGTGACGGCCTCCAGCCTGATCAAGATCGACATCGACGGCAACAAGCTGGACGAGGACAATCCCTGGCACGTCAACAAGGCGGGCTTCGTCCAGCACAGCCTGTTCCACCGCGTGCTGCCCGACGCGCATGCGATCATCCACACCCACACCACCGCGACGATGGCGGTGTGCGGGCTTGAGGGCGGGTTGCAGCCGACGAACTTCTACGCCTGCAACTTCATGGGCCAGCTCGCTTACCATGATTTCGAAGGCATTACGGTGCGCGAGGAAGAAGGCACGCGACTCGTCGAGCATCTCGGCGACAAGCGCATCCTGATGCTGCGCAATCACGGCCCCGTCGTGATGGGCAAGTCGCTGTCCGACGCCTTCATCAAATATTGGGCGTTGCAGCGCGCGTGCGAAATTCAGCTCGCGACGATGAGCATGGGCAAGCCGATCCTGATCAGCGACGATGTCGTCAAGGTCCACCAGCGCGACCTTTATATGGCGCAAATCCCCGGCCGCCAGTCGGGCAAGGCCGAATTCGACGCAATGGTGCGCAAGGTGGACAAAATCGACACAAGCTGGCGTGACTAATCCGGTCAGGCGGCTAAACCGGCCGACATGACGAAATTCTCGGTCAACGACCGCCCGGTCGAATATCGCATGGACCCCGAAACGCCCCTGCTGTGGGCGCTGCGCGATGCGTCGAACCTGACCGGCACCAAATATGGCTGCGGCACCGGCGAATGCGGCGCCTGCACCGTCGATATCGACGGCGAGGCGATTCGCAGCTGCATGGTCACCATCGCCGAATGCGAGGGGCGATTCGTCACGACGATCGAGGGGCTGACGCGCGACCGCAGCCATCCGGTCCAGCAGGCGTGGGTCGCCGATCAGGTGCCGCAATGCGGTTTCTGCCAGTCGGGGATGATCATGGCGGCCGCCGCACTGCTGAGAAAGAACAGCAACCCCAGCGATGCGGAGATCGACGCGGCGATGACCAACATCTGCCGCTGCGGCACCTACCCCCGGATTCGCGGCGCGATCCGCCGCGCGGGCCGGGTGCTGCGCGGCGAGGAACGGATCGCCGCCGCGCCGCCGCCGGGCATCCGGCCCGCCGACGCGGCGCGCGCGGTCCCGGCGCTCAAGGCCCCGCACGAGCGCTGATCGTTCATCTAGGGCCAATCGACATTCAGAAGATGGCGAGTCGAAAATGGCGGTTTTTCGCGACCCGGAGCGCAGCGTGCTTTCTGCACGTGAGCACCGGAAGTGCGGAAAGCCGCCATTTGCAGGCCGCCAGAGCTGAATGTCGATCGGTCCTAGCTGAACCGCAGGCAACAACCGGGTTCAGCGATGATCCATCTTGCCTCCGCTACCTATCGATTCATCTTCCCGATCGGCTGGGTGCCGGATGGGACATTGGAGTATCCGAGATGAAGAAGATGTTCGGAGGGTTGCTGATCGCCGCGACGATCCTGACCCCCATTGCGCCCGCCGCCGCCCAGGCGAACGGCGAGCGCATCCAGATCGCCCAGCGCGAGCGCGGCAATCACGGCCAGCGCGGTTCCGAAAGCCGTCGCGGCGGCAACGGCGAGCGCCAGCGGACCGAACGCCAGCGCCCGCAATCGCAGCCGCAGACACAGCGGGCCCAGCAACCGCAGGCGCAGCGCGGCAACGCCCAGCGTCAGTGGCAGGGCCAGCGCGGCAGTGCCCAGCGCCCGTCGCAGGTCCAACGCGACGACCGTCAGCGCCAACGTCCGCAGCAGCGCCAGACTCAGCGCCCGGCAAATCAGCAATGGCAGGGGCAGCGCGGCACCTATGACCGCAATCGCAACGGTCAGGTCGATCGTCAGCGGGACCGGAGCCGCAATAGCCAGGTTGATCGCCGCTACGATCGCAATCGCAACGGCCAGGTCGACCGCCGCTATGACCGGAACCGGAACGGGCAGGTCGATCGTCGCTATGACCGCAACAACAACAACCGGGTCGACCGCCGCTACCGCGACGGACGCCGGGATAACAACAACTGGAACCGTCAGTGGCGCAACGACCACCGCTATGACTGGCGCAGCTATCGCAACCACAACCGCAGCCATTACCGGATGTCGCGCTATTACAACCCGTATCGGGGGCGCAGCTATACAAGGTTCGGTATCGGCTTCTCGCTGGGGTCGCTCTTTTACAGCCAGCGCTACTGGATCAACGATCCCGGCTATTACCGCCTGCCGCCGGCCTATGGCGACTATCGCTGGGTCCGCTATTATGACGATGCGCTGCTCGTCGATGTCTACAGCGGCCAGGTGGTCGACGTGATCTACGACTTCTTCTGGTAATATCCTTTCGGTTGTCAGAAGAGAAACTGAGGGGGTCGGGCTTCCGGCTCCCTCTTTTTATGCGCTTGCCCTCCTCCGTTCCACGCGCCACGATGCCGGCAGAACAGGGGAGAGATCATGCGCAAACTTGGGTTCGTCGCCGCGGCGACGCTCGCGCTGATGGGTAGCAGCGCCATCGCGAAAACCACCATCATCTATGCCGGCCACGTCATCACCGACGCAAACAAGCCCGCCGAAGGACCGTCGACCGTCACCGTCACCGACGGCCGCATCGTCTCGATCGCGCCCGGCCGCGCCGCTGCGCCCGAAGGCGCCGAGATCGTCGATCTGGGCGGCAAGACGCTGCTTCCCGGCCTGATCGATCTCCACGTCCACCTGACCGGCGATCCCGGCGGCGACTATCGCAGCGAAGCGGTCGATCCCGACGAATGGGGCGTCGTCGTCGGCGCCAAGAATGCGCGCGTCACGCTGCGCGCCGGCTTCACCACGGTGCGCGAAGCAGGGTCAGCGCAATATACCGCCTTCTCGCTCCGCCGCGGCACCGCCGAGGGCTATATCGAGGGGCCGCGCATCATCGCCGCCGGGCCGCCACTGGCGATCATCGGCGGGCACGGCGACACGACGGGCTTTCGCGAGGATATCCACGCGGTGCTCGATCAGGGCTATACCTGCACCGGCGCCGTCGAATGCGCCGAAAAGGTCCGCAAGGCGTCGCGCGCGGGCGCCGACATCATCAAGATCACCGCGACCGGCGGCGTGCTGTCGCAGCAGGGCCGCGGGCTCGGCGCGCATTTCTCGAACGCCGAGATGGAGAGCATCGCCACCACCGCCCATTCGCTGGGCCTCAAGGTCATGGCGCACGCCCATGGCGCACGCGGGATCGAATCGGCCGCCGCGGCGGGGATCGACAGCATCGAGCATGGCACGTTCGCCGACGAAGCCGCGCTCAAGGTCATGAGGGCGAAGGGCACCTATATGGTCCCGACGCTGATGGCGTTCGAGGGCATTCGCGAGCGGCTCGGCAAGGGCATCTACACGCCGACGGTCGAGGAAAAGGTCCGCATGACGCTGAACGACGTCGGCAAGGCGATGGCGCGCGCCAGGGAATTGGGTGTGCCGATCGCCTTCGGCACCGACGCCGGCGTATTCGAACATGGCCGCAACGCCGGCGAATTCGCGCTGCTCGTCAAATATGGGCTGACCCCGCGCGAAGCGCTGGCGAGCGCCACCACCGTCGCCGCGCGGCTGCTGTCGATGGAGAACGAGATCGGCCGTATCGCACCGGGAATGTCGGCCGACATGATCGCGGTCGACGGCGACCCGCTGACCGACGTCCGCACCCTCGAAACGGTCGATTGGGTGATGGCGCGCGGCCGGATCGCCGACTGAGGTGCAACGTCAGGCCGCGCGGTAGGCGCGCTGCCGAAAGGCTCTGGGCTGAACCGGCGGCCCGGCAAAGATCGCCATGTCGATCGCCTTGCCAAAGCGCACCCCGACGCGATTGCCCGTCGACCAGCGCGCCTCGGCATCCAGGCGGACATCGGGGGTCAGTTCCAGCGTCAGCGGCGTGCCGCTCGGCACGTTCCACAATCCCTCGACCAGCGCGCCGTGCGGCGACAGGTTGCGGATGATCGCTTCGTAGTGATAGCCGCCGCTTTCCACCTGAATCCTGCGGAAGGTTCGCGCCCGCGGTTCGCGGGCGCTCTTGAAGCCGCGCGCGACGACGCGCCCGCCGCCTTCGCGAAGCAGCGCCAGCACCGCCTCGATCGCCATCGGACGCCCATAGATATAGCCCTGGACATGGCTGCAACCGAGCGCGCGGACAAGCGCGAGGTCGTCGTGCGTCTCCACCCCCTCCGCCGTCGTCTCCATGTCGAGCGCGCTCGCGAGGCCGACGATCGACGAGATGATCGCCGCATTCATGCTGCTCTTGTCGGCGGCGCCGAGCACGAAGCTCTGGTCGATCTTGATCTTGTCGAACGGCGCCTTCTTCAGATAGCCGAGCGCCGAATAGCCGGTGCCGAAATCGTCGAGCGCCAGCCGCACCCCGGTGCGCTTCAGCTTCTGGAACATCTCCAGCGTTTCGGGGCTTTCGTCGAGGAAGACGCCTTCGGTGATCTCAAGCTCAAGCTGGCCGGGTGCGATCCCCGCCGCCGCGACCGCGTTCAGGATCGTCGCGGGCAGCTTTTCATTGGCGAACTGGCGCGGCGAGACGTTGACCGCGACGCGGTAGCCGGGGCCAAGCCGCGCGATCGTCGCGCAGGCGGTGCGGATGATCCATTCGCCGATCGGGATGATCAGGTTCGATTCCTCGGCGATGGGGATGAATTTCGACGGGCTGATCATCTCGCCGCCCTCGCGCCGCCAGCGGATCAGCGCCTCGAAGCCGGTGACATGCTCGCGCTTCACATCGACGATCGGCTGATAGAGCAAAGTCAGCTCGTCCCTGGCGAGCGCGTCGCGCAGCGCATCCTCGATCGCCTTCCGCTCGCTCGCCTGATTGTGCATAGCGTCGGCGTAGAAACGATAAACCCCCCGCCCCGCATCCTTGGCGGCGTAGAGCGCAAGGTCGGCGTTGCGGACGAGCGCCGAGGCGTTCACCCCCTGTCCTTCGGACACCGCGATGCCGATCGACGAACCGACCCGCACCTGTTCCCCCTCGATCGCAAAGGGCTTGGCGAGGCTCAGGATGATCGCATTGGCGATGCCCGCCAGCTTGTCGGGCTGGATGATCTGCGGCAGCACGATCTGGAACTCGTCGCCGCCGAGCCGCCCCACCTGCCCCTTGTCGCCGACGATCTGGGAGAGGCGCCCCGCGACCTGCTGGAGCAACTGGTCGCCGACCGGATGGCCGAGCGTGTCGTTGACCGCCTTGAAGCGGTCGAGGTCCATCAGCAGCAGCGCGCACGGCTGCGCCTGCCCCATATGGTTGCGAAGCGCGCGTTCGAGCAGGTCGGTGATGTGGAGCCGGTTGGCAAGGCCGGTGAGCGTGTCGTAGCGCGCCAGCTGGTTGATTTCGCGCTCCGACCTCTTCTTCTCGGTAAGGTCGGTGCCGCTGCCGCGAAAACCCTGGAAATTACCGAGCTCATTGCTGATCGGGTGGCCCGAGATCGACCACCAGCGCTCTTCGCCGGGCACCGCCGCCTGGACGGTCAACTCGTTGAACGGCGTCCGCGACGACAGGCTGAAACCCAGCGTCCGCTCTTCGCTCTCGTCATTGCCGACGCGCTTGCGGATGAGGTCGGTGAACGGACGGCCAAAAAGGTCCGATGCCGCGATACCCAGCTTGGCCGCGACGGGCGGCGAGATATAGACGAGATGGCCGTAGCGATCGGTCTCCCAGAACCAGCCGCGCCCGGCGCGCTCGAAATCGCGCATTAGGCCGAGCGCGCGCTGCTGTTCGCTGATCGCGAGCCGGCTGGCCTGTTTCGCGCGGCGCTGGTGCCGGACGTCCTCGCGCAGCATCACGATGAGCAGCCCGAGGAAGACGAGCCCCGCGATCCCGAAAGGCCATGACGCGATCCCGATCGCGCCGCCGAGCGCCATCGCCCCGGCAAAGGCGAAAAAGGCCGGGCGGATGATCGCGGCAGCGGCGGCGGCGACGAGGATCGAGCCGAGCTTGACCGCCGAAAAGGCATCGAAATAGAGGCGGCCGTCGTGCGACGCGGTCGCGGCGAACATCACCGCCGAATGCAGCATCGTCCCGATGACGAGAAGCGCGAAGCACATCCCGACCCCGCGCCGCAGCCAGCGACCCGAAAGCGGTCGCCTGACCCGTGACATCTGGCCGAAGACGGTCAGGACCAGATCGCAGCCAAGGCCGGCGGCCATGACCAGCCACAGCGATGGACGCGCGAGAAAGCCTGCGGCACCGGGAAAAAAGGCAAAGGCAAAAAAGGTCAGCACGCGGGCGATGAGGACATAATGCCAAAGCTGCGCAACGCGCGTCAGCCGCGTCACGAACTCGGGTGTCGCGAGCAGCGATTCCCCCTCGGACCCTTCGCTGACCGCCGGCCGTACGATGTTGAATCGAACCCCCAATTCCCGCCTATCCCGCTCGTCTGGTCCAGCCATCCCTCTGTCCGCCGGCGGGTTACCAAATCCTTACCAGCCGCCGCCGATTGCCTCCGTTCCTGTGCCAATATGGGTGACGACGGGATTGGAACGACGCGGCATGATTTTGCATTCCTTGCCCCCCGGACTTGATCCCAGGGGACGAATACGGGAATCGAACCTTTCAAAGCCCCCAAAACGGAAGGGGTTTGGTTTCGGTTCGCAACTTGTTAGAATGATCTCATGTCCGCTGTCCGCCTCCTCCCGCCCAACCGCTTCTTCGACCGCGCCGCATGGGCGGCGATCACCGCCCCTTCGCGCTGGCGCGGCGTGTGGCTGGTCGCGCATGCGTGGATCGTCAGCATCGTGGCGGTCGGTCTCGCGGCCTGGAGCGGCCATCCGCTCGCCTGGCTGCTCGCGATCGTCATCGTCGGCGGGCGCCAGCTCGGCCTCGCGATCCTGATGCACGAGGCCGCGCACGGCCTGCTGCATCCGAACCGGAAAGTGAATAATTTCCTCGGCCAATGGCTGACCGGGGCGGCCGCCGGGTCGGACCTGATCGCCTATCGCACCTATCACCTCCAGCACCATAAATATACGCAGCAGCCCGAAGACCCCGACCTGTCGCTGTCGAAACCCTTCCCCACCACCCGCGCCAGCCTGGGGCGCAAGATATTGCGCGACCTGACCGGGCAGACCTTTTTCAAGCAGCGCGTGGCGCAGTTCGGATTCGCCTGCAAAGGCCTGGGCGCGATGCTGCGCGGCGAGCGGGCCGACAAGAAGGGCGCGAGCACCAAGGCGGGCACGCCGTTCAACAAGCAGTCGGAAGACGGCATGACGTCACCGACGGTCGATGTCGCGGGCGCGATGGCGGTGACCCGCGCGGTCGGGCGCTTCCTGATCGTGCAGGCGGTGCTGCTCGCCGCCTCGCTGCTGCTTTATGGCTGGACGCCGTGGCTGCTGTGGATCGCCGGGCTCGCGACGACTTTCCAGCTTTTCCTGCGCATCCGCAACATCGCCGAACATGCCTGCACGACGACCGGCAGCGACGATCCCTTCACCCATGCACGCACCACCCATGCCGGCTGGATCGCGCGCGCGACGGTCGCGCCCTATTGGGTGAATTATCACGCCGAGCATCATCTGTTCATGGGCGTCCCCTGCTATCGCCTGCCCGCGGTCCACGCGATGCTCGGCCAGCAGGGCCAGCATGAGGCGATGACGATCGCGCCGCATTACCGCGCGGTGCTGCGCCAGGTGACGGCGGCGGGCTGAACCCTATTCCTGCACGAAACGCTGACCCGCGCGATCCTTCACCGTCGTTTCGGGGTCGAAGATCATCCCGTTCATCGCGACATAAACGCCGGGCGGCAGCGTCTGCACCGCGGCGAGCGCGAAGCCGACATTGAATTCGGCGTCGCTCGCGCGCACCGACGCCGGTTGCATCGCGCCGGTCAGCACAATCGTCTTGCCCGCGACCCCGGCGAGGACGCGGCCGGTGACGACCATCGTGTCGGTGCCGTGGGTGACGAGGATGCGCGTCGCATCGCTCGCCGCCACCGCGGCACGGATCGCCTCGCGGTCGGTGTCGGTCAGGTCGAGGCTGTCCTTGCGCATCAACGGGGTGACGCGGTGCGGGACATGGACATTATTTTCGCGCAGCAGGTCGGGGATCGCGGTCGGGCCGATCTGGAACTCGCTGAGGGCGTCGAAATAGACCTTGTCGATCGTTCCGCCGGTGGTGAAGATGTCGATCATGTCTTCCATCCTGAACCCGTTCGCATCGAGCGAAGTCGAGATGCCCATCAGTTGCGCACGCCTTCCCGGTGTCTCGACTTCGCTCGACACGAACGGAATTTGGCGCGCCGTTACGCCAGCGCCTCGGCAATCAGCCGCCGCGTGTTGGCGATGCCGAACAGCGCGATGAAGCTGCCCATGCGCGGCCCCGCGCTCGACCCAAGCAGCGTCTCGTAAAGCGCCTTGAACCAGTCGCGCAGCGTCGCGAAGCCATAGGTTTCGTCCTTGCCGATCGCATAGACGATATTCTGGATATCGTCGGCGGGCGCGTCGGCGGGGAGCGCGGCGAGTTGGCCGTCGAGCGCCTTCAGCGCCGCGACTTCGCCGCCCTGCGGCTTGCGGCGCTGCAAGGTCGGCGCGACGAAATCGCGGTTATAGGCCATCGCATTGTCGATCAGCCGGTCAAGCTCGGGATAGGTTTGGGCATTCGCCCCCGCGACATATTGGCCGAGATAGCGCCAGATCTGATCCTTCGACGCATCGGCGCCCATCACCCCGACCAGGTTGAGCAGCAGGCCATAGGTCACCGGCAGGGCGGTCCCCGGCACATCCTCGCCGCGCGCGACATGGACATGGTGTACCGGATTGCCGAGCTTCTTGTCGCCGTCCTGCGCCGGATAATTGCCGCGCATCTGGAGATATTCGTCGACCGCCTTGGGGATCACGCCGATGTGGAGCTGCTTCGCCGCCTTCGGCTCGCGATAGGCGAAGAAGGCGAGGCTTTCTTCGCTGCCATAGTCGAGCCATTGCTCGAGGCTGAGGCCGTTGCCCTTCGACTTGGAAATCTTCTCGCCCTTTTCGTCGAGGAACATTTCATAGATCAGTCCCTCGGGCTTGCGGCCGCCGAGCGCCTTGGCGATCTTGCCCGACTGGACGCCGCTGTCGGTCAGGTCCTTGCCGTACATTTCATAATCGACGCCCAGCGCGACCCAGCGCATTGCCCAGTCGACCTTCCACTGCAGCTTCGCGCCGCCCGACAGGATGCTGTGGGTGATCGTCTCGCCCTCGTCGTCGAACGAGACCAGCCCCTTGTCGGCGTCGACCACGGCCACCGGCACCTGGAGCACGATCCCCGATTTCGGGCTGACCGGCAGGATCGGCGAGTAGGTCGCGGCGCGCTCGGCACGCAGCGTCGGCAGCATGATGTCGAGAATGTCCTGATTGTGGCGCAGGACATTCTTCAGCGCCTCGTCGAACGCCCCCGACTTGTAGCGCTCGGTCGAGCTGACGAATTCATATTCGAAGCCGAAGCGGTCGAGAAATTCGCGCAGCATCGCATTATTATGGTGCGCGAAGCTGTCGAACTTGCCGAACGGATCGGGAATATCGGTGAGCGGCTTGCCGAGATGGTCGCGCAGCATGGCGCCGTTCGGCACATTGTCGGGAACCTTACGCAGCCCGTCCATGTCGTCGCTGAACGCGACGAGCCGCGTCGCCGCGCCGCCGGTGATGGCCTCATAGGCGCGGCGGACCATCGTCGTGCGCAGCACTTCGTTGAAGGTGCCGATATGCGGCAGGCCCGACGGGCCATAGCCGGTCTCGAACAGCATCGGCTCGCCACCGGGCTTGCCATCGGGATAGCGTTTGACCAGCTTGCGCGCTTCCTCGAACGGCCAGGCCTTGGACGTTTGCGCCGGGGTGCGCAGCGACGGATGAAGGTGCAGGTCAGTCATGGCTGCGCCCATAGCGGGAAGGTCGGCGGAAGGAAAGAAGGCCCCTCGTCGCCCCCGCGCAGGCGGGGGCCGCCATCGGTTTACACGGCGATGCCGGAGCAGGCCTCCAGCGGCCCCCGCCTGCGCGGGGGCGACGGCGGCCGATCATCGTTACCGGAAAATTTACCATGAAGGGTTTAGCATCACCCCATGACGAACTTTCGCTCCCCGACGGCCCGCGGCCACAAACGGACTCCGATCTCGATCGAAATCATGGTCAATGGCGTCCTCAACTTCGTCGGCGGCCGCATCTGCGACCTGTCCGAAGGCGGCGCGCGGATCGACGGCGCGAGCATGCCGGCGCGGTCGCGCTGCGAAATCCATTATGCGGGCGAAGTCACCTATGCGGTCGTGATGTGGTCCGAATATGATCGCATGGGCGTGCGCTTTCCCTATGAACTGACGCATGGCGCGCTCTACAAGGCACTCGAGGCGGCGCGGCGGAGCGTCGCGACGGATCCGCCGCCGGTGTTCCTGACGAGCCGCGCGCCGGTGTTCGGGCGGCGGGGACTGAATTAAACCCGACCATCGAAGCCCAACCATCGTCATTCCCGCGAAAGCGGGAACCCAGTGTGGGGTAAGCCGATGCACGCTCTGGGTCCCCGCGTTCGCGGGGATGACGAAAATGAGGTGGTCGTCCGCACGCTTGCCGCGTTCCTCTTTTGTCCCTAGCGTGGTTCGATGCTCCCCCGCGTCGATCCCCTTGCCCTGCCCGCGCTCCACGCGAGTCATGTCGGCATCTGGATCGCCGATGCGAGCGGCCGCGTGCAGCGGGTCGGGCGCGGCGAAGCCATTGCGGCGGTCGCGGCGACGCCGCACCTGCTGCTGAACGCCCCGCTGACCGGCGACCGATTGGGCTATCCCGAATTGTCGGGGCTCGACCTGCTCGAACTCTTCGCTTTCCTTCATCCCGCGCATTTCGCGGTGCCGACGCCGACCGGAATCGCCGCCACGCTGAACCTAACGCCGCCCGCGCGCGAGGATGACGTCGCCGCTTTCCTGCCGCACGTCGCCGCCGCGATGCTCGGCCGCCTCGACGACCCCGATTGGGCCGAGCGCGAGGGGGCGTGGCATGGCTTGCAGGCGCTGGGGCGTCAGCGCTGGCCGTGGGCCTCGCTGCTCCAGCCGCGGCTCGATCCGCCCGGCCAGGCCGATCGCTGGCTCTTCGCGCGGCTTCCCGAATGGGAGGAACAGCCGCCGCGTCCACAGCCGCGCCAGGTGACGGTGAACCCCGACGATGTCACCGCTCGGCTCGACCGGCTGACCGGCGACGGCGCCGAGCGGCGCGTGGGGCAGCAGGATTATGCCCGCGCCGCCGCCGCGATCTTCGCCCCGCGCGCGCGCAAGGACGCGCCGCAGATGCTGGTCGCCGAGGCGGGCACCGGGATCGGCAAGACCCTCGGTTATCTCGCCCCCGCGAAGCAATGGATCGACCAGGCGGCGGGCGCGGTCTGCATCTCGACCTTCACCAAGGCGCTGCAACGCCAATTGGCGCGCGAGACCGAGAAACTCTACTCCGACGCCGTGACGCACCGCGAGAAGGTGGTGGTGCGCAAGGGGCGCGAAAATTATCTCTGCCTGCTCAATCTGGAGGATGCCTTGCAGGGCGGCTTTTCGGGGCGCGCCGCGATCCTCGCGCAGCTCGTCGCGCGCTGGGCGGCCTATAGCCGCGACGGCGACATGGTCGGCGGCGACCTGCCCGGCTGGCTCCCCGCGCTGTTCCGCCGCAACGGCACCACGGCGCTGACCGATCGGCGCGGCGAGTGCATCTATGCCGGTTGCCCGCATTTCCGCAAATGCTTCATCGAGCGGTCGGCGCGCGCCGCGACGCAGGCCGACATCATCATCGCCAATCATGCGCTGGTGATGGTGCAGGCGGCGCGCCCGCGCCCCAATTCGCAGGAAGGCGGCGGCGCGCCCGCGACGCGGCTGATCTTCGACGAAGGCCATCATCTGTGGGACGCCGCCGACAGCATGTTCGCGGCGGCGTTGACCGGCCAGGAGGCGGTCGAGATCCGCCGCTGGGTGCTGGGGCCAGAGGGCAAGTCGCGCGGGCGGCGGCGCGGGCTAGCCGCCAGGCTCGCCGACGTCGCGAGCTATGACGAGGCGGGCGAGCGCGCGATCCAGGCGGCGATCGCAGCGGCGGGCGAACTGCCCGGCGAAGGCTGGCTCGGCCGGATCGCCGAAAATGCGCCGTGGGGCGCGATCGAGGGGCTGCTCGTCGCGGTGCGCGCCATGGTCTATGCGCGCAGCATCGACACGCGCACCGCCGACGCGGGCTATGGCCTCGAAACCGAACTCGCCGACCCCGACCCCGAACTGGTCGCGGCGGCAGCGGGGGCGAGCGACGCGATCGAGGCGCTGCTGCGGCCGCTGATGGCGCTCGGCAAGCGGCTTGACGCGCTGGTCGAGGACCCGCCCGACTGGCTCGACGGCCAGGCGCGCGCGCGCATCGACGGCGCGCGCGGCAGCCTCGGCACACGGATCGACACGCTCGGCGGCTGGCTGTCGCTGCTCGGGCGCGTCGGCGGTCCCGCCGACCCCGATTTCGTCGACTGGCTGGCGGTCGATCGCTACGACGGGCGCGAATTCGACCTCGGGCTGCACCGTCACTGGCTCGACCCGGCGCGGCCGGTCGCCGAGATCGTCTATGCGCAGGCGCAGGGCGTGCTGGTGACCTCGGCCACGCTGCGCGGCGGCAGCCATGGTCAGGTGGGATGGGCCGACGCCGATATCCGCACCGGCGCGCGCCATATCGACGGCGGGGTGCAGCATTTCGCGGTGCCCAGTCCGTTCGACTATGCCCGCCAGTCGGAGGTGCTGATCGTCACCGACATCGCGCGCGGCGACCTTCCCGCGCTCGCCGGCGCCTACAGCCGCCTGATCGAGGCGTCGGGGGGCGGCGCGCTGGGGCTGTTCAGCGCGATCCGGCGGCTGCGTATCGTCCATGCGCGGATCGCCGACCGGCTCGCGCGCGCGGGCCTGCCGCTCTATGCCCAGCATGTCGATCCGCTCGACACCGGAACGCTCGTCGACATCTTCCGCGCCGAACCGCACGCTTCCTTGCTCGGCACCGACGCGCTGCGCGACGGGGTCGACGTGCCCGGCGATTCGCTGCGGCTCGCGATCATGGAGGGGGTGCCGTGGCCGCGCCCGACGATCCTGCATGCGGCGCGGCGCGCGGCGCAGGGCGGCAGCGCCTATGACGACGGCGTCATCCGCGCGCGCATCGGCCAGGCGTTCGGCCGCCTGATCCGCCGCGCCGATGATTTCGGCCAGTTCGTGATGCTGTCGCCGAGTTTTCCCTCGCGACTGCTCAGCGCCTTTCCCGAAGGCACGCCGATCCGCCGCCTGCCGCTCGACGAAGCGGTGAACCATGTCGCGGCGGCGAATGTCGAACGAAGGCAAAGCGCATATCCTGCCTTTCCACCGCCATGAGTTTGCGGCACAAGACCCCTTGACGAGGGGATAGCGCGGGGAGCGATCTTGAAGACTTTGACCATCCTGCGCCATGCGAAATCGGGTTGGGACGTGCAGGTCGAGCGTGATTTCGACCGCCCGATCAACGCCCGCGGGCGGCGCGGGGCCGAACTGATCGGCCAATATGTCAAGCGGCAGGCGATGCCGGTCGACCGCATCGTCGCTTCGCCCGCGGTGCGCGTCACCGAAACGCTCGACATCTTCCAGCCCGCCGCGAACCTCGACAGCGTCGAACCGGTCTGGGACCGGCGCATCTATCTCGCGTCGGCGGCGACCCTGATCGACGTCATCCGCGATACCGGCAAGGACGCGGCCCATCTGCTGATCTCGGGGCATAATCCGGGGCTCGAGGATCTGGCGCTGATGCTCGTCCCCGAAGCAGACGGCGGCGATCTGCGCGCAGCGGTCGAGGAAAAGCTGCCGACCTCGGCGCTCGTCCGGCTCGAACTCGACATCGCCGACTGGCGGGGCCTCGATGTCAATATGGCGCGGATCACCGCCTTCGTCCGCCCGCGCGACCTCGACCCGGCGCTGGCGCCGGCGATGGACGACGACTGAGGCAGACTGTCAGCGTTGAGAGTGAAGAAGCGGGCTTAACTTTAAGCCCGTCGCCCCCGCTACGGCGGGGGCCGCTGGATCGGTAGCGTAAGATGGCCTGCGGCCCCCGGCCTTCGCGGGGGCGACGGGAATGTCTAACGCAATGCCGCCGCGAGCCGCCGACGCAGGGCGACCAGCGCTTCAATCGGAATGCCGGGCGATGCGGCGGGCGACGTTACCACAGCGGGTTCCGGCCGCGCCGCGCCATTGGGCTCCGACAAGGCCTTGCGGGCGCCCTCGACCGTGAAACCCTTCACATGCAGCAGATGGTGGATGCGTTCGGCGAGCGCGACATCTTCGGCGCGGTAATAGCGCCGCCGCCCCGACCGTTGGAGCGGGCGGAGCTGCGGAAAGCGCGTTTCCCAATAGCGCAGGACATGCGTCGGGACGCCGATGCGATCCGCCAGCTCGCCGATCGCGAGCATCGCGTTCGCCGCCTTGCCGTCGCCCGCGCCATGGTCGAAATCAGCCATGCGCCATGCCCGGACTATGTACCCGCGACGCGAGCACGCATCGACTGGCTGGCGCGAAAGGTCATCACCCGGCGCGGCAGGATCGGCACTTCGATCCCGGTCTTCGGATTACGGCCGATCCGCTGCGCCTTGTCACGCAGCACAAAGGTGCCGAAGCCCGAAATCTTCACATTCTGCCCATTGGCGAGCGCGTCGGACATATGGTCCAAAATCGATTCGACGATCGTCGCCGATTCATTGCGCGACAGGCCGATCTGCTGGTTGATCCTTGCGGCGATGTCGGCGCGCGTAAGCGTCCCTGCGGTCATCTTGTTCCCTTCCCCTCCTGAAGCCGATGCAACCCAAAGGTTCCCGGGAAGGCCCCCACCATCACGAGTCCCGCCCCCTCTGTAACAAAAGCTAATTAATCCGCCAAACTGAAACGGATGGAGCGAGGAGTTGATGCGGTGAGTGCATCCCCTCCTGCAAGCGGGAGGGGGATCGCCCGAATCAGACGCGCAAGACCGCCGCGCCCCAGGTGAAGCCGCCGCCCATCGCCTCGAGCACGACAAGGTCGCCGCGCCGGATGCGGCCGTCGCGGATCGCAAGGTCGAGCGCCAACGGAACAGATGCCGCGGACGTGTTCGCGTGCTGATCGACCGTCAGCACGACGCGATCGGGCGAAAGACCCAGCTTTTTCGCGGTGGCGTCGATGATCCGCTTGTTCGCCTGGTGCGGCACGACCCAGTCGATGTCGCTGGCGGCCAGCCCGACCTCTTCCATCACCTCGCCGAGCACCGACGCCAGGTTGGTGACGGCGTGGCGGAACACTTCGCGGCCCTGCATGCGGACATGGCCGACGGTGCCCGTCGTTGACGGGCCGCCATCGACATAGAGCATATCGCCATATTTGCCCTCGGCGTGGAGCCGCGTCGCGAGAATGCCGCGATCGTCGGTCACGTCCTCGGCCGACAGGATGATCGCGCCCGCGCCGTCGCCGAACAGAACGCAGGTCGCGCGGTCTTCCCAGTCGAGGATGCGACTGAAGGTCTCCGAACCGATGACCAGCGCGTGCCGCGCCGCGCCGGTGCGCAGCATCGAATCGGCGACCGACACCGCATAGAGAAAGCCCGAGCAGACCGCGGCGACATCGAAGGCGATGCAATCGGGGGCGCCGAGCAGCGCCTGCACCTTGGTCGCGCTGGCCGGGAAGGTGTTGTCGGGGGTCGCGGTCGCGACGATGATCAGGCCGATGTCGGCGGGCTGGAGCCCCGCGGCCGCCAGCGCTTCCTTTGCCGCCGCCGCGCCGAGCGTCGCGGTCGTCTCGTCAGGCTCGGCGATGTGGCGAAAGCGGATGCCGGTGCGCTCGACGATCCACTCGTCGCTGGTATCGACGCGCGTTGCGAGTTCGGCGTTGGAAACCCGCGTGCGCGGCAGCGCCGAGCCGGTGCCCGACAGGATCGCGCGCAGGGTCATGCCGCGGTTCCTCCGCGGAAATTGGCGAGATCCTCGGTCACCTGGCGCGTGATATCCTTTTCGATCAGTTCGGCGCAGAGGTGGACGCAATTCGCGACCCCCTTCGCATCGGCGCTGCCATGGCTTTTCAGCACGACGCCGTTGAGACCCAGGAACACCGCGCCATTATGGTTGTTGGGGTCGAGATGGTGGCGCAGCAATTCGGTCGCGGGGCGCGAGATCAGGAAACCGATCTTCGAGCGCGTCGAACTGGTGAAGGCGCGGCGCAGGAGGTCGGTGACGAAGCGCGCCGTCCCCTCGATCGTCTTGAGCGCGATATTGCCCGCAAAGCCGTCGTGGACGATCACGTCGACATCGCCGCGCGACAGCTTGTCGCCCTCGATAAAGCCGGCGAACCGCATCGGCAGCCCTTCGGCGCGGTCGCGCAGCAGCGCCGCGGCGTCGCGAATCTCGTCGGTGCCCTTCAACTCTTCGGTGCCGATGTTGAGCAGCGCGACGCGCGGCCGTTCGAGCCCCATCGCGGTGCGCGCATAAGCGGCACCCATGACGGCGAACTGGACGAGGTTGTTGGCGTCGCAATCGGTGTTGGCGCCAAGGTCGAGCATGACGACATCATTGTCGCCGAGCGTCGGGAGCAGCGCCGCGAGCGCCGGCCGGTCGATCCCCGGCATGGTGCGCAGCGCGACCTTCGCCATCGCCATCAGCGCGCCGGTGTTGCCCGCCGACACGGCGCCGCCGGCGGCGCCGCGCTTCACCGCGTCGATCGCCAGCCCCATCGAGCTGCCCCGCGCCTTGCGCAGCGCCTGGCTGGGCTTGTCGGCGCCGCTGACCACCTCTTCGGTGTGGATGATGTCCGACGCGGCGCGCAGGTTCGGGTGGTTTTCGAGCGCGGCCTTGATCTGCCCCTCGTCGCCGACGAGGAGGAAACGCAGGCCGTCATGCTGGTGGCGCGCCATCGCGGCGCCGGCGAGCATCATGCGCACGCCGACGTCACCGCCCATCGCATCGATCGCGATTCGCGGTGTAAGGCTCATCCTGGCGCTCTCCGGCTTGACTTAGGCGCCAGCCACCACTTCGCGGCCGTTATAATGGCCGCAGGCGTTGCACAGGTTGTGCGGGCGCTTCAACTCGCCACAATTGGGGCATTCCTGAAAGGCCTCGACCTTCAGGCTGTCGTGGCTGCGACGCATGCCGCGCTTCGAGGGCGAGGTTTTTCGCTTGGGGACGGCCATGTTATTTCCTGCATTCCTAAATGTTTAATCGAATCAGCGAACCCGAACTTGTCTTTCCCGTCGCCGGAAATGACTGGCCCGCCCACCAGGATGAAAACCGTTACCGTTTGAAAAACGACCGGAAATCGTCCGCCGGAGGGTGCCTCAACGCCTGTTGGTGTCGGGTGCCGGATCGGGCGCGGCTATAGCGTTTTTGCCCGCAAAGGCAACCCCCGAGACACGGACTGGGGCGACATGGCAGGAATCGTCTTTGCCAGCGGAGCGAAGCAATCTCCAACCCGCATTCTTTCCGGACGATGGCGGGAGATTGCTTTGTCGCTGCGCTCCTCGCAAGGACGCGGATCGGTCAAGCCAATCCCATCACCGGCAACAGGCGCCATGCCGCCCCTTGCCCTGCCCCTTTACCAATGCCACACCTCCCTCACTGCCGGAATCCCGGCGAAGGGGGGAACCACATGATCATCTTGCCGATCAGCCTGACGATCGCCGCGGGCGCGGCGCTGCTCAATCTCTGGCTCAGCGTGCGCGTCGGGCGGGTGCGGACGCGGGAAAAGGTTTTCGTCGGCGACGGCGGCAATGAAGCCGTCACGCGGCGGATGCGCGCGCACAGCAATTTCGTCGAGAACACCGCCTTCGTGCTGATCCTGCTCGCGCTCGTCGAACTGGGCATCGGCCCGTCGATCTGGCTGTGGGCGGCGGGCGCGCTCTACCTCGTCGGCCGCATCCTGCACGCGCTCGGCATGGACGGGATGCGGTGGGGCCGCATGGTCGGCACGATCATCACCATGCTGACCCAGCTCGGCCTCGCGATCACCGCGGTCGCGCTCGTCTATACGACCCCGGTGAGCTTCGCCGGCGGTTCACACCGAGGTGGTAGCGCCGCAATAGGGTGGTGGCGCCGCAATAGGAGGGCAGCGGGGTATCGCGGCGAGAGCTGGGACGTCCATTGACACCCTGAGGCACCCGGGGCCTATAAGCCTTTGATTTGCTTTGGTTGAGCCGGTTTCCACGGCAAATTCTGAAAAGACCAGATGGTGCCCGGGGACGGATTCGAACCGCCGACACTGCGATTTTCAGTCGCATGCTCTACCAACTGAGCTACCCGGGCACGGGCTTCGCGAGACCGGTCGGCCTGCTGGCGAGCGGCGGCTATAGGCAGGGCATTTCATCCTGTCCAGAGCCTTTGTTGCGCTAAATTCGCGGGGTCAATCGCCCTCGAACCGGTCGTCGTCGGTGCCCCCGTCGGGCCCTTCGTGCGCGGGGGCGCGATAGGTTTCGCCGAACCAATGATTGAGGTCGCGGTCGCGGCAGCCGCGGCTGCAGAAGGGTCGATATTGCTGGACGCGCGGCTTGCCGCAAAGCGGACATTTGCCGGGTCCGGCGGGGGTTTCACTGGGCATGGCCCACTCCTTTCAAATGCGCGTCGCGGAGGATCTCGACCGGTCGGCCGGTGCGCTTGCTCAACTCGGCGATCCAGCCGGCGCGCGCCGCGATATGATCGGCGACCGCCGGACGCGCGGTCAGGTGCAACGCGCCAACCCCTCTCGCCCGTTCGGCCTGGCGCAGCAATAGCGCGGCATCGGTGGCGACGGGGTCGAACCGCAGTTGCTCGACCAGCGACGGCCGTTCGCGGCGGCGGATGATCTGCATCAGGCCAAAGCCGTTGATCGCGGTGCGCTCGAACGGCTGCGGCAGATGTTCGTCGATCAGCGCGTCGATCTCCTGCCGCTCGGCGCGGCCGGCGAGGGTCGGAAAATCGATTCCGATCGACCCGCCGATATCGCAGCAGCGGATGGCATGGACCGCCGCTTCACCCCCCGCCCGCGCCAGCGCCAGGCCATGGCCGTCGCCGTCGATATCGATCAGCGTCATCGCGGGCGTCGTATCGATCCACAGCGCGCCGCCCGCGAACGGCCAATGTCCTGCGCGGACCTGCTCGATCAGTTCGGACCAGCCCACTTCCTCCAGGCGATCGGGGCCGATCGCGGCCGGTTCGACGACGGGCAGCCCCGTCGCCGCGATGCGCGCGCGCAGATCGGGGCCGTCGCCGATCGCAAGGTCGGACAGGCGCGCCCGCGGCGGCTTGTCGCGGCCGCGTTCGCGCAGCGCCATGCGGGTGATCTCGACGGTCAGCTTCGCGCCGGTCGACACGCCGGACGGGGCCGAGGCCAGCGTCGCCACCGGCGCGCCGGGCAGGTCGAGCGCGACCAGCGCCCGCCGCCCGGCCTCGACCAGCCGCGCGGAAACGACGGCGCCGACGCGCGGCCCTTCGCCGTCGCGTTCGATGCGGGCTTCGACGATCGCGCCGTCGGCGACCAGCGCCGCGCGCGCCTCGCCGATGCCGGCCTCATAGAGCCATTCAGCCAAGCGGCACCCCGGCCGCGCTCAACAGCGCGCGCGTTTCGAACAGCGGCAGGCCGACGACGTTCGAATGGCTGCCCGACAGGAAGCGGACGAACATCTCGGCCTTGCCCTGGATCGCATAGCCGCCCGCCTTGCCCATCCCCTCGCCGCTCGCGACATACCAGTCGATTTCGGCCGGGCTCAATGCCTTGAAGGCGACGACCGTGTCGACGACGCGGACGCGCGGGCGTCCGTCGATGCCGACGACGCAGACGCCCGACCAGACATGGTGCCGCCGCCCGGAGAGCAGGCCGAGCATGCGGCGCAAATCGGCTTCGTCAGCCGGTTTTTCGAGAATGCGGCGCCCGACCGCGACGGTCGTGTCGCCCGCGAGCACGACTTCGTCCGCCGCGCGGTCGACCGCGAGCGCCTTACCGGTTGCCAGCCGTGCGACATAGGCGCGCGGCAGTTCGCCCTTCAGCGGCGTTTCATCGATTTCGGGGGCCGCGACGCGCGTCGGCGTCAGGCCGATCCGCGCCAGCAATTCGCGCCGACGCGGCGACGTCGAGGCGAGAACCAACGTCCGCCCAGGCGCGCGAGAGGCCGCTGCGCCGCTCACTTGAAGCGATAGGTGATCCGACCCTTGGTCAGGTCATAGGGCGTGAGTTCGACAAGCACCTCGTCGCCCACCAGAACGCGGATGCGGTTCTTGCGCATCTTGCCGGCGGTGTGCCCCAGAATTTCGTGGTCGTTTTCGAGTTTTACGCGGAACATCGCGTTGGGAAGCAGTTCGACCACTTGGCCGCGCATTTCCAGAAGTTCTTCTTTCGCCATCTATCCTCTGGGGGCTCGAAATATCGGGATGGGCGCCCATAACGCCAATTGTGGGCAATTGAAAGCAATCTGTCATGGGGGGCCAGGTTCGCGCGTTCCGCCCTCTTTCGTCACCCCGGACTTGATCCGGGGTCCCGCTTTTCGAGCATTGCAGAGCGGGGCCCCGGATCAAGTCCGGGGCGACGACAATGGAGGTCAGGACACGAGTTTCAGCTTCCGCGCCACCCGCCAGCCCACGGTCTTGGCCCAGGCATAGCTTGGCCAGCGCGGCGGCATCGCGGGGTCGAGGCCGATGCGGCGGAGGGCGGCGTTGGCGGCGTGCGCCTCGGACTCGCGATAACTCCATTCGCTGCGCCAGGTGATCGACAGCGAGATCGAGGGGGCATCGCCGTTGGTGACGAAATGCGGCGCCATCACCGGCATCAGCACCGCGTCGCCGGGGCCGAGCGGCACCTGTTGCGCGCGCTCGCGAAAACTATCCTCCCACGGCAGATTGCGATGTCCGCCCATATGATAGCGCTCATGCTCGCGCCGGTGCGCGAAGCGCTCGTCGCCCGCGGGCCAGACGTTCATCATCTTGTGGCCGCGCAGTTGCAGCAGGATATTATGCTCGGGGTCGAAATGGAAAGGCGTGATCGAGCCGGGCGAGGAAATGAAGACGAACCCCTGCGGCGTCAGCATCGCGCCGGTGCGCGGCGCGACGACGGGCTCGATCTCGCCGAGCAGGTCCATCAGCAGCGCGCGATAGTCGGGCATCGTCTCGATATTCTTGAGCACCGCCCAGCTGCGATTGGTGTCGATCGTGCGGATCGTCTCGCCGATCGTCAGGCCGTTGGCGGGAATATCCTCGGGCTTGATCCCGATCGGCAGTTCGCCCGGATTATATTCGACCCGTTCCTCGGGCAGGCTTTCGCCGAGCGCCGCCAGCGCTTCGAGCGACAGCAGGGGATGATCGCGCAGGCGATGGTGCAAAAGCCCCGCCTCCGCCGGGTAAAGCGCCGTCATCCGCGCGAGCGTTTCGGCGGGAAATACGGGCTGATCGATGGTCTGTTGGGCCGTCATGGCGCTTCCTATAGATTATTTTCAGCGGACGCGGCGCGTTTCCAGCGCCGCCAGAGCTTTTCCGCCCCGACCAGCGCCGTGAAGCGCAGCCGGTCGGCACCGCCCGCGAGCGGGGCGTTGACCCAGACGAGGCGGCGGCGCTCGTGCCAGACGCTGTCGATCATCGGGTGGTCCGGCGCGGCGCAGCTATCGACCCAGTCGATGCGATCGTCGCCCAGCAGGTCGAGGTTCGCCTGTTGCAGCAGCACGCCGGGCGAAAAGCGGGCGAATTCCTCGTCGAACGCGGTCTTGAAGGAAAATCCGCCCGGCGGGCAGAGGAAATTGACCAGCATCGCGAGCGGCCGCTCGTCGAGCGCGAGCAGCCGCATGTCGAGCTTGCCGGCGGCGGCGGCGGCCGCGACGACCGCGCGGAACCACGCCTCGGTATCGCCATGGCTGGCGAGCGCCGATCCGGCCTGCCCCTTCCAGCCGCGCGCTTCGAGATCGAGGAAAGCGTCGATCCACGGCGCGGCCGCCTCGTCGGATTGCCAGCGGCGGAAGGATAGGGCCCCCTGGTCGGCGAGCCGATTCGCCTGGCGGCGCAGTTCCTTGCGCTTCTTCGCGCGCACCGCCTCGTCCCAATAGGCTTCGGGCGACAGCTCGCTGGCGAGCAGCGCGCGCTCCTCGTTGTGGACGGTCTCCACCCCGCCATCCCGCCCGCGCGCGACATCGACCAGCGCGCGGTGCAGCGGCCCGTCCTCGGTCAATCGCGGCACATGGAGCAACGTTCGCGCCCAGGGCGCGGCGTCGCACCAGCCGAGCAGGATCGACCAGAAAATCCGTTCCATCCCGGCGCGAACCAGCGGCGCGCCATGGAAGTGATTGGGATGCGCCCATCCGGTCACGTGGCGCAGCGGCAGGCGGCCATATTTCATCACGGGCGCGAGCGGCATCACGCCGATCAGCGGCCCGGCGCCGTCGGCGCGCACCATCACCAGCCGCGCCCGCCGTTCGGGATCGAGCAGGTGCAGCGCGGGTTGCAGGCACCAGCGTTCGGCAAAGGGATTCGGCTCGCTCGCGTCGTCCGCCAGCCGGTCCCACGCCGCCGCCATCTCGTCCGACAGCGACAGCGGATCGGCGACACGCACGACCAGCGGCGCAGCGTCGGCGGCGCTGGTCGGAAAGGCTGGATGGACCGTCATCGGCAGCGAGCCTAGCAGCGAAGCGTTAAGAGGGCGTGGCGATTCATCCAAACCCTTCCATCACCCTCCACGGATCGAGATGACCGCTAACGACCGATTGTTGCCGCAATCAGCGTGGCGAGCCGTCATAGAAGCCGCATCCCCGAGCGAAGACGAGGGGCTCTGCCGAGCGAAGTCGAGGCAGCGGAGGCGCGCGGTTCTCGCTCCGCTCGAACGTGCCCCTCGTCTTCGCTCGGGGATGCGGTCTATTGGGTTTCCCCTACGAGACCCACCGCCGCTTCCCACCCCAAAACCGTCATCAAGCGTCAAATCCCGAACAGCTTCGCCAGCGATTTCTCCAGCATGAAGAATTGCCAGATCAGCCGTCCATGATCGCGGCGGCCTGACTGGTGCGCGGCGACGATGCGCTCGATCTCGGCCATGTCGAACCAGCCCGAGCGCGCGAGGGTCGATGAGGTCGCGAGCGCTTTCGCCTGCTCGACCAGCGGCCCGCGAAACCAGTGCGACACCGGCGTCACGAACCCCATTTTGGGGCGATAGAGGATGTCGTGCGGCAGATAGCGTTCCATCGCCTTCTTGAGGATCGCCTTGCCGGTGCCGCGCTGCACGCGCATCGATGCGGGCAACGTCGCGGCGAATTCGATCAATCGGTAGTCGAGCAAAGGCTCGCGCGCCTCGAGGCTGACCGCCATGCTCATGCGGTCGGTCTTGGTCAAAATGTCGCCGGGCAACCAGATCTGGAGGTCGGCATATTGCGCGCGGTCGAGCGGTTCGCACGCGGGCGCCTCCGCCATCGCCTTCCAATAGCGCGCTTCGCCGACATGGTCGCCGAGGCCATGGAGCGCGGCATCGTTGAACAGGCGCGCGCGCTGTGCCGGGCCGGTCACGCCGACCGCCTCGGCATAGCCTTCCGCCCCGCTCTTCGACAGGCTGGCCAGCGTCGCGCGGGCGCGCAAGGGGCGCGGCGCCCAGTCCATCTGCGGCCAGACGCGCGACAGCGGGCCGAACAGGCCTTTGCGCAGGACGCGCGGGATCATCCCGCGCAGCCTTTCCTCCTGATGCTGAAAGACCAGGCGGCGGTATCCCGCGAACGCTTCGTCGGCGCCGTCGCCCGACAGCGCCACCGTCACCTCCTCGCGCGCGAGTTCGCAGACGCGATAGGTCGGCAGCGCGCTCGCGTCGGCGAAGGGTTCGTCGAACATGTCGGCGATCTTGTCGATCAGCGCGAAATCGCCCGCGGCGACGGTGCGGGTGCGGTGGTCGGTCGCGAAACGCTCGGCGATTTGCTGCGCATAGGCGGTTTCGTCGAGCGCCGCCTGGTCAAAGCCGATCGTGCAGGTCTTGACCGCCTTGGCGCTCGCCTCGGCCATCAAGGCCACGACCGCGCTGCTATCGACCCCGCCCGACAGGAAGGCGCCGAGCGGCACGTCGGCGACCATGCGGTCGGTCACCGCGGCGCGCATCAGATGGGCGAGATGCTCGGCCGCCTCGCCCTCGCTCGCGCGGATGCGCTTCGAGAAATCGGGCGCCCACCAGCGCGTCGGGGCGGGAACGGGCTTGCCGCGTTCGAGCAGGAGAAAATGGCCCGCGGGCAGTTTCTCGACCCCGGCGACGATGCAATTATCGTCGGGGACATAACCGAGCGCGAGGAAATCCTCGACCGCCGACAGATTGGCTTCCTGCCGCAACAACGGGTGGCGGAGCAGCCCCTTGAGTTCGGAGGCAAAGGCGATCGAGCCGTCCGACAGACGGACATGGTGAAGCGGCTTCACCCCCAGCCGGTCACGCGCGAGGAACAGACAGCCGCGCGCATGGTCGTGGATCGCGAAAGCGAACATGCCGTTGAAGCGCGACAGGCATTCTACGCCCCATTGCCGCCACGCCGCGATGATGACTTCGGTATCGCCGCTGGTGCGAAAGCGGTGGCCGCGATCCTCAAGCTCGGCGCGCAACTCGCGGAAATTATAGATTTCGCCATTATAGGTGAGCGTCACCATCTCGTCGTCGCTCGCCATCGGCTGCGGGCTGCCCGCGATGTCGATGATCGACAGACGGAGATGGCCGAGCCCGACGCCGGGCGCGGTCCAGTCGCCCGCGCCGTCGGGGCCGCGATGGCTCATGGGATGGAGCATCGCGCGGACGCGCGACGGATCGACCGGCTTGGCCGTCTCGATATGATAAATGCCCGCGATCCCACACATATAGGAAGTGGTCCTAGCGTAGTTTCAGCGCGCGGTCAGCCATCGCCTGCGCTCCGCCCGACGCGGAAAGGAAAGCGACGATCGCATCGCGGCCGCCCTGCCCCTCCTCGCTCGACACGATCAGCGACAGCGCGCGCGGGTCGCCGCCGAACAGGCGCGCCTTCAGGCCGGCGAATTTCGCGCCGCGCGGGCTGCCCGTGGCGCGGCCGTCGACGACATACCAGGTCGCGGCGTCGCGCAGCACCGGGCCAGGATGGAGCAGCCGTTCGGTCTTGCCGCCATCGACCGGCGGCAGCGCGGCGCTCCACGCCCATTGGCTGTCGGGATCGACCGCGCCCTGCCCGAACGCGACGACCTCGCGCCCCTCGGCCTGGCGCTCATAGCCGCCGATCGCGATCGTGACGCGGCGTCCCTTGGCATCGGCGAAGGTGCGGACGAGCCGCTGGTCGGCGCCATCGAAGCGCGGCATCCACGCCACCTGCTCCGAAGAGGCGGCACTCCATCCGGCGGGGCTCGCGATCGCCATCGTTTCGGGCAGCGGCGCCGAACGCCCGCCGACCAGCCACCCCCAGGCCGCGAAAAGCAGCGGAATGGCGAGCGCGGCGGGCAGCACGACCTTCGCGAATCCATCATGGCGCGGCGGCCCGCCCAGCCCCGCGACATCGACCGCGACATCATTCGCCGGCCGGTCGAACCAGCGCCGCGCGACGAGCATCACGAGCAGAATGACCAGCCCGAAGAAGATCCAGCCGTAAAAGACATGGTCGATCCCGCCCGCGCGCTCGATCCCCCAGATTTCGGCGGCGACCATCGTGCCATAGGCGCGCAGCGCATTGGCGAGCACCGTCGTCGCGAGCGCGAGCGCGACGAAGACGATCCGCCGCGTCCAGCTTTTGAAACAGAGATGCGCCGCGAACACCGCATAAGCGAGCATCGCGATCAGGAAATTGACCCCCGAACAGGCCTCGGCCACCTCGAAAAAGCCCGCGCGGGTGGTGATGAACACGCCTTCTATCTCGGCCGAAAGCCCCGACAGGTGGAGCAGGACGATGCTGATCCGCGCGGTGAGCGTCTGGAGCAAAGGCACCAGTTCCTCGCCGAACGGCACGAGCAGCAGCGCATAGCCGAGCGGGAAGAGCAGCCCGCGCACCAGTTTCTCGCCGAGCGTCGCGGCGACCGCGCCCTGGAGCATCAGCACCAGCCCAAGCTGGCGGAACAATCCGACCCCCGCCGCCTCGCCGACGAGCCAGACCAGCCCCGCCCCCGCCATCCAGATCAGCGCCGGTCCCCAATAAGCGGGGGTCAGCGGTTTCAGCAGCGCGGCGCGCTGCGACACCAGCCAGCCGATCATCGGCACCATCAACAGGCAGTGGGTAAAGGTCGAACTGTGCCACCAGAGCCCCGCCATGTCGGCAGCGTCGCAGTGGAAGATTGTAAGAATTGCCGCCGAAAGCGCCGCCAGCGCCACGAGGTGCCGCCGCCAGCGCGTCATGCCTCCAACCCCAGCAGGCCGGCGACCGGCGCGAGGCGCGCGTCCCAGCCATAGCGCGCGATCATCCGCGCGCGCGCCGCCCGGCCCATCGCCGCGGCGGCGGCGGGATCGCCGAACAGGCGGACGACCGCCGCCGCCATCGCTTCGGCGTCCTCGGCGACGAGCAGATGCTCGCCATCTGCCGCATCGATGCCGGTCGCGGCGGCGATGCTGGCGACCACCGGCCGCGCCATCGCCATCGCTTCGAGCAGCTTGTTCTGGACCCCGCGCGCCAGCAGCAGCGGCGCGACGACCACGTCGGCGGCGGCGAGCCAGGGGCGGACGTCGGGCACTTCGCCGGTGACGGTGACGCCGGGCAAAGCGCCCAGCGCTCGCACCTCGTCGGTCGGGGCGCGGCCGACGATCGCGAAGCGCGCGCCCGGATGCGCCTTGCGGACCAGCGGCAGGATGTCGGCGACGAACCAGTGCACCGCGTCGATGTTCGGGCGATAGTCCATCTGGCCGGTGAACACCGCGAGCGGCCCCGCGCCCTCGCCCACTTTGTCCAGCGACAGCGCGGGATCGAAGCGATCGGTGTCGATGCCGTTTCCGACCGCGACGACGATGTCGCCGCCCAGCCCACTCCGCTCGCGGAACAGCGCCGCCTCGGCCTCGCTGACGAACAGGCTGGCGTCGACCGCACGCGCGACCTTCGCCTCATAGGCCGCGAGCGTTTTCGCCTCGCGCCTGTGCACCCAGTTCAGCGGCTGGCGCTTGTCCTGTGCGGCGTACGTCGCGAATTTCGCCGAATCGACATCGACGAAATCCATGATGACCGGCCCATCGAACCGCGCGGGCAGATATTGCGCCATCTGGCCCGAGAAGGCGACGATATGGGTGACCGTGCCAAGCGCCAGCAGCGCGCCGACATGCTCGATGAGCGCGGCATGGCGGAACAGCCGGTTCGACACCGGCTCGCCGCGCAGCACCGCCTGCGCCAACGCGGCGGGGCGCGAACGCCCGCGAACCTCGATACACAGACTCTTGCAAAGCGGCGCCATTTTCGCGCGCGCTGCCGCCGCATCGGCTTCATTGTCGGCGAGCGCGACGACATGCACCGGCGCCAGCTTCGCCAGCGCCTCGAACATATGCCAGCTGCGGATGCGGTCGCCGCGGTCGGGCGGCCATGGCGCGCGGTGCACCAGAAACAATATTTCGGCCATTACCCCAGCCCGCGCGCGATCAGCGGGCCGATGCGGTTCGCCGCCCACAGCGGCAGTTTCTTCCACAGATCGACCTGCAACCGGTATCTGGCGCTGTTCGGATTGGTGTCGCGCGGCATCTCGCCCGGCGCGAGCCAGCGCGCATAGGTCAGCGGGTGCGGATCGAAACCCCAATTCTTCTTATAGGCGAAAGGCCCGGTGCCGAGTTTCGAGCGGCCGAAGTCGAAGCGCGTGCAGCCTTTCGCACGGGCATGGCACATCAGCGCGAAATACATCCGCTCATTGGCGCGCAGCCGCCGCGCATCGGCGGTGCCGCCGCCCCAATAGGGCATCACCGTGCCGCGCCAATACAGGCTCAGCACGCTTGCGACCGGCCGCCCGCCGTCGCGCACGGTCAATATGTCGGCATCGTCGCCGAAGCCATCGAGCACCGCATCGAACAGCGCCCTCGGAAACACCGGCGTCCCCAGATTGCGGACGCTGGTCGCATAGATGCGATAATGGTCGCGGCGCTCGGCGGCATCGCGGCCGGTGGTGACGGTCAGGTCGCTTTCGAGCGCCTTGCGCACCTCGGCGCGCTGCTTGCGCGGGATGGCGAGCAATTCGGCGCCGTCATCGGCGGCCAGGTCGCGCGCGAAGCCCGCATAGACACCGTCCTCGCGGCGCCAGCCCTCGCCTTCGGGTAGCGGCCCGCCGCGCAGTTCGATCGACGGCACGCCAAGCGACTTCGCCAACGCCGACGCGGCAGCGGCAAGCGCGGCCGCCGCCGCATCGCTGTCGGCGAGCAGCCCGCCATCGACGGCAAAGCCGGTCGCGACCAACGCCTGCCCGAACAAGGGCGAGCGAATATGGTGGAGCGGCAGCAGGCCGACGATCGCCCCCGCCGTGTCATAGGCCGCGAACGCATGGCCTTTATGCCCGGTCGCCTTGGTGATCGCCTCGCACCAGGCACGGCTGTGAAACGGCGTGGCGTCGGGATGGCCCGCGACATAGGCGTCCCATGCCGCCGCATCGACCAGCGGCGCGACCGACAGCCCGTCCATCACCCGATGCAGCGGCGTGTTCACGCCGCGGCGCGCCACGGCCGGGCGCGGTCCTGCTGCGCGGGAAGCAGCGCGTCGGCGCGGGTCCACTCGAAATCGGCGAGCAGTTTCCTCAGCTTGCCCGCCATCGCCGACAGGCCGCTGTAATGGCGAAGTTTCGAGCGGATCGGCGCATCGGCGACACGCGGCTGGCCGGGGTCGATCTCCCACGGATGGAAATAGAGGATCGCCGGGTGCCCCTCTTCGTTCATCCGCGCGATCGCCCAGCGCGTGAAGCGATAGGGCAGCAGGCGCATGAAGCCCCCGCCGCCCGCCGCGAGCGTGCGTCCCGCGAAACGCGCGGTGGTCACCGGCCATTCGACAAGGTCGCTGCCCGCCACCGGCCGCCAGGCGTGGCGCGGGCTTTGCGGCCAGCCATAATGATCGTGGACGACCGGCGCGACGCTCGACGAATAGGCATAGCCCTGTTCGGCGAGCACCGGATGCGCCCATGGCGTGCGCGTATCGATCGAGAAGCTCGGCGCGCGATAACCGCGGATCGCGACGCCGCCGAGGTCTTCGAGGATCGCCCGCGTCTTCTTGAGGTCCGCCGCGAACCCGTCGGCGGTCATGGCGAAGACGCGCTGGTGATCATAGCCATGGCTCGCCAGTTCGTGCCCGGCATCGACGATCCGCCGGATCAGCGCCGGATAGCGTTCGGCGACCCAGCCCAGCGTGAAGAAAGTGCCTTTGGCCCCCGCATCGGCGAAGAGTTGCAGCACCGCGTCGCAATTCGCCTCGACCCGGCCTTCGAGCGCCGGCCAGTCGGCACGGTCGATCGTGCGCTCAAAGGCGCCGACCTGGAACCAGTCCTCGACATCGACCGACAGGCCGTTCTGCATTTTCCCTCACCTTCATCAGCATCCTAGCCGATGATGACTTCAATTGAACCCGTTCGTGTCGAGCGAAGTCGAGACACCCATCGAGATAGCGCCGTGCCGATGGGTGTCTCGACTTCGCTCGACACGAACGGACACGGGACGTCGCTTAAAGACGCCACATTTTCCCTATGCGTCACGCAGCCCAGACGTCCGACCGCGCGGGATTGGGCGAATTTTCGGGGTCGCGCTCGACCCATTCGATCAACAGATCGAGCACGCGGCGCAGCGCCGCATCCTGTTCGACAAGCCGCGTCTCGAGGCTGGCGATCTGTTCCTTCAGCGCGTCGATCTGCGCTTCGTCGACCGCGGGCGGCGACGAAACAGGTTCAGGCGCATCCTCGGTCGCGGCCGGGGCGGCAAACGGCTCGACCGGCGCGGCGAACGGCGGGCGATCGTCTGCGGTCGCGGCGGGCGCCGGCCATTCGAGCGGCGCGGTCGCGGCGGCGGCGTGCGCGACGACATCCTCGACCGCCAGCGGCGCGAGGTTCGCCTCGTCGACGCCGCGATCGGCCTCGACCTCGGCGATGACGTTACGGACATGCTGCGCCGAAATACGGTGCAGTTCCTCGACCGCGCCGAACAGCAGCAGGCGGCTGACCAGCACGTTCAATTTGCGCGGCACGCCGTCGCTATAGTCGAAGATCAGCTCGAACGCCTCGGGCGCGAAGCTGGGGTTCCCGGTCCAGCCGACCTTTTTCAGGCGGTGGAGGATATAGGGTTCGACCTCCTCGGGCTCCATCGGGTCGAGGTGGTGCGTCGCGATCACGCGCTGGCGCAGCTGCTCGAGCGTCGGCGAATGGAACAAGGTCTGGCGGAATTCGGGCTGGCCGAGCAGGAAAATCTGGAGCAGCGAATGGTCGCCGAGCTGAAAGTTCGACAGCATCCGCAGCTCTTCGAGCGCCGAAATGGCGAGATTCTGCCCCTCGTCGACGATCAACAGGGTGCGGCGGCCGGCGCGCGCCTGTTCGCGCAGATATTGCTCGATGGCGCGCAGCAGCTCGGCCTTGCTCTGCCCTTCCCACTCGATCCCGAATTGTTCGGCGACGAGGCGGAGCAGATCGTCGCCCTCGACCTGCGTCGACACCAGCTTGACCGCGGTCAGGCGATTGGGGTCGATCGTGTTCATCAGATGGCCGACGAGCGTCGTCTTGCCCGCGCCGACATCGCCGGTGATGACGATGAAGCCCTCGCCCTGCGCCAGGCCATAGCCCAGATAGGACATCGCCTTGCGGTGGGTGCCGCTCTCGAAATAGAAAGCCGGATCGGGCGTCAGCTGGAACGGACGGCCGGTGAAACCATAATATTGATCGTACATCGAAATTCCCCGATCAGAAGTTGTAACGCAGTCCCACCAGGGCCGAACCGATCAACTCGCTGTTGAAGCCATCCTGGTCGAAGGCGTTGAGCGAGGCGGCGGCGGTCCCCGTCAACCCGCGCCAGAAACGCCGCGAATAGGCAGCCGAAAGCCCCGCCGACTGGACGTCGCTCGCTCCCGGCGCGCCATTGTCGAAATAGTTGAGATAGCCGGTGATGCTGATGTCGGACGCGGAATCGAGCGGACGTCCCGCGCTCAGGAACAGATAATAGCTTTGGTCGGTCACGCCGTCGAGGTTCGCGATCACCGATCCCGCGGGCACCAGCAGGCGGCGGCGATCATAGCCGAGCCCGACGCCATAGCTCCAGCGGCCATAGCGCGAACTCATCACCGCCTGCACGCCGCGGTTGCGATATTGGAAGGCGTTGACGTTGCCGAGCTGGTTGTTGAGGCAACCGCTGCTCGCTTCGCCAAAGACGCAGGTATCGACGTCGCCGCTCAGCGGGTTGCGCGTCGGGTCGAACTGGGTCGGCAGCGCCGACAGCCCGCTCGACATGCCGCGGCCGAGGCTCGACAGCCCGTCATAGACGCCGACCTGGAACGAGGTCGCATGGTCGGGGCGATAGGAAAAACTGCCGGTATAGATGGTGTCGCCATAGCGGCGGCCGATTTTCGCGGTCAGCGAGGTGCGGCGGCTCGGCTGCCACATCACGCCCGCATCCCAGATCAGCCCCTCGGTGTCGAACGAGAGCTGACGCGGCTTGGACGTGTCGGCGACGAAGCGGCCCGCCGCATCGCGGACGGGGACGCCGCCCGCGCCCAGCACCGGATCGCGCTGGCCGATCTCGATATCCTCATATCCGACGCCGCCGAGCAGCGCGACGGTCGGGCCGATCGGCACGGTCACGTCGGCGCGGGCATATTTGCCCTCGAACCGCTGGTCGAGCTGGCTGGCATCCTCGCGCTCGTAACCGCCCGAAACCTGCCAGCCGAACGGCAGGTCGCCGGGCCGCTGGCCGACGCTCGCCCAGGCGACATGGTTGGTCGAACTGTCGAAAACATCCTGCGCCGCCGCCCCCGGCGCAAGCGCCGGCACGCTGCCGACATCGACCTTGGTATAGCCGAAGCGATAGCCGGCGCCGAGGTCGAGATCGCCGATGCGCTGGACCAGCGTCGGGCCGGCATAGAAGGAATAAAGATCGGCGGCATTGCTCGCACTGCCAAGGAACAATCCGTCGGCGCCCCGCCCGTCGGCGCTGGTCCGCGTCGCGAGCGCCCCGGCTTCGAGGTTGAAACCGCGCGACACTTCGATGCGTCCGCGCGCGAGGCCGCTGACGATGTCGGCATCGCCGAGCCCGCCCGACTCGCCGAAGCGATGTTCATAACGCAGCGTCCCCGCCAGTTCGGCGCGGCGCGTGACGATCGACGCATCGACCCCCACCGCGACGGTCGTATAGGTCAGCACGTCGCCGCCGTTCTTGAGGTCGGCGGACAGGATCTGCCCGACCTCCAGATAGGGATCGACGCGGACCTGGCGCTTTTTCTGCTGGCGCTCGCCGCGCTTGGCCTGGCGATCGGCGCCCGCATCCGAAGCGGGCGCGCTTCCGGCGGTCGGCGCGCCGCCTGCTCCCGAACCGGGGTCGCCCGAAAATTGCGCCTGCGCGCTTGTCGCCATTCCGGCGAGCAGCACGGCGGCGAGCGCCGTCCCGCGGCGCAGCGTATGACCGGGGCGCATCATGACGCGCCTCCTTGTCCATAATAAGTGCCGAAGCGGCGGCCGCCCGGCGAGAATTTGACGCCGTTGAGCAGCAGCTGGATATGCGGGCACGCGCCCATCAGACCGATCGCGTCGCGCAGCGCGCTTTCCATCGTCTGATCGGCGCGCACGACCATGATGAGCTGGCCGACATGCCCCGCGAGCACCGCCGCGGGCGACGCCGCGAGCACCGGCGGCGAATCGAAAATGACGATCCGGCCCGGCGCCCCCGCTTCGAGCTGCGCGAGCAACGCCTCGGTGCGCGCCGAGGCGAGCAGTTCGGTGTCGTGCATATGCTGGGTGCCGGCGGGCATGACCTTCAGCCCCGCGATGTCGGTCTGGATCAGGCAGTCACCGAGCGGCAGGTGCGGATCGGCGAGCGCGTCCATCAGCCCCGGACCGTTTTCCAGCCCCAGCGTCTCAAGCACGCTCGGCTTGGCGATATCGGCGTCGATCAGCAGCACGTCATAATCGGCCTCGACCGCGAGGCTGAGCGCCAGGTTGACCGCGGTGAAGGTCTTGCCCTCACCCGGATTGGCCGACGCGATCAGCACGCGGTGCCCGCGCGGCACCACCGGGCGATTGGCGGTTCCGGCGAAATTGCGGATGATCTCGCGCTTCACGATGCGATATTCCTCGGCGATGCCGGTGACCGGCGCGCCGGGAACGACCATGCCGCGCGCGGCGAGGCCGTCGCGGTCGATCGTGCCCTGGCGACCCGGAACGATCGCGGGCGCGGCCTTGGCGACATCCTTGCGCGGCGACGGCTGCGGCGCGGGCTCGACAACCGGCGCGGCCTCGACCAGCGGTTCGGGCGGCAGCAGCTCGGCGGCGGGCGCGTCTTTCGCCCCAGCCTTCTTCGTCTTTTTCTCGGGCTCGGGCGGCAGTTTCGAAACGTCGATCGTCGCCGCATTCTTGGCGGGGTCGAGGCCGAACATATCGGCGGCGCGTTCGAGCAGCGAGGGCGGGCGCTTGACGGGGCGTTGATCGTTCATGTCATCCTCCCCGTTCACGCGACCATGCCGCGTTGAACAAATTCGACGATCAGCAGCAGCGCATAGAGGCCGACGAGCGCCGCCGCGCCGCCGCCGAGCCAGACGAGCCGCTTGCGGCGCTCGACATGGCGGTCGGGCGTCACCACTTCGGTAATCGATCCGATCACCGGCAGCCCGCTCGCGCGCTCGAGCTTCGCCGCGGTTGAATAGCTCGCGCGCACCTGCGACAGGGCAAAGGCCGCGCCGATACCGCCGCCGATCCCGGCCAAAAGGACGAGGGTCAGGAACAGCGGGCGGTTCGGCGCCGCCGGGCTCGTCGGCTTCGACGGCGGGTCGAGCAGCTCGATCTTGATCGCGTCGGTTTCGGTCTGCACCTCGCCGCGCAGCCGCACCTGCTCGCGCTGGCCGAGCAGCTTGTCATATTGCGCTTTCAGCGCGGTATATTCGCCATTGATCCGGTCATATTCGGCAGCGATGCCGGGGTTCGCGATCTGCTGCGAGGTGATCTTCGCAATATCGCCCATCAGCTGCGCCTTGCGCGCCGACAGCGCGCTGACCGTCGCCTGGCGCTCGCCGCGCATCGCGGCAAGCGAGGCATAGGCCGGGTTCTGCACGCCGCCGACCCCGCCGCCGGTGCCTTCGCGGTCGGCCTGCGCCTTCAGCGACGCGATCTGGCTCTTGAGCGCGATCACGTCGGGGTGCGCGTCGGTCAGGCCGCGCGCGCGCATCGACGACAGTTCGTTCTGCGCCCCGGCAAGCTGCTGGCGCGCGACGCCGCCGCCGACCCCGCCGCCGCCGGCCACCGTCGCGGGGGTCGCGGCGAGTTGGCCGTTCGCCGCCGCAAGCTGCGCCTGCGCCGAAACGAGCTGCGAATCGATCTGGCTGAGTTCGGCGCGCGCGGCGTCGACGCGCTGCGCGGGCGAGCCGCTGCCGCCGGGGATCAGCCCGATATTCTGCGCCTCGAACGTGGCGCGGCGCGCCTCGACCTCGCGCAGCCCCTTTTCGCGGTCGGCGATCTGCGCGTCGAGGAATTTCAGCCCCTCGCGCGCATCCATCCGGCCGCCGCGCAGCTGGTCGTCGCGGAACACGGTGATCAGGCTGTCGAGCACCCCCGACGCCAGCTTCGCATTGTCGGCGTCGGACAGGCTGCCGACCCCGACCGACGAGGTGATCTCAAAGATATTCTGCTGCTGCGGGACGATCTTGATATTCTTTTGCAGCATCGCGACCGCGCCCGCCTTATCGCGCTCACCGGCATCGGCGCCGATCAGTCCCGTCGTCACCGCAACCTTTTCGAGGTTGCGCGCGCTGGTCAGCGTGCCGCGGATCTGGTCGATCTGCTGGCCGCCCGAATAGGGGCCGACACCGGCGTCGTCGGGCAGGATCTGATTGACCTCGACGAGCAGGCGCGCACGGCTGTCATAGCGGTTCGGGATCGACGCGACCGCCAGCCAGCCGAGGATGCAGATGCCCCAGGCGACGCCAAGCACCAGCCAGCGCCGCGTCCAGACGCTGTGCACCGCCACCCGGATTTCGTCGTAAAGGCCGTTCATCGTCTGCTTTCAATCCTTGGCAATCGGCATCGTGCGGCGTCGCGGGCGCGCGTCAGAACATGCTTTCGGGGATGATGATGACGTCGCCCGGCTGCAACCGGACATTCGCCTTGATGTCGCCGCGCTTGATCAGGTCGTTGAGACGTAGCGCATATTCATGCTGCTTGCCCGTGCCCTTGTCGAACCGGACGAGCCGCGCCTTGTTGCCCGCGGCATATTCGCCGAGGCCGCCGACCGCGATCATCGCGTCGAGCACGGTCATATTGGCGCGGAACGGGATCGAGGCGGGCTTTTCGGTCGCGCCGACGACGCGCACCTGCTGCGAGAAGGTGCTGTTGAAGGTCGTCACGATCACGCTGACGATCGGATCGGTGATATATTGGCTGAGTTGCAGCTTGATGTCCTGCTGCAGCATCGTCGGCGTCTTGCCGACCGCGGGCATGTCGGTGATCAGCGGGGTGGTGATGCGGCCGTCGGGGCGAACCTGCACCTTGCCGCCCAGTTCGGGATTGCGCCACACGAAGATCTGCAATTCGTCGAGCGGGCCGATGATATATTCCTCGCCCGGCCCTTCCTGATTCTGCACGAAATTCGCGCTCGGCAATTGCGGCGCGTGGCTGTTCGCACCCATGCAGCCGGTCAGCGCGGTCGCGGCGATTCCCGAAACGAGCGCCGCCTTGGCGACACGAAGCAAGGGGAAGGACATCATATTCAAATCACCTTTCGAGCGGCCGCAGCCCTGCGCAGATCCGAAAATCCCGCGGCAAAGCCTTTGCGTCAGGGTCAGCCATTGCTCGGAAAGGGTGAACATACCGTTAGTCTTGGGATAAGTTCGCACCACGCTTGTCGAACCTTGTGCCGGTCTGACACAAAAATTAACCCTGTCCGCCGTTCAGACGAGCATTTCCCCGGCCGGACCCTGCCCGAGAAAGGCGGACGGACTCGCGCTCGCGCCATAAGCCCCCGCTTGAAAAATCGCAACAAGATCACCGACATCGGCATGCGGCAGCGCGACCTGGTCGCCGAGCCGGTCGAGCGGGGTGCACAGGCAGCCGACCACCGACACCGTCTCCGCCGGTTCGTCGCCAAAGCGGTTCGCGATCGCGATCGGATAATTGCGCCGGATCACGGTGCCGAAATTGCCGCTCGCGGCAAGCTGGTGGTGGAGCCCGCCGTCGGTGACGAGGAAGGTCTCGCCATGGCTGGTCTTGCGGTCGACGATTCGGGTCAGATAGACGCCCACTTCGGCGACGAGCCAGCGCCCGAGTTCCATCGCAAAGCCGCTGGTCGCCAAAATCGGGTCGCGCCCGCCAAGCGTCTGCGCCAGCGCCGCGCCGACCGCCGCGACGTCGACCGCCTTGTCGCCGGGAAAATAGGGCACGCCCATGCCGCCGCCCAGATTGACGAGCGGCGGCGCGGTGCCGATTTCCTTCGCCAGCCGCGCCGCCAGCGCCACCGTCTGCGCCTGGGTGTCGGCAATCGCGGCGGCGTCAAGTGCCTGCGATCCCGCGAAAATATGAAAGCCGCGCCAATCGGCGCCAGCATCGATCAGGCGGCGCACCAGCGCCGGGACCGCGACGGCATCGACCCCGAAAGGCTTGGCGCCGCCGCCCATCTTCATCCCCGACCCCTTGAGGTCGAAATCGGGATTGACCCGCACCGCAAGGCGCGGAGTCACGCCCTGCCGCCCGGCGATCGACAGCGCCCGTTCGGCCTCCCCCGCCGATTCGATGTTGAGCGTCACGCCCGCCATGATCGCGGCTTCGAGTTCGCGGTCGCGTTTTCCCGGCCCCGCGAAACTGATATGTTCGGCCGCCATGCCGCCGGCCAGCGCCATCTTCAGCTCGCCACCCGACGCGACGTCGAACCCGTCGACCAGCGTCGCCATATGGACGAGCAGCGGCGCATAGGGGTTCGCCTTCATCGCATAATGAAGCTGGACGCCCTTCGGCATCGCGGCGCGCCATTGGGCCGCACGCGCGATCAGCATCGCGCTGTCATAGACGAACAGCGGCGTATCCCCCGCTGCATCGGCCAGCGCCTCGGCGCGGTCGCCGCCGATCAGCAACATGCCGCTCGCATCGGCGCGAAAGCCGGGCGGGATCGGACCGTGCGGCTTCATGCCGTCACCTTCCAATCGGCGGCGATCGCCACCCGGTCGAGCTTGCCATTGGGGTTGCGCGGCAGTTCGCCCCGCCACTCGACCGCCTGCGGCTGCATGAAATTGGGGAGATTCTGGCGGAGGTAGGCCGCCAGCCCCTCTTCGTCGCGCGCGCCCTTCCCTCGGACGATCAGGATGATCGCCGCGCCGAGGCGCGGGTCGGGAATGCCGAACGCGACGGCTTCATAGATCAGCCCGGAGGCGACGGCGGCATCCTCGACCTCGGTCGGGCTGACGCGGTTGCCCGCGGTCTTGATCATCGCGTCGTCGCGGCCGACGAAGGTGAGCAGCCCCTCGCTGTCGCGGCGCACCGTGTCGCCCGACCAGACCGCGATCCCGCCATAGCGCGAGGCGGCGGGCGCGGGCTTGAAGCGTTCGGCGGTGCGCGCCGCGTCGCGCCAATAGCCCTTGGCGACCAGCGGCCCGGCATGGACAAGCTCGCCCGGTTCGTCATCGCCCGCGACGCTGCCGTCGGCGCGGCAGACGAGGATTTCGGCGTGCGGGATCGCGCGGCCCATCGAGGTCGGATGGGCGGCCACCAGGTCCGGCGACAGCCAGGTCGAACGGAATGCCTCGGTCAGCCCGTACATCGGATAGATGGCGGCGTTCGGAAAGGTGGCGCGCATCGCGTCGATCAGCGACGGCGTCAGCGCGCCGCCGCTGTTGGTCAGCCGTTCGAGCAGCGCCGCGGTCTCGGCCGGCCAGTCGCTTTCGACCAGTTGCACCCACAAAGGCGGCACCCCCGCAATCGTCGTGATCCGGTGGCGCGCGACCGCCTTCACCACATCGCGCGGGGTCAGATAATCGAGCGGCGCGACCGCCGCGCCCGCGTGCCAGGTCGAAAAAAGCTGGTTCTGCCCATAATCGAAGCTCAGCGGCAGCACGCCGAGCACGCGGTCGCCGGGCGCGATCTTCAGATAGGACGCGACGCTTTCGGCGCCGAGCCACAGGTTCGCGTGGCTGAGCATCACGCCCTTGGGGCGGCCGGTCGATCCGCTGGTATAGAGGATCGCGGCCAGATCGTCGGGTTCGGCGATCGACGGCGGCAACCCTTCGCCGCCCGAATCGATCGCCTCCTCGGCGACCTTCAAATCGCGCACCGCGCAGGCATCGGGTCGGTCGTCGCCGAGCATTTCGGCGCGGGGCGCATTGGTGACGAGCAGCGCCGCGCCGCTGTCGGCCAGGATATGCGCGACCTGTGGTCCTTTCAGCAGCGGATTGACCGGCACGTGGATCAATCCCGCGCGCGCCGCGGCGAGCGGCATCAGGCAGGTGGCGCGGGTCTTGGCGCCCCAACTCGCGACGCGCTCACCGGGTCCGCCGGCCTGATCGAGCAGCCAGGACGCGAGACGGCCGACCCCGGCATCGAGATCGGCAAAGGTCGTGACCCGGTCGCCGATCAACAGCGCAGCCGCATCGGCGGCGCCAGAATGGACGAGATGGTCGATCGGATGCGACGGCGGATTTTGTAACATGGTCATGGGCTGTTAGGAGCTTGGTGATAGAGCGCGCGACCATGCAAGGGAACGGTGAAGATCACGCTAATGACGACACGCTGCCCGCCACGGCGCGCGCGGTAGGCTTTGCCTCGCCCTTCGACCGCGCCGAGTGGTTCGACCTGCTCGCCGCGCATGGCTTTGCGGAACAGGGACGGCACGACGCGCGCGGCGACTGCGGGGCGGTATCGGCATGGCTGCCGCTGCGCCTTGAAAAGCCGGGGCATGTTTCGGGGCTGACCTGCTGGTATAGTTTCGCGATCCGGCCGCTCTACGACGGCCCGGCGCATCCCGGCGAGCGCGGCGAGGCCTTGCGCGACCTGTTCGCGCGGCTGCGGGGACGCGCCGCACGCCTGACGCTCTATCCGGTGCCCGCCATCGACGGCCTGCCCGGCGACCTCGCAATCGCGCTCCGCGCGGCGGGCTGGTGGGTCAAGGCGGCCCCCGCGGGCGACCGCCACTGGCTCGACCTGGCGGGCCTGACGCACGATCTATGGTGGGACGGCCGCCCCGGCGCGCTGCGCAACACGGTGAAGCGCAAGGCGAAGAAGGGCGTCGTCGATATCGCACTCTTCACCCGCTTCGACGCCGACGCCTGGGCCGCTTATGAAACCATTTATGCCGCGAGTTGGAAGCCCGAGGAAGGCGACCCCGCGCTGCTGCGCGCCTTTGCCGAGGCCGAATCGGCGCGCGGTACCTTCCGCATGGGGCTCGCCCGCATCGACGGAACCCCCGTCGCCGCGCAATATTGGACGGTCGAGGACGGCACCGCCTTCATCCACAAACTCGCGCATGTCGAGGACAGCCTCAAGGCCTCGCCCGGCACCCTGCTGTCGGCGGCGCTGTTCCGCCATGTCATCGAGGTCGACGGCGTGACGCGCGCCGATTTCGGCACCGGCAACGACGCCTATAAGCGCGACTGGATGAACCGGCACGACCGGCTATGGCGCATCGAGGCTTTCAATCCGGCGCGGCTCGCGGCATGGGGACCGGCATCAAAAGCCTTTGCCCGCTCGCTGCTCAGGAAAGACATATGACCGATACCGTCGACGCCACCCTCCGCGCCCTGCTCGCCGACGTGCTCGGCCTCGGCGCCGACCGCGCCGCCGCGCTGACCGACGACAGCGGCCTGTTCGGCGAACTGCCCGAATTCGATTCCATGGCGGTCGCGACGGTGCTGACCGAGATGGAAGACCGGCTCGGCATCCTTATCGACGATGACGAGATCGACGGCGAAATTTTCGAGACCTACGGGCATCTTCTGGCCTTCTCTCAGCGCAAGGTCGCCGGTTGACAGCCATCGCCTTCCTTCCATCCCGTCATCCCGGCGAAGGCCGGGATCTCGCCGTCGCTGGAAACGCCACGGCGAGATCCCGGCCTTCGCCGGGATGACGGCAGAAGAGAGGGTGCTTATCATGGCGGCGGATGTTCTCGAACATCATCTCCGCATCGCCCCCTCCGGCGCGCCCCGCGCCACCGTCCTGATCGTCCCGCCGCTATTCGACGAAGCGAACCGGCTGCGCCGCACGCTGGTGCTCGCGATGCGCGCACTCGCCGAAAAGGGGTTCGCGGCGATCCTGCCCGACCTGCCGGGCCAGAATGAAAGCCTCGTCGCGCTCGCGGATGTCGATCTGGACCGCTGGCAGGCGGCGCTCGCCGATGTTTCGGCGGGCCTCGCCGGTCCCGTCATCGTCGCCTCGATCCGCGGCGGCGCACTGATCGATCATCGCGCCAAGGCCGCCGCCTGGTGGCGCCTCGCGCCCGTCGGCGGCGCTTCGCTGCTGCGCACGATGATGCGCGCGCGCGTCGCCGCCGATCGCGAGGCCGGGGTCGAATCGTCACTCGACAGCCTGCAGGAAGCCGCCGGGGCCGCGCCGCTGCTGCTCGCCGGCAACGCGCTGTCGCCCGCGATGGTCGCGCAGCTTGGCCGCGCCGAAGCCCAGGACGTCGCGCCGCTGCGCAGCGTCGGCCTCGGCGCCGAGGGCATCACCGGAACGCCGCTCTGGCTGCGCGCCGAGCCGGGCGAGGACGCCGCCATGGCCGCCGCGATCGCCGCCGACATCGCCGCGTGGAGCCAGACATGCGGCATCAGCTAAGCTTCGCCTGCGAAGGCGCCACCCTCGCCGCGAGCCTCGACGACGCGCCGGGCGCGACCGGCCTTCTCATCGTCTCGGGCGGTAACGAAATCCGCAGCGGCGCGCACCGCGGCATGGCGACGCTGTCCCAACGCATCGCCGAAGCCGGGCACCCGGTCTTCCGCTTCGATCGCCGCGGCATCGGCGACAGCGAGGGCGAAAACGCTGGCTATGCGAGCAGCGGACCCGACATCGCCGCCGCGATCGCGGCCTTTCGCGCGGCCGCGCCGCACGTCAACCGCATCGTCGGCTTCGGCAATTGCGACGCAGCGAGCGCGCTGCTGCTCCACCAGCCGCTACCGCTGGGCGCGCTGATCCTCGCCAACCCCTGGACCTATGAGGAGAGCGAAGCGGAAACGGATGAACCCGCGCTGCCCCCGGCGAGTGCGATCCGGGCGCGCTATCTCGCCCGGCTTCGCGATCCGAAAAGCCTGCTGCGGCTGCTCAAGGGCGAAGTCGATGTCCGCAAATTGCGGCGCGGTCTCGCCGCGCTCGGCAAGGTGAAGCCGCCCGCCGCGCCCGACAGCCTGCCCGCCCGCCTCGATGCGGCGATGGCGGCGCTCGCCTGCCCCGCAACGATCTTGCTCGCGACCGGCGACCGCACCGCACAGGCGTTTGCGGAGAATTGCCGGTGGGCCGATATTCCGGTCGAACGCCTCGCCAGCGCGTCGCACAGCTTTGCGGGCGCGGATGCGGACTGGCTGGCGGCGCGGATATTGGAAAGGCTGGGCTGACGTCCGCTTTGGGGTGGGGAGCGGACGTTGCCAGTTCCTCCCCGGAACGGGGAGGTGGCAGCCCGCAGGGCTGACGGAGGGGTCGAAACCTCTCGTCAGGACGCACCGCTGCGACCCCTCCACCACCCTTCGGGCGGTCCCCCTCCCCGTTCCGGGGAGGAATTGGCAACGCCTGCTTCCGGTCGCTAACCGCCCTTCCGCGCCCCTCTACGCCTCCACCAGCGCCTTATACTCGGCCTCGGCCAAAAACCGCTCGGCGTCGAGCGCGGCCATGCAGCCCATGCCCGCGGCGGTCACCGCCTGGCGATAGACTTTATCGGTGACGTCGCCCGCCGCGAACACGCCGGGGATCGACGTCAGCGACGTGCCCGGCGTCACCTCCAGATAGCCGTCGCTGTCGAGCGGCAGCTTGCCCTTGAACAATTCGGTCGAGGGGCTGTGGCCGATCGCGACGAAGCCGCCGTCGGTCGGCTCGTGGCTCGCCGCGCCGGTGACGGTGTCGATCAGGTCGACCCCGACCAGCCCCGAAACGCCCTCCCCCGCGACGAAGCGATCGACGCGCTTGTTCCACAGAACCTTGATCTTGGGGTTCGCGTGCAGCCGGTCCTGCAGGATTTTTTCGGCGCGCAGATGGTCGCGGCGGTGGATCAGGGTCACATCGTCGCTGTGGTTGGTGAGGTAGAGCGCTTCCTCGACCGCGGTGTTGCCGCCGCCGATCACCACCACCTTCTTGCCGCGATAGAAGAAGCCGTCGCACGTCGCGCACGCCGACACGCCCTTGCCGCCGAGTTCCTGCTCGCCCGGAACCCCCAGCCATTTCGCCTGCGCCCCGGTCGCGATCACCAATGTTTCGGCGAGATAGACGTCGCCGCCGTCGCTGGTCAGCCTGAACGGGCGCTCCGACAGATCGACGTCGACGATCATGTCCCAGATCATGGACGTCCCGACATGCGTCGCCTGCGCGGTCATCTGTTCCATCAGCCACGGGCCCTGGATCACCTCGGCGAAGCCGGGATAATTTTCGACATCGGTGGTGATGGTGAGCTGCCCGCCCGGCTGAAGCCCCTGCACGACGATCGGCTGCATCCCCGCGCGCGCGGCATAGATGGCGGCCGACAAGCCGGCCGGGCCGGAGCCGAGGATGAGCATTTTGCTGTGGTGCGTGGCGGGCATGGGAGTCCTTCGGGTTCGAATCTGCACATGATCTGGGGATCACCGCACGCGCTAGCAAGGGTGCGAAGGCAAACCAAGGGGTGCGAGCCACTCAGCTATGGCGAAGCGACTTATCTCGTCCCTTCGCAATAGCCTGGAATCCATTTGGGCCGCGACGCCGGGGTCACCGGCGAAAGCCTGTGCGACCGGTAATAAGGCAGAGTGACGTTCACCAGATCCGAATAAAATTGCCGGTCGCACGGATTTCCGGCCCACGTTCTTTTGATCGTCTTTCCCTCCGTCCCATAAAGGTAGAAAATCGTGGCGACCTTGTTGGCCTGGTTGATCGCGAGCCGGTTATAGAAGGTCTTCCATTGCGAATCATTCCACCATCCAGCGTCGGTGCCAGGGTGTGGGCGCTTCCCAATGGGCCTGCCCGGCGTAGCCCAAATGACCGAATAGATCGGTTTGGACGTTTCGGTCAGACGCTGAACGATCTCCCCATAATCCTCTTCGGACGACAGATAGGGATCGATCACCCAACCATCAGTCGCGATCGATCCAACCCACCCCAAATCGACGTGCCCGGCCTTCGACTGCATCGCGATCCATTGCAAGAATTGACGTTTGGGGAAACTCTGTTTGGCCGCGCGATATAATCTATTGAGATAGGTGATCTTGTTGGCGCTCAGGCCATTTTCTTCGTCAAAAGAGATGGCCTCGATCGGCGTGCCTTCGAGTTTGTCGAGAACGGACAACAACTCTGCCTCAACCTCCTCATAAGGCGGCAGATCTTCGGCACCCCTGCGCTGATCGTAATTACGAATGAATTCGAAATCGATGAGGATCGGATTGCCGTTCTCGGCCAGCTTGCGAATGAGCGCGACCTGCGGGTCGATGGCCCCTACCGTATAGTAGCGAACGATGAGCCGCGGAAAATGCTTTCCCACGTCGGGGTCCCAATCCTTCACTTCATACGCATAAATTCCAGGCATCTGCCAGTCGGCGGCGCGCGCCTCGCCGATCAGGCCGGGAGCGATCAAGGCCGCAACGAGGGCCAGCGCCATGCGGAATCGCGAAACGGGGCGTGTCATGACCATTTTCACTCCATCATTCGATACGGCGCGAATAGCATCGCGCGGGTGAGCCGGTGATGAATATCGGGATCCCGCATCGCTCCCATTTACGAATGGTCAGCCCGCACCATTCGTGCCAAACATCGGTGGGGAGATGGGCCGATGGCGAGCTGGTGGGAACGTCATGGAGTGCCGCGACTGATCAAATGCGCCTGTTCGCAGGGGCAGATCATGAAAGCGCGCAGCAAGGTCGTGCCGCACGCCGCGGGCGACGTTCTGGAACTTGGCTGCGGCGGCGGCATCAACATGGAATTCTATGATCCGGCGCGGATCAACAGCTTCACCGGGCTCGACCCCTCGCCCGAACTGCTCGCGATGAGCCGCGCGGCGGCGGCGGCGCGCGGGATGGCGGCCGATATCCAGGGCGGGGTCGGCGAAGCGATGCCGTTCGACAGCGGACGCTTCGACACCGTCGTCACCACCTTCACCCTCTGCTCGGTCGCCGACCAGGCGGCGGTGCTCGCCGAGATTCGCCGCGTGCTGAAACCCGGCGGCACCGCGCTGTTCCTCGAACATGGCGGCGCCCCCGATGCGGGGGTCGCGAAATGGCAGCGGCGGATCGAGCCGATCTGGAAACGCATCGGCGGCAATTGCCACCTGACCCGGCCGATCGGCGATGCTTACGAACGGGCGGGATTTTCGGTCGATCGGCAGGGCGCGGCCTATATGCCCAAAACGCCCCGCCCCTTCGGCTGGGTCGAATATGGCGCGGCGCGCGCGGCTTCATAAGGGGGGGATAGCGAGATGGTTCGTATCTGGCTTGTCATACTCACCGCCTGCTTTCTATTGGCCCCGACGGACGCCGAGGCGCGCAAGGTCGCGCTGATCATCGGCAACAGCGATTATGCGAACACCAGCCACCTCGTGAACCCGGCGAACGACATCAAGCTCGTCGCCGCATCGGCGCGGGCCGCGGGGTTCGACGATGTCACCGTCGCGCCCGACCTTGCGGTCAACGAGTTCCAGAAGGCGATGCGCGATTTTCGCCTCAAGGCCGAAGGCGCCGAGGTCGCGATGGTCTATTACGCCGGACACGGGATCGAGGCGCAGGGGAAGAATTGGCTGATCCCGACCGACGCGCAGCTCAAATCCGACCTCGACCTGCCCTATGAAGCGATCAATCTCGACCGATTGATGGAGTCGGTATCGGGGGCGCAGATCCGCATGGTGATTCTCGATTCGTGCCGCAACAATCCTTTCGGCCACACCTGGCGGTCGGGGACGCGCGCGGTGCAGACCGGGCTCGCGGGGGTCGAGGCCGACGATGTCCTCGTCATCTTCGCCGCCGGGCCGGGGCAGACCGCCGCCGACGGCACCGGCGCCAACTCGCCCTTTGCGACCTCGCTCGCCAAACGCCTGCCGCAGCCCGACCTGCCGGTGCAGTTGCTCGGCGGCGCGATCCGCGACGATGTGCTGGCCGCGACCGGCGGCCAGCAGCGACCGTTCGTCAGCGCGAGCATCACCGGAACGCCGGTCTATCTCGTCCCGCGGCCGGGCGCCGCCAACCGCTCGGCGATGGAAGAACTGATGTGGAAGGGCGCGGTCGCCGATAACAGCATCAGCGCCTTCAAATCCTATCTCACCGAATTTCCTTCGGGCAAATATGCGGCGCTGGCAAACGGCGGCATCGCACGGCTGACCCGCGATCCCAAGGCCCCCGCGCCCACGATGGCCGCCGCGCCGGTCCGGCCCGCGGGCCCCCAATATATCCTCTCGAACGTCCGCGTCGATTGCGTCAAGCTGACCGGCCGGCTGGGGCTCGGCCTGCCCGACCAGCTTTTCCTGCGCTTCAACACCGGCGAGCGTTTCCCCGAGGGTAAGAGCGAGATTTTCTCGATCAGGAAGGGCGAAAGCTGGGTCGTCGACAAGGCCTTCTCCTTCGACCAGCCGGTGAGTTTCCAGCTCCGCGAATTCGACGACATCGGCGGCAGCGACCATATCGGCACCGTCGACCTGGGCAGCGAACCGGGGACGTTCACCAAGACGCTGACGGGGGACGCGAGCGACTATCGGGTGACCTATACGCTGACGGTGGGATAGACCCATAGGCTGAGTCAATGAGTGGTGTTCCCCCGCGAAGGCGGGGGTCCATCTCCGGCCGCGGCTATCCGGAACCGGCGGGAGATGGGCCCCCGCCTTCGCGGGGGAACACAGCTTCCTTATCGCTCATATCCTCCCCCACCTCGACCAGCCCATGCCCAACGCTCACCCGCTCGTCGAAGACGAAGCAGCTTCCGTGCCAGCGGCTGTCCACGGCGGGCACCTGCTCCAGATAGGCGAGAATGCCGCCCTTCAGATGCACCACATCCTCGACCCCCTCGCTGCGCAGGAAAGCAGTCGATTTTTCGCAGCGGATGCCGCCGGTGCAGAACATCGCGATCCGCTTGCCCGCAAACTCGGCGGCATGGTCGCGCCACCAGCCGGGGAAGTCGCCGAAACTCTTCGTCTGCGGATCGATTGCGCCGGCAAAGCTGCCATAACCGACCTCGAAGCCGTTGCGCGTGTCGATCAGCACCGTGTCCGGATCGTCGACGATCGCGTTCCAGTCGGCGGGATCGACATAGGGCGCGGCCTCCCGCGCCGGGTCGAGCCCCGGCACCTTCATCGTCACGATTTCCTTCTTCAATCGCACCTTCAGCCGCTGGAACGGCATCGCGGCGGCGGCCGAATATTTGACGTCGAGGTCCGCGCAATCGGGGAGCGCGCGGATATAAGCGAGGACGGCGGCGATCGCTTCCGCGCTGCCCGCGATCGTCCCGTTGATCCCCTCGCGCGCCAGCAGCAGCGTGCCCTTGACCCCCTGCGCGGCGCACAGGTCGAGCAAGGGCTGGCGCAGCGCGGCGGGATCGTCGAACGGCGCGAAACGATAGAGGGCGACGACGGTGAAACTCATGGCGCAGCCCATAGCGGCGGCGGCGAAAAAAGAGAAGATTCGCGCAGAGGCCGCAGAGGGGAAGGAGTTGGTTCACGCGGAGACGCGGAGGCGCGGAGATGATGGGCCGAAAGGCCCCTTCTTACTGCGTCGTCAGTTTGCAGCGTGAGGTCGCAGGAAAAGGCCGCTTCGCGGCAAGGACTTTCTCCCTCCGCGTCTCCGCGTCTCCGCGTGAACATTATCCCTTCTGCGATTTCCGCAGCCTCTGCGCGAATCCCAATATTACCGGAACGGATCGCCCCGCGCCGTCGCATAATGCGCCATCGCCATCGTCGTCCATTGCGCGTTGACGCGAATGCAGGTGGGAAAGACGCTGGCATCGGTCACCAGCACATTGGTCGTGCCATGGACGCGGCATTCGGGGTCGACGACGCCGTGGCGCGGGTCTTCGTTGATCGCATTGCCGCCGTGCGGATGGCTGCTCGACAAGGTGACGTCGTCGGCCTCCTCGATCGCACCCTCGAAAAAGGCGTCGACGTCCATGCCGGGCGTCACCACCTGCCCCTTGGTCAGCGCCGGATAGCATTCGAGCGCGCCCGCGGCGAAATGCACCTTGGTCAGCGTCGCCATCGCGCGGCGGAGCAGCGGCAGATCCTCGGCCTTGTCGAGCTGGAACTTGAGCTTGCCGTCCTTGACCCGCCCGCGCCGGTCGGCGGGAAACAATATGCCGGCCGAATGGACGCGGCCGAAGTTCTGCATCCGCGCCGCATGGTCGGCGAACCAGCCGGGCATCAGCGACGCCATCGCCATCGGCGGCTGGAAATGGCTTTCGAGCAGGAAATCGCCGCAGTCGACATAGGTCGCCATCTGGTCCTCGTCCCACGCATCGCCGCCGATCCCCGGCGGCATCAGCGCGACGACCGGCGAGGCGATGTTGAGCGACACCCGCTGGCCGGTGCCGTCGATGTCGCTGCGGCTGAGCAGCTTCGACGAGGCGATCGTGCCGCCCGCGACGATCACCCCGACGCGGGCGCGGACGAGCACGCGCGAGCCATCGGGCAGGATCAGCTTTACCGCTTCGGCCTCGCGCCGGCCGTCGATCGCGGTCTGCCAGACGATGCGGTCGGCCTTGGTGCCGGGCAGGATGCGGGCGCCATGGTCGCGGCAGGCATCGGGCAGATAGGTCTGCGCCATCCCCATCCGCCGCCCATAAGCGCAGCCGGTATTGCAAAAGCCGCAATAGGCGCAGGCGGTCGGCGTGTTCGGCGGCCCGAAATTCTTTGCGAACCAGTCGGCGACGGCGCGCTGGTCCTTGGGGTCTGGCGATGTCGCGGCATAGGCGTGCCAGCCGTTCAGCAGATGCGGGCCGTTGTGCCGCCCGCTGCGCGGCTCGATCGGCGCGATGCCGAGCCGGCCCTGAATCACGTCATAGCTTTGGTGAAAGGCGGCGGCGTCGATCGGCGCGCCGACGCTCGCCCATTTGGCGAACACATCGACCGCGTCGGGGTGCGTCCGCCCCGCCTCGTTCACGCGCAGACAGATGCCGTTGTTGATCGTCGACGACCCGCCGACGCAGCGCCCCTGGAACACCACGAAATCGCGGTTGGTCGAGGTTTGCAGCGCGCCATGCTTGAACAGGTTCGCGACCATGTCGAGTTCGTGATGATTGATCCGCGGCGACGGATAGAAAGGCCCTGCCTCGACGATCAGCACCTTATATCCCTGCGCCGCGACGCCGTGCGCCGCGACCGCGCCGCCCGCGCCCGAGCCGATGACGATCACGTCATATTCGTCGCCCAGCGTCGCGGCACCCAGGATATGCGCGGGGTCGATCTCGCGCCCGTCGACGCGCTCGATCGGCATCTCGCCCGCGCCGCGCGCGCGGAATTTCGGCAGGGTAAAGCCGATCTGGCGATGCACCGGATTCGCGGCGTTGGCATCCTGGTCGCCGGGCTCAACCCCTGCCTGCCAATGGCCGTAATAGCAGGCGTAGACGATACCGCGCAGCCGCGCCATGTCCTGAAAAAGGTCGATCTGGCTGTTCTGAAGCCGGTTCCCGATGCGCCGCGCGCGCTCCTCGACATCGGCCAGCGCGAACAGCGGCCCGAGCACGATTTCGGTCGCGGTCAGCGACAGGCGAATCTCGTCGAGCTTCGTCCCGCCGACCTTTGCGAACAGATCGGTGATGTTGGCGACGACCTGATCGGCGCTGATCGCCATCTCAGCCTCGTGGAACAGCGCCTCGGTCAGCGCCTTCAGGAATTTGAGCTGCCCGAAATTGAACGGCGCCGCCATTGCTCTACCCCCTGCCTGCCACCTGTTCGCAAATGCCGGGTTATAGGCCGGGCGTGCAAGCTGTATTGTACGGGATCGCCAGCGCGGACAGAATCTATGCGGTGCGCGCCATTGCTGCCACCGGCAGAAACGGCCGCACCGCCGCCAGCGCGCGGTCGACATAGTCGGCTTTCTCGCCGACCGGCGCGACATAATGGAGCGCTTCCTCGGCCGCCTCGACGCCAGCGAGCCGCGTGATGATCCACGCTGCGAGATATTGCGAGGCGAGGCAGCCGCCCGCCGTCGCGATATTGCCATGCGCGACGAAGGGTGCGTCGAGCACCTCCACCCCCGCCTCGATCACCCAGGGCTTGGTGGTCAGGTCGGTGCAGGCGGGCAGGCTGCCGATCAGCCCCAGCTTCGCGAGCAGCAGTGTCCCCGAACATTGCGCGCCGACGAGCTGGCGCGACGGGTCGAGCCTGATGCGGTCGAGCAGCAACGGATCGGCCGCGATCTCGCGCGTGCGGATGCCGCTGCCGACGATCACGGCGTCGGCCTTGGCGGCGAAGTCGAGCGGTTGCTGGCGCTCGACCGTCACGCCGTTCATCGAAGTCACCTGCGGCGTCGGCGCCGTGATATGCGCCTCCCAGCCCCGCCCGCGCAGCCGGTTGAGGATCGCGGCGGCAACGAAGCTGTCGAGCTCGTTGAAACCATCAAAGGTCAGGACCGCGATCTGCATGCGAAGGACTCCGTCGAATGAAAGGGACGGGGACCATAGAGGAACGGCAGCGACGGGAGAATGCTTGTTTTGGGATAGCGAGCGGACACCCCAATTTTCGTCGCCCCCGTGCAGGCGACGGTCTGGCTTTGGCCGCTACGCCGCCTTCTTCGCCTGCCGGAACTTGTGCAGCAGCGGCTCGGTGTAACCCGACGGCTGCGCCGCGCCTTCGAAGATCAGCGCCCGCGCCGCCTGCCAGGCGATGCCGTCCGGCGTCAGCTTCTCATAAAGCGCATCGCCCGCGTTCTGCGCATCGACCTTGGCCGCCATCCGCGCCAGCGCGGCATCGACCTGATCGGCGGTGCAGACGCCGTGGAGCAGCCAGTTCGCCAGCGCCTGCGACGAAATGCGCAACGTCGCGCGATCCTCCATCAGGCCGACGTCGTCGATGTCGGGGACCTTCGAGCAGCCGACGCCCTGGTCGATCCAGCGCACGACATAACCCAATATGCCCTGGCAATTGTTATCGAGCTCGCGTGTGACCTCAACCTCGCTCCAGTTGCGCCCGGTGGCGACGGGGATGGCGAGCAGCCGGTCGAGCGCCGGAACCGCCTCGCCCGCGATCTCGCGCTGGCACGCAAACACATCGACCTGATGATAGTGGAGCGCATGGAGCGTCGCGGCGGTCGGCGACGGCACCCAGGCGGTGTTCGCGCCCGACTTCGGATGGCCGATCTTCGCCTCGATCATGCCGCGCATCAGGTCGGGCATCGCCCACATGCCCTTGCCGATCTGCGCCTTGCCCGACAGGCCGCAGGCCAGGCCGATGCGGACGTTGCGGTCCTCGTAGCTCGCGATCCAGTCCGACGCCTTCATCTCGCCCTTGGGGATCATCGGCCCGGCGTGCATCGAGGTGTGGATCTCGTCGCCGGTGCGGTCGAGGAAGCCGGTGTTGATGAAGACGATGCGGTCCTTCACCGCTGCGATACAGGCAGCAAGGTTGGCGCTGGTGCGGCGCTCCTCGTCCATCACCCCGACCTTGACCGTGTGGCGCGCGAGGCCGAGCATATCCTCGACCGCGTCGAACAATCGGTCGGTGAAACCACATTCCTCGGACCCGTGCTGCTTGGGCTTGACGATATAGACGCTGCCCGCCCGGCTGTTGCGAAGGGTGCCGAGCCCCTTGAGATCGTGGACCGCGCACAGGCTGGTGATGACCGCGTCGCAGATGCCCTCGGGCGCTTCGGCGCCGTTCGGCAGCTTGATCATCGGCGTCGTCATCAAATGGCCGACATTGCGCACGAACAGCACGCTGCGCCCGTGCAGCGTAAAGGGCGTGCCGTCGGGCGTGGTCCAGTCACGATCGGGCTCCATCGCGCGAGTCACGGTGCGGCCGCCCTTCTCGAAACTTTCGGTCAGGTCGCCGCGCATCAGCCCCAGCCAATTGGCATAGCCGACCACCTTGTCCTCGCCATCGACCGCGGCGACGCTGTCCTCCAGGTCGATGATCGTGGTCAGCGCCGCTTCGAGCAGCACGTCGGCGATTCCCGCCGGGTCGATCTGGCCGATCGCGCTGACGGGGTCGATCAGCAGTTCGATGTGGAGGCCGTTGTGGCGCAGCAGGAAGCCGCCGGGGCGGGTGCCGACAAGCTGCGCCGGGTCGGCGAGCACCAGCTCTCCGCCCTGCCAGTCGGCCCATTTGCCACTGGCCAGCGGCACCGCTTCGTCGAGGAAGGCCTTGGCGCGCGCGATCACCGCCGCGCCGCGCGCCGCGTCATAGCCGCCGGGTTTCGCCGCCGGCGCGTCGAGCGCGTCGGTGCCGTAAAAAGCATCGTAAAGGCTGCCCCAGCGCGCATTGGCGGCGTTCAAGGCAAAGCGCGCGTTGAGCGCAGGGACGACAAGCTGCGGCCCCGCCATCGTCGCGATCTCGGGATCGACGTTCGCGGTGCCGACCGCGAAGGGCGCGGGTTCAGGCACCAGATAGCCGATCTCGCGCAGATACGCCTGATAGGCTTGCGCGTCGTGCGCCCCGCCCACACCAGATTCTTTGGCGCGCGCCTGGTGCCAGGCGTCGATCTTCGCCTGCAAATCCTCACGCTTCGCCAGCAAGGCGGCGTTTTCGGGCGAGAATTTGCCGAGCAGCCCCGCGAAATCGGCCCAGAAGCGATCGGCCTCAAGCCCCGTTCCGGGCAACGCCTTCTTCTCGATGAAGGACGCCAGACGCGAATCGACGGACAGGCCGTGGCGGTCGAGGAAATCAGTCATGCAAGCACCCTTTGGTCAGCGCGTTCGCGCTCGTGGACCCGGGGAGGAAAGGGCCGCCGCCCTATGCCGCGAATGACAAGGCTTGGCAATGGGGTGGCTTGCTCGTCATTGCGAGGAGCGCAGCGACGAAGCAATGATGGAACAGAACTACCGCGACCGCGCCGTCTCCGCCCGGCGATGGTCGCGCCGCGCCTTGAGCAGATCGTGGCGCGACAATATGCCCAGCACCTTGCGCGTCGCCGGATCGACGATCGGAATGCGCCCGACCCCGGTTTCGACGATCATATCGGCGATCTGCCCGATCGGCGCATCGGCATGGGCGACCGGCTGCGCGGCGTCGGAGACGAGGTCGGCAAGGGTGCAGTCGGGGGGCACGTCGGTGACCCGCCAGCCGAGCACGTCGCTGCGCGATACCAGGCCGACCAGTCGGCCTTCCTCGTCGACCACGGGATAGCTGCGATGCTCGGCGCTTCCCGCAAAGAAATCGAGAACGTCGCCCGCGAGCATCGTCGCGGGAAGCGTCGCGGGTTCGGGGGTCATCAGGTCGCGCGCCTGCACCAGGTCCATCGGATCGACGACATATTCCTGCCGGATATGCCGCCCGCGCCGCGCGATCTTTTCGGTGAGGATCGAACGCTTCATCAGCAGCACGCTGACCGCATAAGCGCTGCACGCGCTGGCGATCGTCAGCGGCAGCGCGCCATACATGCCCGTCACCTCGACCGCGAACAGCGCGCCGGTCAGCGGCGCGCGCATCGCGCCGCTCAATATCCCCGCCATGCCGACGAGCGCCCAGACCCCCGGATGGCCGAGCCACAGATGCCCGGCCAGCGCCCCCGCCGCACCGCCGAGGATGAGCAGCGGCGCCAATATCCCGCCCGACGTCCCCGACCCCAGGGCAAAGAGCCAGACCACCGCCTTGACGACGAGCAGCGCGACGACGACCCGCGTCGCGAGCGTTCCGTCGAGCAGCGCCTGGATGCTGCCATAGCCGGCGCCAAGGACATGCGCGTCGATCAGCCCGCCCAGCCCGACGACCACCGCGCCGATCGCGGGCCACCACATCCAATGGACCGGCAGGCGGTGAAAGCCATCCTCGATCCGATACAGAAGCGCCGACAGCAGCGTCGCCTCGAGCCCGACGACGACGCCGAGCAGACCAGCGATCGGCAGCGCCGTCGCGGCGGGTGGCAACGCCGCCGCCAGCGGGAACATCGGTTCGCTGCCGATCAAGAGCGGCCGGACGCCCATCGCGACGAGCACCGCGACGACGACAGGGACGAAACTGCGCGGCTTCCACTCGAACAACAGCACTTCCAGCGCCAGCAGCACGGCGGCGAGCGGGGTGCCGAAGATCGCGGTCATCCCCGCCCCGGCGCCCGCGACCAGCAAGGTCTTGCGTTCGGCGGCGCTGAGGCGAAAGCGCTGCGCGAACAGCGAACCGATCGCGCCGCCGGTCATGATGATCGGCCCCTCGGCCCCGAACGGCCCGCCGCTGCCGATCGAGATCGCCGCCGAAATCGGTTTCAGCACCGCGACCTTCGGCGACAGGCGGCTCTGGCCGTACAGGATCGCCTCGATCGCCTCGGGGATGCCATGACCGCGAATCTTGTCCGACCCGAAACGCGCCATCACGCCGATCATCAGCGCCCCGATCACCGGGATGGCGACTACGAACAGCCCGACCGACGCATCGGTGATCGCGGCGGGGGCAAAGGAAAAGCGGCCGAACCAGAACAGGTTCGTCGCCAGCGCGATCGCTTTCAGCAACACCCAGGCGCCGACCGCGGCGCCCGCCCCGATCGCCAGCGCCAGCCCGGCGAGCAGCAGCATCCGCCGGTCGGCGCTATGGTCCGCGAGCTTATAGGCGGCGGCGGGTGGGACGGTCATGATGGTTCCAGCAGGATTGAACGGAAGGCCGCGCCAATATATCGCAATACGATATAATTCAATGGAAGGTAGTGGGTCCGTTCGAATATGGGCTTTTGCAAGGAACCTACTTCTCATCCTTCGTCATGCTGAACTTGTTTCAGCATCCATGGCCTGCGCTCTCATCCGGCGCTGCATTTGTCGAAGGCTCGGGCCACGGACCCTGAACCAAGTTCAGGGTGACGAGAAAGGAGAGGTTCGCGAGCCGAACGCCGGCCCATATTCAAACGGGCTCACTACCCTATGGAGTTTTGCCGATGGCCGATCCGACATCCCCGCTGACCGATCCCGATTATGCCGCGCTCGCCGATTTTCGCCACGCGCTGCGCCTGTTCCACGCCTTCAGCGAAGCAAGCGCCGCGCAGCAGGGGCTGACCCCGCAGCAGCATCAGGCGCTGCTGGCGATTCGCGCCGCCGGGTCCGGCCCGCCGACGATCGGCGATGTCGCGCGGCGGCTGATGCTGAAACCGCACAGCACGACCGGGCTGTTGGGCCGGCTGGCCGAGCAGGGGTGGATCGAGCGGATCGCCGCGACCGCCGACCGCCGCCGCGCCGAACTGCACCTGACCGCCAAGGCGCGCGCCGCGCTGGCCGCGCTGTCGGCCGCGCACCGCGACGAAATCCGCCGGATGCGGCCGACGCTCGAGGCGATGCTCGCGGCCATCGGATAGGATGCGCGCCGGGGGTCGCCAAAACCCCCTCGCTCTGGCTATACGCTGGACATGCAGACCCCTACGGCAACCGAACAGGCCATCCTCGACCGCGCCGCCGACGCCCCGATGCTGACCCAGGTCGAGCAATGGGCGAAGGTGAACAGCGGCACCGGCAATCTGGCGGGGCTGAAAACCGTCGCGGGGCTGCTCGCCGACGCTTTCGCCGCGCTGCCCGGCACGGTGCGGCTCGTCGCGCCCGACCCGGTCGAAAGCGTCGATGCCGCCGGGACCGTCAGGACGACGCAGCGCGGCGACCACCTGCATCTTCGCGTCCGCCCCGACGCGCCGGTGCAACTGCTGCTGACCGGCCATATGGACACGGTGTTCGCCGCCGACCACCCGTTCCAGTCGCTCCAATGGCGGGAGCCCGGCGTGCTCAACGGCCCCGGCACCGCCGACATGAAGGGCGGCATCGCGGTGATCCTCGCGGCGCTGAAAGCGATCGAGGCCTCGCCGCTCGCACCGCGCGTCGGCTATGACGTGATGATCAACAGCGACGAGGAGACGGGCAGCCACGCTTCGGCGGCGCTGATCGCCGAACTTGCCAGGGGCAAAATCGCGGCTTTGACCTACGAACCTGCGCTTCCCGACGGCACGCTCGCGGGCGCAAGACCTGGCAGCGGCAACTTTTCGGTGCTGATTCACGGCCGTTCGGCGCACGCCGGTCGCAACCCCGAGGAGGGTCGCAACGCCCTCGTCGCCGCCGCCGATCTCGCGCTGCGCTTGAATGCACTTAAATCCCTGGAATTAAAGGTTAATCCTGCCAAAATCGATGGTGGAGGCCCCAATAATGTCGTCCCCGATCAGGCGATCCTGCGCGTCAATATGCGCCCGATGACTCCCGCCGCGATGACCGCCGCCGAAGTGGCGCTACGCGGCACTATCGCCAACATCCAGCGCGACCACGACGTTCACTGCCACCTCCACGGCGGCTTCAACCGCCCGCCCAAGCCGCTCGACCCGGCGGCGACGCGCCTGTTCGAGCTGGTGCGCGACTGCGGCGCGGCGCTGGGCCTCAGCATCGGCTGGAACGCCACCGGCGGCGTCTGCGACGGCAATAATATCGCGGCGTGCGGCGTGCCCGTCGTCGACACGATGGGCCCGCGCGGCGGCGCCATCCATTCATCGGACGAATTTCTGATCACCGACAGCCTCGCCGAGCGCGCGCGGCTGTCGGCGCTTACCATCGCGAGAATAGCGGAACGGGGGACTGTGTGAACTATGTGATCCGGGCGGCCACACCGGGCGATCTGCAAAGCATCTATGAAATGGCGAAGCTGACCGGCGGCGGCTTCACCAACCTGCCCCCCGACCGGCAGGCACTGCGCGCCAAGCTCGAACGCGCCGAAGCCGGTTTCGCATCGGACAGGGAATATCCGGGCGACGATCTGTATCTGATGGTGCTGGAGGATCTGGACAGCGGTGAGGTGCGCGGCACCTGCCAGATTTTCGGGCAGGTCGGCCAGCGCTGGCCCTTCTACAGCTATCGCATCGGCACCGACAGCAAGCATAGCGAGCAATTGGACCGCACCTTCCACGCGCAGGTGCTGATGCTCAGCAACGACCTCAACGGCGCGAGCGAGGTCGGCGGATTGTTCCTGCACCCCGCGGCGCGCGCCGGCGGGCTCGGGCTGCTGCTCGCGCGATCGCGCTACCTGTTCATCGCGCGCCACCGCGCACGCTTCGGCGACCGCATCCTCGCCGAACTGCGCGGGGTGATCGACGAAGCCGGGGGCTCGCCCTTCTGGGACGGGGTAGCGGGCAAATTCTTCGGGATGAATTTCCAGGAGGCCGACCAGTTCAACGCGGTCCACGGCAACCAGTTCATCGCCGACCTGATGCCCAAGCACCCCGTCTATATCGCGATGCTGCCCGACACCGCGCGCGCGGTGATCGGCATCCCGCATCCCACCGGACGCGCCGCGATGCGGATGCTCGAAAATGAGGGCTTCGCCTTCGAAAATTATGTCGACATCTTCGATGGCGGCCCGACGATGACCGCACGCACCGACCAGGTCGCAAGCATCCGCGACGCCAGGCAGGTCGAGGTGACGGCGATCGGCGATGGTGGAGACGGGGGCGGCGCGGACGCGCTGATCGCGACCGGGCGGCTTGCCGATTTCCGCTGCTGTTTCGGCCGCATGGGCGAAGGCGGCGCGATCGATGCCGAGGCGGCGCGGATATTGGGCGTCGGTGTCGGCGACGAAATAAGCTGGATCGGGCGCTGACATGCTCACCGAAATCAATTTCGACGGCATCATCGGACCGACGCATAATTATGCCGGGCTCAGCCGCGGCAATATCGCATCGGCAAGCAATGCCGGCGGCGTATCGCAGCCGCGCGCCGCGGCGTTGCAGGGCATCGAAAAGATGTGCCACACGATCGCGCTCGGCCTGCCCCAAGGTCTGTTCATGCCGCTGGATCGCCCCGACGCGCCGTGGCTCGAAACGCTTGGCACCTCGCTCGAAGGCGCCGAGCCGCATCTGCGCGCACAGGCCTGGTCGGCGTCGTCGATGTGGGCCGCGAACGCCGCGACCGTGTCGCCCGCACCCGACAGCGACGACGGCAAATGCCACCTGACCGTCGCCAACCTCGTCACCATGCCGCATCGCAGCCATGAATGGCCGGGGACGCTTGCGCAGCTTCGCCTTGCCTTCGCCGATCCCGCCTTTGCCGTCCACGGCCCGGTCCCCGCCCCCTTTGGCGACGAGGGCGCGGCGAACCATATGCGCCTGTGCGACGGGCACGGCTCGCCGGGGGTCGAGATCTTCGTCTATGGATTGGGCGGCGGCCGCTTCCCGGCGCGCCAGCATCTCGACGCATCGAAGGCGATCGCGCGCAAGCATCGGCTCGACCCCGCCCGCACCCTCTTCATCCGCCAGTCGGACACCGCGATTCAGGGCGGCGCTTTCCACAATGATGTCGTCGCGGTGGCGAACGAGCGGGTGTTGTTCACGCACGAAACCGCGTTCGAGGATCGCGAAGGCGCCCACGCGCAAATCCGCGCCGCCTTCCCCGAAGTCGAGATCGTCGAAGTGCCCGCGAGCGCGGTCAGCCTGCCCGAAGCGATCAAATCCTATCTGTTCAACGCCCAGCTCGTCAGCCTGCCCGATGGCGATGGCATGGGGCTGGTGCTGCCGACCGAGGCGCGCGACACGAGGCCGGTCTGGGACTGGCTCGAGGCGCATGTCGCGGGCAACGGGCCGATCCGCCGCCTGCTGCCCGTCGACGTCCGCCAGTCGATGGCGAACGGCGGCGGCCCCGCCTGCCTGCGCCTGCGCGTGGTCGCCGATCCGGCGCGCATCGATTCGCGTTTCCTCGCCGACGCGGCGAAGCTCGACCGCATCGCCGAGGTCGTGACGCGGCACTGGCCCGAGGCGATTGCGCCCGGCGACCTGGCTTCGTCGGCGCTCACCGCCGAGGTGCGCAGCGCGCGCGCGGCGTTGCTGGGCGCGCTCGACCTCGCCGAACTGGCCTGATCGTCGGGTGAAAATCCGCGAACTGATCGACACCGCCGCGGTTCCGGGTGGCGAGACGCTGCGCCTGTTCCGGCGCGGCGACGACTATATCATCGCGATCGGCGGCAATGAGCTGATGAACAGCCGGATGAGCGGGTCCGAGGAAGCGCTCGCGGTGATGAGCTGCGACCGGCTGCGCAGCCCCAATGCCGCGCATTTACTGATCGGCGGCTATGGCATGGGCTTTACGCTGCGCGCGGCGCTGGCGATGCTGGGGCCGGAAGCGAAAATCACCGTCGCCGAACTGGTTCCGGCGATCGTCGATTGGGCGCGCGGCCCGATGGCCCAGCTTGCGGCAGGCTGCCTCGACGACCCGCGCGTCGATCTGGTCATGGGCGACGTCGGCGCGGCGATCGCGGCGGCGCCCGGCCGCTATGACGCGATCCTGCTCGACGTCGACAATGGCCCCGACGGGCTGACCCACCCGGCGAACGACCGCCTCTATTCGCCCGCCGGCCTGGCGGTGGCCAAGGCGGCGCTGCGGCCCGGCGGGATATTGGCGATCTGGTCGGCCGCGCCCGATGCCCGCTTCGCGCGGCGGCTCGCGGCAGCGGGCTTTCGGGTGGAAGAGGTCGGCGTGCGCGCCCGCGCGGGCGGCAAGGGCGCACGCCACGTCATCTGGTTCGCACGATAAGGCCGCGCGCTTGGGTACCCGCTAAAGCGGCAATTCGGTGGTCGCCTTGATTTCGGACAAGGCAACGGTCGAGTTGATTTCCTGAACCCCCGGCAATTTGCTGAGCTGGTCGAAGAAGAAGCGCTCATAGGCGTCGATGTCCTTCGCCACGATACGTAGCATGAAGTCGGTCGTGCCCATCAGCACATAGGCGTCGAGCACCTCGGGAAAGCCACGGATCGCGGCGCTGAATTCGTCGAGATTGGCGCGGCCGTGCGCGTTGAGCTTCACCTGCGCGAAGACATGCGCGTTGAGCCCCACCCGGCGCCGGTCGATCAGCGCGACACGCTTGCGGATGAAGCCGTCACGCTCGAGCCGGTCGATGCGGCGCCAGCAGGGCGACACCGACAGGCCGACGCGCTCGGCGATCTCGGCGGTCGTCTGGCTCGCGTCGCGCTGCATCTCGCGGAGGATTTTTATCTCGAATGGATCAAGGTCGGTCATTTGTTCTCCATATGGCAAATATACAGGAATAAATATCCCAAATTTCGCCATTCCTCCTCGAAACACGACCGAGATTGCCCGCAGCAACCATGCCATATTGCCCCCTCATCAGAGGAGAGATTGATGGTTGCCCGCCCCACCCGCCTGGCCCCGCCGGTCGAATGCGTCCGCCTTCACGACCCCGAAAGCGGTCTCGACGGCGTGATCGCGATTCACTCGACGACGCTCGGCCCGGGCGCGGGAGGCTGCCGGTTCTGGGCCTATCCCGGCATCGACGAAGCGCTCGCCGACGCGCTGCGGCTGGCGGAAGGGATGAGCTACAAGAATGCGCTCGCCGGCCTGCCGCTAGGCGGCGCCAAGGCGGTGCTGCGAAAGCCCGAGGGCGCTTTCGATCGCGCGAAACTGTTCCGCGCCTTCGGCCGCGCGGTCGAGCAGCTTGGCGGCGCTTATGTGACCGCCGAGGATGTCGGGACGTCGGTCGCCGACATGCAGGAGGTGGCGCGCACGACGCGCCATGTCGCGGGACTTCCGCCCGCCGCAGGCCGCGCCGGGGGCGACCCGTCGCCATGGACCGCGCGCGGCGTTTTCGAATCGATGCGGGCGGCGGCGCGCTTCGCGCTCGACACCGATCTCGCCGGCCTGACCGTCGCGGTGCAGGGAACGGGGAATGTCGGCGCTGACCTCTGCCGCCACCTCGCCGACGCCGGGGCGCGGCTGGTGATCGCCGACCCGAACCCGGCACGCCGCGACCGGCTTCGCGCCATCCTCGGCGCCGAAGTCGTCGATGTTGGCGAGATTGCGTCGGCGCGGGCGGAAATCTTTGCCCCCTGCGCGCTCGGCGGCGCGCTGAACCGCGACAGCGTCCGCGCGATGAAGGCAAAGCTCGTCTGCGGCGCGGCGAACAACCAGCTCGCCTCGCCCGAGGTCGCCGACATGCTGCGCGACCGCGGCATCGCCTATGCGCCCGACTATGTCGTCAACGCGGGCGGAATCATCAGCGTCTCGGCCGAATATCTGGGCGAGAATGAAAGCGACGTCGAAGCCCGCGTTGCACAGATCGCGCCGCGCGTCACCGCGCTGCTCGACCGCGCCGCGCGCGAGGGGCGCTCGCCCGCTCTGGTCGCCGACGACATGGCCGAAGCGGTCATCGCCGGCGGCGAGCGGGTTGCCGCCTGATGCACTGTTTCCGGATCGCCGCGATTCCCGATCCGCAATCGCTTCCCCGCATCCTCGGCTTCTTCGCGCAGCGCGCGATCATCCCGTCGACGATGCGGATGCGCCATCTGCGCCAGCATATGCACATCGAGGTGGCGGTCGCCGGTCTCGACCCGGCGCACGCGGCTATTCTTGCCGCCAAGCTCGGCGAGATGTTCGCGGTGATCGAGGTCGGTGAGAGAAGCCTATCGATTCGTCGATAGGCCATGCCTATACCGTCGCCAAAGGCTATGAAGAAGCGCTGGCGCGGGAATCCACGCGCGCCGATGACGGGCTGTTGGATTCGCTGATGAGCCTGCGCAGCTGGACTTTTGCGGGAAGAACGGGAGAAGCGCATGGCATTCGGTCGGACTTTCCCTCTCGCCCTGATGCTGCTCGCCGGCGCGGCTCCCGCTTCCGCGGCCGAGCCCGCCTATGATGTCGTGATCCGCGGGGGCACGGTTTACGATGGCTCGGGCAAGGCGCCCATCGTCGGCGACGTCGCGATTCGGGGCGACCGCATTGTCGCGGTCGGCAAGGTCGTCGGCAAGGGGCGGACCGAAGTCGCGGCCAAGGGCCTGGCGGTCGCGCCGGGCTTTATCAACATGCTGAGCTGGGCGACCGAATCGCTGATCGCCGACCCGCGCAGCCAGAGCGACATCCGTCAGGGCGTGACGCTGGAGGTGATGGGCGAAGGCTGGTCGATGGGACCGCTGAACGCGACGATGAAGCGCCAGGAAACCGAGCGTCAGGGTGACATCAAATACCCGATCGCATGGACCAGCCTCGGCGACTATTTCACCTATCTGGAAAAGCGCGGCATCTCGACCAACATCGCGAGCTTCGTCGGCGCCGCGACGGTGCGCGTCCACGAACTCGGCGAAGGCGACGTCGATCCGAACCCCGAGCAGCTCGGCCGCATGAAACTGCTCGTCCGGCAGACGATGAACGAGGGCGCGCTCGGCATCGGCAGTTCGCTCATCTATGCCCCCGGCTCCTATGCCGAAACCCCCGAGCTGGTCGCGCTGATGAGCGAAGCGGGGAAATGCGGCGGCATGTATATCAGCCATATGCGATCGGAGGGCGACCGGATCGGGCAAGCCGTTGACGAACTGATCGAGATTGCGCGCAAATCGGGCGCGCCCGCCGAAATCTATCACCTCAAGATGGCGGGGCGCGATAATTGGAGCAAGCTCGATGCCATTGTGAAGAAGATCGAGGACGCGCGCGCGCAAGGTCTGCGGATCACCGCCGATATGTACACCTATACCGCCGGCGCAACCGGGCTCGACGCCGCGATGCCGACCTGGGTGCAGGCCGGCGGGCTGGAGGCCTGGATCGAACGGCTGAAAGACCCCGCGATCCGCGCGCGCGTCGCCGCCGAAATGCAGAAGCCCGGCAGCGATTGGGAAAATCTCTATCTTGGCGCGGGCGCCGACAAGATGATCCTTTCGGGCTTCAAGAATGACGCGCTCAAGTCGCTGACCGGCAAGACGCTCGCCGAGGTCGCGGCGATACGCGGCAAAAGTCCCGAGGAAACCGCGATGGACCTCGTCGTCGAGGATGGCTCGCGCGTCGGCACCATCTATTTCCTGATGTCCGAGGACAATGTCCGTAAGCAGATCCGACTGCCGTGGATGAGCTTTGGTTCGGACGCCGAATCGCAGGCGCCCGAAGGCGTGTTCCTGAAATCGAGCACGCATCCGCGCGCTTACGGCAATGTCGCGCGCCTGCTCGGCCGCTATGTCCGCGACGAAAAGCTGATCCCGCTGGCAGAAGCGGTGCGCCGCCTCACCTCGCTTCCCGCGACGAACCTCGGTCTTGCCGGACGCGGGGCGCTGAAACCCGGCTATTATGCCGATGTCGTGGTGTTCGACCCCGCGACGATCGTCGACCGCGCGACCTTCGAGCAGCCGCAGCAATATTCGGTCGGGATGCGCGACGTCTATGTGAACGGCGTCGCGGTGCTCAAGGATGGCGAGCATAGCGGCGCGACGCCTGGACGCGCGGTGCGCGGCCCGGCGTGGAACCACTGCCCCTGATCGCAATCAGGCGGGCGTATTAACCCCGCGCAGCAAATGCCGACTGAGGTCGCCGGTCAGCGTCAGCGCCATTTCGCGGTGCGTGAAATACCAACCGCCCGTGCCCTTCGCGAAGCGGTCGGCATAGCTTGCCTCGGCGATCGGCTGGAGCGGGAAGTCGTCGGCGGCCTGAAAGATGATCGCGCTGCACCGTGCGGCCGCGCGATCGTCGCCATCGGATTCGATGATCAGATTGCCGCTATGGTGGCGGGTGAGCGGGCGGGCTTCTGGCCCGTGCAGCCGCACGAACCCGCGCATCAGCGCCGCAACCGCCGCCCCGTCGTTAATGATGCGCCGGCCGGTCGCGGTATAGAGGATTTCCGCCCGGTCGAACAGCGCCCCCGCGGCATCGAACCCCGCTTCATCCACAAGGAGGAAATAGAGGTTGATGAGCCGCTGGATTGCGAAATAATCGTCGGCGGTCAAAGAACGAACCCAGGCGCCAGCTCATAACGCATTGCAGCCTCCCAATCGCGATCCCATGCCGGTATATTTTACGCAAATCATGCCATTATAGCAATATATAATTGCATTTGCGGAATGATAATGACATGGATTCTCCTGTTCCGTGATCGAGAGGCCCTATGACACATCTGACGATCGAGGATCGTATCGCGCGTCTCGAAGCGCTCGACGCCATCCGTCAGCTTCCCGCCAAATATGCGCTCGCGCTCGACATGCGCGACATGGACGCCATGGTGTCGCTGTTCCCCGCCGATGTCCGCGTCGGCAAGGGGGCGAGCGGGCGCGAGGCGCTGCGCGCTTATATGGACGCGACGCTGCGTTCGCCCTTCACCGGCACCTCGCACCATATCGGCGGCCATATCATCGAATTCGACGATGCCGATCATGCCCATGGCGTGGTCTATTCAAAGAATGAGCATGAAACCCCGGTCGCGAACGGCGGCGGCGAATGGGTCATCATGCAGATGATGTATGTCGACGATTATGTCCGCGCCGCAGGCCCCGACGGCCCGCGCTGGTATTTCGCCCGCCGCCTGCCGCTCTATTGGTACGCGACCGACCTCAACAAGCCGCCGGTCGGGCCGGACAAGATGCGCTGGCCCGGATCGGACGCGACCGAGGGCAATTTCCATAAGCTGTTCCCGAGCTATGCCGAATTTTGGGAGCGCGCGGGGGCGCCCGACACGCCGCTGCCGCCGCCCGCCCCTTTCGACCAGTTCCTGAACCAGATGCGCCGCGGCCAGGCGGCGCCAAAGGTCAAGGTCCGCGCCGACTGATGGTCCGGTCGGCGAACGCGCCGTCGCTGGCGCGATGAAACGCCGCCTGCCCTGCCCTCAATCATTCACGCCCAGGGCATCGCGCGCCGCGATATAGCCAAAGGTCAGTGCCGGGCCGATCGTCACCCCCGCGCCCGGATAGCTCTCGCCCATCGCCGATGCGGCATTGTTGCCGATCGCGTAGAGCCCGGCGATCGGCTTGCCCCCGCCATCGACGACGCGCGCCTTGTCATCGGTGCGCAGGCCGCCGTTGGTGCCGATGTCGCCCGGATAGATCGGCATGGCGTAAAAGGGGCCCTCGGTCAGCGGCCGCAGGCACGGGTTCGGCGCGACGCGCGGATCGCCGTACATCTGGTCATAGGTCGCCTCGCCGCGCTGGAAATCGGGGTCCCGGCCGACGGCGGCATGCTCGTTGAAGCGCGACACGGTCGCCGCCAGCGTTGCCACATCGACCCCCATGTCGGCGGCGAGCGCCGCGATCGTCGCACCCTTTTTCAGGATCGCGCGCACGTCGCCGCGCTGAAACCAGTCGGGCATCAGCGGCAGCAGCGGACCGACGGGATAATTGTGGCGATAGCGATGGTCGAAGACGAACCAGCTCGGCGAGGCGTCGCCATGCTCGGCCTCGCGCCGCGCCATCTGCTGCCCGACGATATGATAGGAGGCGGCCTCGTTCAGATAGCGCGCGCCGCGCTGGTTTACGATCAGGCTGCCGGGCAGCGCGCGCTCGATCGTCGACAATCGCCCGCGATCCTCGCCCGGCACGTAAAAGACCGGCGCCGCCCAGGCCGACTGCATGTTCATCGTATCGGCGCCCGCCGCAACGCCCGCGCGGATGCTGTCGCCGGTGTTGCCCGACGTGCCGCCCGAATAAAGGGCATTGGGATAAAGCGGCGCATGGTCGCTGCGCATCGCGGCATTCTTGTCGAAGCCACCCGCGGCGAGAATCACGCCCTTGCGCGCGCGAATCCGTAGCATGCGTCCCCGGTGGCGGACGATCGCGCCGGTCACCTTGCCGTCCTCGACGACGAGATCCTGCATCGGGCTGGCGAGCCACAGCGGCACCCCGCGCCGGTTGAGCGCCATGCGCAGCCCGCCGACCAGCGCATTGCCGAGCGTCAGGCGCCGATCCTTGCGCGACCGGAGGCGGAACGGCAGGTCGAGCCAATAGCGCGCGAGGCTTTTGGCGAGGTGAAGCTGCCAGCCCTTTTGCCGGAACAGCAGCATATAGGTTTCGTCGAAATGCCAGTTCAGATAGCCGAACAGGCTGGCCGCGGGCGACGCGAAGCGCAAAGTTTCGACCTCCCTGCCCAACTGCCGCCCGTCGATCGGCAGCGGCATGTGAGTGCGATAGCCGCTGGGGCTGCCGCCCGGATTTTCGGCGTGATAGTCGGGGTAGGGAAAGGCGCAATATTGAATGTCGCTGTTCTGTCCCATCCAGCGCAGCATGGCGGCGGCGGTCGAGACATAGGCGCGGATATTGGCGTCGGGGACATTGTCGGCCGACAGCGCGCGGACATAGCGGAAGGCGTCATCGATCTTGTCGTTAAACCCCTCGGCGGCGGCCTGGTCGCTTGCCGGAATCCATATTCCCGCGCCCGAAGTCGCCGACGTGCCGCCCCACAGGCTTTCCTTTTCGACGATCAGCACATCGGCGTGACCCGCCGCGCCGACCAGCCCCGACAGCAGCCCGCCCGCGCCCGACCCAACGACCAGCAGATCGACCTCCTTGTCCCAGCCCATGTCGTCCCCCTGTTCGCCCGCCGCCGCGTCCATCCGTGCCATGCGCGTCAACCCTGATAGGAATAGGGCATGTAAAGCTGCGCCGCCTTGCCCCCATCGACCGGCAGTGCGACCCCGCTGATGTAGCTCGCCGCGTCGGACAGCAGGAAACAGATCGCCTCGGCCAGCTCCTCGGGACGGCCGCCGCGTCCCATCGGAATGGCGTCGGCGGTCAGCGCCGCGACCTCGGGCGCCTTGCGAGCGAATTCCTCGGTTCCAGCGGTCTGCACCTGTCCGGGAACGATCGCATTGATGCGAACCCCGTGCCGCGCGCCCTCCATCGCCGCGCAGGCGGTGAAATGGGTCAGCGCCGCCTTCGACGCCGAATAGCTCGCCATGTTCGTCGCCGCGCGGATGCCGCACGAGGAGGAGACGTTGACGATCGCCCCACCGCCCTGCTTCACCATGATCGCCATCGCCGCCTTGGTCGCGACGAACACCGCGTCGGCGTTGACCGCGAAATCCTTACGCCAATGATCGAGGCCGAGCTTGGCGAGCGGCGCATAGTGGGTCGACATCGCGTTGTTGACCAGCATGTCGAGCCGCCCGTGCCGCGCCGCGACATCGTCGATCAGCGCCGCCAGCGCGTCGAAATCGGTGACGTCGAGGGTGTGGATTTCGCACACGCCCCCGGCCGCCTCGATCGCCGTCTTCGCGGCCGCCAGCCGCTCGGCGCGCCGCGCACAGACCGCCACCGTCGCCCCCCGCTGCGCCAGCATCTGCGCGGTCGCCAGCCCGATACCGTCGCTGCCGCCGGTGACGATCGCCACCCGGCCGTTCAATGCTCCGCTCATCTGGTTCATGCTCCCGCTGCCGTCTGGTTGAGGGCGGCGTCCTGTGGTCCGGTCAGGATACAATGCGTGCCGCTTGGCAGATACATCATCGACACGCACCGATTGCACGCGGTGCAGCCCGACTTGTGCGCGCCGCCCGCCGTCCATTGGTTGATGATCCCCGGATCGTGGATCAATATCCGCCCCATCGCCACCGCGTCGAAGCCGTCGGCCATCGCCTGGTCGACGCCCTCGATCGACTGGATGCCGCCCAGATAGGCAAGCGGCATCGCCGTCGCACCGCGCACCCGAAGCGCCAGGTCGCGCAGGTAATTTTCATGAAATTCGACATGTCGCGGCTCGGTCAGCGATTGCAGCCACATGCCGAGACGGATGATTGGATTGGGGTTCGAGGCGCGGTTTGCCTTTGGGAAGGAGGAACCGAACATCGCGGTGATCGATTCGACGTTGAGGCCGTTCGACAGCACCGCCATATGCGCGCCGGCGCGTTCGAGGATCCGCGCGATCTCGACCCCGTCCTCGATCCGGTTGCCGCGGCCGACGCCGTCGGTCATGCTGTATTTGACGACGACCGCCATATCCTTGCCGACCGCGTCAAGCACGCGCGCCAGCGTTTCGACCGGAAAGCGCATCCGCTTCGCGATCGTGCCGCCATAATCGTCGCGCCGCTTGTTATAGACCGGCGAGACGAACTGACTGAGCAGATAGCCATGCCCCATGTGCAGCTCGACCGCGTCGAACCCGCCCTCGCGCGCCGTCCGGGCCGCGGCGACGAATTCGTCGGTCATCGCGGCGATCTCGTCGCGGGTCATGCGCTTCTTGAACCAGCGCCCCGATAGCATGCCGACCTTGTTGAAGCCGCCGCTCGACGACAGCGGCCGCCGCGCTTGCAATTGCGCCTGATCGAGAAAGGTGAAGGAGCCGGCATGGGTGATCTGCGCGCAGGCCGCCGCGCCATGACGGTGGACGCCGTCGGTCAGCGCCCGAAAGTCGGCGACCGAGTCGCGGTCGAGCGTCACCTGATCGACAAAGGTGCGTCCGTCGCGGCTGGTCGCGCAATAAGCGACGGTCGACATCGCCGCCCCGCCTTCGGCCGTCCGCTCGTGGAACAGCGCCAGCCCCTTTGAAACCAGCCCTTTCTTGGCCATACCCTCGTTGGTGGCGGCCTTGATGAAGCGATTGCGCAGCCGCAGCGGCCCGATGGTCAACGGGCGGAAAGCCTCGCCAGATGCGCCGGACATGAATATTCTCCCGCAGGTGTTTCACGCAATTGACGGTGATATGAGTTATATGTCAAGATCATGCGTAATTTAATGATAATATTTTTACGAATCACTTGAAAGGAAAGTCATGGCGGCGCGAATCGTCCTTGTCACCGGGGCCGGCCAGGGAGTGGGTCAGGGCATCGCCCTCGCCTTTGCCGCGCAGGGCGATACCGTCCTCCTCGCCGGCCGGACCGCCGCGAAGCTGGCCGATACCGAACGGCTGATCGAAGCCCGCGGCCAGGGTACCGCCGCGGCGATCGAATGCGACGTCAAATCCGCCGAATCGCTGAACCGGATGATGGCCGATGTCGCTCATCGTTTCGGCGGCCTCGACATATTGGTCAACAATGCGCAGGAAGTCCCCAACGGCGAACTGCTGACGGTCGAGGACGCGGCCTTCGTCGCCGGTTTCGAATCGGGACCGCTCGCGGCGCTGCGGCTGATGAAGCTGGCCCAGCCGATGATGGCGGCGCGCGGCGGCGGGGTGATCCTCAATCTGGTGTCGTCGGTCATCGAACGCTGGGACATGACCGGCTATGGCGCCTATGCCGCAACCAAAGCGGCGATCCGATCGCTGACCCGCGCCGCCGCGGCCGAATGGGGCAAGGACCATATCCGCGTCCTCAACATCGCGCCGCACGCCGAATCGCCCGGATTGAAGCGCTGGGCCGACAACAACCCGGACGAGGCCGCAGCCTTTTTTCGCACGATTCCCCTGGGCCGCATCGGTGCCTGCGAGGCAGACATCGGCCGCGCGGTGGTCGCGCTTTGCGCGCCCGAAATGGCCTATCTGACCGGCGCGACGGTGCCGCTCGACGGCGGCCAGGCCAATTTCGGCTGAGCCACGCACCATCATGGAGACGAAGATGACCGAACCGAAAATTGCGCTCGTCACCGGCGCCAGCCGCGGCGCCGGGGCAGGCATCGCCCGCGGCCTCGGCGAAAAGGGGATGACCGTCTATGTTACCGGGCGCACGCTGGCGCCGGGCGACGCCAAAGGCTGGGACGGCACCGTCCTGCCCGGCACCGTCGCCGAAACCGCCGCGGCGGTGACGAAGGCGGGCGGCCAGGGCATCGCCGTCGTCTGCGACCACAGCGACGACGAACAGGTCGCGGCGCTGTTCGCGCAGATCGAACGCGAGGCGGAACGGCTCGACATATTGGTCAACAACGCAACCTATATCCACCATCAGCTGATCGAGAAGAAACCCTTCTGGGAAAAGGAGATTGCCGCCGCGAACATCCTCGATGTCGGGCTGCGCTCGGCCTATGTCGCCAGCTGGCACGCGGCGCGGATGATGGTGCCGCAGGGGTCGGGGCTGATCGCCTTCGGCTCCTCCTTTGGTGCCAGCTGCTATATGCACGGCCCTGCCTATGGCGCGCAAAAGGCGGGAATCGACAAATTCGCGCACGACATGGAGCATGACCTGCGCGGAACCGGGGTGCGAACCGCCTCGATCTGGATGGGGCCGCTGATCACCGAACGCTCGACGATCGCGCGCGAGGTCAATCCCGAACAATATGAAGGCTTTATCGAGACGGCGGAAAATCCCGAATTCACCGGCCATATCCTGCACGCGCTCGCCAGCCGCCCCGAGGGCGCGGCGCTGTCGGGCCGGACGCTGGTCGGCGCCGAGATCGCCCGCGACCTTGGCATCACCGACCGCGGCCACGAGCGCCCCTCCTATCGCGAGATGCTGGGCAGCCCGAACGAGCCCAATCCCGCCGCCGTCTATTGATCTTACGCAAAAACACGATATTTTTGGCTTGATCTTGCATGAGTTCGTATTTATTTGCATAATATACTACGCATATCGCGACCGATAAGCAATCGGCGCCGGGATAGACGGGACGAAGGAACAGGCAGAGGCATGGCGACGCAAAGCGATCCGATCTTCGAAACGGTCACCGCGCCCGGCACACCCTTTGAGCTGGGGCTGCGGGACGGCATGCGCCGCTTCGTCAACATCCCCTCCGACATCGGCCAGATGCTCGAGACCGCGCGCGGACATGGCAACCGCATCGCACTCGTCGATGGCGACATCCGCCTGAGCTTTTCCGACCTTTTCGCGCGCCGCGATGCGCTGGCGGCGGTGCTCGATATCCGGCGCGGCGACCGGGTCGCCATCTGCATGCGCAATCGCAGCGAATGGATGGTCGCTTTCCTCGCCGCGATCCGGTGCGGCGGCGTCGCGGCGCTGCTCAACAGCCGCGGCTCGCCCGCCGAACTATGCGCCGCGATCGACGATGTCGCGCCCGCGGTGGTTCTCGCCGACCGCGACCGCGCGGCGCGTCTGCGCGAAGGCGGCTTTGCCGGACGCCTGATCGCGGCCGCCGATTTTCCCGCGCCGGGCGACGCGCTGCCTCCCGCCGTCGCTCCCGCAAATCCCGGCGACCCCGCCGCCATCCTGTTCACCTCGGGCACCACCGGACGGGTCAAGGGCGCGGTGCTGACGCATGAAAATCTGATGACGGGCATCCTCGGCATGCAATTGTCGGGCACGATGGTCCTCCACAACACCGCGAAACAGCTCGGCATTCCGGTCGCGACGATCCTCGCCAACCTGCCGCAGCAATCGGTGATGCTCGCCGCGCCTTTGTTCCATATTTCGGGGCTCGGCGCGGGCTTCCTCGCCCCCCTGCTCGCGGGATCGAAGGTCGTGATGGTTCGCCGCTGGTCGGCGGAGAGCGCGGTCGACCTGATCGAGCGCGAACAGGTGACGATGTTCTCGGGCGTCCCGACGATGATGTGGGACATCGTCAACGCGGGCAAGCATCGCGGCGCCAACCTGTCGAGCCTGCGCAACGTCGGCATGGGCGGCCAGGCGTTGCCGGTCGGCCTGCTCGACGAATTTCGCGCCGCCTGCCCCGACGTCGTCATGGGCACCGGCTATGGCATGACCGAAACGGCGGGCAGCGTCGCCATGGGGGTCGGCGCCGATTTCATCCGCAAGAGCGCCTCCGCCGGCCGCGCGCTGTCGCTGGTCGAAATGCGGATCGCGGGGGCCGACGGCACCGACCTTCCGGCGGGCGCGGTTGGTGAGATCGTCGTGCGCGGGCCGATGGTGATGCAAGGCTATTGGCAGCAACCCGAAGCGACCGCCGACGTGCTGTCGCCCGACGGCTGGCTCAAGACCGGCGACATCGGCTATCTCGACGACGAAGGCTATTTGTTCATCGTCGACCGCGCCAAGGATATGGTGATTTCGGGCGGCGAGAATATCTATTGCGCCGAGGTCGAGCGCATCATCAACGCCATGCCCGGCGTCGCCGAATGCGCGGCGTTCGGCATCCCCGACGACCGGCTGGGCGAGCTGCTCGTCGCGCGCGTGGTCAGCGAAACGCTGGACGGCGCGGCGGTGATCGCCGAGGTTGCCGAAAAGCTGGCGCGCTACAAGGCGCCGGCGATGGTGCGGGTGGACCTTGCCCCCCTGCCCCGCAACGACGTCGGCAAGATCGACAAACGGCGGCTGCGCGCCGACTGGACCCAGGCAGAAGGGATTGACGCATAATGGCCATGCCCACCGACATCGGCATCATCGACTGCATGCTGGGGATTCCCGAAAGCGAAACGCGCTCCGACTGGTTCGACAGCTTTCGGCCGCTCATCAAGGATGCCGAAACGCTGAAGCAATTCACCATGCCCGCGCAATATATGTTCAAGGACATACCCGAGACCGGCGCGGTCGACGATTTCGTCCAATGGACGGTCGATCAGATGGACCGTTTCAACATCGCGCGCGCGATGGTCGGCTGGAACGACAATGCCACCTCGCGCCGCGCGAAGGAGATGTTCCCCGACCGCTTCTTCTTCGACCTGCCGTGCGACCCCAACAAGGGAGTGGACGAAGTGCGCCGGATCAAACGCATCCATGCCGAGGTCGGGCTGTCGGCGATCAGCGTCTTTCCAGCCGGCACCATGCCGCAGGTGCCGATCAACCATAAATATATGTTCCCCCTCTATACCGCGGCGGCCGAACTCGGCCTGCCGATCTGCCTCAATGTCGGCATCCCCGGCCCGCGCATCCCGATGGAAAACCAGAAGGTCGAGCATCTCGACGAGATTTGCTGGTTCTTCCCCGACCTCAAGATCGTCATGCGCCACGGCGCCGAGCCGTGGCAGGACCTGGCGGTCAAGCTGATGCTCAAATGGCCGAACCTCTATTATTCGACGAGCGCCTTCGCGCCGAAATATTATCCGCAGGCGATCATCGACTATGCCAACACCCGCGGCGCCGACAAGATCCTCTACGCCGGCTATTTCCCGATGGGGCTGAGCCTCGACCGCATCTTCGCCGACATGCCGCACGTCCCCTTCAAGGACGAAGTGTGGCCGAAATTCCTGCGCGAAAACGCGATCAAGGTCTTTGGATTGGGAGCCTGAACGATGAACGACAGCGTCACCGACGCCCGCACCGCCCCCGTCGCGGTGTGGCGCGTGCTCGAAAATATGTCGAAGGAGGAACGCATCGCCTGGCGCGTCGCGCCGATCGACAACGCCCCTTCGGCCGCCGATCGCAACCTCAACACCGGCTTTCCCTTTGGCTGGTATCCGGTGCTGTTGTCGGACGAACTCGCGGTCGGCGAGGTCAAGCCGCTGCGTTATTTTTCCACCGAGCTTGCGATCTGGCGCGGCGAGGACGGCGCCGTGCGGATGGTCGATGCCTATTGCCGCCACCTCGGCGCGCATATGGGCTATGGCGGCAAGGTCAGCGGCAATTTGCTCGAATGTCCGTTCCACAGCTGGCGCTATGACGGTGAGGAAGGCGTGGTGAAGGAGATCCCTTACGCCCGTGCCATCCCGCCGCAGGTCAAGCGCAAATGCACCCGCACCTGGCACATCCGCGAAGCCAATCGCATGATCTGGATGTGGTATCACCCGCAGGACGCGGCGCCGCTGTTCGATGTCGTCGACATCCCCGAGGCAACCGATCCCGCGTGGAGCGACTTTCAGGTCTATGAATGGGCGGTCTTTGGCAGCATTCAGAACATGGCCGAAAACGGCGTCGACTTCGCCCATTTCAAATTCATCCATGGCACCGCCGACCTGCCGAGCGGCGAATTGCACTGGGGCGAGGGTTATGACCGCCACAGCGTCCTCAAGACCCGGATGGGCACCCCGCGCGGCGTCATCGACGGCCAGATCACCACCACGTCACAGGGACCGGGGCAGAATTGGGTGCGCTTCACCGGCATCTGCGAAACGCTGCTGCTGGCGCTCATCACCCCGATCGAGCCCGATCGCCTGGCCGTGCGCTATCTTTACACCCAGCCCAAGGCGCAGGCCGACGGCCCCGCCGCCGGGGTGGCGCGCGCGATCATCGCCGATGTGAACAAGCAACTCGACCAGGACAAGGTGGTCTGGGACCGGATGCGCTACGAACCCAATCCGATCATCTGCGACGGCGACGGGCCGATCCCGCGCTTTCGCCAATTTTATTCGCGCTATTACGCCAAGGACGCCGAAGCGGCGCCGGCGAACGGCTGATCGATGCGCTGTCTGCGGGAGAGGCTGGAATGACCGACAAGGATATCAAGGCAAGCGGCGGCGCGCGCGCGCCGGTCACGCGCCGCGACCTGATCGCGGGGGGCGCCTCTTTCGCTTCCCCCCTCGCCCTTCCCGCCATCGCCCGGACCAGAAAGACCGCCATGCCCAGCCCCGCCGATGACCTGCTCGACCGCCACGACGCCCTCGGCCTCGCCCGCCTGGTGCGCGACAAGGCGGTATCGCCCGGCGAGCTTTTGGACCAAGCGATCGCGCGCGCCGAGGCGGGCGATGCGCGCTTCAATTTCATGGCGCAGAAACTCTATGATTTCGGGCGCAAGGCGATTGCCGACGGCTTGCCCGACGGGCCGTTTCGCGGCGTGCCGTTGCTGCTGAAGGATCTGCACACCAATATCGCGGGCGAACGCACCGGCCAGGGTAGCCGCTTTTATGCTGATTATCGCCCCGACTTCACTTCGGAACTGGTGCGGCGCCACCAGGCGGCGGGCTTCGTCATCTTCGGCAAGACCACGACCCCCGAATTCGGCCTGACCGCGACGACCGAATCGCTCGCCTGCGGACAGACCCGCAATCCCTGGAATCCGGCGCGCATCGCGGGCGGGTCGAGCGGCGGCAGCGCGGCGGCGGTCGCCGCCGGGGTCGTGCCGATCGCGCACGCCTCCGACGGCGGCGGGTCGATCCGCATCCCCGCCTCCTGCTGCGGCCTGTTCGGGTTGAAGCCGAGCCGCGGCCGCGTCCCGATGGGGCCCGCGCGCACCGAAGGCTGGGGCGGCCTGTCGACCCAGCACGCAATCAGCCGCAGCGTCCGCGATTCGGCCGCGATGCTCGACGCAACCCATGGCATCGAGGTCGGCTCGCGCTATGGCGCGCCGACGCCCGAGGGCAGTTTCCTGTCGCAGGTCGGGCGCGACCCCGGCAAGCTGCGCGTCGCGCTGATGCTGCAAACCCCGGCGGGCACCCCCGTCGACCCCGAATGCGTCGCCGCCGCGCGCGCCGCGGCAAAGCTGCTCGAAAGCCTGGGCCATCATATCGAGGAAGCGGCGCCCAAGGTCGATGTCGCCGCGCTCGGCACCGCCAATTTCGCGGCGATCTCGACCGCACTCGCCGTCGATGTCGAGGATCGCGCCAAGCTGACCGGCATCGCCCCCTCACCCGATGTGCTCGAAAAGGTGACGCTGACCTTCCTCGAATATAGCAAGCAGTTCCGCGGCATCGACGTGGCGCGCGCGAACAATGTCTTTCAGGAAACGGCGATCGCGATCGCCCGGTTCATGGTCGATTTCGACATCATCCTGTCGCCGACGGTCGCGGCGCCGCCGATCGAATTGGGCCGGCTCGGCCTGATGCCCGACGATTTCGCCACCTGGGGCCGCGACATTGCCGCGTTCACGCCGTGGACCGGCCTGTCGAACGCGACCGGTCAGCCCAGCATGTCGCTGCCGCTTGCCATGTCGAAGGACGGGCTGCCGATCGGCGTGATGATGACGGGGCGCTATGGCGACGAAGCGACCTTGCTGCGCCTCGCGGGCCAGGTCGAACGCGCCGCGCCCTGGTTCGACCGGCGCCCGGCCTGACCGCCGCCCGGCCGCTGAACCGGCCGATCCGATCGATGACGAAAGAAAGAGGCAGATGATGCGCGGATTGAAGGACAAGGTGGCGATCGTCGCCGGCGGCGGACGCGGGATCGGCGCGGCGACGGCGATGCGGCTGGCCGATGAAGGCGCGATCGTCGTCATCGGCGACATCAACGAACAATGGGCCGCCGACAGTGCGCAGGCGATCGTCGACAGGGGCGGCCGCGCGGTCGGCGTCCATCTCGACGGTACCAGCGCGGCCTCGCAGGCGGCGATCGTCGCGGCGGCGCAGGGCCGCTTCGGCGGCCTCGACATCTTCCATTCGAACCTCGCCGGCGGGACCGAAGGCGATGTCGATGCGCTGAACTGTCCCGAAGAGGTGTTCGATCGTTCGGTCGCGATCAATCTCAAAAGCCATTTCCTCGCGACGCAGGCGGCGCTTCCGGCGCTGATCGAACGCGGTGGCGGCGCGATGATCTATACCAGCAGCGGCGCGGCGTCGGGGGCTTCGCCGTGGCAGGTCGCCTATCCGATGACCAAGAACGGCATCCATGCGCTGGCACGCCACGTCGCGAGCAAATGGGGCAAGGAGGGCGTGCGCGCCAATGTCATCTGCCCCGGCCTCATCATGACCGAAGCGGTGGCGCAGCATCTTTCGGACGATCAGGTGCGCGACATGCGCAGGCGCACCCCCTCGGCGCGGCTGGGCGAGCCGGGCGACATCGCCGCCGCGGTCGCCTTTCTGGCATCCGACGACGGCGCCTATGTCAACGGCCAGGTCTGGCACGTCAACGGCGGGACGCAGATGCGTGACTAGGATCAGCGATCGGGCCGGACAGCGATTGGAGAGAATGATTTGAACAATATGGCTGCAATCCCGGCGACCCCGACGCGCCGGTCGAACCCGTGGACGGTGTTGTTCGTCTTCCTCCTTATCTATATTTTCAACTATGCCGACCGCTATCTGATTTCGGGGCTGGTCGATCCGATCAAGGCCGAATTCGGCGTCGGCGACCAGTTCATGGGCCTGCTGATGGGCCCGGCCTTCGCGGTCCTCTATACGACCGCGGGCATCCCGATCGCACGGTTTGCCGATCGCTCGTCGCGGATCGCGATCATCTGCGCCGGTTGCCTGATCTGGAGCCTGTTCACCGGCCTGTCGGGGCTCGCGACCTCGCCCTGGATGCTGGCGCTCGCGCGCGTCGGCGTCGGTATCGGCGAAGCGGCCTTCGTCGCGCCCGCCTATTCGATCCTGTCGGATTATTTCCGCCCCGAACGGCGCAGCTTCGCTTTCGCCATCCTGGGTCTCGCGGTCTATTTCGGACAGATCACCGGCTATACCGCGGGTCCGGCAATCGCCGAGGTTCATAGCTGGCGCATGGCCTTCATCGCCATGGCGGTGCCGGGGGTCATCCTGTCCGCCGCCGCCTGGTTCCTCGTCCGCGAACCCGAACGCCGCCACGCCGCGACGACCGCCGCGCAGATGGCGTTGGCGCCGCTGGTCCACAAGCTGGCGCGCGCGCGCGCCTTTACCCTCATGATGATCGGCATGGGCCTTGGCACCTTGTCGGGGGTCGGTTTCGGATTCTGGGGGCCGACGCTGTTCAGTCGCCTTTATGACCTGCCGCTGGCGAGCGCGAGTTCCACCTTCGGGCTCTATTTCGGCGGTGCGGGCCTGTCGGGCATGCTCTTGTTCGGTGTCGTCGCCGACCGGGCGGCGAAACGCGGCCTCGAATGGCCGCTGCGCATGGCGGCGGGCGCGCTGTTCGCGGCATCGGTGTCGATCCTGCTCGTGACCTGGAGCGATCACATCGCGATGGCGAAACTGTTCGCGATCCCGGCGGGGCTGCTCGGCGGCGGCTGGTCGATCGGGATCATGGCCTCGCTGCAATATCTGCTCCCCGATCGCTTCCGCGCCACCGGCACGGCGCTGTTCATCATGGTCACGACCTTCCTGGGTTTCGTCCTCGGCCCGTGGCTGACCGGCGCGCTCAGCCAGATGTTCGGCGACGACGCGCTGTCGCTGCGCTTCGCGCTCAGCATCATCATCCCGACCGGCCTGATCGGCGCCGCATCGATGGGGTTAGCGGTGCGCCATCTCGAAGCCGATCGCGAACGATTGGCCGGGATCGCGGCGGACCCGGCCGCGCGCTGAAACACGGCACGGTCGCAACGAACCGACCCGACGTTTCGACCGGATGATGAAAGGCTGGACTGGCGTGTGAAAAAACATAGAAACGGCAGCATGAGAAACGGCTTTGAAATCGACGATATAGATCGCGCGATCATCAGCGCGCTGCGGCAGAACGGCCGCGCGACCAATCAGCAGATCGCCGAAGGGCTCAGCCTGACGGCGGCGACGGTGTCGAGCCGCATCCGGCGGATGGAGGCGGCCAACAAGCTGCGCGTCGTCGCGGTCTCCGATTTTCGCGCGCACGGCTATAATGTGCTGCTCGAAGTCGCAATCGAAGTCGACAATCGGCCTGCCACCGATGTCGCGGAGGAACTGGCCGAGCTTCCCGAGGTTTTCGCGGCGCACCTGACCACGGGCCGGTACGACATCGACCTGCTCGTCGTCCTGCAATCGATCGACGAGCTTCCCGACCTGCTGATGAACAAGTTCGGCCGGATCAAGGGCATCCGCTCGATGATCCCCGCCATTGCCGTCGACGTCGTCAAATATCAATTCGACGTCGCCCCGATCGAAGCGCGAGAAGATTGATGGCCGACACTCCAATCGACGACATGGATCGCCAGCTCATCGACATGCTGTCGCGCGACGCGCGCATCTCGAACCGCAAGATCGCGCTCGCGCTCAACGTCACCGAGGGAACGGTGCGCGGCCGGATCAAGCGGTTGCAGCAGGACGGGCTGTTGTCCTTCACCGCGATCACCAGCTTCGATCTCGGCACCGCCAACAAGCTGGCCTTCGTCGGCGTCCAGGCCGACATCGGCAGTCTGCGCCAGATCGCCGACACGATTGCGACCATTCCCGAGGTGACGAGCGTGCTGATCACTATGGGGCGGTTCAACATCCTCGCCATCTGCCTGTTCGACGAACTCGCCGATCTGCACGCGGTGGCGTCGGACCAGATACTGGCGCTCGCCGGCGTGCACCATGTCGAAACGTCGGTCGCGGTGAAGACGGTGAAATACAACAGCCGGATCGTTCGCATCACCGACCGGCAACAGCCGAATGGCGCCGATTAATGCGTAGTCATTTATCGGTCAATCTACGCATTTCGATAGTATATAGGCTAAGATAGCCGATCATCTTGGCATTCATGGTTGCATAATCTACGACCTGTGATATTCTTGAACGAAGAATCGCAGGGAGAGACGGCAATGGCGACCAGCAAGGACTATCGGCTCGGCGAATATGCCTATCCGCGCGGCTGGTTCATGGTCGGCCGGTCGGCCGACGCCACGACCAAACCCGAAGCGGTGCGCTATTTCGGCGAGGATCTGGTGCTCTATCGCGGCGAGAGCGGGCGCGTGTTCCTGATGGAGGCCTATTGCCCGCACATGGGAACCCACCTCGCGCTCAACACGACATCCTATGTCGTGGTCGATGGCACCCAGGTCGAGGGCGACAATATCCGCTGCCCCTATCACGCCTGGCGCTTCGGTCCTGACGGCCGCTGCAATGAAATCCCCTATTCGCCCGCGCCGCCACCCAAGAAGGCATGCCTCAAGAGCTGGCCGGTCACCGAACGCGCCGGATGCCTGTGGGTCTGGCACGACCCGGAGAGCGTGGCCGCCGACTATCCCCTGCCCGACTTCGCGCAATGGGACGATCCGCAATGGATCAATTGGGACATCGAGTTCCTCGGCACGCTGAACAGCCATCCGCAGGAAATCGTCGACAATATGGCCGACAAGGGTCATTTGGTCCCCGTCCACGGCAGTCAAGACATGGAATTGTTCGAAAATATCTTCGACGGCCATGTCTGCAAGCAGATATTGAAGGCGGGACACCGCACGCTCAACAGCGGCGACGAAGGCATGACCAACGACACCTGGTACACCGGCCCCGGCATCCTTCAGTCGGCGATGGTCGGCGACTATCCGTCGCACATGCTGATCGCGCACACGCCGGTCGATGATGGCGTCGTCAAGGTCTGGTATGGCCTGTTCGTCAAGGCGCCGAACCCCGTTCCGACCGAAGAAGATGCCGCCATCGCCACCGCCTATTGCGACGCGGGCGTCAAGGCCTTTGCCCAGGATTTCGAAATCTGGGCGAACAAGCGCCCGTGCATCCACCCGATGATGGTCCGCGGCGACGGCCCCTTCGACAAGGTGCGGATCTGGTACAAGCAGTTTTTCAACCCGCGTGCCGATGCGCATCAATATCAGGCGCGCGTCAACGGCACCTATGTCGCGCGCGGCACGCTCCGCGACCCGTGGGGCGACGCGGCCTAGCCGAACGCGGACAGCCGGGCCGGTCGGCCCCGGCATCTGAACCATATTGTCGGCCCGCCGCACCGCGATCCCCGCGCTTGCGGGTGGCCGCCCCTATCCCGCCAGCATAGCCGCCGCGCACCCTCGCACTCGTGCGCCCTCGATGGGCAATCGGCGGTGAAAATGCCTAAAATCGTTGTGATTATCGATATAAAGAGGCTGTATATCGCGATTTGCGTAATAGATATTGACATTTTATACGAATTTTGTCCAAATGCAGGCCAAGGCCAGCTCGCAGAGTTCGCCATCAAGGGAGGGATGATATGCAGACCCAATTTCGAACTGCCGGCGCGGCGCTGGCCGCAAGTGTCAGCATCCTGGCGATGTCAACGCCCGCGCTCGCACAGCAAGCGCCCGCCGAAGAGGCGTCCAAACTCGACGAGATCGTCGTCACCGCGCAGAAGCGCGAACAGAATTTGCAGGATGTTCCGATCGCGATCAGCGCGATCGGCCGCGCGAAGCTCGAACAGCTTCAGATCGAGGATGCGCGCGACCTCTCCGGCCTCGCGCCCAATCTCACCATCTCGCCCCCGACGACGAACTTCAGCGCGGCGGTGATCTCGATCCGCGGCATTCCCTCGGGCGCGCAGGAAACCTTTGGCCTCGATCTTGCGAACGCGGTCTATGTCGATGGCATCTACATCGCGCGGTCGAGCGTCGCCGGCATGGGCGTGCTCGATCTCGAACGCGCCGAAGTGCTGCGCGGGCCGCAAGGCACCTTGTTCGGCCGCAACACGACCGGGGGCGCGATCAGCTTCATCTCGCGCAAGCCAAGCCAGGATTTCCAGCTCCGCGCCGAGGCCGGCTATGGCAATTTCAACGCTTGGAACGGCAAGCTCACGCTCGACACCGGCGAATTGTTCGGCGGTCTCAAGACCAGCTTCAGCTATGCGCACAGCCAGCGCGACGGCACGGTCGACAATATCCTCGAACCCCGCGATTCGCTTGATCCGGGCGCGCGGAAAAGCGACGCTTTCCGTGCCGCCTTTCTCGCCGACCTCGGCGGCACGGGCAGCATCCAATATATTTTCGACTGGGCTCGTATCCATGGTGCTCCCCCCGCGTTCCAGCTCACCAACACCGCCGACGGAACGATCAATCCGCCGATCGTCATCAACGGCCAGCCCGTCGTCGCCACCCAGCAGGCGCCGGTGGAGCAATATCTGGCCGCAGCGACCTTCCTCGAGCCAGGTTGCGCCGCGCTCGGCGTGCCGACGCGCGTCTATCGCGACAAGATCTGCCTGAATTCCAACGGGCCGCTGACCGACAAGTCGTGGGGCCACAATCTTCAGATCCGCAACGATTTCGGAGGCTTCGCCGTCAAGCTGACCGGCGGCTATCGCCAGTATCAGAGTGTGAACGAGGGCAACGACCTCGACGGGCTGGGCACGATCCAGGGACCGGCCTTCACCAACGCGACGCTGTTCAACGGCATGCCCGAATCGCTGCTGCAGTTCATCCCGACGATCCCTGCGGCGGCGCGCCCCTTCATCGCGGCGGCGGCGGTTCCGACCACGACGCAGGATCTGTTCGACATCACCCACGTCAAGAAGCACAAGCAGTTCAGCACCGAGCTCGAAGTCTCGGGCGACAGCGACCTGCTCGACTGGGTGGTCGGCGGCTTCTATTTCTGGGAAAAGGGATCGGAGTATAATCCGCAGACCAGCGCCTTCATCCTCGACACAAACAGCATCTTCCTTGCCAATTTCGGACCACTGGGGCCAGGCTTCGCCGCCGCAAACCCGGCCCGCTACCGCGCGGTCGTGACGCCGGCGATCCTCGATTATACCGCGACCAACGAATCGAAGGCGATCTATGGTCAGACGACCATCTATCCCGGCGGACGCGACAGCCCGCTCAGCCTGACCGTCGGCGCGCGCTATACGTGGGACAGTAAGAAGATGGTGCGCGTGCAGAATGGCGCGGTGCCGCTGACGCAGATCGAATCGGGCCAGGACAGCTTCCGCAAATTGACCTGGAACCTGATGGCACGCTATGAATTCACCCCCGAGGCGAGCGTCTATGCCCGCGCGGCGACCGGCTATCGCTCCGGCGGCTTCAATGCGCAGGATCCGGTGCTGCCGGGGACGACGACGCTGCCCAACTTCAAACCCGAAACGGTGACCTCCTATGAAGTCGGCGTGAAATCCGAACTGTTCGATCGCCGCGTCCGCCTGAACATCGCCGGATATTATAATATCTACGACGATCTGGCGGTCATCGTCCCGGTCACCGACGGGCCTCCCGGAACCTTCGCATCGCGGATCGGCAACGCCGGCAAGGTCACCTATGCGGGGATCGAGGCTGATTTGCAGGCCGCGCTCACCGACAATTTCTCGATCGACGGAACGATCGGCTATATCGACATCAAGACCAAGACCTTCATGGCCGGTCAATCGACGACCGCGGGCGACCCGCCGGTCAACATCGCGTCGGTGGTTCGCCCGACCTATACCGCTCCGTTGACCGCCAACGTGGCACTCAATGCGCGCTTTCCCGTCGGGGCGGGCGGCGCCGAGCTGGTCGGGCGCGTCGGCTATACGCACGAGGATGGCCGTTACAGCTTTGCCAGCGCGATCGCCTCGCCGTTCAACGACCTGCTGAAATCCGATCCGCGCGACGTGGTCGATGCCCAGCTCGCGATCGAAAAGCTGCCGCTGGGCGGCGGCGAGGCGCGCGTCATGCTGTGGGTCAAGAATCTGACCAACGCGCACGACTTCGTCCGCGGCATCGACTTCGGGCCGCTCGGCTATGCCGGTGGCTATTATGCCGATCCGCGCACCTATGGCGTGACGCTGGGCATGAAGTTCTGATCCGCATCATCGGGGGCGGTCGTCGCGCCGCCCTCTCCATTCGAAACAGGTCAGGCCGTCCCGGGATTCTCCCCGGGGCGGCCTGATCCTTTTGACCGCCTGTGAACGCTGAGCGCTCGCAAAGTCCGCTCGTGCTGAGCGTGATGACATTGGTTTGAATCGCCATTGCGGAGATCGACGGCGGCCTTGCCTCGGAAACGGAAAAGGGCGGCCCCACCGGGACCGCCCTTTGCCTTGCCATTCCGTCCGAAGATCAGATCTTGCCGGTCAGTTCGGGAACCGCATTGAACAGGTCGGCGACGAGGCCAAAGTCCGCGACCTGGAAGATCGGCGCGTCCTCGTCCTTGTTGATCGCGACGATCGTCTTCGAATCCTTCATGCCCGCCAGATGCTGGATCGCGCCCGAGATGCCGATCGCGAAATAGACTTCGGGGGCGACGATCTTGCCGGTCTGGCCGACCTGATAATCGTTGGGGACATAGCCCGCATCGACCGCGGCGCGGCTGGCGCCGAGCGCGGCGTTCAGCTTGTCGGCGAGCGGGACGATCACTTCCTGATATTTCTCGCTCGAACCCAGCGCGCGGCCACCCGACACGATGATCTTGGCCGAGGTCAGCTCGGGACGATCCTGCTTGGCGATTTCGGCGCCGACGAAGCTCGACAGACCGGCGTCGCCGCCCGCCGAGACGGCTTCGATCGTTCCCGAGCCACCCGTCGTGGCGGCCTTTTCAAAGGCCGTGCCACGCACGGTGAGAACCAGCTTGGCATCCGACGATTCGACAGTCGCGATCGCGTTGCCGGCGTAGATCGGGCGGGTGAAGGTCTTCGGACCCTCGACCGACAGGATTTCCGAAATCTGCATGACATCGAGCAGCGCGGCGACGCGCGGCGCGATATTCTTGCCGGTCGTTGTTGCGGGGGCGAGGAAGGCGTCGTGCGACGCCATCAATTCGGCCACCAGCGGCGCGATATTTTCGGGCAGGTTGTGACCAAAGGCGGCGTTGTCGGCGACATGCACCTTGCCGACCCCGGCGATGCCGGCGGCTTCCTTGGCCACCGCATCGACGTCCGAACCGGCGACGAGCAGATGGACTTCGCCGAGCTTCGACGCGGCGGTGACCACCGCGAGCGTCGCGTCCTTGACGGCCTTGCCGTCATGTTCGACCCAAACGAGCGTTTTCATGAGTGCACTCCCATGGCTTTCAACTTGGCAACCAGTTCATCGACATCGGCGACCTTGACGCCCGCCGAGCGTACGGGCGGTTCCGACACCTTGATCGTCTTGACCCGCGGCGCCGTATCGACGCCGTAATCGGCGGGCGACTTGGTATCGAGCGGCTTCGACTTCGCCTTCATGATGTTGGGCAAGCTCGCATAGCGCGGCTCGTTCAAACGAAGGTCGGTGGTGACGATCGCGGGAAGCTTGAGCTTCACCGTCTCGAGGCCGCCATCGACTTCGCGCGTCACGTTGACATGATCGCCATCGACATTGACCGCACTGGCAAAGGTGCCCTGCGCCCAGCCGGTCAGCGCGCCAAGCATCTGTCCGGTCTGGTTGTTGTCGTCGTCGATCGCCTGCTTGCCGAGGATGACAAGGCCGGGCTGTTCGGCGTCAGCGATAGCCTTGAAGATTTTCGCAAGCGCCAGCGGCTCGACGGCATCGTCGGTCTGCACCAGGATCGCACGGTCGGCGCCCATCGCCAGCGCGGTGCGCAGCGTTTCGGTCGCCTTCGCCGGGCCGACGCTGACCGCGATGACCTCGGTCGCGACGCCCTTTTCCTTCAGGCGGATCGCTTCCTCGATGCCGATCTCGTCGAACGGGTTCATCGACATTTTGACATTGGCAAGGTCGACGCCCGTGCCGTCGGACTTGACCCGCGGCTTCACGTTATAATCGAGCACCCGCTTGACGGGGACGAGGATTTTCATGGGCTCAAAGCTCCTCTCAAAAATTGTGCACTGCGCCATAATTGCGCTTTACGTAAACGTCAACCAGCAGTCGCGCACCCTCCCCCTTTTGGGGAGGGTGGCTGCTTCAGGCCGCGCGGACTTCCGCGACGATCTTTTTCGCCGCATCGCCAAGGTCATTGGCGGCAACGATCGGCAGGCCCGAATTGGCGAGGATATCCTTGCCCTGCTGGACGTTCGTGCCCTCCAGGCGAACGACGAGCGGCACCGACAGATTCACTTCCTTCGCCGCGGCGACGATGCCGTCGGCGATGATGTCGCACTTCATGATGCCGCCGAAGATGTTGACGAGGATGCCCTTTACCGCGGGGTCCTTGAGGATGATCTTGAACGCCGCGGTCACCTTTTCCTTGCTCGCGCCGCCGCCGACGTCGAGGAAGTTCGCCGGGAATTCGCCGTTGAGCTTGATGATGTCCATCGTCGACATCGCCAGACCGGCACCATTGACCATGCAACCGATGTTGCCGTCGAGCTTGATGTAGGCGAGGTCATATTCCGACGCCTCGACCTCGGCCGGGTCTTCCTCGGTCAGGTCGCGCAGGGTCGCGATATCCTTGTGGCGGAACATCGCATTGCCGTCGAACGCCACCTTGGCGTCGAGCACGAGCAGCTCGTCGCCATCCTTGCCTTCGCAAACCGCGAGCGGGTTGATTTCGATCTGCTCGGCATCGGTGCCAAGGAACGCGGCATAGAGGCCGGCCAGAACCTTGGCCGCCTGCTTGGCGAGATCGCCCGACAGCCCCAGCGCTGCTGATACGCTGCGGCCATGGTGCGGCTGCAGCCCCGTGGCGGGGTCGATGGTGATCGTGTGGATCTTTTCCGGCGTATTGTGCGCGACGGTTTCGATGTCCATGCCGCCTTCGGTCGAGGCGACGACCGCGATCCGGCTCGAGCCGCGGTCGACGAGCAGCGCGAGGTAGAATTCCTGCTTAATGTCGGCACCATCGGTGATGTAGAGGCGGTTGACCTGCTTGCCATGCTCGCCGGTCTGGATCGTCACCAGCGTGTTGCCGAGCATGTCCTTCGCCGCGGCTTCGACCTCCTCGATCGTCTTGGCGAGGCGGACGCCGCCCTTCGCGTCGGGACCGAGTTCCTTGAACTTGCCCTTGCCGCGACCGCCGGCATGAATCTGCGCCTTCACGACATAGAGCGGCCCGGGAAGCTGCTTCGCCGCGGCGACGGCTTCCTCGACGCTCATCGCAGCGATGCCCTTGGGCACCGCAACGCCAAATTTCGCGAGCAGTTCTTTCGCCTGATATTCGTGGATGTTCATGAGGTCTGCCGGGCCTTTCGACTCTGTATAAGGGAGAGAAGATCGGCGCCGCATAAGCACAAGTTGCGCGGCAAGGCTACCCCTGCGGCGACAAGAGATTCTATCGGACGGGCGCCGCCCGCCTTTTCATTCGGTCAGGGAAAACCGATCAGCGCAGCGCGCAAAGCGCCGCCGAACTCGTCGACACCGTCAATATTTCGGGATCCCCCAGCGCGCGCACCTTGTGCAGGAATGTGCCGAGCGACAGGTCGGTGATCCTTTTGCCCTCGAGGCTGCCGAGCGCCGACAGGCGGCGGAGCTGGACGAGCGACAGCCGGTCGACCATCCGTTCGGCCATGCACGCCGACATCGCCTGCGACAGGCCGGCATTGTGCAACCCGTTGCGCAGCCGCGTCTCGGGCGTCGCGCAGCTCGCAAGCGCCAGCGAGGCGGCGATCAGGGGGAACAGAGCCAGCCGTATCATGCCTATTGTCCGTGAAATTCGGCGACCGCGCCCGATACCGCCTGCATCAGCGCCATGCGCGCCGGGATCGACGAGGTCGTGGTGCCCATCATGACGACAATCGCATAGCGCGTGCCATCGGGGGCGGTGGCGATGCCGATGTCGTTATAGCCCGCGGTCATGCCGTTCAGATCCTGGCCGGTGCCGGTCTTGTGAAGGAATTGCCAGCCCGGCGGCAACCCGGCCTTCAGCCGTTTCGGGCCGCTGTGGGTGCGGGTCATCACGCCGAGCAGATAGTCGGTCGATGCGGGCGACAGCAAGGTGCCGCGCGCAAGCCGGGTCAGCGCGCTCGCGATCGCCGCCGGGCTCGCGCCGTCGATCGGATCGGCCAGATATTTGTTCATCGCCGCCTGGCGCGTCGCCATCGGCAGCGCGGCGCGCGCGGTCTGGAAATTGCGGCCGGCCGAATAGCTCTGCTGCCAGGTCAAGCCCGCGGTCGCACTCTGCAACAGCCGCTCGCCGGGGCCGAAGCGGATCGACCCCAGATCCTTTTTCGTGATGAAGGCGCGCACCGCATTGGGGCCGCCGACGGTGCGCAGCAGGCTGTCGTTCGCCAGATTGTCGCTGTGCGTGATCGCGGTCTCGATCAGGTCGCGAACACTCATTGTCACGACGCCTTCCGATCGCACGCGCGCGGCGAGCGGCTGGTGAAAAACCACCAGATCTTCAGGACCGATGCGGACTTTCTGGTCCAGACTGATGCGGCCGTCATCGACGGCGTCAAGGACACTCATCGCCACCCAAAGCTTCGACACGCTCTGCTGCGGGAACAGATCGGCGCCGCGCTGCGTGATCGCCCACTCGCCATCGATGCGCTGGACCGCGATGCCCGTCTTGCCGGGGAAGGCACGCCACAGCGAGGCGATGCGGTCGCCCAGCCCGGGAGCGGGGCGGCGAAAGCCGGGATCGAGCGTGCCGCGCGGCGGCGGGGCCGACGAACGGACGGGCGCTCCGATCGGAACGGTGACGGCGCCCGAGCCATTATGGGCAGTCTGTGCCTGGCGCGGTGCCGGCACCAGCGCCGCGCTGCTGACGCATCCCGCGAGCAGGGCGGCCCCGATCATCGTGCCGAACAGCGACCTGCCCGAAAATTTGCGCCTCATTATAACCCCGCGGTGCGACCGTCTGTTGTTTTCCCGACCCCTTGTGGCCGGGCTCATTCGTCCCGCAGGCGCGGCGGGCGAACCAGCGATTTGCGACGAATGATTCCGCACGCGCGGTGAGCAGCGGAACAAGGCCCGTCTAGGGCGCCGGGGCGCCGCGAACAAGGCCGGGAAACAGCCGCTTCAGCGCCGTAAGCTTCGGCGCGTCCCAGCGGACGATATAGGGATTCGCCGGATGGAGCCGCATGAAATTCTGGTGGTAGGATTCGGCCGGATAGAAAGTCTTGTAGCGTTCGACCGGAACGATGACCGGCTTTCTGAAATATCCGCCCTTGCCGATCTGCGCGAGATAGGCGGTCGCGACCTGCCGCTGCGCGGCGTCCATCGGCACGATCGCGGCGCGATATTGGGTTCCAGCGTCGGGGCCCTGGCGATTCTTGAGCGTCGGGTCGGCAACGACCGAAAACAGCACGCGTAGCAAAGTACCATAGCTGACCTGGCCCGGATCATAGACGATCCGCACCGCCTCGGCATGGCCCGAGGTGCCGTCGTGCGTCAGATCATATTTCGCGGTCGCCCTGCTGCCGCCATGATAGCCCGCTTCGACCGAGATCACGCCCTTCACCTGCGAAAAGACGCCCTCGACCCCCCAGAAGCAGCCACCCGCGAGCACCGCCGTCGCGCGCTTCGCACTCACCGCGGGATCATAGGCCGCGGCGGGCAATTTGACGATGTTCTCGGCCTGCGCGGGCGCACACTGAGCGAGGAGCGGCGCCGCGATCAGCACGGCGAACGCGCGCCGGATACGCATCACAAGGAAAGCGCAAGCCCCGAATGCTGGAGCATCACGATCAGTCCACCGATAGCGAAGCCGGCGAGCATGGTCGGAAACCAGTCGGAGCGAAGCATGGTCAGCATGGGAGCCTCTTGTCATATTGATCGTTTTGCGGGCGATGCCGCCCCGGTTACACCGAACGATATGGCGCGCCCCTTGCCGCCGTGCAGTGATGCCGATCACCTATAGGGACGAGGGCTTACCGAAGGGTGAACCGGATGGTTGTGCGAGGTTCAGGAAGGCGAGAGCCATCCCCTCCTCTTCCGAGGAGGGGCGTTAACGGTATCAGCTCAGCGCCGCGCACGCCTGCTGGATGCGGACGCACGCTTCCTTGAGCGCCGCCTCCGACGTCGCGTAAGACACACGGAACGCCGGCGACAGGCCGAACGCGCCGCCGTGCACCGCCGCGACGCGCGCCGAATCGAGGAAATAGTCGATCAGCGCTTCGTCGCTCTCGATCCGCTTTCCATCGGGGGTCTTCTTGCCCATGCAGCCGCTCGCATCGGGGTAGACGTAGAAGGCACCGTCGGGAACCGGGCACGACAGGCCGGGCGCGTCGTTGAGCATCGCGACGACCATGTCGCGGCGCTTGCGGAACGCGGCGTTGCGGTCGTCGAGAAATTGCTGCGGCCCACCGAGCGCCGCCGCCGCCGCCGCCTGGGCGATCGAGCAGGGGTTCGAGGTCGACTGCGACTGGAGCTTGCCCATCGCCTTGATGATCCAGGCGGGGCCGCCGGCAAAGCCGATGCGCCAGCCGGTCATCGCATAAGCCTTCGAACAGCCGTTGACCGTCAGAATGCGGTCGATCAGATCGGGGCAGCGCTGCGCGAGTGTCGAAAAGGCGAAATCGGCGTACCAGACATGCTCATACATGTCGTCGGTCATCACCATCACATGCGGATGGCGGCGGATCACGTCGCCGATCGCGTCGAGTTCTTGCGGAGAATAGGCGGCGCCCGACGGATTCGACGGCGAGTTGAACATCACCCAGCGGGTCTTCTTCGTGATCGCCTGGTCGAGCTGCGCGGGAGTGATCTTGTAGTTTTGCGCCGCGGTGCCTTCGACAATCACCGGCGTCCCGCCGCAGAAGGCGACGATGTCGGGATAGCTCACCCAATAGGGCGCGGGGATGATCACCTCGTCGCCCGGATCGACCGTCGCGACGAGCGCGTTGAAGAGCGTGTGCTTGCCGCCGACGTTGACCGTGATCTGATCGAGGCCGTAGTCGAGGCCGTTGTCGCGGCGAAACTTGCCGCGGATCGCTTCCTTGAGCGCGATCGTGCCATCGACGAGCGTATATTTGGTCTGGCCGTTCCGGATCGCCTCGATCGCCGCTTCCTTGACGAAATCGGGGGTATCGAAGTCGGGTTCGCCCGCCGAAAGGCCGATCACATCGACCCCTTCGGCCTTCAGCTTGGTCACGCGCGCGGTCATCGCGAGCGTTGCCGAGGGCTGGATGCGGCCCAGGGCAGCGGATATATGCGGCTTCAGCGACATGGAAAGGCGGTCCTTCGCGGGCGAATTGACAGGAAATTGCGCGGGGCCGCGCCTAGAGCTTCCGTCCGCAATTCGCAAGCGCGGCATGGGATAATTTACCTATGCGGGACGAAGATCAGCCGATTGCAGCGGCCGAACCGTCCACCAGCCGCGCCGGAATCAGGCCGCGCAGCGAATTGCCAAGGAAAAAGCCGGCGCCCAGGTCGGCGAGGCGCAGATGCGATTCGACTGCGCGTCCCTTGTCGATCAGCTCGGCGCGCAACACGCCGGGAAGCAGGCCCAGCGCGAGCGGCGGCGTCAGCAGCAGCCCGCCGCGCTCGACGAAGATATTGCTCCAGCTTCCCTCGGTGACAAAGCCCGGCTCGTCAACGAACAGGACCTCGGCTGCGGCGCTGTCCGCACGCGCGGCGTCATAGGGCGCGCGCAGGCTCGTCTTGTGCGCGACGCGGAAATCGTCGGCCGCCATCGGCGCCGGACAGATCGCGACCGGCACCGGCAGTTCGGCGAGCCGCGGCAGCGGCGACACCTCGACCGCGAGCGCCCCCGACCGCGCGAGCCGCATCCGCACCCGCGCCGCGCTGCGCAGGCGAAAGGTCGCCGATTGCAGGCTGTTGCGCGCACCGTGTCGGTCGAAGGCGAAACCGAGCGCGGCGGCGCTCGCCTTCATCCGCGCCAGATGGCCTTCGAGCCGCTGGACGCCATCGACCGGATCGAAAAACATCGTTTCGATCAGGTCGAAGCTTTCGCCCGCTGCGCTCACAAATTCCCCCTTGGCCAGACATTCGCGCCATTCCTCGGCCGGTCGGCTGTCGGCGACGATTCCGGACCCCAGTCCCAGCGTGGCGTAACCCACGTCTTCCTGCAAGGGGCGCGTGGCGCAGACCGCGCCGTCCGGCAAGTCGCCCTGCGATGGAAAGACAAGCGTGCGGATCGCGACATTGAACGCCGCATCGCCATCCGCTTCGATGAAACCGATCGAGCCCGTGTAGAGCCCGCGCGGTTCGCGTTCCAGTTCGTCGATGATCTCCATCGCGCGCACCTTGGGCGCGCCGGTGATCGATCCGCAGGGAAAGGCCGCGCGCAGCACATCGGCCGCGCCCACCCCTTCGGGCAGCGTCGCCGACACGTCGGAGACGAGCTGGTGGATCGTCGGAAAGCTTTCGACGCGGAAGAGGTCCGGCACCGCGACCGTTCCCGGCACCGCAATTCGCGACAGGTCGTTACGGATCAGATCGACGATCATCAGATTTTCGGCGCGCTGTTTGGGATCATCCGCGAGTTCGCGCGCGGCCGCGGCATCGGCGCCGGGATCGGCGACACGTTCGGCGGTCCCCTTCATCGGCCGTGCGATCACCTCGCGTCCGCGCAGCGCAAAGAACAGCTCGGGCGACAGCGAAGCGATCGCCTGCTCGCCCGTCCACAGGAAACCGCCATAGCCCGCGCGCGCGGTGCGCCGCAGCCGGGCATAGACGGCGAGCGGATTGCCCAGCCACGGCACGTCGGCACGGAAGGTCAGATTCGCCTGATAGATGTCCCCGGCGTGGATCAGGCCCAGCACCACCCCGACCGCAGCCTCATATTCGGCGCGCGCCATTCGGGGCGCAACCGCGCCGATCCAGCTTGCCGCCGGGTCGGGCAAGAGCGACGGCACCGTATCGGCGTCGAAGCGCTCCACCCGCTCGAACAGCCCGAACCAGCCGAGCGGCGCCCCGCCCGCGCCGGTCGGCGGCGGCGCACCGCGCCAGGCGGGCGCGAGCCCCTTGCCGCCCTCATAAGCGAGATAGCCCGCGGCATGGAGGCCGCGCGCCGACGCCGCCTCGACCGCCACCAACAGCGCGGGAATGTCCGCCGCGTCGTCGGCGCGCAATATCTCGACCGGCTCGCGGAACAGTCGCGCGGGCACCGCACCGTCGGCGCGCGCATCGTCGAGCAGCACGAAGGGGGCGCATCCCGGGCCGGGCAGCGGCAGGGGGGCAGCTTCGGTCATGGCAATCGCGACAGGCCGGCGGGGCTGTCCGCTCCGGTCAGCGGTCGCGCTTCATACGGATCGTGCGGCCGCCGTCGATGGTCGCGAAGTAGCTGCCCATCGTCGCGACCTTGATCTTGACCTTTTGTCCGGGCTTGGGTTGGCGCGGCAGCATGGTCGTGTCGATCTGAACCCACACGGCATCGTCGTCCATGACGAGCGTATATTTGCCCGACCGGTCGATACTGACCGAGCGGATCGTGGTTTCGACCTCCTTGATCTCGTCCTCGTCGCCACCGAAAATCCCGCCGAGCTTGGGAAAGGAGAATCCGAACAATCCGCGCCGCGCCTTTTTCGCGGTCTCACGGTCGGTGAAAGTGATCTCACGCGCCTGGTCGGCAGCAGACAATTCGCCGACCTCGCGGTCGAAACAGGCGAGGCGCGCCGTCGGATCGGCAATGTCGCGACAGTTGTAGAGTTGCTGAATCTGGGCCGGGCGCGGCGGCGCTTCCTTGTCCCTGGCGGCGGCGGGTGCAGCGACGGGCAGGGCGACGGCAAGAAAAGCAAGCGGCGCGATCAGGCGCATGGACAGGTGCGGCATGGAGATCCCCCAGACAATATTCGGATGCTCTTGCCTAGCCGCCGCGCCGCCGCGCCGCAAGCGTCGCCCCCCGGATTGCGATATGCCGCGACGCTGCTTAAAGTGATGTCAGTAACGAGCGCGGAAAGGACGAATCCCGGCAATGAGCAGCCCCCATGACTGGTCGCACGATTATCGCCATCCGACCCCATGGGATCAGCCGTTCGCTCCGCTCACGCTCCCCGACATGCTCGCGGCGAGCGCCCGGCGAAAAGGCGACGCGCCGATGCTCGACTTCATGGGGCGGCGCTTTTCCTATGCAGAGGTCGCCGACGGCGTGGCGCGCGTGGCGCGCGGACTCCAGCAGCGTGGCATCGGCAGGGGGAGCCGCGTCGGACTCTTCCTGCCCAATGTCCCCCACTATGTCGCCGCCTATTATGGCGCACTTGCCGCGGGGGCGACGGTGGTCAATTTCTCACCGCTCTATACCGCCCGCGAGCTTGAAGCGCAGGTCGAGGATTCAGGCACCGATCTGTTGGTGACGATCAGCGCCGCGGCGCTTCTGCCGACCGCGCTCGCGGTGCTCGACGGATCGAGTCTCAAGCATCTTGTCGTCGGCTCGATCGCGGGCGGACTGCCCGCGGCCAAATCGATGCTCTATCGCCTGTTCAAGAAGAGCGAGGTCGCCGCGCTGCCCGACGATCCGCGCGTCATCCGCTTTTCGGCGCTCGCCGCCAACGACGGGCGGCCCGATCCGGTGGTCATCGATGCCGAAAGCGACGTCGCGCTGATCCAATATACCGGCGGCACCACCGGGACGCCGAAGGGCGCGAAGCTGACGCATCAGAATCTGACCGCCAATGCGCGACAGGTGAACGCGATCGACCCCGACCATGACGCGGGCGATCGCATCCTGGGCGTGCTGCCCTTCTTCCACGTCTTCGCCAACACCTGCGTCCTTAATCGCACCATCCTCAACGGCGGGATGATCGCGATGCTGCCGCGCTTCGATGCCAAGGCGGCCTTGCGGGCGATCACCCGGACGAAAACGACCGCGCTGCCCGGCGTCCCGACGATGTATCAGGCGCTGCTCGACCATCCCGACCTTGCCAAAACCGACTTTTCTTCCTTGCGCGTCTGCATCTCCGGCGGGGCGCCGATGCCCGCCGAGCTGCGCGAGAAGTTCATCGCCGCGACCGGCGCCTCGCTCGTCGAAGGCTATGGCCTGACCGAAAGCTCCGGAGTCGTCGCGACCAACCCTTATGACGGCCCGGTCAAGCCCGGGACGATCGGCCAGCCGATCCCGGCGACGCGCATCCGCCTGCTGGGCCGCGACGATCCCACGCAGGACGCGGCGCCCGGCGAAGCGGGTGAACTCGCGGTCAAGGGCCCGCAGATCATGCAAGGCTATTGGAACCGGGCCGAGGCCGACAAGGACAGCTTCACCGCCGACGGCTGGCTACGCACCGGCGATGTCGCGGCAATCGACGACGAAGGCTATATCCGCATCGTCGACCGGCTGAAGGACATGATCGCGGTCGGCGGTTTCAAAGTCTATCCCAGCGTGATCGAAGCGCATCTCCACGAACATCCCGCGGTCAAGGAAGCGATCGTCCTCGGCGTCCCCGACAGCTATCGCGGCGAGGTGCCGAAAGCGTTCGTGACGCTGGAAGAGGGTTTTGAGGTCTCGGGCGAAGCGCTCGCCGCCTGGCTCAATCCGCAGCTTGGCAAGCATGAGCGGGTGAGCGCGGTCGAGGTGCGGGCGAGCCTGCCCAAGACGATGATTGGCAAGCTCGACCGGAAGGCCTTGAGGGCGGAGACAAGCTCTTGACCCCTTCCCTATTGCCTCCTCGGCTCGCAAGGACGGCGAATTAGTCGGCGAGGGCCTCCCGCACCACCGCGATCCCCGCCGCGCGCTGCGTCTTGAGTTCGGCCTTCAGCTTCGCCGGATTGCGCGCGAAGACGAAGCCGAAGCTGACCCCACCCTCCTTGCCGAGCGTCGCATGGTGGAGCTTGTGCGCCTGTACCAGCCGCTTGGCATAGCCGCGCCGCGGCACCCAGCGGAACCAGCGCTGATGCACGAGCCCGTCGTGGACCAGCGTGTAGACGATCCCGTAAAAGAGGATGCCGAGCCCGATCCACGTTCCCGGCTCCCATGCCGACGCGCCCATGATCATCGGGCTGCCGATGACGAACATCGAAATGCTCATCGCCGCGCCGACAAGCCCGAACAGATCGTTCTTTTCGACCCGTTTATCGTGCGGCTCGTGATGGTCGCGATGCCACGCCCAGCCGAAACCGTGCATGATATATTTGTGACTCGCCCAGGCGACAAATTCCATTGCCGCGACGGTCGCAAGGACAAGCGCTATGATGGCAGGCGTGGGCATGGCGAGATTATAGACGAGTTCGTCGCCCCTGCGAAGGCAGGGGCCGCTGTCGTTTTACTCCGCGACGCTGTGCAAGGCCGATTACGGCCCCCGCCTTCGCGGAGGCGACGCGTTGCCACGACCGAAAATTGCGCTTTTGATCGCCACTCGCTTGCATTGTTATCGCACAGGCTTAAGTGGTCCGCATGACTCAGCCCCGCACCCTTTATGAGAAAATCTGGGACGCGCATGTTGTCGAACAGCGCTCCGACGGTACAGCTCTGATCTTCATCGACCGCCATCTCGTCCATGAAGTCACCAGCCCGCAGGCTTTCGCCGGGCTTCGCGCGAGCGGTCGCACGGTGCGCCGCCCCGACCTGACGCTCGCGGTGCCCGACCATAATGTGCCAACCACGGCGCGGCTCGATGCAGCGGGGCGCAAGCTGCCGATCGCCGATACCGAAAGCGCGGCGCAACTGGCGGCGCTCGAAAAAAATGCCCCCGAATTCGGCATCCGCTATATCGACGCGGTCGCGCCCGAGCAGGGCATCGTCCATGTCGTCGGACCCGAACAGGGCTTTTCGCTGCCCGGCACGACGATCGTCTGCGGCGACAGCCACACCGCCTGCCACGGCGGCATCGGCGCGCTCGCCTTCGGCATCGGGACGAGCGAGGTCGAGCATGTGCTCGCGACGCAGACCTTACTGCTCCAGCCGTCGAAGACGATGGAAGTGCGGGTCGAGGGCGAGGCTGGCCCCGGCGTCACCGCGAAGGACATCATCCTCCACATCACCGGCACCATCGGCGCCGCGGGCGGCACCGGCCATGTCATCGAATATACCGGCAGCGCGATCCGCGCGCTCAGTGTCGAGGGCCGCCTGACCGTCAGCAACATGGCGATCGAGGGCGGCGCACGCGCCGGCCTGATCGCGCCCGACCAGACGACCTTCGCCTATCTGAAGGGCCGCCCCTATGCGCCGAAGGGCGCCGACTGGGACGCGGCGGTCGAATATTGGGAGAGCCTCGCGACCGACGCGGGCGCAACCTACGACAAGGTCGTGGTCATCGACGCCGCCGACATCGCGCCGAGCGTGACCTGGGGCACCAGCCCCGAGGATGTCGTGCCGATCACCGGCATCGTTCCCGACCCGGCCAGCTTCGCCGACCCGTCGAAACAGGCCGCCGCCGCGAAATCGCTCGCCTATATGGGGCTCACCCCCGGCACCCGGATGCAGGATGTGCCGGTCGAGAATATCTTCATCGGCAGCTGCACCAACAGCCGCATCGAGGACATGCGCGCCGCCGCCGCGATCGTCAAAGGCCGCAAGAAGGCCGCCAATGTCCGGTGGGCCATCGTCGTTCCCGGATCGGGCCTGGTAAAGGCGCAGGCCGAGGCCGAAGGGCTCGACCGCATCTTCCTCGACGCCGGGCTCGAATGGCGCGAGCCGGGCTGCTCGGCCTGCCTCGCGATGAACCCCGACAAGGTGCCCGCCGGCGAACGCTGCGCCTCGACCAGCAACCGCAATTTCGTCGGCCGTCAGGGCCCCGGCAGCCGCACCCACCTCGTTTCGCCCGCGATGGCCGCGGCGGCGGCGGTGACCGGCAAGCTCACCGACGTGCGGGAGTTGATGCGATGACCCCGATCGAGAAAGTCGAAGGCCGCGCGATTCCGCTGGGGCTCAAGAATGTCGATACCGACGTCATCATCCCGGCGCATTGGCTCAAGACCACGACGCGCGAGGGCATGGGCAAGGGTGCGTTCGAGACGCTGCGCGCCGATCCCGCCAATCTGTTCGACAGCGCGGAGTTCAAAGGCGCGCCGATCCTGATCGCGGGCGACAATTTCGGCTGCGGGTCGAGCCGTGAACATGCGGCCTGGGCGCTCGGCGACCTTGGCATCCGCGTCGTCATTGCCCCCTCCTACTCCGATATTTTCTCGGGCAATGCGGTCAAGAACGGCATCCTGCCGGTGGTGTTGCCGCAGGCGGCGATCGACCGATTGATGGAGGTCGCGGCGACCGATCCGGTGCATGTCGATCTCGACACCCAAACGGTGACGACGCCCTTTCAGGATCGTTTCGCCTTCGAGATCGATCCGTTCCGCAAGATGTGCCTGCTCGCGGGGCTCGACGAAATTTCGCTGACCGAGAAAAGCGACGCCGCGATCGGCGCGTATGAGAATAAGCTCGACGCCGAGCGTCCGTGGATGCGACCGGCAGCGGCATAACAACCCAAAGGAGATGATGATGAAGGCTCTCTTGTCGACCGCAACCGGCGGCCCCGAAACGCTCACCCTCGGTGAACTGCCGCGCCCGAGTGCGGGCAAGGGCCAGATCGTGATCGACGTGAAGGCGTGCGCCGTGAACTTCCCCGACGTGCTGATCATCGAAGACAAATATCAGTTCCGCCCCGAACGCCCCTTCGCCCCCGGCGGCGAAGTCGCGGGCTTCGTCGCCGAAGTTGGCGAAAGTGTCACGCAGTTCAAGATCGGCGACCGGGTGATCGCGGGCTGCGGCAACGGCGGCATGGCCGAGGCCGTCGCGGTTTCGGTGCATAATGTCTATCATCTTCCCGAGGCGCATGACTTCGCCGAAGGGGCCTCCTTGCTCATGACCTATGGCACGAGCATCCATGCGCTGGTCGATCGCGGGCATATCGCCGAAGGCGACACGTTGCTCGTCCTCGGCGCCTCGGGCGGGGTCGGGATCGCGGCGGTCGAGCTGGGCAAGGCGTTCGGCGCGCGCGTCGTCGCGGGGGTGTCGAGCGAGGAGAAGGCCGCGATCGCGCGGTCGGCGGGCGCCGACGAGGTCGTCGTCTATGGCCGCCAGCCGTTCGACAAGGATACGTCGAAGGCGCTGGCGAACAAGTTCAAGGAAGCGGTCGGCCCCAATGGCGCGAACCTCGTCTATGACGCGGTCGGCGGCGATTATGCCGAGCCGGCGCTGCGCTCGATCGCGTGGGAGGGCCGCTATCTGGTGGTCGGCTTCCCCGCGGGCATCCCGCGCCTGCCGCTCAATCTGACCTTGCTCAAGAGCTGCGATGTCGCCGGCGTGTTCTGGGGCGCGTTCGTCGCCCGCGAGCCCGAGCGCAACCGCGCCAATATCGCCCGGCTGTTCCAGCTTTGGGAGCAGGGCAAGATCAAGCCGCGCGTCACCGGCATCTATGCTCTCGCCGACGGCGGCAAGGCCATCGCCAGCCTCGGCGACCGCACCGCCGTCGGCAAGCTCGTCGTCACGCCCTGAAATATCGCCCCGATCCCGCGCTGACCGCGGCGCTGCGCGACCTCGCGGCATCGGGCCGGATCGAGGTGCGCGTGACGCCGGGCGCCAGCCGCGACGAGGTGAAGATCGCGGACGGCAGCGTGCAGCTCCGCGTCACCGCGCCGCCTACCGACGGCGCGGCGAACGACGCGGTGCTGGCCTTGCTCGCCGCCGCGCTCCGTCGGCCGCGCCGCGACCTGACGCTGCTGCGCGGCGGCGCGGCGCGGATCAAACTGATCGGCATCTCCCTCGACTGATCGCAACGCGACCGCCCGGTTAACCCTTTATCAGGGGCTATTCCCTATGGCGGGATGCAGGATAATAGGGACCGCAGGTATCAACGATGGCAAATCGCCGTTCGAGCAGTGATGGGCAAGCCGCGAGCCTCGCGAACATTTCGCGCACCCGCCGCGCGCAACTCGTCGCCGAGTTCGAGGGCGAGCTCGGCATCGATCACAAGGCCCGCGCGCTGGCGGTTTATGAAGCCAAGCGCTGGAAGATCATCAAGACGATCATCGTCTGGACGATCGCCATCATGTTCTTCGCCATCGCCTGCCACAAGCTGTGGCTGATGGGCCAGGCCGTCGACAAGCCCTTCACCGATCTCGATCCGGTGCGCAGCATCTTCGGCGGCGAGTGACGTCAATTGGCGGCTTCATCTTTGGTTAGCCGCCTGAAACGCTCCGATACGGCACTATGCCCGAGGGAATCTCTGGAGAAAATGCCCGGCGGCACGTCGGAACTTAAATAGACCGCCCAGTTGGTGAGCAATCGTTTTCCGCTACGATCCGAAATCGTAGCGCCCACCAACGCTCCATTTTCAGCGACATCATAAGTTCGAATATAATTTGGATCATGAACAACGAGATGCGTAGCCCGTCCGAAGCGGCTCTCGCGCATTCCTTCGATCTTCGCTGAAATGATCGGCGAATTGGCATTGATGCCGCAGGCCATTCCGGCAACCGATGGGCCATCGATCAATTTGCCGTTCCTGAAATCGGCATAACTCCCAGTGCCAGCCTCGCAATCGGCAATGACGCGATCGCGGGGCGTTTCGACCCGGTGCAGCGTCCCATCGTGGAATTCTGCCGACCACTCCTCGTAGACGCTCCCATCGGGTCGCAGAATGCGATTTCGCAGAATGAGCGTATAGGTCGCGTGGGTTTCGCGCGTCAGAGCTATCAGCCGATCAGCCGCACTCTCCGTTTCCGCGAATGCGGTCCCCACCCCGACCAGAGCCAATATGCCCAACCCGAAGTGGACGAACCGAATCAATAAACGCGGGCCTTCGGCTCGATATAGTCGGCATCGTCCGACAGCGTATATTCGTGGACCGGGCGGTAATCGAGCTTCACGCCGCCGCCCTTACCGCCCCAGCCGTCGAACCAACTGATCGTGTGCTTCATCCAATTCTTGTCGTCGCGGTTCGGGAAATCCTCATGCGCGTGGGCGCCGCGGCTTTCCTTGCGGTTGAACGCCGAGTGCATCGTCACCGTCGCCTGCGCGATCAGATTGTCGAGTTCGAGCGTTTCGATGAGGTCGGTGTTCCAGATCAGGCTGCGGTCGGTGACGTGGATGTCGTTCATCCGCTCGTAGGTCTTGGCGAGCTTTTCCTTGCCTTCGGCCATCAACTCGTCGGTGCGGAACACCGCCGCGTGCTGCGACATCGCGCGCTGCATTTCGAGGCGAACCTCGGCGGTCGGCGAGCCGCCGTTCGCGTTACGGAAATGGTCGAGGCGGCCGAGCGCAAGGTCGGCGCTGTCCTTCGGCAGCGCGGGCTGCGCGGCGCCGGGGGTCACGATTTCCTTGAGGCGATGACCGGTCGCGCGGCCGAACACCACGAGGTCGATCAGGCTGTTCGAGCCGAGGCGGTTCGCGCCATGGACCGACACGCACGCGGCCTCGCCGACCGCGAACAGACCGGGGACCACGGTGTCGGGGCCATCCTTGCCGAGCGTGACGACTTCGCCATGATAATTACAGGGAATGCCGCCCATATTATAATGGACCGTCGGCACGACCGGCAGCGGCTGGCGCGTCAGGTCGACGCCCGCGAAAATCTTGCCGCTTTCGGTGATGCCGGGCAGCCGCTCGTGCAGCACCGCCGGATCGATATGATCGAGATGCAGGTAGATATGGTCCTTGTGCGGGCCGACGCCGCGGCCTTCGCGGATTTCGAGCGCCATCGAGCGCGACACGACGTCGCGCGACGCCAGATCCTTGGCCGAGGGGGCATAGCGTTCCATGAAGCGCTCGCCCTCGGAGTTGGTCAGATAGCCACCCTCGCCGCGCGCGCCTTCGGTGATCAGCACGCCGGCGCCGTAAATGCCGGTCGGGTGGAACTGGACGAATTCCATGTCCTGCAAGGGCAGACCGGCGCGCAGCACCATGCCGCCGCCGTCGCCGGTGCAGGTGTGCGCCGAGGTCGCGGTGAAATAGCTGCGACCATAACCGCCGGTCGCGAGCACGACCGCCTGGCTGCGGAAGCGATGGATGCTGCCATCCTCGAGGCACATGGCGATCACGCCGCGGCAGGCCCCGTCTTCCATGATCAGATCAAGCGCGAAATATTCGACGAAGAAGTCAGCGTCATATTTCAGCGATTGCTGATACAGCGCGTGGAGCATCGCGTGGCCGGTGCGGTCGGCCGCGGCGCAGGTGCGCTGCACCGGCGGGCCTGCACCCATATTCTGCATATGGCCGCCGAACGGACGCTGATAGATGGTGCCGTCCTGGTTGCGGCTGAACGGCACCCCGGCATGTTCGAGTTCATAGACCGCGGCGGGCGCCTCGCGCACCATATATTCGATCGCGTCCTGGTCGCCGAGCCAGTCCGACCCCTTGACGGTGTCGTACATGTGCCACTGCCAATGGTCGGGGGTGTTGTTGCCGAGGCTGGCGGCGATGCCGCCCTGCGCCGCGACGGTGTGGCTGCGGGTCGGGAACACCTTGGTGATGCAGGCGGTCTTGAGCCCCGCTTCGGCGCTGCCCATGGTGGCGCGCAAGCCCGATCCGCCGGCGCCGACGACGACGGCGTCGTAGATATGGTCGATGATCTTATAGGCTTCGGTCATGTCACATGCCCCCCGGAGCGAGCCCGGCGGCGGGCGCAAGCGCGATGCGGACAATGGCGAAGATGCCGAAAGCGGCGCCGCCGATCGCGTAGAAATTCAGGATGACGAGCGACAGCAGCTTCGTCGCTTCGCCATGGACATAATCCTCGATCATCACCTGGAGCCCGAGGCGGAAATGCCAGAAGACGCTGACCACGAGCAGGATCAGCGCGAGCGCGACCGTCGGGTTCGATGCCCAGCGGTGGATCGCGGCCTGATCGCCGAGCGGCAGGCGGACGAGCGAGACGAAGAACCAGGTGACGAGCAGGATGTTGGCGAGCGCGGTCAGACGCTGCTGCAACCAATGCTGCGAGCCGTGATGCGACGAACCGAGCCCGCGCACGCGGCCGAGACGCGTTCCATTACCCATTGAGCGCCTCCTTCATGATGTAAAGCCAGGTCGCGGCGGTCGCGAGGATCGCGCCGACGAAGACGAGGATCGACCAGAGCCGGTTCGTCTTGAGCTCGTAACCCGCGCCGATATCGAGCACGAAATGACGAAGCCCCGAAAAGAGATGCTGGAAGAACGCCCAGCTCAGCCCGACCAGCACCACCTTGCCGAGGATGTTGGTGACCTGATGCAGCGTGCCGACCTCGGCGCCCGGATCCTTCCAGACGCAGGCGACGAACGCCGCATAGGCGTCAGGCCCCGCGGCGATCGCGCCGAGCCACCAGAGGAACATCAGCGCGCCGACGATCGCGAGGCCGTCGCCCGTGACGCGGTGGAAAATCGAAACCGCCATCGAAGGCGCCCATTTATACACCTGCAGATGCGGTGAAAGCGGTCGCCCGCTCGTTTCCTTGCCAGCCATATCAGCCCCGTTTCATGACTCTGTCGGTCGATGGCCGCCGGTTAAGCCTTCCCGCCGCGATATGCAATTGCTTAGCGCATGATGATGTCGGTTTAGCGCGGTGGAGGGGGCGCGAACCCTGTAAGCGGCCGGTGATTGACTCGTCAACATACGAATCATATATGATTCATATATCAACCATCTGCCAGGACCGATCATGGGTATCGTGAAAATCGACGACGAACTCCACGAGGAAGCGCGGCGCGCGAGCGCGGTGATGTGCCGGTCGATCAATGCACAGGCCGAATATTGGATGAAGATCGGCATGCTCGCCGAAGCCAATCCGGCGCTGTCGTTCAACGAGATCGTCCAGATGCAGCTTGCCGCCGCGAACGTCCGCCTCGCGCATCGGGCCGCTGCCTGAGATGGTGAAGACTCCCGACGAAATCGCGCTGATGCGCCAGTCGGGCCGCCTGTTGGCGTCGGTGTTCGAGATGCTCGACGGGCTCGATCTTTCGGGTCGCTCGACGATGGAGGTCAACGATCTGGTCGAGCGTTTCATCACCGTCGACCTTGCCGCGCGACCGGCGAGCAAGGGGCAGTACGGCTTTGCCTATGTCCTCAACTGCTCGATCAACCATGTCGTCTGCCACGGCGTTCCCGACGCGGGCGCGATCATCCGGGGGGGCGACATCATCAACCTCGACATCACGCTCGAAAAGAACGGCTTCATCGCCGATTCGAGCAAGACCTATCTCGTCGGCGCGGTCGCGCCCGCCGCGCGGCGGCTCGTCAAGGTGACCGAGGAGGCGATGTGGCAGGGCATCGGGCAGGTGCGGCCGGGCGCGCATCTCGGCGACATCGGCTTCGCGATCGAGCGCCACGCGAAACGAAACGGCTATTCGGTCGTGCGCGATTATTGCGGACACGGCATCGGCCGCGAGATGCACGAGGAGCCCTCGGTGCTCCATTTCGGGCGGCGCGGGACCGGGATGCGGCTGCGCGAAGGCATGGTGTTCACGATCGAACCGATGCTCAATCAGGGCAGCCGCAAGGTTTCGACCGAAGACGACGGCTGGACGGTGGTGACCGACGACCGCAAGCTGTCGGCCCAGTTCGAGCATACGGTCGCGGTCACTGGCGACGGCGTCGAAATCCTGACCCTGCGCCGCGACGAAAGGGGGCGGCGCGGCGTGATGAGCGGAGAGGAAGTGGGTGAGGGGTTTCCATGACGGCTTTCGACTGGATGCCGACCTACTCTTCTTCGTCACCCTGAACTTGTTTCAGGGTCCATGGCCGGACGCCTCATTCAGCGCGGCGTTGGACGAGAACTCAGGCCATGGATGCTGAAACAAGTTCAGCATGACGAGGGTTAAAGACTGCAATCGACCAGTTGTTGCCGCAATCAGCGTGGCGAGCCGTCATAGAAGCCGCATCCCCGAGCGAAGACGAGGGGCTCTGCCGAGCGAAGTCGAGGCAGCGGAGGCACGCGGTTCTCGCTCCGCTCGAACGAGCCCCTCGTCTTCGCTCGGGGATGCGGTCTATTGGGTTTCCCCTAGGAGACCCACGTCCGCTTCCCACCCCACAGCCGTCGTTGCGCACGAAAAAGGGCGGCACGCGGCCGCCCTTCCGGACCGAATCCGGGTTATCGCATTCTCCCGCGCGTTGGGCGCGCGGGAAGCTGCCTATTTGATCTTGTCGCGGTTCGCGTAGAGCAGCGCGGCGATGACCGCGGCCGAGCCGAGGCCGGCCGCCGCTGCGGTCTTCCAGCCAGCGCGCTTGCCTTTCCCGGCTTCCCGGTCGGCCGCCTCGGTCGCGTCGGCGGCTTCCTTCTGGGCCTGAAGCTCGCGCGCGGCGCGCAGCACTTCATTCTCTTCCTCATCTTGCGGCTCTTGCGGCGTCGGGGCTTGGTCGGTCATCGTCTCTCTTCTTGTTCCTCAGGCGAGCGCCTGCTCGACAGGCACATAGTCGGTTCCGAGCGCTTCGGCTACGGCCTCGAACGTCACCTTGCCATTCCAAACGTTCAAACCCCGCGCAAGATGCATGTCGCGTCGCAAAGCCTCTTTCCAGCCGAGATCGGCGATGCGGAGCGCGTGCGGCAGGGTGACGTTGTTGAGCGCATAGGTGCTGGTGCGCGCGACCGCGCCGGGCATGTTGGCGACCGCATAATGGACGATGCCATCGACGACATAGGTCGGGTCGGCGTGGGTCGTCGCGTGGCTCGTCTCGAAACAGCCGCCCTGATCGATCGCGACGTCGACGAGCACCGAGCCGGGGCGCATCGTCTTCAGCATGTCGCGCGTCACCAGCTTCGGTGCCTCGGCGCCGGGGATCAGCACCGCGCCGATGACGAGGTCGGCCTCCGCCACGCATTCGGCAAGGTTGGCGCGGTTCGAGAAGCGCGTCTTGGCGCGCGCCTCGAAGAAGGTGCCGACGCGCTCGAGCACTTCGGGATCGCGGTCGAGGATGGTGACGTCGGCGCCGAGCCCCGCCGCCATCTGCGCCGCGTTGAAGCCGACGACACCGCCGCCGATGATGCAGATCTTGCCCGGCGCGACGCCCGGCACGCCGCCGAGCAGGACGCCGCGCCCGCCGTGCGCCTTTTCGAGCGCGGTCGCCCCGGCCTGGATCGACATGCGCCCCGCGACCTGGCTCATCGGCTTGAGCAGCGGCAGGCCGCCGTGCGGGCTGGTCACGGTTTCATAGGCGATGCAGATCGCACCCGATGCCATCAGATCGCGCGTCTGGTCGGGATCGGGGGCGAGGTGGAGATAGGTGTAGAGAATCTGGCCGGGGCGCAGCATCGCGCGTTCGGCCGCCTGCGGTTCCTTGACCTTCACCACCATCTCGGCCGCCGCGAAGATTTCCGCCGCATCCTGGACGATCTCGGCCCCCGCCTCGACATAATGGCGGTCGTGCGCGCCGATCCCCTCGCCCGCCCCCGTCTCGACGAGCACGCGATGCCCGTGCACGACGAGTTCGCGCGCGCTTTCGGGAGTCAGGCCGACGCGATATTCGTGATTCTTGATTTCCCTGGGGGTGCCGATGATCATCGTCGCTCTCCATAGCGGACGTCGGGGATGCGGGGTCCGGCTTTCCTTGTGACTCCGTGCGATCCTTTTGTTTTCGCACAAAGACACGAAGCGACAAAGAAGAGAAACAATGGGTGACCGATGGAATCCGTTTTCACATCACACCGACAGCGCACAGCTTCGTCATGCTGAACTTGTTTCAGCATCCATGGCCTGCCCTCGAAGGAAGCGCGGCGCCAACCGAAAGGTCCGGCCATGGACCCTGAAACAGGTTCAGGGGGACGAAAGTCGAGGTACCGGCGTTTCGCGCAGAATTGGCAAGCCTGGTTAACGGCACCTTTACCAATATCCTTCCATATCCGGTCGGTAAATTTTGTCGGCACAGGCGGGCGCAGACCTGCGTGCCCGAAAGATTGCGGGTTTTAGGGATCGGGGAAACGGATCATGGTAAAGGAAAATCCCATTCATAAGCAGCAGATCGATCCCGTTCTGATGGCGGATCGCTTTCCCTATTACGACCTCGACGGCCATCTGGCCGCGCATTCGGCCGAAATCCAGGCGATCATCGCCGGGCATGAGGAGGCGATCGCGCGCGCTTATTGGGAGGCGTTCAACGCGCTCCCCTCGGTCGACCGCCCGATCGAGGGCGAGCTTTACGAATCCTATGTCCGCGGCAGCGCGCGGCACACCGCGCTCAAATACAGCGATCCCGTGGGGCAGGAGGTCGCGACGATCGCCTGCCAGAACACGCATATGGCGCGGCGCGTCAAACTGCCGCTCGCGTCGGTGATGTCGTGCATGGCCGAAAGCCAGCGGCTGACGATCGAATATGTCGTCGCGGCGTGCAAGGGCGACGCGGACCGCATCGTGCGGCTGGCCGGCGCGGTCAACCGGCTCGGCCTGCTCGAATTCGACATCATGCAGCGCTATGCCGAAAAGCTCGACGGCGCGGTGATCTCGGGCGAGCGCCAGACGCTCGCGGGCGATTTCGACCGCTCGATCGCGTCGCTGGTGCAGGACACCGACACCGCGCGCCAGCAACTCGCCAAGCAGGCCGCCTCGGCCGACCAGGCGGCGAAGGGCATGATCGCCAAGACGAGCGAAGTCGCCGCGGCGTCCGAGCAATCGGCGATGGCGATGCGCGAAGCCGCCTCGACCGCCGCCGGGCTGATCCGCGCGATCGAGGATGCGCGCAGCGAGGTCGAAGCCTCGGCCAGCGTCGCGACGCGCGCTTCCGAACAGGCGGGCGAAGCCGTCGCCATGTCCGAAGCGCTGTCGCGTCACGCCGAATCGATCGAATCCATTTTGGGCCTGATCCGCGAGATCGCGGGGCAAACCAACCTCCTCGCGCTCAACGCCACCATCGAGGCGGCGCGCGCCGGCGAATCGGGCCGCGGCTTTGCCGTCGTCGCGCAGGAAGTGAAGAGCCTCGCCAACGAGACCGCGCGCGCGACCGACGACATCGCGGGCAAGATCACCGCGATCCAGCAGGCGACGCGCGGATCGGTGTCGGCGAACCAGTCGATCCAGGCGACGATCGTCGAGGTCCAGACCTCGGCGCAGCGCATCCGCGACGCGATGGACGCGCAGGCGCAGACGGTCACCTCGATCACCGCCGCGGTCGACGAAACCGCGCTCGCCGCCGACTCGATGTCGTCGACGATCGCCAGCATCCGCAACGATTCAGGGATGGTCGCGGGCGAGATCAGCACGCTGAGCAGCGAATTCGCCAAGATGGGCGACCGACTCCAGTCGCTCGAAAAAGCCGCGAGCGAGTTCAGCCGCCGGGTAGCATAGACCCCGATACCCTCTCTTTAATCGTCATCCCGGCGAAGGCCGGAATCTCGACGGTGAGTAGAACGCAAGGGTGAGATCCCGGCCTTCGCCGGGATGACGAGGAAGGGGAGCACGGCGCATTCCGTCCAGCCTTGGCAAGCCCCAGCCCGCTGCCTAAGGCGGTGGACATGAGCTGGATCATATCCCTCCCCTGCACCCGCGATGAGGCGGAGGCCCTGGCGGGCGATATTCCCGAACTCGACGCACTGGCCGACGCGCCGGTCGTCGTCACGCGCGAGATCGACGAAGCCAGCGGACGCTGGCAACTCGACGCCTATCTGGACGCAAAGCCCGGCCCGGCGCTGCTCAAGCTGCTGCAGGCGCTTGTTCCAAGCGCCAAAGGCGAAAAGCCCCACGTCGAACAGCTTGCCGAGCAGGATTGGGTCACGCTGTCGCAGCAGGGGTTGGAGCCCGTGCAGGCCGGGCGTTTCTTCGTCCACACCAGCAGCTATGCCGACCGGGTGCCGGCGGGCAGCACCCCCTTTCTGATCGACGCGAGCCAGGCGTTCGGCACCGGCGGGCACGACACCACCGCCGGGTGCCTCGCGATGCTCGACCGGCTGGCGCGGGCGGGGGCGAGCCCGCGCAACATCGCCGACATCGGCACCGGCACCGGGTTGCTCGCCTTTGCCGGACTCGCGCTGTGGCCGCGTGCGAAGATAATCGCATCGGACATCGACCCCGCGAGCATCTTCGTCACGCAGGGCAATGCGGCGATCAACGGCGTGGCTTTGGGGCGCGGTGGCGGGCGACTGACGCTCGCGGTCGCGCCGGGAACCGACCATCCGGCGATCCGCCACCGTGCGCCCTATGACCTCGTCATCGCGAACATCCTCGCGGGGCCTCTGATCACCCTCGCCCCCGATATCGCGAGCGCCACCGCGCCCGGCGGCCATGCGATCCTCGCGGGTCTGATCGCGCGGCAGATGGAGCCTGTGCTCGCGGCCTATCGCGCCCAGGGCTTTCGCCTCGCCGCGCGCGGCGGCAGCACCGAATGGCCGTGCCTGCTGCTCGTCAAGCGGCGGCGCCACGGCTGGCGCCGCAAGGAGCGCGCCTTCCATCGCGCGAGCCCGTCGGACGCGAGTTTCGGGAGCTGGTGACGCTGGCTCCCCTCCCGCAAGCGGGAGGGGGCGGTTTAGGCCTTTGCCGCCGCATAATCCTGCGTGCCGCGCGTGATCACCACATCATCGGCCAATATGTCGGCGATCGGGATCGGCGGCCGCGCCGCGTTGGCGGCATAAAGCGGCGCGAAATCGGTGTTCACTGTCGTGTCGAGCAACTGGTCGAGGCTGTCGATGACGAAATAATTCTGCTGGAAATCGTCGATCCGGTAATCGGTGCGCATCACCCGCGCGAGGTCGAAGCCGATGCGGTTCGGGCTGTCCGAATCGAGCGCGAAGACGCTTTCGGCAAAGGAAGAAACGATCCCCGCGCCATAGATTCGCAGCCCCCCACCCTCGCGGATCAGGCCGAATTCGACCGTATACCAATAGAGGCGCGCAAGCTGCTGGAGCGCGTCGAATTTGAGGCTGCGCGAGCCCCCTTCGCCATAGGCGACCATATAGTCGGCGAACACCGGGTCGGCGAGCATCGGGACATGGCCGAACACATCGTGGAAGACGTCGGGTTCCTGCAGATAGTCGAGCTGCTCGGGGGTACGGATGAAATTGCCCGCCGGGAAGCGCCGGTTCGCAAGATGGTCGAAAAAGACATCGTCGGGGACCAGCCCCGGCACCGCGACGACCCGCCACCCGGTCGCGTCCATCAGCCGCGCATTGAGTTCGCGATAGTCGGGAATCCCCGGCTTTTCGAGGCGCAGCACGTCGATCCCGCGCAGAAAAGCCTCCGACGCGCGGCCGGGCAGCATCGCTGACTGGCGCGCGAACAGCCGGTCCCACATCGCATGCTCGTCGGCGGTAAAGGCGTCCCAGTCCTGCGCTATCGTCCAGTCGGCCGCAGCGCCCGGCGGCGGCGTGTCGTGGACATGGGTATCGGGGTTCTTCATGCGATCCTGCCTAGCATGAAATGGTTTCAGGTGAAACTTTACTGTCCGTTTCGGAGCATAGCCACCAAAAACAGGAACCGATTCCCCGAGCGGAGCCGAGGGGCCATGCCGAGCGAAGTCGAGGCTCGGACACATGAGTTCTCGCTCCGCTCGAACAAGCCCCTCGTCTTCGCTCGGGGAATCGGAGGGGATTGCGCGCTTTTTCTCTGCCAGCCTATTCGCGCAGCCGGATCCGCCCATAGCCGGTTTCGATCAGCCCGCGCGCCGCCAGCTCGCGAAGCGCCGCGCCCAGCGTCACGCGCGACACGCCGAGCAGGTCGGCAAGCTGCTGCTGCGTCGCGCGCACGCTGGCCCCGTCGGGGCCGTCGGCCGCCATCATGCGCAGCAGCCGCAGCAGCCGGTCGGCGCTGCCCAGCCGCCGCTCGGCGTCGATGATGTCGAGCGCGCCGGCAAGCTGGCGGCCAAGGCTGCGCAACAGCAATTCGGCCCAGCCGATATCGGCGGCCATCAACCGGCGGAGCAGCGGGCGGTCGATCGCGACGAGCCGCGCCGCGCCGCTCGCGAGCGCGTCGACCTGGCGCGGCACGCCGGTGAAGAAGGCAAGCTCGCCGAACAAATCGCCCGGCCCCAGCACCGCAAAGGCGGTGAAGCCGCCGTCCTCGGCATAGCGGCCGACGAGCACATGACCCTAGACCACCGCCCAGAAAGCGTCGCCGGGGTCGCCCTGCTGCTGCACGAACTGGCCGTCGGAAAAGCGCCGCGCCGGGGCCATCGCGACCAGCCGGTCGCGCTCGGCGGGCGACAGCCGCGTCCGCTCGACCAGCTCCAAATGATAAGATCTTTGCATTTCTGCCGGTTCATGGGGCGGAGCCGCGCGAAAGACAAGGCGATCATGGCGTTTGCAAACGCCATGATCGCCTACTCTAATGCTATCGGACCTTAGAATCGCGCGCGCAGGCCTGCCGACACGGCGCGGCGTTCGACGGGATAATAGATCGCCGATGCGTCGGTCGCCGCGGTCACCGCGCTGATGTCGCCGATCGCTTTTTTGCCGGTGATGTTGCGGACATCGACGAAAGCGTCGATGCCGTCGGCGATGCGCGCGCCGCCGGTCACGCCGATCAACGCATAGCCGGGGGTGCGCCGCTGGTTGCCATAATCGGCGAACGGTCCCTGCGGCACCCATTCGAGGTTCGGCGCGATGTGCAGCGCATCGGTGCCGATGCGCGCCTCGGCGCGATAGACGTGGCGCGGCACGACCGGCAGGCGGTTGTCGCCGAACTGGCGGTCGCCCCGAAAGCGAAAGTCGCTGTAGATATAGGTCTGGCGCAGGCGCAGCCACGGCGCGAGGTCGAGGTCGAGCCCGGCCTCGACCCCCTGGTGCCGCGTGCGGTCGGCGTTGAAGGTCGCCGCGGGAACGCTGCTGTTCACCGTATATTGCAGCATCTCGCCCGTCAGCGTCGATCGATAGAGCGCGAGATCCCAGTGCGCGATGCCGATTGCGCCGCGCGTTCCGACCTCCGCCGTCCACGCCCGTTGCGGCCGAATGTCGGCGACGAGCGCGCTGGTCGGCGGGACGCCGATCGTCTGAAAGACCTCGCCAAAGCCGGGGAACTCGGCCGAGCGGCTGTAGTTGGCGAAGATCTGGATATTTTCCGACGGCTCGTAAAGCAGCCCGAATTTGGGCGAGAAGGCGTCAAAGCCGATCCGTCCGTCGGTCGCCGGGGTCGCGCTGAAATTCACGCGCCGCTGGCGCCAGCCGTCGGCATAGACGCCGCCCGCGATCAACGAGAGCCGCGCCACCGGCCGCACCCGAAGCTCGCCATAGAGGCTCGCGGTCCGGGCTTGCTGATCGGCGTCGAACGTCAGCGCGCCGCGCCGGCCCCCGGCGTTGACGAACTGCCGCGCGCGCATGTCGCCATGGCGGATTTCGCCGCCGAGCGTCACCTCGACCGGACCCGCCGCATAGTCGAGCCGCGCGAAGCCGCCGACGTCGGTCGATTTTTGGTCGATGAGCTGGAAGATCGGATGGACCAGCGATTTTGCGTTGACGAAGCCGCCGACCTCCAGCTTCGCGGCACCGAGATCGACCACCGTCCGGTTCTGGAGCCGCAGCGAATCGATGTCACGCTGCTGGTCGCCCGTCACGCTTGCCGCATTCGCCATCTTGGGCGTCGAAAGCGCCTGATCATAGGTGAGCGCGCCGGGAAGCTGCTGATCGATGCTGTTGAAACTGGCGTAGAAGCGCGTCGACACCCGGTCGCCGAGCGTCAGCCCGGCATTGGCGTGAAAGCGCAGACTGCGCCGCTTTGCATGATCGCGGTCGCCGTCCGACGTGTCGGCGCTGATCGCGCCCCACGCATCGACCGCATCGCCCGCGACGCCCGCCGACACCAGCCCGCGCGCCATCGCGAAGCTGCCGACATCGCCGCGCAGGTAAAGCCCCTGTGCCGTCCGGCCGGTCGGGGTCACGCCGTTGATCGCACCGCCGAGCGTGCCCGATCCGAAGCGCAGCGCGTTGGCGCCGCGATAGACCTCGAGATGATCGAAGAAGATCGGCTCCAGCTCCTGGAAATCGCCATTATCGTCTGCGAGGTTGATCGGCACCCCGTCCTGAAGCAGCGTCAGCCCGCGCATATGATAGCCGCGCGACAGCCCCGAGCCGCGGATCGAAATTCGCACCTCCTGCCCATAGCGCGGCTGGAGATAGACGCCGGGCGAGAAAGCGAGCGTGTCGCGCAGCGAGACGATGCTTTTGTCGGCATAATCGCGATGGGAGACGACGTCGGCGCCGCCCGGGGTGCGCGCGGCGCGGTCCTCGGCGGCGTCGGTCGCGGCGGGTGCGGTGACGATGATGGTCGAATCGGCCTCGTCGGCATGGGCAGGCGAAGCGGCAAGACAGAAGGCGAGCGCCAGCAAGGGCGCCGCGCGATGGGTAATATAGGTCATTGGAAAATCTTCCCCGAAAAAGCAGGCATGGGGCCGCACCGCGTCCATCGCGGGTGGCAGGTCAGGCTGAATCAGGCGAAGGAAGGAGGTCCGGTGCTCGGCGGCAGCGGCGAGGCGATGCCCGGCGCGAAGCCGAGCGAAGGAAGGGCGACCGGCGCGGGTTCGGCGGCGGCGAGCATGGCGGGAAGCACCGGAGCGGCGGGCGTGACCGGCGCGACGGCGAGCGCGCCCCACGGGCAATGCTGCTGGCCTTCATCGGCCTGATGATCGCCGCTCTTCTCGATCTTTATGTTCATCGTCCCGCCGGGGTTGGCGGGGTCCGAACAGACGCGCACGCTGATCGTGCCGCCGGCGCCGTCGATCATCCAGCCCGGCGCGACGAACGCCCGCGCGGCGAGCGCGAGCAGCAGCGGCAAAAGCAGCAGGATGCCGGGACGGCGAAAGGCGGCGAGAATGCCCACGGCGGCCGCCTTATGCCGCGCCGATTGCGGTAGCAAGCGGACAGATTGCCCACCCCTCCGTCCTTGCGAGCCGCTATTCCGCCGCCGCTTCGTCGGTCTTCTTGCCGGTGCGCGTCCACGGATAGAGGAACTGGCCCCAATAGGCTTTCGGCACATCCTCGGGGATGCCGTAATTTTCGGGCCAGCGGTCCTTCGGCAAGTGAAAGGTGCCGAACAATTTGTCGATCCACGGAAAGTGAATCGCGAAATTGACGTCGAACGCCTCGCGCTCGAGCCCATGATGCCAGTGATGAAAGCGCGGGGTCGCGACCCAATGGCCGAGCCGGTTGAAGCTGCCGCCGACATTGGCGTGGAGCAGCGACGACCAGACATAGACGAAGCCGATATAGGCCTGCATCACCGACGGGCTGAACCCGAGTGTGAACAGCGGCAGCGAGGTGATCGCGCGCAAGAGAATGATTTCGATGAAATGCATCCGCGACCCCGCGAGCCAGTCCATCGACCTGGCGCTGTGGTGGACCGCGTGAAAGCCCCAGAGGAAGGGGTAGCGGTGGAAGCTGCGGTGGAACCAATATTGCACCAGATCCGACGCGACGAGCACGATCAGGAACTGCACGATCCACGGCAGCGCGGCGACCGCGGCGCGGAAGGCGTCCCAATTATTCGTATGCTCGTTGACGAACTGCTGTGGCGCGAGCGCGAGAAAGCCCAGCACCTGCACGAACATCGTGCTGACGAGATAATAGAAAAGATCCTCGCGCCATTCGGTGCGGAACAATCGCTGCGCGCGGCGACGCGGGAAAGCGCGTTCGAGCGGCGCGAACATGAAGCCGGTCACGAGCAGGTTCACGACGAAGAAATCGAGCCCGAAAAAGACACCCCAATCATGGGTTTCCTGCGGCTGGACGCTCGCCCCGCCGAGGAGCGCGGCGGCGAGCCCGATCATCAGCGCGGTCAGCCCGAGTATCTTGCGCGGACGAAGCAGCAGGCTGAGCAGCGACAGGCCATAGCTGACGAGCAGGACCGCGTGGACGGCGCCGCGAAACCCGCCCCAATGCTTGATGATGTCGAGTTCGGGGGTCGCGAACCAATCGGGAAAGCGCAGCGCGATCACCATGAAGAAACCCGCGATCGCGAACAGCAGACCGAAAAAGCCCGACAGCCAGCCGCTGCCGAACCGCCGCACCTCGGTATGCGATTCGAGATCGCGCATCAGATTTTGCAGATAATCGCGTTTAGCCATGGTCTTCCCTCACCGCATTTCGGGTGCGCCGTCTGTGACGCCGCGCACGGCCCGATCCCAAATGATCCTCCCCGAACGGCGAGGATCAGCCCGCCGCCGCCACGATCGCCGCCCACTCCGCCTCGTCGATCACGCGGATGTCGAGCGCACTCGCCTGCTTGAGTTTCGATCCCGCGCCGGGGCCGGCGACCACCAGGTCGGTCTTGGCGCTCACCGACCCCGCGGCCTTGGCGCCCAGCGCCTCGGCCTGCGCCTTCGCCTCGTCGCGGCTCATCGTCTCGAGCTTGCCGGTGAACACCACGGTCATCCCCGACACCTCGCTGGCGCGGGTTTCGACGACATAAGGCGGTGGCGACACTTCGGAGAGAAGATCATCCCACAGCGCGCGATTGTGCGGTTCGTGGAAAAAGTCGCCAAGCGCCTCGGCGACCGCGGGGCCGATGCCGTCGGCGCGAACCTCCAGGATCGCTTTGATCGCCTCCATCTTGCGCGCCATATATTTGCCGTCGGACTCGCCCTCCCCTTGCGGGTTCGCGTCGAGCCAGGCCTGCATCTCGGCCGCCTTGTCCGGAAGCCGCGCGATGTCGCCGAGCCCCTTGAGCAGGTCGCGCGCGGTCACCGCGCCGATATGGCGGATACCAAGCCCGAACAGCAGCCGCGCGGCATCGGGCGCGCGCTTGGCCTCGATCGCGGCGAAGAGATTGTCGACGGACTTTTCCTTCCACCCCTCGCGCCCGAGCAGTTCTTCGCGGTGATTCTGCAGGCGGAAGATGTCGGCCGGGCCCCTGTCGAGCCAGCCCAGCTCAAGAAACTCCGCGATGCTCTTTTCGCCCAGCCCCTCGATATCGAGCGCGCCGCGGCTGACGAAATGGCGCAGGCGCTCGAATTTCTGGGCGTTGCAGATGAGGCCGCCGGTGCAGCGCACATCGACCTCACCCTCCTCGGCGACCGCCTCGCTGCCGCACACCGGGCAATGGTCGGGAAAGGCAAAGGCAGGGCGATCCTCGTCGCGGGTCAGATTGTCGACGACCTGCGGGATCACGTCGCCGGCGCGCTGGATGACGACGCGATCGCCGGGCCGGACACCGAGGCGGCCGATCTCGTCGCGGTTATGAAGCGTGACGTTCGAGACGACGACGCCGCCGACGGTGACGGGGACAAGCCGCCCGACCGGGGTCAGCTTGCCGGTGCGGCCAACCTGGATGTCGATCGCCTCGAGCGTCGTCTGCGCGCGTTCGGCGGGGAATTTATGCGCAATCGCCCAGCGCGGCGCCTTGGCGACGAAGCCCAGCCGCGCCTGCCAGTCGAGCCGGTCGACCTTGTAGACGACGCCGTCGATGTCATAGGTCATGTCGGCGCGGCCGGCCTCGATCGCGGCATAATGGGCGAGCAGATCGGCGACGCTGTCGCAGCGCGCGAGCCGCGGCGATACCGGAACACCCCAGCCTTCGATCGCCTTCATCACGCCGAACTGGGTGTCGGCGGGAAGCGCGCTCACCTCGCCCCAGCCGTGCGCGAGGAAGCGCAACGGGCGCGACGCGGTGACGCTCGCGTCCTTCTGGCGCAGCGATCCCGCGGCGGCGTTGCGCGGGTTGGCGAACTGGCGGACGGTGGCGGGATCGAACGGCTGTTCGCGCTGGTCGGCGAGCGCCCGCCCCTCCTCCATTAACCGTTCGTTGAGCGCCGAAAAATCCGATTTCGACATATAGACTTCGCCGCGAATCTCGAAGACGTCGGGAATCCCCGCCGCCCCCGCCTTCGCGGGGGCGACGAGAGTCTGCGGGATATCCGCGATATGCCGCACATTGGCAGTGACGTCCTCGCCCACCGTCCCGTCGCCGCGCGTCGCGGCCTGCACCAGCCTGCCCTTTTCGTAGCGCAGCGAGCAGGACAAGCCGTCGATCTTGTCCTCGGCGGTCATCGCGACCGCGGCATCGCCCGGAAGGTTCAGGAAGCGCCGCACGCGCGCGACGAATTCCTCGACATCCTCGGCAGCGAACGCATTGTCGAGGCTCATCATCCGCTGCGCGTGGGCGACCTTGGCGAGCGGCGACGCCTCGACCGCCGCGCCGACCAGGCGGTTCGGGCTGTCGGCGCGGACCAGATTCGGGAAGGCCGCTTCGATCGCAGTGTTGCGGCGGACGAGCGCGTCGTAATCGGCGTCCGAAATCTCGGGCGCGTCCTCGGCATGATAGCGCCGGTTGTGGTGGGCGATCTGCTTCGCGAGCCGCATCAGTTCGTTGGCGGCCTGGGCTTCGGAGAGCGATTCAATCTCGGTCATGCGCGCGCTTTTGCCACCGGCTTGCGTTCTGCGCGAGCCTCAAATCGCGGCGATCGCCAGCACCTGCACCTCGCGCCGGATGTGGAAGCCGAGCGATTCGTAGAGCGCGATCGCCCCCGCATTGTCGGCATAGCTGTGGAGGAAGGGCGTTTCGCCGTGTGCCGCCATCGCGCGCATGACATGGCCGATCAGCGCGCGCGCCAGCCCGCGCCCGCGGCAATCTTCCCACGTGGCGACGCCGCTCAGTTCGGCCATGCCAGGCATCAGCATGCGCTGCCCCGCCATCGCGAGCAGGCGGCCGTCCTCGCGCACCCCAAAGAACGGACCATAACGATGGGTTTTCGGCCCCCACGGGCCGGGCCGGGCATGGTTGGCCAGTGCCGCCATATCGGCGGCGTCGGCATCGCCGAGCGCGACGATCGCGGGTTCGCCCGGCCGTGCCTCAGGCGGCGGCCCTTCGGCGACCATCTGCGCGAGCACCGCCCGCTTCACTTCGCGCGCGCCCGGCGGCACCGGCCAGGCCTCGCCCTCGACGATCCATAATTCGCCCTCCGCCGGAACCAGCGCCGCGAGCCCCGCCTGCGCCGCGGCGCTCCGGTCGGCGGCGGCGGCGAACGGCCCATAGCCGCGATCGATCCGTACCGCCTGCCTGTCGCCCTCGGCCAGATGCGCCTGCCGTCCGGTGAGCATCGACCAGACGGGACGATCGAGGGGGTGTCCGATCAAGGCCCCTCCCCTTCAGGGCAGGGGTTGGGGGTGGTGGACGCCGGTGCGGAACACCACCCCGCTGCGACTAAGGCGCAAGCGCCTAAGTCTCGCTGCCCCTCCTCTGAAGAGGAAGGGGTTTCATCCGCAACCGTTTTCACACCACCTCCAGCAATCGTTCCGCCTGCGCCCTGGCCTCCTCGGTTACTTCGGCACCCGAGAGCATGCGTGCGATTTCCTCGCGGCGGCCGGGGGGGTCGAGAGCGCGGACGCCGGTGCGGGTGACGATTCCTTCGCTCGATTTGGCGATGACGAAGTGCGACGCACCCTTGGCCGCGACCTGCGGCGAGTGGGTGACCGCGAGGAGTTGCTTGCCCGCGCCCGCGAGCCTTGCGAGCCGCTCGCCGATCGCCGAGGCGACCGCGCCGCCGACGCCGCGATCGATCTCGTCGAAGATGATCGTTTCGGCCCCGCCCTCTTCGGCCAACGCGACCTTGAGCGCGAGGATGAAGCGCGACAATTCGCCGCCGCTCGCGATCTTCGCCAGCGGCGCGAAGGGCGCGCCGGGGTTGGTGGCGATCAGATATTCGACGCGGTCCATCCCCTCGGCGCCCCAGCGCTCGGCGGGAAGGCGTTCGACGAGCGTCTGGAAGCGCGCCGCGTCGAGCCTCAGCGGCGCCAGTTCGCCCGCCACCGCCGCGTCGAGCCGCGCCGCGGCCTTGCGGCGCTGGTCGGATAGCGCCGTCGCGGCATGGGTGTAGGCGGCCGCCGTCTCCGCAACCGCCGCTTCGAGCTTTGCCAGCCCCGCGCTGCCGCCCTCGATCGCGTCGAGCCGCGCGGCAAGGTCACCGGTCAGTTCGGCGAGCGCGTCGGGCTGAACCCCGTGCTTGCGCGCCATCGCGCGCAGTTCGAACAGCCGCGTCTCGGCCGCCTCCAGCCGGTCGGGATCATATTCGAGCGCGCGCGCCGCCTCGTGCAATTTCGTCTCGGCCTCGTCGGCGTCGATGATCGCGCGATCGAGGCTCGCCAGCGCCTCGGCGAGCAAGGCATGGTCGCCCGCGAGCCGGTCGAGCCGCCGCGCCGCACCGCGCAGCCGCGCCGGGCCGCCGTCGCTACCCTCGAACGCTTCGAGGATCGTGCCGAGATCGCCGGCGATCCTCTCCCCCTTCTGCATCGTCGCGCGCGCCTCGGCGAGTTCGGCGTCCTCGCCCGGCCGCGGATCGAGCACGCGAAGTTCGGCGACGCAATGTTCGAGCCATTCGCGGTCGCGCTCCGCCTCCGAAATCGCCGCCTTCGCCGCTTCCAATCTCGCCTCGGCGCCGCGCCACGCGCCGTGGGCGGCCGCAACCGCCGCGGTGTCGGCGCGCGCATAGGCGTCGAGCAGCGCGCGATGCCCGGCGGGCACGAGCAGGCCGCGATCGTCGTGCTGGCCGTGGATTTCGACCAGATATCCGCCAACCTCGCGCAGCAGCGCCGCCGAGCAGGGTTGGTCGTTCAGGAAGGCGCGGCTGCCGCCGTCGGTTTTGAGCGCGCGGCGGATCAGCAGCGGTTCGCCTGCCTCCAGCGCGATCTCATTGTCGGCGAGCAGCGCGGCGAGCGAGGTGCCGGGTGCGGGCGGGGTGAAGCTGGCGGTCACCTGCGCCTTGTCGGCGCCTTGCCGCACCAGCGCGCTGTCGGCGCGCATCCCGAGCGCCAGCCCCAGCGCGTCGAGCAGGATCGACTTGCCCGCCCCCGTCTCTCCGGTCAGCACGCCCAGCCCGGCCTCGAAATCAAGGTCGAGCCGTTCGATCAGAACGATATTGGCGATGGACAGCGCCGTCAGCATGGGCCGCTCTTAACCCAGAACAAAATGCGAATCTATTCGGGAATATGCGTCGTCCCCCGCGAAAGCAGAGGCCGCTATCGGCCTTGCGCCATACTGCCAGCGGCCCCCGTCTGCGCGGGGGCGACGCTTTGTCCGAATCAGGCGCTCGGCGCGTTCTTCTGCATCAGCTTGAAGGCGCGCTCGTACCATTTGCTGCCCGGATAGTTGGCGCCCAGCACCGCGGCCGATTTCTTTGCCTCTTCGGGAATGCCGAGCGCGAGGTAGCATTCGGTCAGGCGATAGAGCGCCTCGGGCGTGTGGCTCGTCGTCTGGAATTTCTGGGTCACTTCGCGAAAGCGGATCGAGGCGGCGAGCCAGTTCGAGCTACGCTCATAGAAACGGCCGATCTCCATCTCCTTGCCCGCGAGATGGTCCTGCACCAGGTCGATCTTCAAGCGCGCATCGGCGGCATAGCGGCTGTCGGGATAGCGGCGGATCACTTCGCCCAGCGCATTCTGCGCCTGCTGCGTGATCTTCTGGTCGCGGGTGACGTCGCTGATCTGCTCATAATAGGAAAGAGCGATCAGATAATAGGCATAGGGCGCGTCCTTGTTGCCCGGATGGATCGAGAGAAAGCGCTGCGCCGCCTCGATCGCGGGGGTATATTCGCGGTCCATATAATAGGAAAAGCTGCTCATGAGCTGCGCCCGGCGCGCCCAGGGCGAATAGGGATGCTGGCGCTCGACCTCGTCGAACAGCGCCGCGGCGAGCTTGTACTGCTTGCGGTCGAGCCGGTCCTGCGCCGCGCGATAGAGCGTGTTCACGTCGCGCGCGACGTAGCGCGTGTCCTTCTTGACGCCCGAACCCCCGGCACAGGCCGCCAGCATCGGCGAAATCACGAGAGCGGCGGCGAGCAGGCGCGCGGCGGCACGAGGGGAGATGCGCTGAGTCATGCGCGCGGTATAGCCACAGCGCGGATGAACGCAAAATAAATGATCATGCGTTTCGTCGCCTTCGCGCGGGCGGGGGCGATGCCGATCAGTTCGCGGCCTTCACCACGCACCCCTGCGGCGCGTCGGCGGGCGCGGGGATGCGGCGCGCCGAGACGATCCGAACCTCGGGGTCGAGCATCTGGCCGACCATCACCCCCTCACCCTTGGTCGGCGAGACCGGCGCGGCATAGATATTCTCCGCGACGTCGAATCCCGACACAAGCTCGCCGAACACCGCGAAACCGGCCCGATCGCCGCTCGCCGACGGATCGGCGTCGAAGCCGGGGATGTCGGAAAGCAGGATGAAGAAATCGCTCGTCGCATCGCCCGGCGCGAGCCGCGCCATCGACAGCGCCCCCTTGCAGTGGGTGAGGCCGGTGACATTGGTCGCTTCGTGCGCGATCGGCGGAAAGTTCAGCCGCGCGTCGCCGCGATTGCCGCCCTGAACCAGCGCATTGCCCGCGCCCCAGCTTCGCGTCGTGCGATAGAATTTGAACCCGTTCATCCGCTTGCTATCGACATAGCGCAGGAAATTGGCGGCGGTCACCGGCGCGCGCGCGGTTTCGAGCCGCACCACCATCTTGCCCGCGTCGGTGACGATCTCGACATAGGGCCGCGCGTCGACCTCGACCGGCGCGGTGACGGGCGCGGGCACCGCGGGCGGCGGCGGCGGCAATTGCGTCGCCTGCGGCGGAACCACCTGCGCCGCGGCGGCGAGGGACAGAAGCAGCATCTCGAACATCATGGCATTCCTCTGCGCGGACTATGGTCGGGGCAAGGCTAGACGCTGGCGGCGGCCGCGCCAAGCCGCCGCTTGATCGGGCCTCTCCCGGCGCGGCCAACCCTGCTGTCGGGAATCGACAAGGCCGCCGGGCGCAGGCGTGGCAAGGCGATCCTTCTTTCGGGGAGATGATGATGGTGGTTCGAATCATGCCTATGGCCTTGCGGGCGGCGGCGATGCTGATGCTGGCAGGGGCGGCCATGCCGGCGGCGGCGGCCGACAAGGCGGCGGGGTGGCACAATTGGGCCGACCGCGGCGAACGAATCGTCCTGGCGGTCAGGGCGGTGAACCCCGACCAGCTCGAAAGCGCGTGCAACGGGGTGACGGGCACGGTGATCGGTCAGGGGTTCCAATTCCCCTATTGGGGGCAGCAATTGATCGGCGTGTGCCGCGTCTATGGCCGTCTGTTCGCTCATCTGGCGGACGGCAACACCACCCTCGCCGCGAAAAAGAGCGAATGCAAGGAGCTGAAGCAGGTCCGCGGCAATCTGGCCAAGGCGACCGACGTCGCCGAGGAGCCGCGCGCGCTGCCCGTCGCGCAGACGCTGGTCGTATTGATGGACGCGATGCGCGACGTCTATTGCCCGTAAGGAGCGGGCGTACCGAGCGTTTGCAAACGGCTTTGACCGTCCTTCCATTCTTCCCATTCTTCGTCACCCTGAACTTGTTTCCGGGCCATGGCCCGCCCTCGAAGGAAACTAGGGCCGATCGACATTCAGATGATGACGAGACGAAAATGGTGGTTTTCCGTGACCCGGAGCGCAGCGTACTAAAAGTACGTGAGCACCGGAAGCACGGAAAACCAGCATTTGCAGGCCGTCAGGGCTGAATGTCGATCCGCCCTAGGCGCCAAGCGGAAGGTCCGGCCATGGATGCTGAAACGAGTTCAGCACGACGAGGTTGTGGGAAACTGGCGCAAATCTCGAAATCGACCATGCGTTTGCAGACGCATGATCGCCAAAAAAAGGGGCCGCTTTCGCGGCCCCTTTCTTATTCCGATCGGTGAAGAAGCTTAGTCCTTCAGGAAGTCGGGCACATGGCCCTGGTCTTCCGGACCTTCGTTGCGTTCGCGGCGCGGGCCACGATCGCCGCGCGCTTCGCCGCCGCCGTCACGGCGCGGGCCACGGTCACGACCGCCGCCGCCGCCACGCGGACCACGATCACCGCGGTCGCCGCGGTCACCGCCGTCACGGCGCGGACCGCGATCGCTGCGCGGTTCGCGCGGCGGGCGGGTGTCTTCGAGTTCCTCGCCTGTTTCCTGATCGACAACGCGCATCGACAGGCGGACCTTGCCGCGCGGGTCGATCTCGAGCACCTTGACCTTGACTTCCTGGCCTTCGCTCAGGACGTCCGAGACCTTCTCGACGCGCTCGTTGGCGATTTCGCTGACGTGGACGAGACCGTCCTTGCCGCCCATGAAATTCACGAACGCCCCGAAATCGACGAGATTGACGACCTTGCCGTCATAAATCTTGCCGACTTCAGCTTCCTCGACGATGCCCGAAATCCACTTGCGGGCGGCTTCGATCTGCGCCGGATCGCTCGACGAAATCTTGATCAGGCCTTCGTCGTCGATGTCGACCTTGGCGCCGGTGGTCGCGACGATCTCGCGGATCACCTTGCCGCCGGTGCCGATGATGTCGCGGATCTTCGACTTGTCGATCTGCATCGTTTCGATGCGCGGAGCATAGTCCGACAGCTCGGTGCGGGCTTCGCCCAGCGCCTTCGCCATTTCGCCGAGGATGTGCGCGCGGCCTTCCTTCGCCTGGTTCAGCGCGGCCTCGAAGATCTCGCGCGTGATGCCCGCGATCTTGATGTCCATCTGCATCGTGGTGATGCCCTCAGACGTGCCCGCGACCTTGAAGTCCATGTCGCCGAGATGATCTTCATCGCCCAGGATGTCCGACAGGATCGCGAAATCCTTGCCTTCGAGGATCAGACCCATCGCGATGCCCGAAACCGGGCGCTTGATCGGCACGCCGGCGTCCATCATCGCGAGGCTGCCGCCGCAAACCGACGCCATCGACGACGAGCCGTTCGACTCGGTGATGTCGCTGGTGATGCGGATCGTGTAGGGAAACTCGTCCTTCGTCGGCAGCACCGCGTGCAGCGCGCGCCAGGCGAGCTTGCCATGGCCGATGTCGCGGCGGCTGGGCGCCCCGAAGCGACCGACTTCGCCGACCGAATAGGGCGGGAAGTTATAGTGCAGCATGAAGTTCGAGTAGGACAGGCCATTGAGGCCGTCGATCATCTGTTCGCTTTCCTTGGTGCCCAGGGTGCAGGTCGCGATCGTCTGCGTTTCACCGCGGGTGAACAGCGCCGAGCCGTGGGCGCGGGGCAGGAAGTGCGTTTCGGCGACGATCGGACGAATCTGCGTCGTCGTGCGGCCGTCGATGCGCTTGCCGTCCTTGAGGATAGCACCGCGAACGATTTCGGCTTCGAGCTTCTTGACCAGCTTGCCGGCAGCCATCTGATCCTGCGGCGCGGCGTCGGCGAACGCCGCCTTGGCGGCAGCGCGCGCCGCGTTCAGCGCGTTCGAGCGGGCCGATTTGTCGGTCAGCTTGTAAGCGGCGGTGATGTCCTTGCCGATCAGCTTCTTCAGCTTGTCCTTCGCGGCCGACAGGTCGGCCTGCTCGGCCATGTCCCAGGGATCCTTGGCGGCCTGTTCGGCGAGCTTGACGATCGCCTTGACGATGTCCTTGCACGCATCGTGCGCGAACAGCACGGCGCCGAGCATGACCTCTTCCGACAGCTCGTTCGCTTCGGATTCGACCATCATCACCGCGTCGTAGGTGGCGGCGACGACCAGGTCGAGGTCGCCTTCGGCAACCTGCTCGTCGGTCGGGTTGAGGATATATTCGCCATCGAGGTAACCGACGCGCGCGGCGCCGATCGGACCCATGAAGGGCACGCCCGAGATGGTGAGCGCGGCCGACGCGGCGATCATCGCCAAAATGTCGGGCTCGTTATGGCCGTCATAGCTCAGAACCTGAGCAATGACATTGATTTCGTTGTAGAAACCTTCGGGGAACAGCGGACGGATCGGACGATCAGTCAAACGCGAAACTAGGGTTTCCTTTTCGGTCGCGCCGCGTTCGCGCTTGAAGAAACCGCCGGGGATGCGGCCCGCGCCCGAATATTTTTCCTGATAGTGGACGGTGAGCGGGAAGAAATCCTGCCCTTCCTTGACCGTCTTTGCGGCGGTCACGGCAGCCAACACCATCGTTTCGCCCAGCGTCGCGACAACCGCGCCGTCGGCTTGGCGGGCAACCTTGCCCGTTTCGAGGGTCAGCGTTTCACCGCCCCACTCGATCGATACTTTTTTCACGTCAAACATGAGATTTCCTTCGCCCGCCGAGCCCTATGCCGGGCGGGGCCTCTAGTTCCGGGCAATCCGGCCCGGGGCGGTGCGGGGCGCTTTGATGCCCCTGTGGCGGTCCCGCCGGATGCGGGAGCGGCCCTGTGGTCGCGCACATATGCGGGCGACCAATATGACAGCGGCCCCGGAAGTCCGGGGCCGCCAGAAATTCTTATTTACGAAGACCCAGCTTCGCGATGAGCGCCTGATAGCGGCCCTCGTCCTTCTTGCGAAGATAGTCGAGGAGGCTGCGGCGCTTGTTGACCATCATCAGCAGCCCGCGGCGGCTGTGGTTGTCCTTGTGGTGCGCCTTGAAGTGCGCGGTCAGCGTGTTGATGCGGTCGGTCAGGATCGCGACCTGGACTTCCGGCGAACCGGTATCGCCCTTGTCACGGGCATTGTCCTTGATGACTTCGGCTTTGCGCTCAGCGGTAATCGACATAGTCTTTTTCCTCGAACATCCTTAGTTTACAGATTGAAGCCACGCACGACTTTCAGCGTTCCCGCCAAAGCCTCGATCAGGGCGACAGGACGCATTTCGCTGTCCCTTCCCCAATAGAGCCCGTCATCCGCGCTTACCCCGGTCCAGACACGACCCTGACGGATCGCCCCTGCCGCTTCCGGGGAAAGGTTCAGAGCCGGGATGTCGACCAGCCCTGCCTCGAGCGGCAGAATGATTTCTGATTGGGCGGCGCCTTGACCGAAAGCGTTCAATTTGTCCAGCGAAATCGCCTGGCTGAGATCGAACGGCCCCGCCCTGGTGCGGCGGAGCATCGTGACATGGCCGACGCTGCCGACCGCGCGCGCAATGTCGCGCGCGAGGCTGCGGATATAGGTCCCTTTCGAGACATGGGCGGTGAGGGTGATCTCTTGAAGCCCCTCCCCTTCCACCTCCTTACCCCGGACTTGATCCGGAGTCCCGCTTATCGACGTTGCTGAGCGGGACTCCGGATCAAGTCCGGGGTGACGAAGAGCGTGGATGGTCACCCCTCGCGCCTTCATCTCCACATTTTCGCCCGCACGCGCGCGATCATAAGCGCGCTGGCCGTCGATCTTGATCGCCGAATAAGCCGGCGGCACCTGTTCGATCGGCCCGGTGAAGCGCGGCAGGACGGCCTTGATCTCGGCAAGCGTCGGCCGCACATCGCTCGTCGCCACCACCTCGCCCTCGGCGTCGAGGCCCGCGGTCTCGGTGCCGAAGCTGACCGTGAAATCATAGATTTTGCTCGCATCGAGCATCCGCCCGCACAGCTTGGTCGCCTCGCCGAGCGCGATCGGCAGCACCCCGCAAGCGAGCGGGTCGAGCGTGCCGCCATGGCCGACCTTGACCTTGCCCAGCCCCGCCTCGCGGCAGACGCGCTTCACCGCGCCGACCGCCTGGGTCGAGCCGAGCCCTTGGGGCTTGTCGAGGATGATCCAACCGTTCATCCCGCGCCCCTGCTGGCGCGCGGGGCGCTTGTCAATTCGGCTTGTCGGCCTCGGCCGCGGCCTTGGCGGCTTGCTCGGCCGCCTTGCGTTCCTTCTTGGTCGGCGGCGGCGCCGAGGTCACGAAGGAGGACAGCGCGCAGCGGTCGCCGCGCACAAGGATCGTCGCATATTTGTCGAGCCGCGACAGGCCGCGCGTATCAACCCCGATCGCCTGCGCGAAATCGATGTTGCGGCAAGGGCTGAAAAATGTGGCATAATACCAGTTGCGGCGACTGTCCTGAATCCAGACGCCGTCGTCACCGTCGGCCTGGAAGGTGCGAATCGTCGCGTTGCTCGGGAAGGTGATTCCGGTTTCGACGCCGAGCGCCCGCGGCGCCGCGGGCTCGGCGGCCGCCGCATTTGCCGAAAGGGAAAGCAAGGCAGCGGCCAGGGAGAGTGCGAGTTTCTGTTTCATGTCGAGTCCTTCGGACAGGATATCCCCGACCTGAGGCCCGCAATAGCCGATCGAGTCTGAACCCGCGCTGACCTATCCCTTCCATTCCTCGGCAAGCAACGACCAGAGCCCGGTGTCGCGCACGAAGCCGGTCCAGGTGATCCGTTCGGCCCGCAGCACGCCCTCCTTGACGCAGCCGAGCTTGGCCACCGCCGCCTGGCTGCGCGCGTTGCGTTCGTCGATACGAAATTCGATGCGGCGGATGCCGACGGCAAAGGCATGGTCGATCATCAGCCGCTTGAGCTTCCCATTGAGCCCGGTGCCGCGAACGTCGGGGTGGAGATAGCTGCCCCCGATCTCGATCGTCTGCGCCGACCAGTCGGGGCGCAGATAAGCGGTCATGCCGACGAGCCGGTCGCCCGCGAACACCGCATAGGGCATGCGGACCGGATTGACGAGCAGCGCCGCGAAACTGGTGTCGAAATGCGCGGGGTCGAAGCTCGACGAATAGATCGGCCAGATGTCGGCATCGGCCGCGCAGGCGGCGCGCAGCGCCTCGTGATGCACCTCGGCGAGTTTGACGAGCCGCAGGTCGCCGTCGGCGCGTTCGACATAGAGCGTGTCACGCATCGGCGCCCACCTCCCTTGGCGCCTCCGCCGCCACGCGCCGCTTTTCCATGAAATGGCGCCGGCACATCGCGACATAGCGGTCGTTGCCGCCGATCTCGGTCTGCGCGCCCTCGACCACCGCGCGGCCGCGTTCGTCGACGCGCAGGTTCATCGTCGCCTTGCGCCCGCATTCGCACACCGCCTTCAGTTCGACGAGCGCGTCGGCGAGCCCGAGCAGCGCCGCCGAGCCGGGAAACAGGTTCGCCGCGAAATCGGTGCGGAGGCCATAGCAGAGCACCGGGATATTCGCCTCGTCGGCGAGCCGCGCGAGATCGAGCACCTGATCGCGCGACAGGAATTGCGCCTCGTCGACGAGGACGCAGGCGAGCGGACGCTCGGCGTTCTCGGCCTCCACCGCCGCCCACAGATCGCTGTCGGGATCGAATTTATGCGCTTCGGCAAGCAGGCCGATACGGCTGGTGATCTGTCCGGCGCCATAGCGATCGTCGAGCGACGCGGTCCACAGCATCGTCTCCATCCCACGCTCGCGATAGTTGAAATCCGCCTGCAGCAGCGTCGTCGACTTGCCCGCGTTCATGCTGGCATAATAGAAATAGAGCTTGGCCATGGCGGGAGCGATACCGCCATGGCGGCGCGGTGCGCAATCGGAATCGGGCGAAGATCAGGGAACCCCGAGCCGCGCCCGAAAGCGCGCGGGCTGCGGCACCAGATCGATGAGCGTATAGCCGTCGAGATGCGTCAGAAAGGCCGCGAGCGCCCCGCCGAGCGCGCCCTGCAAGCCGCAGACGCCGCACACCGGGCAGGTCGAGGTCGCGGGGGCCATACATTCGACCAGCCCCTCCAGATTCTCGAACTCGCGCACCACCGTGCCGACGATCACCGCGTCGGCATCGCGCGCCAGCGTCAATCCGCCGCCGCGCCCGCGCTGCGCGCTGACATAGCCCAGGGCCTGAAGCCGCTGCGCGACCTTGGCGAGGTGGTTGCGCGAAATGCCATATTGGCCCGCGATCTCGTCGACCGACATCTGGCGGCCGCTGGCGGATAGCGCCATCAGAATGCGCAGGGCATAATCGCTGTGCAGGCTTAATCGCATTAAAGTGGTATATTAGATATTGCTTTTTGCGGCAACCCACTTAAATAGGTATCTCAGATACTAGAATAGAGTCGGAACCATGACGGCAAGAACGGTCCAGGCCCATCCCCACGCCATCGCCGCCCGCGAAGAGCGGCGTGCCGAGGCAATCGCCATGGGCATCGACGAGGCCTTCATCGCCGCGCTGGTCGACCGCTTCTATGGCGCGGTGCGCGAGGATGCGTCGCTCGGCCCGATCTTCGACGCGCGCATCGACGACTGGCCGAAGCATCTGGGCCAGATGAACCGTTTCTGGCAGTCGATCCTGCTCAGCGCCGGCAATTTCACCGGCAATCCGATGATGAAGCATCTGGCGATCCCGACGATCGGCCAGGCGCATTTCCAGCAATGGCTGCGGCTCTTCTATCAAACGCTGCACGATATCGCCCCCACCCCGGAGGCGATCAGCCATATCGGCGCCAAGGCGCGGATGATTGCCGAGAGCCTGCTCACAGGCATCTGGGTTCACCGCGACCGTGACGATCCTCTAACCAGGAAAGTGGAGCTTCCCGATGTCTGATCCCCTGCGCCCGCCCCCTGCCTATCGCCCCCCCGTCTATCGCCCCAACGACCCCTATGAAACCAGCGGTATCCAGGCCGGATTCCAGTTGCCGCGCTGGATATGGCGGGTGATGTTCGGCTGTTATGCGATCTTCTTCGTCACCATCGCCGCGGCGACCGGGCGCGATACCGCGACCCTCATGATGATCGTCATATCGGTCTTCTATGTGGTGATGGTCTTTGGCACGACCGGCATCCTCAACGCCCAGAAGGGCCCTGAATATGATTCGCCGCTCGACCGCATGGGCGGCGTCCTCGAAACCCGGACGGGACCGATGAACCTGCGCGCCGTCGGGGCCCAGATTCTCGCGGTGCCGATCGGCATGGTCTTCCTCGGCCTCACCGTCCTCGTCGTTCGCGCCACCGGCGGCTTCTGACCGTGGCGCCGATCGCCGAGCGCGGGCCGCCGCTTCCCTCCGGCGCCCGCGCTTACCGGCGCATCGGCCCGTTCGGCGCCGACACGATTCCCGCCGGCCTGCTGCGCCGCCACGATCTCAAGCCAGGCGCGTGGGGCCTGCTGTCGGTCACCGCCGGGTCGATCCACTTCCACTGGGACGACGAGGCCGGGGGCGGCCGCCTGCTCAAGACCGGCGACACGATGCTGATCCCGCCGGGCGTTCCGCATCATCTGGAGCGGCAGGGATCGGTGACGATCGAAATCGCCTTTTGCGCGCCCTGACCACCGCTTGACTCGCCCGTCGCCGCTGTCATGCTGCGCAGCGAAAGTCGCAACAAAACAGTGGGGGAGCGACCGATGCGGCTGATGCCGGTGACCGATGCGATGTTCCTGGTGGGGGAAAGCCGCGAGATGCCGATGCACATCGGCGGCATCAACCTCTACACCCTTCCCGACGATGTCGACGAGACCGAGTGGCTGAACGAACAGCTCGCGCTGCTCCGCCAGTCGGAGGGGCTGCGCCGCCCGTTCAGCGAGGTGCTCAAGCTGACCCCGCTCGGCCAATATGGCCCGATCCGGCTCGAACCCGACCGCGACATCGACATGCACTATCACGTCCGCGCCGCCGCGCTGCCGAAGCCGGGGCGCTATCGCGAGATGTTCGAGCTGGCCTCGCGCCTCCATTCGGGGCTGCTCGACCGCACCCGGCCCTTGTGGGAAATCACGTTGATCTCAGGGTTACCGAACCGGCAGATCGCGACCTTCAAGAAAGTCCACCACGCGCTGATGGACGGCGCCGCGAGCATCCATTTCTATAATTCGATGCTGTCGGCGGACCCCAAGGAACGCCGCGCCTATTCGCCGCTCTCGGTCGAGGCCTATGAGGCCTATAAGCGCCAGTTCCCGACACCGAAGAAGCCCCCACGCCCCAGCCTGATGGATATCAAGGCGATCGGCGATTTCCTGAAGGCCCAATGGGGCACCAGCGTCGGCGTGACCAAGGCGATGAACCAGTATCTGGCAGCGATGTTCGGCCTTGGCGGCGACGGGCTGGTCACGCCCTTCGCCGGGGTGCCGCGCACCAGCTTCAACCGCAATATCACCGGCGCGCGCCGCTTCGTCGCGCAAAGCTGGTCGCTGGAGCGCGTGCGCGCGGTGGGCAAGGCCTATGGTGGGACGATCAACGACGCGGTGCTCGGCATGTGCGCGGGGGCGATGCGCAAATATCTCCAGTCGCTGAACGAACTGCCCGACAAGCCCTTGAAAGCGATGGCGCCAGTGTCGATCCGGCCCAAGGACGACATCGATTCGGGCAATTCGGTCGCGTCGGTGACCGCCAATCTCGCGACGCATATCGACGACCCGGCCGAACGGATGGCGGCGATCCAGGAATCGATGAATTCGGCCAAGGCGCAGCTTCGCGCGATGACCGCGTCGCAGATCCAGCTCTATACCGCGATCACCAGCTTCCCGATGATGCTGACCGCGCTGACCCGCACCGCCGACAAATTCCCCGCCTATTCGGTGACGATCTCCAACGTCCCCGGCCCGCGCGAGCAGATGTATTGGAACGGCGCGCGGCTGGACGGCATGTATCCCGCGAGCATCCCGGTCGACGGCATGGCGATGAACATCACCCAAGTGTCGAATTTCCAGAACATCGACTTCGGCATCACCGCCTGCCGCCGCAGCGTCCCGCATGCGCAGCGGATGATCGACTATCTGGAAGAAGCGCTGATCGAGCTGGAGCAGGCGGCAGGGATCAAGACGGCGAAGAAATAATCGTCGCCCCCGCGAAGGCGGGGGCCGTTGGCAGCCTTCCCCGGCACCGCAGCACAACGCCGACAGCGGCCTCCGCCTTCGCGGGGACGACGGTGGTTATTCGGCCTCGGCCCCGCCCAAATCGCGCGCGACCTTCGGATCGCGCAGCAGCTTTTCGATGTGGCTCGCCTCGTCGAAGCTTTCGTCCGACAGGAATTTCAGTTTCGCGGCATATTTCATGCTCATCTTTTCGGCGACGCTCTTTTGCAGCCAGGCGGTGTTGGTGCGCAGCGCCTTGAGCACCGCTTCCTCATTCTTGCCGAGCAGGGGCTTCACGAACACCGTCGCGTGGCGCAGGTCGGGCGACATGCGCACTTCGGTGATGCTCACCGGATGCTTGGTCAGCAGCTCGTCATGGGCATCGCCGCGCGCGAGGATTTCGGAGAGGATGTGGCGCACCTGTTCGCCGACGCGCAGCACGCGGACCGAGGGGCCTTTGGTTTCTGCCGCTTTCATGGCTTACGCTTTCTCCAACTGGTCGAGCTTGTCGATGATCCGGGCGATCGAGCGCATGTTGCGCGCCGTGCCCTTATGGTCCAACCGCCGTTCGATCAGCCGCGCGGTCAATTTGCTGTCGGCGACGCCGTCGCCATAATCGATATAAAGCGCCCGGTCGCCAAGCGCGAGACGCTCGTTCGGCTTGATCCATTTGTCGGTCGCCAGCGCGTCGAACTGGGCCGCGGTCGGTTGCCCGTCGAGGAACATCGTATGGACGAACTTGTCCTCGTTGGTGCCCGCGAAAGGATTGTCGGCGATCGCCGCGGCAAGCTCGTCGCGGCTGCGCACGAGCGCGGCACAGCGCATGTCGAAGCGATCGTCGACCATCAGCGTCAGCTTTTCCTCCAGCCCGCGCGTCGGCCGCGCGGGGTGCGAAAAGATGACATTGCCGCTGGCAACGACCGTCTCGACATCGGTAAAGCCCTCGGCCTCGAACGCCGAACGCAGGTCGGCCATCTTCAGCCGGTTGCCGCCGACGTTGATGCTGCCGAATAGGGCGACGTAGCGAGCCATGCCGACACCTCCCGATCCGCGCCGAGCGGACGCCTGTTACAGCGTCCGTTCGCGCAGTTCGACCTCGAACACCTCCAGATGATCGCCCGGCTTGATGTCGTTGGTGTCCGCCAGCACGACACCGCACTCCAGTCCGGCGCGCACTTCCGCGACATCGTCCTTGAAGCGGCGGAGCGACGCGATCGTCGTTGCCGAAACGATGACGTCCTCGCGGGTGAGACGCGCGTGGAGCCCCTTGCGGATCGACCCTTCGAGCACCAGCAGCCCCGCGGCCTTGTCGCGCTTGCCGGCCGGGAAGACATCCTTGACCTCGGCGCGGCCGACGACATTCTCGATCCGCTCCGGACCCAACTCGCCCGCCATCTCCTTCGCGACCGCCTCGGTCAGGTGATAGATGACGTCATAGTACATGAAGCGCACTTTTTCGCGGTTCGCGATTTCGCGCGCCTTGGCGTTCGGACGAACGTTGAAGCCGATGATCGGCGCGCCCGTCGCGGCCGCCAGCGTCACGTCGCTTTCGGTGATCGCCCCGGCGCCCGACTGAAGCACGCGGACGCGGATCTCGTCGGTCGACAGGCGATTGAGCGCGTTGACGATCGCTTCGACCGACCCCTGCACATCGCCCTTGATGACCACCGGATATTCGATGACCTTCGCCTTGTCGGCGAGCGCCTCGAACATGCCCTCGAGGCTGACCGGCGCCTGCACCGTGCGCCTCTTGAGCGCTTCGCTCTGGCGATAGGCCGCGACTTCGCGGGCCCGCGCTTCATTTTCGACGACGGTCAGCGTATCGCCCGCCATCGGCACGCCGCCGAGGCCGAGAACCTCGACCGGCATCGACGGGCCGGCGGTCTTGACCTGCTTGCCCTGGTCGTCGATCAGCGCGCGCACGCGGCCGCTTTCGGCGCCGCAGACGAAGATGTCGCCGACCTTGAGCGTGCCGCGGCGGACGAGGATCGTCGCCACCGGGCCGCGGCCCTTGTCGAGTTTCGCCTCGACCACCGTGCCTTCAGCGGCGCGGTCGGGGTTCGCTTTCAGCTCCATGATCTCGGCCTGCACCGCGATCGCGCCGAGCAGCTTGTCGAGGCCGGTCTTCTTGAGCGCCGACACTTCGACATTCTGGACGTCGCCGCCCATTTCCTCGACCACCAGCTCATGTTCGAGCAGGCGTTCGCGGACGCGCTGCGGATTGGCGCCTTCCTTGTCGACCTTGTTGATCGCGACGATGATCGGCACACCGGCCGCCTTCGCATGGTTGATCGCCTCGATCGACTGCGGCTTGAGCCCGTCGTCGGCCGCGACCACCAGAATGACGATGTCGGTGACGTTCGCCCCGCGCTGGCGCATCTCGGTAAAGGCTTCGTGGCCCGGCGTATCGAGGAAGGTGACTTGGCTCCCGTCGGGAGTCTTCACCTGATAGGCGCCGATATGCTGGGTGATGCCGCCGGCCTCGCCCGCCTGCACATTCGCGCCGCGCAGCGCGTCGAGCAGGCTGGTCTTGCCATGATCGACATGGCCCATGATCGTGACGACCGGGGCGCGGGCCTTCAGGTTCGCGGCGTCATCGACATCCTCGTCGTGGCGGATGTCGATGTCGGCGTCGCTGACGCGCTTGATCTCGTGCCCGAATTCGGTGACGAGCAGTTCGGCGGTGTCCTGGTCGATCGTCTGGTTGACGGTGACCGGCATGCCCATCTTGAACAAGGCCTTGACCAGGTCGGCGCCCTTTTCCGCCATGCGGTTGGCAAGATCCTGGACCGTGATCACGTCGGGCACGACGACTTCGCGGACCTGCTTCTCGCGTGGGCCGCTCGACACCATATGCGAGCGCTTTTCCTTTTCGCGGGCACGCTTCAGCGCCGCGAGGCTGCGCGCGCGCGCGCCCTCGTCGTCGTTGAGCGCGCGCGTGACGGTCAGCTTGCCCGACTGGCGGCGATTGTCGGCGCCGCGGTTGGCCTTGGGCTCGGGGCGCTTCGGTTCGGGGCGCTTCGGGGCTTCGACCGGCGTGAAGCGGCGCGGCGCGGGCGCGGCGCTGGCGGTCGTGCCGCGCGATGCCGGCGCGGGCGCGGCTTCGCTTTGCGGCTCGGCCGCGGCGACGGGCGCTTCGGCGACCGGTTCCGCGGCGGCAGGCGCGGCGGGCGCGGGCTCGGCGGTCTTTACCGCGGCCTGTTCGTTACGCGCTTCGGCGCGCGCCTTTTCTTCCTCGGCGGCGCGGGCACGCGCGGCCTCTTCGCGGCGGCGATTTTCCTCGAGCGCGTTCATGCGCGCTTCCTCAGCCTCGCGCAGCAATTGCACCTGGCGCTCCTGCCGCGACATCAGGCTGTCGGCGGCGGGCTTGGGCGCTGCGGGCTTCGGAGCCGGGGCGGGCGCGGGGGCCGGAGCGGCGGGCGCGGCCTTGACCTCTTCGGCTTCGGGCGCCGGAGCGGCTTCGCCGGGGCGGCCGAGCACGCGGCGGCGCTTGACCTCGACCACCACCGTGTTGCGGCGGCCGTGGCTGAATTGCTGCTGCACCTGGCCGGCCTCGACCGTCCGCTTCAGCCCGAGCGGCTTGCGGGTAAGGGTCGGCTTGTCCTGTTCGTCACTCATCGAAAACCATCATTCCTTCAAAACGCGTCCGAAGCGGCGGGGCCGGCAGGCGCCGTCCCTGTTTTTTCCTCGCCGACGGGCGACGGGGCATGCGGATCGGAATCGCGGTTGGCCGCGTCCCTACTCCATCCTGTGAAAAACTGCCAGCGGCTCAAATGCGCGAGCACCCGATCGGCTGCGCGGGCGTCGACAATCGCCAGATGCACCGCATTTTCGCGGCCCAATGCCATAGATAGGGTGTTTCGGTCCACCGGCAAGACCAGCCCTTCGCGGCCCGACCCTTCGTCATCCTCGCCGACACGCCAGGCCTGCGCCAGTTTCTTGCGCCCATCCTCGCCCGCATCAAGAGCGTGGAGCAGCAGGCGAACCTGCCCCTTGCGCGCCGCCTGCTCGATCTTTTCATTGCCCGAAATCAACGTGCCCGACCGCGCCTCAAGCCCCAGCCGGTCGAGCGTCGCGCGCTGCAATTGCGCCTCGATCCGGGCGCCCAGGTCGTCGGGAATGGTGAAGTTGCTGTCGTGCAGCGCCCGCGCGAGCCCGCCCTTCAGCTTGCCCTTCGCTTGCGCTGCTTCAAGATCCGCGCGCGGTACGCCGATCCACGCCCCGCGCCCCGGCGCCTTCGCCAGAACGTCGGGCGCGATGCCGCCGTCGGGCCCAAGCGCCAGGCGCACGAGTTGCTGCGCCGGCTGGACCTCGCCGGTGATGACGCAGCGCCGTTCGGGCACATGCTGGCCGCGCCGTCCAGCGCGGTCGGGTTCGCTCAGCTGATCATTGTGCGGGGTCCGCATCGGCGGCCTCCCCGGTTTGCGGCTCCGCCGCGGCGGGTGCAGCTTCCGCTTCCACGGCCGGTTCGTCATCGAACCAGTGCGCGCGCGCCGCCATGATGATCTCGTTGCCCTGCTCTTCGCTGAGGCCATATTCGCCGAGAACGCCGCCCCGATCTTCTGCGCGCTCGGCCCGCTCGGCGCGTTCGCGCGATGGGCCGCGACGGTTGTCCTGGCGCTTCTTGGCGATCAGTTCGTCGGTCGCAAGGTCGGCGAGATCGTCGAGCGTCTTGATCCCCGCCTTGCCGAGAACGACGAGCATCGCTTCGGTGAGGTGCGGGATTTCGGCGAGATCGTCCTCGACGCCGAGTTCGCGACGTTCCTGGCGCGCGGCTTCCTCGCGGCGGTCGAGCGCTTCGGTCGCGCGGCTTTGCAGTTCCTGCGCCAGTTCCTCGTCAAAGCCTTCGATGCCCGCGAGTTCGTCGAGCGGCACATAGGCCACCTCCTCAAGCTCGCCGAAGCCCTCGGCGACCAGAAGCTGCGCGAGCGTCTCGTCGACGTCGAGTTCTTCCTGGAACATCGTCGAGCGTTCGACGAATTCGCGCTGGCGCTTCTCGCTCGCGTCGGCCTCGGTCATGATGTCGATCTGGCTGCCGGTAAGCTGGCTGGCGAGACGGACATTCTGGCCGCGGCGGCCGATGGCGAGGCTGAGCTGGTCGTCGGGGACGACGACTTCGATGCGGCCGTCATCCTCGTCGATGACGACGCGCTGCACCGTCGCGGGCTGAAGCGCGTTGACGACGAAGGTCGCGGTATCTTCGGACCAGGGGATGATGTCGATCTTTTCGCCCTGCATTTCCTGAACGACCGCCTGGACGCGGCTGCCCTTCATGCCGACGCAAGCGCCGACGGGGTCGATCGAGCCGTCATAGCTGATCACGCCGATCTTGGCGCGCGAGCCGGGGTCGCGGGCGGCGGCCTTGATCTCGATGATGCCGTCATAGATTTCGGGCACTTCCTGCGCGAACAGCTTCTTCATGAAGTCGGGGTGCGCGCGGGACAGGAAAATCTGCGGACCGCGATTTTCGCGGCGCACCGACAGGATGATCGCGCGGACGCGGTCGCCGACGCGCATCAGTTCGCGCGGGATCTGCTGGTCGCGGCGGATCACGCCCTCGGCGCGGCCGAGATTGACGACGATATGGCCGAATTCGACCGATTTCACGACGCCGGTGATGATCTCGTTGCCGCGATCCTTGAACTCTTCATACTGGCGCTCGCGATCGGCTTCGCGGACCTTCTGGAAGATGACCTGCTTCGCCGACTGGGCGTCGATGCGGCCAAGATCGACCGCGGGCAGCGGATCGACGATGAAGTCGCCGAGCTTGGCGTCCTTCTGCAGCTTCTGGCCGGCGGCAAGGTCGACCTGCTTGAAATAATCCTCGACCGTTTCGACCACCTCGACGACGCGCCACAGGCGCAGGTCGCCGGTCTGGACGTCGAGCTTGGCGCGAATGTCGTTCTCGGCGCCATAGCGCGCGCGCGCGGCGCGCTGGATCGCTTCTTCAATGGCCTCGATGACGATGCCCTTGTCGATCATCTTCTCGCTGGCGACGCTGTTGGCGATCGCCAGCAGTTCGGCGCGGTTGGCGGAAATGGCAGTGGCCATCAGTCCTGTCCTTCTTCTTCCATGTCGTCGGCGCCTTCGGTCGAAAGCGGGACGGTTGCGGCAATCAATTTGTCGGTGAGCACCAGCTTCGCCGTGTCGATCGCGTCGAACGGCAGCTTGTGCTCCACCTCTTCCTTATCCGTGATGCGGACGACATCGCCGTCGATGCCGACCAGCGTGCCGTTGAAACGCTGGCGCCCGTCCAGCTTTTCCTTCAGCGCGATCTTCGCCTCGTGCCCCGCCCAGTCGGCGAAGTCGGCGGGCCTCGTCAGCGGCCGGTCGATGCCGGGCGACGATACCTCGAGCCGATAGGCGACGTCGATCGGATCCTTGCCCGCTTCCTCAAGCGCGTCGAGCTGGGCCGAGATGCGGCGCGACAGGTCGGCGCAATCGTCGATCGTCAGCTGGCGCGTTTCGGGCCGCTCGGCCATCACCTGCAACGTCGGGTCGCTCTCGCCGCCGAAAAAGGCGACGCGCACGAGCGCCAGGCCCATCGCCTCGGCTTCGGGCGCGATGATCGCGTTGAGGGTGTCGAGATCGACCAACTTAAGTTCCCAATTCGGTTGACCGGAAAAGCACGCGGGAATTGCCGCCGCGGCCCGCGGCCCCGACGTCCCAACTGGCTAACCATGTCAAGAAGTAGGCGGCATATAGGCGTGTTGCGGAGAGTCGGCAAGGGGAGAATGGAGAGGATGACGGCCTGCGACCAATTGCCGCCTTCCGACGTCACGAAAGGGATGTCTGTATTGGGGTGGGAAACTGCCTTTCAATGTCGTCATGCTGAACTCGTTTCAGCATCCATGGCCTGCGTTCGCGTTCAGCGCCGCGCCGAAGGAGAGCTAGGCCATGGACCCTGAAACAAGTTCAGGGTGACGAAGAAGAGTAGGGCGGCTTCCAATCGCTTGCTGCCATTCGTGCCAATTTGGACGGAATGACCGGAATCGACCAATTGCGGACATTGGATAATTGTGAGAGTTTTGTTTGATGAATGCTGCCATCCTGAAAGCGGCTGTAGCCTTGTTGGTGCTCGTCTCATGCGCGCCCGGCACCGACAACGACGAAAAGCAAGACGCCCAATTGGAAACCCGGGGCCCATCACCAAAGTCAGCACCGGCAGTGCCTCCGCCCTCCATCCGGCGGAAAACGCAGACTGCAAGATGCACGGGAGTGGACAGAAGTGATCATCCTCAGACGCTGGTACTCGAATCCCGGTGGGTTCCCGATGAGGGTCGGGCAGTAATCTTCGTGATGGAGGATTCGACTGGACTTCTGAAACCGGGCAACTGGCTTGAAGACCTGTCGGCGTCATTGAGTGAGAGTGATCGCAGGGGCGGGATCGTTTGGAAATGGGACGGTCAAGAAGGAATGCTTTCCAAACGCGTGGGCGATCGATTCCTTCGCATCACTTTTACGCAGCATGACTTTGCATCTGCGTCTGTTGTATATCTGACTCGCCCTTATTCAGAGGACGAGGAGACTGCCTTACGCTTTTCAGAGGGCGGATGGCTTTCACTCGCCGGTCATTGCCGTCTCTTTTATGGCAATGAGCTGAGAAGTTACAAGAACGGTCCTCCGACGCCCAATATACTCTGAGCGACCGCTTCCCACCCCAATGCCGCCAATCGCCGATTCCCCCTTCCCTCACGCTCCGCACCATGCTCATGGCGCCGCCATGACCGACGACTCTCCCCTGCTCGCCCTCGCCAATGTCCGCGTCATGGCCGACGAGACGTGCATCCTCGATCTGCCCGCGCTGACCATCGCCGACGGCGAGAGCACCGCGATCCTCGGCGCCAACGGGTCGGGCAAGTCGACGCTGGTCAAGCTGATCGCGCGGGACCTTTATCCGGCTTATGGCGCCGACGTTCGCATTTTCGGGCAGGATAGCTGGAACGTCTTCGAACTGCGCACGCTGCTCGGGATCGTCTCGACGACGATGCAGCTCGATTTCGACGCCGATCCGCCGCTCGAAGCGCTCGACTGCGTCGTCTCGGGCTTCTTCGCCTCGCGCGGGCTGTGGGCGCATCAGCACTACACGCAAGAGATGGTCGACGTGTCGCGCACCGCGCTCGAGGAGGTCGGCGCGACCCATCTGATCGGGCGCAGCATGGCGAGCCTGTCGACCGGCGAGGCGCGCCGCGTCCTGATCGCCCGCGCGCTCGCGCACCGGCCGCGCGCGCTGCTGCTCGACGAACCGTGCGCCGGGCTCGACCCTGCGGCGCGGCACCATTTTCTCGACATGCTGCGCGGCGTCGCGCGCGGCGGCACGACGCTGATCCTCGTCACCCACCATATCGAGGAAATATTGCCCGAGATCGGCCGCATCGTGATGTTGCAGGACGGGCGCGTGCTGCACGACGGCGCCAAGACGGACCTGCTCGCCAGCGATGCACTGACCGCCCTCTTCGGCCTGCCCATTACGGTGTCGCGGCGCGGCGACTGGTACGACGCCGCCATCGTCCACTGACCACTTGCGATAATTTTTCCATAGGTTAGGCAGCGGGCATGTCGCTCGACAGCGAAATCGACGCGCTGACGCACAATCATGTCTATCTGGGCAAGCGGCACGATGAGAATGCGCGCCGCACCCTGTGGGTCGTGCTGCTGACCGCGGTGATGATGGTCGCGGAGATCGCCGCGGGAATCGCCTTCAACTCGATGGCCCTACTGGCCGATGGCTTTCACATGGCGACGCACGCCGGCGCGCTCGGCATCGCGGCGCTCGCCTATCGCTATGCCAAGCGGCACGCGACGAGCGGCCGCTACAGCTTCGGCACCGGCAAGGTCGGCGACCTCGCGGGCTTCGCCTCGGCGCTGGTGCTGGGGATCGTCGCGATCGGCATCGCGTGGGAATCGGTCGCGCGCCTGCTCGATCCGAGCCCGGTCGAATTCGGCGAGGCGACGATCGTCGCGGTCGTCGGGCTGGCAGTCAATATCGTCAGCGCGCTGCTGCTGGGACACGGGCATGATCACGGGCATGATCACGCCGGCCACGATCATCACCATCACGAGCGCGACAATAATATGCGCTCGGCCTATCTGCATGTGATCGCCGACGCGCTGACCTCGGTCCTCGCGATCGCCGCGCTGCTCGGCGGCCGCTATCTCGGCTGGACGTGGCTCGATCCGGCGATGGGCGTCGCGGGGGCGATCGTCATCGCGCTCTGGTCCTGGTCGCTGATGCGCGACACCGCCTCGGTCTTGCTCGACGCGACCGATACCGAACTGGAGGCCGAGATTCGCACGCTCGTCGAAGGACCGGGCGATGCGAAAATCCTCGACCTCCACGTCTGGCGTGTCGGCCCCGCCGCGCATTCGGCGATCGTCAGCGTCACCGGCGCCGCGCGCGCGACGATCGGCGAGCGGTTGCGGCCGGTGCATGAAATCGAGCATCTGACGATCGAGATACGCTAGGATCACCTGTCCCCCTGCGGCACAGGCCATCGGCGGCGAAACACTTTATTGGCGTTTCGGGGCATAAGACAGGGTGAGAGCCGCCGCGCGAATCGGCCGTGGAGATTTTGACGCGACCCATGAAGCCCGAACTCCATCTTGCCGCCCGCTCCGCGTGGCGCGATCCGGCGCCGGAGAAACCGGCGGGGCCGGGGCGTGAATATTGGGGGATGCTGGCCGCGATCACGATCGTCGCCTGCCTCGCGCTCATGCTGTCGACGGGGCAATATCGGCCGCGCGGTTTCGGCCCCTATAGCGTCAGCGTGCCGTTGACCTTCAAGCCCTATGATCCGGCGCGCTGGGCGGTGATGAACGCCGACACCTATGAGGATGCGCTCAAGATCGATCCGACGCTGCCGGACCCCGCCAGCGTCGGCTATGCCGATGCGAGCGCGCTGGCGCCCGCCACCCCGGCCGAGTTGCAGCAGGAAGCCTTTGTCGGCCCGCCCGCCAAACCCTATGCTTTTCGCGGCCTGACCGCGCTCGACCGCGAGCGCGCCCATTATTGCCTGACCTCGGCGATCTATTACGAAGCGGCGTCCGAAAGCGACGACGGCATGCGCGGCGTCGCGCAGGTCATCGTCAATCGCGCCCGCCATCCCAGCTTTCCCAACACCATCTGCGGCGTCGTCTTTCAGGGGTCCGAACGCGCCGGCGTGTGCCAGTTCACCTTCGCCTGCGACGGCGCGATGGCGCGCGCGCCCGAGCAGCGAAACTGGCTGCGCGCGAGCCGCATCGCCGCGGCCGCGCTGAGCGGCACTGTCTTTCCGGCGGTCGGGCTCGCGACCCATTATCACACGACCGCGATCTGGCCGCGCTGGGGCAAGAGCCTGGTGATGACCAATATCGTCGGCGCGCATATCTTTCACCGCTGGCGCGGCCGCTGGGGCATGCCCGACGCCTTCCGCACCCCCTATATGGGCCGCGAGCCGGTTCCCGGCCCCTATCTGCCGATCGCGCAGCAACTCGCGATCCTCAAGGGCAAGGGCCGGGCCGGTGCCGGCGCTGACCGGCGCCGCGGCGCCGCTGCCCAATGTCGCCCCCGCGCCGCTGCCCGGCACGATGGGCGCCGCGCCGTCCGCCGCCCCGCCAGCCGCGCCGACCGCGGCGCCGCCGCCGACCTATACCGATCCGCGGCTCAACCAATCGGGTCAGATCAGGGAAGAATTCAGCAAGAGCGGGGAGTGGATTCGCTGACCGAAGCCGCCTAGTCTTGCCCCCTACAGCGTCAGGGAGACAGGGCATGGGACATGTAAAAGGCATCGGCGGACTGTTCTTTCGCGCCCGCGATCCAGAGGCGCTGAACGCCTGGTATCGTGACCGGCTCGGCGTGGGCGGCGGGATCAGCGCCGACGACAGCGCGCCGGTCAACCAATGGGTATGGACCGTCACCGGCGGGCCGCTCGTCTTTTCGCCGTTCAAGGCCGACACCGATTATTTCCCCGCCGACCGGCAATATATGATCAACCTGCGCGTCGACGACCTCGACGCCGTCCTCGCGCCGTTTCGCGCGGCGGGGGAAGAGGTGATCACCAAGACGGAGTGGGACGATCCGAGCGTCGGCCGCTTCGCGCGCGTCCACGACCCGGAGGGGAATCCGATCGAGCTTTGGGAGCCGCCGGCGAAATAGAGCCATAGTCATTGCGAGGAGCCGAAGGCGACGCGGCAATCTCCAGCTATCGGCCTTGCGCCGGGCCGATAGCTGGAGATTGCTTCGCTGCGCTCGCAATGACGGGGGCTGTTACCGCCCCTGGCTGCGCCAGCGCTTGACGACGCGCTCGAGGATTTCGGCCTCGCCGCCAGTCTCGCGCCACAGTTTCGAGAACATCGGATCGCTCGACGCGGGCCTTTTATCCTCGTCGAGCGTGTCGAGATGGACGCGGATCGGGATCGACACGCCCTCGCCGCAAATAATACATTCGCGGTTGCGCAGCGCCGGGATCGAATCGATGAAGCCGCGCGCCCCCTCGGGCATCGCGGCCTTGACGAAATGCTGGTCGCGCTCGTTGTTGAGGCGCATCGAGATGATCGTGCCGCACTGCGACAGCACGCCTTCGGCCAGATCGGACGGGCGCTGGGTGATCAGGCCCAGCGACACGCCATATTTACGGCCTTCCTTGGCGATCCGTTCGAGGATCTTGCGAACCGACTGGCCCTGGCCGATGTCCTTGGCCGGGATATAGCGGTGGGCTTCCTCGCAGACGAGCAGGATCGGGCGCTGCGGCTCGCCGCGCGACCAGATCGCATAGTCGAAGGTCAGGCGCGCGAGCACCGCGACGACGACCGACGTAATGTCCGAGGGAACCCCCGACACGTCGATGATCGAGATCGGCCGGCCGTCCGACGGCAGGCGGAAGATCTTGCCGATGAAATTCGCCATCGTGTCGGCGACGAGCATGCCCGAGAACATGAAATTATAGCGCGGGTCGGCGCGCATTTCCTCGATCTTGCCCTTGATCCGCATGAAGGGGGCCGACGAGGTCGCCTTGTCGAGCTTGCCCATCTCGTTCGTGAGGATGTTGAGCAGGTCGGAGAGCAGATAGGGAATCGGCGAATCGACCGTCAGCTTGGTCATCCCCTCGGCCATGCGGTTCTTCTGCCGCGCCTGGAGCAGGCATTTGGCGAGCACGTCGCAATCGCTCTGGCGGTCGCGGCCCTCGCTGGTGACGAAAACCTCGCAATGCTCCTCGAAGTTCATCAGCCAATAGGGCATGGCGAGATTGTCGACGTCGAACAGCGCGCCGGTGCCCTTGAAGGCCGCCGAATATTCGCCGTGCGGGTCGATCATCACGATATGGCCCTGCGGCGAAAGCTCGCAGATCTTGTGGAGGATCAGCGCCGCGCTCGTCGACTTGCCGGTGCCGGTCGACCCGAGCAGCGCGAAATGCTTGCCGAGCATCGCATCGACATAAAGCGAACCGCGAATGTCGCGCGTCGGATAGATCGTCCCGATCTCGACATGCGCGCGTTCGTCGGCGGCATAGATTTGCTTGAGGTCGTGGCTGGTCGCCGCATAGACCTGACCGCCCGGAATCGGATAGCGCGTCACGCCGCGGCGGAAATTGTGGATACGGCCGGTGATTTTTTCTTCGTCGCCCTCGCCGAGGAAGTCGATCGTCGCGACGATCAGCCCTTCGCCGCGCTCGTGCATCTGCTGGTCGCGGATGCTGGCGACGAGCCAGATATTGCCGACGCGGATCTTGACCTGCGCGCCGACCTGCCCGGCCATCGCGACCGCCCCGTCGCTCGACGACGTCAATTGGCCGATCGTCGCGGCATCGAGCAGGATCCGCGAGGCCGAGCCCGAAATATCGATCACTTCGCCGATCAGCAGATCGTCGCGATGATGAGTGGCGACCGGCGCGACGGCCGCGGCGGTTCCGCCGCCGGCAAGCCGGACGTGCTGCGCCGCCGTCAAGTCCCCGGCGCCGAACCCGCCGCCCTGCATATCCATATCAAGCCCCCGCCTTATATCGTTCCGGCGTCGCTTATCGCAGGCGAGGGTAAACAAAGCGCTTATGCTGAACGCGCGGCGAACCGCTCAGCGGCGGCGGAAAGCGGCCGATGCGCCATAGCCGAGGAGCAGCGAAAGCGCGACCGCGGTCAGCCCATAAAGAAAGCCGTGACGCTCGGCGGCGAGCGCCACGAACCGTTCGAACCCGGCCTTGCGGATCTGGACGTCGCGCGAGGCGACCGCGATCACGCGGCCCCGGCTGATCAGATAGGTTTCGGCGCGATAGGTGCCGACGGGCACGCGCGCGGGCACCGGGATGCGGGCGCGATAGAGCACGCCCTCGCTGATCTCGACCGCGCTTGGATTTTCATAGAACAGCCCTGCGCGGCGATAGAGGTCGATCAGGCCCCCCTCGAAGCGCGCGAGCTTCTTCGCTTCCGAAAAGCCCGCGGGCGACATCGACAGATTGTCGAGGCCGAGTTCGAAGATCGCGGCGGTGCGCTCGTCGACCAGCTTGTCGATCGGCCGCGACGATCCGATCGCGTAAAAACCGGGCGAGGTGCGCAGCCGAATGCTGCTCGCATTGACCCAGATTCCCGCCACGCGCTGCTTTTCGCGCAGGATGATCGGCCGCACCGGCCCCTTCAGCACGACGACGATGTCGGTGCGATCGTCGGGAAGCCGCTGCCCCGGATAGAGGATCGCGCCGAACAGCAGCAATTCCTCGCCGGTGAAGCTGTACTGGATATCGATCGCGCGGCTCGACACGTCGGGCACGAGGCGCGGATCATCGGCGCGCGCCGCCGTCGCGGTCAGTATCAGCGCCGCTGCGCAGGCCAGGGCGCCAAACCCCCTCATTGCACCGTGTAAATCTCTTCGGGGCGGATGAACAGGTCGACCGCCATGCGCAGCGCGACGATCAGCACGATCGTCGCCAGCGCCATGCGCAGATATTCGGGCTTCACGCTCTGCGCGAAACGGGCGCCGATCTGCGCGCCGGTGACGCTGCCGAGCAGCAGCAGCGCCGCGAGCACCAAATCGACCGCGCCGGTGGTCATCGCGTGAACCATCGTCGCCGCGATCGTCACGAACAATATCTGGAACAGCGAGGTGCCGACGACGACCTGCGTCCCCATGCCGAGCAGATAGATCATCGCGGGCACCATGATGAAGCCGCCGCCGACGCCGAGCAGCATCGTCAGCACGCCGACGATCATGCCGAGCAGCAACGGCGCGAGCGGCGAAATATAAAGCCCCGAGCGATAGAAGCGCCAGCGCAGCGGCAGGTTGGCGACCATCGGATGGTGCCGTCGCTTGCGCGCCGCTGCGGGAAGGCCCGCGCGCATCCGCCGCAGCGCGCCCCACGCCTCGCGCGCCATGATCGCGCCGACCGAGCCGAGCAGCACGACATAAAGGATGTTGATCGTCGTATCGATCTGACCCCACGCGGTCAGCAGTTCGAACAGTCCCGCGCCGATCAGCGACCCGACCAGGCCGCCGACGATCAGCACGCCGCCCATGCGCACGTCCACACCGTCGCGCTCGAAATGCGCCAACGCACCAGACACGCTCGCCCCCGTCACCTGCGTTGCCGCGGAGGCCGCGGCGACCGTCGGCGGGATGCCATAGAAGATCAGCAGCGGCGTCGTCAGAAAGCCGCCGCCGACCCCGAACATGCCCGACAGGAAACCGACCCCGCCGCCGAGCAGGATGATGACGAGCGCGTTGACCGACAGGTTGGCGACGGGAAGGTAAAGATCCACAGGGTCAAAACCTCTGCATTGAGGGACGTTCGCGGCGCAGGAAACGCCCCGAGTCCAGCGACCCTAGAGTATTTTTCGGAGCCGGGGAATCGGGTGCGGCACCTAAATTTCGTCGCCACCTGAAATTTGATCCACTCCCGTGGAAGGGACACCGGCCCGCTCCCCCACCCGGCCTCCCATAGTTTGCTATCGTCGGGGAGGCCGGGTGGGAGCGCGGGCCGGTGCCGCGATTCCGCGCAGCGGAATCTGACTCTAGAAATCGGTGGCGAGCGTCAGCGCGACGCCGCTTGCGGGCCGCGCGTCGCCCGCGATGCGTTGTCGCCAGTCGAGCGCGATCCGGCTTCCCTTGCCCACGGCGGGCAGCCGCACGGTTAGCCGCGGGCCGATGTCGATCCGCGCCGCGCCCGGCTGGACCGCGCCCGCGGCGAGCGCGCCGAGCCGCAGCGGCGACCGCTTGTCGCCACCGAGCCGGCGGTCGATAATCACCGCGCCATCGGCAAAACCGTCGCGCCGCCGCGTCCCGACGATGCCCGCCTGCGCATAAGCGTCGAGCCGGAACCCGGCCGGGAGCGGGATGTCGCCGACGCCGCCGGTCACCATGGCGGCAAGCGCGGTGCGCCCTTCGCTGCCGATTGCGACGCGCTGCTCGATCGCGACGTCGACCGGCAGATGCGGCACGGGCGCAAACGCTGCTCCAAAGGCCAGTTCGCGTTGCGCGGGCCGCCGCGCCGCCATCGTCGCGCGGCCATAGGCGCGCAGCCGCCCATCGTCGCCGAAACCATAAGCGAGGCGAATGCCCGCCTGCGAACCGCCGAGTTGGCCGCCGGCGGCGATCGCTTTGGCGCCGTCGGCCGATCCCGCACGCAGATAGAGCCAGCCGCCGAGCGACCATCCGGCGAGCGAACGCTGCATCCAGAAAGGCTCGCCCCGCCCGGGATCGGCGGCGGCGCGCGGGTTCGCGGCGAGCCACGGCGGCGGACTGCCACGAAGCGCTCCATTCGCTGCAGCGGCGGGCAGGAGCCGAGCGATCAGCGCCAGCCGCAAGCCATGCCGATCGCCACCAAAGACGTCGCCCCCGGCCACGTTCGGGATCGAAGGCGCGTTCGCGGATAGCGAGGGGATTGCGCGGCGCGCGGCAATCGGTTCGGGACGAAGCGGCGCGGCGGACGAAAGGCGCGCATCCGCCGGGTTGCGGGGGACAGGCAGGATAAAGCGCGAAGGGATATCCCATGACGGCCGAACACCGGCGGGCGGCGGCGGTAGCGCCGGGCTCCACAGCATCGCCGCGCGCAGCAGCACCCAGCCGCCGAGGCAGAGCGCCAGAAAACGCAGCGAGGCGGCATCGCGCCCCGGCCGGGGACCGGTCGCGGAGATCATCATGACCGGATCGCCCGACGTCCCGGCACGGCCTCGCTATCGCGATGGTCGGTCTTGTCCCACAGAATCTGGCCCGACCGCAGCATCCGCCAATAGAGGCCGACCGCCCGCCGCGCGGCCAGCATGGCGATGACATTGGCGACAAAGGCGCGCGGCACCGCCAGCAGCGCCTGGCGCGCGCCATACCAGCGCGCGGTGAAATGGACCCGCATCGCGAGGCGCCACAAAAGCAGGGCGCCGTTGAGCGCGAGCAGCGACCGCATCGCCGCCCCGATCGGCCTGCTTTGCCAGCCCAGAAGCGCTTCACCCGCAAGCGTCAGGCCGGTGGCGAGCAGCCCCAGATAAGCAGCGAGCAGGACGAGCGCCGCGAGCGGCGAACGGCGGTCGCGCCACAGCATCCAGCGCGCGAGCCATATCCGCCAGGGCGATGCCTGGCCGCCCGCAAAACGCGCGCCGAGCCAGCCGAGATGATCCCAGCCCGCGAGCGCGATGCCCGCGATCCAGCGCGATTTCTGCCGCACCGCATGCTCGACCGATCCCGGAAAGCCGCCGCGCGAGACGATTCTGTCGCCCGCCGCAGTCAGGCTGTCGACGAAACAAGCGCGAAGCCCATAGGCGCCGATCAGCATCCCGACCTCATAATCCTCGGTCAGGCTGTCGGCGCGGAAGGGCTGCCCGCCGCGTTCGATCGCGAGAAGGGCCAGGGCGTTGCGCGTCAGGGCGCAGCCGACCCCGGCCGACGGGATCGGCACCCCCAGGCGCGAGCGCAGCGCCAGTTCCTTGCCGTGCGCCTCGGCAAACTCGTCGCCATAATGGCCGCCGATCCACCGCGACCCGCCAGTCACCATCGGCACGACGGGTATCTGGACCATCGCATGATCGCCAAGGTGATGACGATAGAGCGCGATTTCGGCGGCGTGGACATGATCCTCGGCATCGTGCAGCACCACCGCCGCAAAGCGCCTTCCCTCGATCCGCTCATCCTCGCCGAGCGCGGCCCACATGCGGTTGAGATTGTCGCCCTTGGTCGTCGGCCCCTCGGCGTCGCCGACGACGAGGCGCAGCCGCGGATCGCGCGCGACGAGCCGCGAGACCGAAAAGAGCGTCGCGATATCGTTGGGATAACAGCCGACATAAAGGCGGACATCTTCGCCCGCCCACGCCGTCAGCATGCGGGCGAGCGTCGCCGACAGCACGGGCGCTTCTTCCCACGCCGGGATAAAGATAGCGATCCGTCCTTCCAGCGGCCCGTTTTCGGCATCCGGCCTCGCGGCCACGGGCTGCGGTCTCGCGAGCCACAGCAGGTCGAACAGCAGATCGTCGATTCCGATCAGCAAAATGCCGACCGATGCGAACAGCATCAGCTCGTGACCGGCCCCCTCGACCAGCCATTGCAACCATGCGGACGCCGGCTCCACCCCGCTTGCCCCGCTCCCCCGCGCGGCGTTTGCCGCGATCGCTCCTTGGGTAACTGACTGTTAATTTTTGTAAAGGGTGACGCCCGGCCACCGTGGCGCTAGTAAAGCGGCTCTCTTTCGGATCAAGAGGGTCACCGCGTCGCCTATGTCCAGCAATTCAGCCCCTCGCTCGGTCCTGCGCGACTTTCTCGCGAGTGAAAGCGCGGGCGGAATACTGCTGATTTTCGCAGCCATATTGGCGATGATTGTCGCGAATTCGACGCTGGGGGAGGCCTATCACCATCTGGTTCACGCGGTGACCGGCCCCACGCTCAGCGACAAGCTGGGGCCGATGACGGTCCATCTGTGGGTCAATGACGGGCTGATGGCGGTCTTTTTCCTGCTCGTCGGGCTCGAGATCAAGCGCGAGTTCGTCGATGGCCGCCTCGCTAGCTGGGACCGGCGGCGGCTTCCGTTCATCGCCGCCGCCGCGGGAATGGCGGTGCCCGCGCTGCTCTACCTGCTCTTCGCAGGGAGCACGCCGGGCCTCGCGCAGGGCTGGGCGATCCCTGCCGCGACCGACATCGCCTTTGCGATGGGGGTGCTCGCACTGCTCGGCAAGCGCGCGCCGACGTCGCTCAAGCTGTTCCTCGTCACCGTTGCGATCGTCGATGACATGGGCGCGGTGGCGATCATCGCGCTTTTCTATACCGCCCAGATCAACCTCGTCGCGCTCGGCGCCGCGGCGGCGCTGCTCGGCGTGATGTTCGCCTGCAATCGCGGCGGGGTCCGGCACCTCCTCGTCTATCTGCTGCTCTTCGCCTGCCTCTGGTATGCGATGCTGCTGTCGGGGGTCCACGCGACGATCGCGGGCGTGCTCGCGGCGATGACGATCCCGCTCGACCGCACCCCCGGCGCGCCCGACAGCCAGGCGTCGCCGCTCCACCGGCTCGAACATGCGCTGCACCCGTGGGTCGCCTTCGCAATCGTGCCCGTCTTCGGTTTCGTCAACGCCGGGGTCGATATTCGCGGGCTGGGCAGCGACCAGTTGCTCTCGCCGCTGCCGCTCGGCATCGCCGCCGGGCTGTTCCTCGGCAAGCAGGTCGGCATTTTCGGCAGCGTCTGGCTGTCGGTGAGGCTCGGCATCGCGGGCAAGCTGCGCGGCGCGACCTGGCGGCAAATCCATGCGGTCGCGGTGCTCTGCGGCATCGGCTTCACGATGAGCCTGTTCATCGGCGGCCTCGCCTTTCCGGGCGCGCCCGAATTGGTCGACGAGGCCAAGATCGGCGTGCTGGCGGGATCGTTCGCCGCCGCGCTGATCGGCTACGCCCTGCTCCGTTTCGCTCCCCCGCATCCCGATCATGACGGGGTCGAAGCCGCAAGCGAGGACGAGATCGTCGCCGACGGCGACGTGCGCGACACGTCCGAGGTGGTCGCGTGAAGCGCGCTTTGGCCCTTTTCCTCGTGCTGATGCTCACCGGCTGCGCGGCCACCAAGGCCGAGCGGCCCGCCACCGGCGTCGCGTCGATCGACGTCCGCCGCGCGCCGGTCTCTTCGCAGGCGATGAACGACATCGCCGCCGCCTATGTGACATTGAGCCTCGAAATCGGCACGCATGAGGATGGCTATATCGACGCCTATTACGGCCCGGCGGACGTCAAGGCCGCCGCCGAAGCCGCGCCGCGCGACAAGGCCGCGCTGCTCGCCGCGACGCGCGCGCTGGCGGCGCGGCTCGAACTCGCCGTGCGCCGCCGGTCCGATCCCATGGAGCGCCGCCGCGCAGCCTTTCTGCGCGCGCAGCTTCGCGCTGCCGAAACGCGCCTGCTGATGATGCAGGGAACCCATTTCGCCTTCGCCGACGAGGCCGAACGGCTGTTCGGGGTGCGGCCGGTGCTGAAACCGCTCGCCAGCTATGACGGCGACCTCATCCAAGTCGAGGCACTGGCCCCCGGTGACGGCCCGCTCGCGGCGCGGGTCGAGGCCTATCTCGACCATTTCATTATCCCCAAGGACCGGCTGCGACAGACGCTCGACGCCGCCATAGCGCGCTGCCGGGGCCGCAGCATGGCGCATATCCCGATGCCCGAGGGCGAGAGTTTCCGGCTGGAATTCGTCACGGGAAAAAGCTGGAGCGGCTATAATTATTATCAGGGCGGCTATCACAGCCTGATCCAGGCGAACACCGACTTGCCGATCCCCCTGTCACACGCGCTCACTCTCGGCTGTCACGAAGGGTATCCCGGCCACCACCTCCTCAACATGAAGCTTGAAGAACAACTGGTAAATGGGCGCGGCTGGGCCGAATACAGCATCTATCCGCTTTACAGCCCGCAAAGCCTGATCGCCGAGGGCAGCGCCAGTTACGGCGTCGATCTCGCCTTTCCCGGCGCGAGCAGGGCCGATACCGAGCGCGACATATTGATGCCGATCGCCGAAATCACGACCCCGTCCGATGACCGCTATTGGCAGCTCCTGAAGGCAATCGACGCGCTGTCCGGCGCGCGCCTGACGATCGCCCAGCAATATCTCGACGGCGCGATCGACCGCGCGGCGGCGGTCGCGCTCACCCAGAAATATCTGCTGATGTCGCCCGGGCGCGCCGACCGGTCGGTTCGCTTCACCGAACAATATCGCAGCTATGTAATCAATTACGGACTCGGCGAAGCAATGGTTCGCGGCTATGTCGAACGCGGCAATCCGGACCGGGACGAAATGTGGCGGCGCATGGCGAAGATCATCGGTGAACCGACGCTGCCGGCGGACCTGCTCCGCCGATGAAGGCGGCGCCCCTTTTGTGGCTCGGCCAGGCGGGTTCGCCCCGCCGCCCGCCGGCGGGCGTGACACCGCGCGGCTGACGATCCGGCGCGCCTCCTCGCGCGCCTTCCGTCAATCTCCGTGCCCAAGCCGAAAGGAGCAGATCATGCTCGACAAAGACAATATCCATCGCCGTATCGAGACGCCCGACATGAAGGATTATGGCGTTTACCTCGCGGTCGACCGCTTGCTCGAATGCCAAAAGCCGCTCGCCGACCTGTGCACCCCCGACGAATTGCAGTTCCAGATCGTCCACCAGGTCGAGGAATTGTGGATGAAGCTCATCGCCTTCACTCTCACCGAGATCGACGGCCATATGGCGGCGGGCGAGACGATGCGCGTCCTGTCGCTGTTCGATCGGGTCAACCGCATCATGCGGCTGATGACCGATCAGCTTTCGCTGCTCGAGACGATGAGCCCCTTCGACTATCAGTCGATCCGCCTGTTGCTCGGCAACGGGTCAGGGCAGGAAAGTCCGGGTTTCCAGCTTCTCCTCACCCTGCCCCAGCCGCTTTGGGCGCGTTACAAGGCCGCCTATCTCGATGTCGCCGGGCGTAGTGTCGCCGACGTCTATGACACCGGCTACCGGCATGACGAGGCCTATATGGTCGCCGAGGCGATGGTCGAATATGACGAGCAGTTCCAGCTTTTCCGCGCCCACCATATCCAGCTCATCCACCGCTCGATCGGCATGGGGTCGAAATCGCTCAAGGGGCGGCCGGTCGAATTGCTCGACGCCGGGATGCGCCATCGTTTCTTTCCCGAACTGTGGGACGTTCGCGCCGCGATGACCGACCGCTGGGGCGCCCAATATGGCGTCAAGCGCGACAGCATCAGCGGCGCGTCGGCGGCCGGGCACGGCAGCGGGCTGTGACGGGTTCGCTGCTGCCGGAAGCGGTCCGCGGCCGCTTCCACCTGCCGCCGGGCGCGACCTATCTCAAGAGCCACAGCGTCGGTTGCCAGCCGCGCGCGGCGGAGGCGGCGCTCCGCGACGGGCTGCTGGCGCCGTGGCGCGAGACGGGCGAGGCGTGGCCCGACTGGCTCGGCGCGATCGATACATGGCGCGCGGCGCTGGCCGCGCTGATCGGGGTCGAGGCGCGCGACCTCTGCCCCGCGACCAACGTCAGCGCGGGCCTGTCGCGCTATATCTCGGCGCTTGGGACAGCGACCAGCCGCCGCACGATCCTGCTCGCGCCGAGCGCCTTTCCGACGATCGGCTATGTCGCGAGCGGGCTCGAAGCGGCGGGTTGGACGACGCGCTACCTGCCGGGCGGTGCCGACGTTCGCGACGTCGCGAACTGGACGGCGATGCTGGGCGACGATGTCGCGCTGATGATCGCGATGCACGTCAGCTCGAACAGCGGCGCGCTCACCGACATCGCCGCCGTTGCCGCCGCCGCGAGGGCGGCCGGGGCGCGCTGCGTCGCCGACTGCGCGCAGTCGGTCGGGGTGGTGCCGGTGACGCCGGCGGCGTGGGGCGTCGACGCGACGCTCGGCACCAGCGTCAAATGGCTGTGTGGCGGCCCCGGCGCGGGGTGGCTGTGGGTCGCTCCGCACGACCGCACTATGCTCTCGCCCATGGAGCGCGGCTGGTGGAGCCATGAAAATCCGTTCGAGATGGACATAAGCGACTTCCGCTATGCCCCCGACGCGCGGCGCTGGTGGGGCGGCACACCCGACGTCGCGCCGCTCATCCTGTCGGCGGCGGGCATCGCGGAGATTGCAAGCATTGGCATCGAGCGGGTCCGCGCGCATAATCTGGCGTTGCAGACGATGCTGCGCGACGCGCTCGAAGCCCGGACACCCCAATGGCGCTGGCCGACTGGCGACATCGGCGGGACACTCTGCATCGACACCGGCATCGACCAGCCGCGCGTCGCGGCGGCGCTCGCTGAACATACGATAAGCGCCGATTTCAGGGGCACGATCCTGAGGCTATCGTTCCATGCCTATAATAGCGCGGACGATGTGGAGAAGGTGGCGATGGCTTTCAGTTGATCGTGATGGCGAGGTGGGATTACTCCGCCGCGATCGCCAGTTCGACGCGCTGCGGGCCGCGGATCACGCCGCCGGGGGTCGGGCCCTGCATCGCGCCGTCGCGGAAGGTCACGACGCCCGACTTGATCGTCGCGACATAGCCGTCGGCCTTTTGCAGCAGGCGCTTGCCGCCCGCGGGCAGGTCGAAAGCGAGCCAGGGCTTGCCGAGCTTGATCGCATCCATATCGATGACGTTGAGATCGGCAAGGTAGCCCGGCGCCAGCACCCCGCGATCCTCCAGCCCATAGAGCATCGCGGTGTCGCGGCACTGGCGCTTGATCGCCTGTTCAAGCGCGACGCGGTTCCCCTTACGGTCGCGGACCCAATGCTGGAGCATGAAGGTCGGCGAGGCGGCGTCGCAGATCGTCCCGCAATGCGCGCCGCCGTCGGACAGGCTGTTCACCGTATCGTCGGCGGCCTGCAAATCCTCGAGGAAATCGAGGTTGCCGTCGCGATAATTGAGGATCGGGAAATAGATGAATCCCTTGCCCTCGTCCTTCATCAGCAGGTCATAGGCATATTCGGACGGGCTGACCCCCGCCGCCGTGGCGCGCGCCATGATGCTTTCGTCCATCTTCGGCTCATAGTTGAAATCGGGGTCCATTTCGAACTGCACCGGCCAGCCGAGCGCGACGATTTTCAGAAAATCGATGATGTCGCTTTCGGGCCAGACATTATCCTCTTCGATCATCCGCGCCTTGAACGCCGGGTCGCGGAGCTTCGCGAGCTGCTGGTCCCACGGCAGGTCGATGATCTCGTTCCATGCGGGCTTGAAGCGGAACGGGTGGACCGTGCCCTGCCACGCCATGATGATGCCGTTGCCGCGCAGCGCGATCTGCGCGACGATGTTGGCGCCGGTCGCATTCTGGCGCCGCATTTCCTCGATCTGTTCCTCGAGCGGCAATTCCTTGGCGATCGACTGGAGCGCGGCGAAGGTCACCGGCAACCCGGTTTCGCGGCTCAAATCGCCCATCCACTGAAACTCGTTCCACTCGCGCTTCAGATCGCTCGCCATTTCGAACACGCCGTACCCGACGCGGCCCATCGCGCGGCCGATCGCGATCAGCTCCTCCGCGGTCGCGGTGGTGCCGGGGACCAGTTCGCCGTCGATCGACTTGTGCAGCACGGTGCGGCTGGTCGAGAAACCGAGCGCGCCCGCGCGCACGCCTTCCTCGACGATGCGCGACATTTCGGCGATGTCGGCATCGGTCGGGATCGCGCCCGGCTTTTCGCGGTCGCCCAGCACATAGGCGCGCACCGCGCCGTGCGGGACGTGGCAGGCGACATCGACGGTGCGCGGCAGCTTTTCAAGCGCGTCCATATATTCGGGGAAGGTTTCCCAGTCCCACGACATGCCCTCGGCGAGCGCGGTGCCAGGAATATCCTCGACGCCTTCCATCAGGCTGATCAGCCAGTCGTGGCGGTCGGGCTTGGCGGGCGCGAAGCCGACGCCGCAATTGCCCATGACGACGGTGGTGACGCCGTGCCAGCTCGACGGCGCCATTTCGGCGTCCCACGTCGCCTGCCCGTCATAATGGGTGTGAACATCGACGAAGCCGGGGGTGACGATCTTGCCGCTGGCATCAACCTCCTCGCGGCCTGCGCCCAGGCTTTCGCCCACCGCGACGATGCGATCGCCCTCGACCGCGACATCCGCGACAAAGGGTGTTCCACCCGAACCGTCGACGACCGTGCCGCCGCGAATCACCAGATCATACATCCCAGCTCTCCCGATTTTTGGTTTCAGGACGAAACCTATCATCAAAATCGCGATGTGCAAATAATCGCCCGGCGGGAGCGATGAAACGCTATGATGGCGCGCCGAAACCAACGGGAGTCGCCGCCATGATCCGCTCGCTTACCCTCGCCCTCCTCCTCGCGACCGCCGCGCCGCCGCTCGCCGCACAGCAGACCGCTACCCCCGATTACAGCGCCGCGCTCGCCGATCCGGCGCGCCCCGCCGCCGACCGCGAGCGCGATGCCGCGCGCAAACCCGCCGAATTGCTCGCCTTCGCGGGCGTGACGCCGGGGCAAAAGGTCGGTGATTTCGTCATGGGCGGCGGCTATCTGACCCGCATCCTCGCCGGCGCGGTCGGCTCTTCGGGCAAAGTCTATGCCTTCCAGCCCGCCGAGTTCATCGGCTTCAAGAAGCAATATGGCGACGACCAGGCGGCGATCGACGCCGCTTATGCCAATGTCGACGCGGTCGCCGGGCCGTTCGCGGCGCCCGCCTTTCCGGTGCCGCTCGACACGATCATCACCGTGCAGAATTTCCACGATCTCTATCTGAAACCCTTCCCCGAAGGCACCGGCGCCAAGGCAAGCGCGGCGCTGTTCGCGGCGCTGAAGCCCGGCGGAACGCTCGTCGTCGTCGATCATAGCGCGGCGGATGGCAGCGGCACGACGCTGTCCGACAGCCTTCACCGCATCGACAAGGCGGCGGTAGTCGCGGCGCTGACCAAGGCAGGCTTTGCGCTCGAGGCGGAGAGCGATCTCTACAAGCGCCCCGACGACCCGCGCACCGCGAATGTTTTCGACCCCGCGATCCGGGGTAAGACCGACCAGTTCACCCTTCGATTCCGTAAACCGAAATAAGGACCAACATGAGTAACGATGATTATGTCTATGACGAAGCGAGCGGCGAATGGCTGTCCGCGAGCGATATCGCCGCGCGCGACGCCGCCGCGGCGGCAGGCCCCGAAGTGCGCGACGCGGTCGGCAATCTGCTCGCCGACGGCGATTCGGTCGTGCTGGTCAAGGATCTGACCGTCAAGGGCGCGGGGCAGACGCTGAAGGTCGGCACGGTGATCAAATCGATCCGCCTGACCGGCGACGCGCAGGAAATCGACTGCCGCCACGAAGGCATCAAGGGGCTGGTGCTGCGCGCGGAGTTCGTGCGGAAGCGGTAAAACAACCGTCGCCCCCCGCGAAGGCGGGGGGCCGCTGTCGGCTTGTCACGATGGCGCGGTCCCATCCCGCCGGCGGCCTCCGCCTTCGCGGAGGCGACGGCTTTGCCTACCCCAGCGTCCCCTTACGCGGCCCCAAATAGCCGAACAGATAGGCCCCGACCTTGCGCATCTGAATCTCCTCGGCCCCTTCGGTGATCCGATAACGGCGGTGGTGGCGATAGATATGCTCGAAGGGTTTGTGGCGCGAATAGCCGATTCCGCCATGGACCTGCATCGCGCGGTCGGCGGCTTCGCAGACGAGCCGGTTCGCCCAGTAATTGCACATGCTGACCTTGTCCGACAGCGTGCGCTCGATCTCCTTGTGCGGAGTATTGTCCATGTCCCACGCGGTCTTGCGGATGAGGAGGCGGAGCATTTCGGCCTGCGTCGCCAGCTCGACGAGCGGGAACTGGATCGCCTGATTCTTTGCCAGCGCTTCGCCGAACGGCTTGCGCTCGCGCGCATATTTGACGCTTTCCTCGATGCAGAACACCGCCGCGCCCAGCGATGACGCCGCCTGGCGGATGCGGTTCTGGTGGACGAAGCTTTGCGCGATCGCCAGCCCGCCATCGACCGGCCCGAGCCGCGCGCTGTCGGGCACCCAGACGTCGGTGAAGGTCATGCGCGGATGGTCGGTCGGCATGTTGAAGGTCCACATATATTCGTCGACTGTCATGCCCTCGGTTCCCGTCGGCACGAGCAGGCAGGTGATGCCCTTTGCATCGCCATCCTCGCCGCTCGTGCGGCAGAAGGTCGCGCAGTGGGTCGCGACGTGCATGCCGGTGATCCACATCTTGCGGCCGTCGATCCGCCAGCCGTCGACGCCGTCGCGGGTCTCGCGCACCGCACGCGTTTCCATGTGGGTCGCGTCGCTGCCATGGTCGGGTTCGGTCAGGCCGAAGGCGGTGCGGCGGCGCCCCTCGAACCCGCCGAGGATGAATTCCTGTTTCTGCTCGTCGCTCGTCGCGAATTGTTCGAACATCGCGACGAAGGGGAAATTGCCGACGATGCTATGCTCGTTCTGAAGATCATTGTGGAGGCCGAGGCCTTTCGCCGCGAAATGCTCGCGGATCACCGCCATCCACAGGTTCGACCCGTCCTTGCCGCCATATTGCTTCGGCGCCGAGAAACGCCAGTGCCCCGCGGCGTCGGCCTTTCGTGTCGCCTGCTTCAAAAGCTGTTCCCACTCGTGGCGCGGCAGCCCCTGATTGTCCCAGTCGGTGCGCGCATGTTCGCGGCGGTGGTCGAAGAAGCGGATATTGTCGTCGGCCAGTTCGAGCGGCCTGATCTCGGCCTCGATGAACGCATCCAGCTCATCGAGATAGGCCTGCAAGTCGGCGGGCATCGCAAAATCCATCGTCACTCTCCTATGATCTATCCGCGCCATTCGCCGCGCGCCGCCGCGAGCGCGGCATATTTCGGGCTGTCGACCGCGCATTTGTCGAGCGCCGCGCGGCGCAGCTTCGCAAGCAAGCCGGGCTCGGCCAGCGTCGCCCCACCCGACAGCAGGGCCCCCGCGAGCGCCGCATCCTCGGCGCGAATATCGGCGTCGAGGTCGCGCATGACGATACCGAGCGCGTTCATCGCGACGACCGCTTCGAACTTGCCATGGCCTTGCGACGTCGGCTTGATCGCCCCCTCGATCCAGTCGCGCACCGCCTGCACCATCTCGCGGTTGGTCGGCTCGCCCGTCGGGGCAGACGCGGCATCGGGCGACGGCGGCAGGGCGCGCTGCCGTTCCGCCGCGGGCGCCTCTTCTTCGAGAAGCCGGATCAGGTCGAGTTCCTGTTCGGCGGTGCGGCGGCCGATCACCACGCGCTCGACCGTCGTGTCGGCGCCGCTGCGCCACGCCTGCCCCATCTGAAGGCAACCGAGCGCCCACCAGAGCGTCCGGTAGACGAGCCAATATTTGAACCGCGCCGGATCGACCTGGCCGCCCCCCGCGGCCTCATAGGCAGCGAAATAATCGGCGAGGCTGCCGACCCCGAACGCGGGCCGGTCGAGCCGGCCGAAGCGCCACACCGTCATGCAGCCGAACGCCAGATCCTCGTGCGCATCGCCAAGATGCGCGAGTTCCCAGTCGAGCACCGCCGCCAGGCCGTCGGCGTCGACCATCACATTGCCCATCCGGTAATCGCCATGGACGAGCACCGGATCGACGGGTTCGGGCAGATGATCCTCGCACCATTTGACCGCGAGCGCGATCGCCGGGCGGTCGCCGCCATAGGACAGGAAGCGCGCCTTCAGTTCGGCGAGCGCGGCGGCGGTATCCATCACCGGGATTCCGGCCGGAACCACCGCGCGCGGCAAGGCGTGGATATGCGCGAGTTCGCGGCCCAGATCGGCGACGAGCGACGGCGGCGGCGACGGCAATATCTTCGCCGGGCTGACCTCGGCGATGACGCGGCGCATCACATAGCCGGTGCCCATGGCGTCGGCATCGCCCAGCACGCCGACGACCTCGGGCGCCTTGACCCCGCCGGCATGCGCCGCCTGGACCAGCGCCGCCTCGACCGGGTGACCATAAGGCCGCCCCTCCATATATTCGGCCGACGGTGCGCGGCGGAGCACATAAGACCGATCGGCCCAATCGAAGGCCCAGCTTTCCATGTTGGCCCCGCCCGACAGGCGGGACAGCCCCGAAAGCGCGCCGGGTCCGGCAGTGCGCGTCATGAAGGCAAAAAGCGGTTCGGAGAGGTCGGTCATTGCTTCCCCTTGCTAAGTATTTTCGGGGGCCGCAAGCTGCAATCGCATATGGCGACCCGCCGCGCGGCGTCCATGGCGTATGGAGATTCGCTGAGCTCGACGCGTGGGGTCGGACCGAAAACAGCGAGCAACGCAAGAAACGGAACACAGCACCGGCGCCGAAAAACGCTAAGCCGCTGAAAAATGGTGCGCCCGACGGGATTCGAACCCATGGCCCCCAGATTAGGAATCTGGTGCTCTATCCTGCTGAGCTACGGGCGCGCCGCGGCTCGTTTAGCGGCGTGGCGCGCGCAGCGTCAATCGCGATCAATTGACCGCGTCGGGGGGAATGATCGGGACGAGCAGCGGCATCGCCGCGATACCGTCATCGCGCAGCGCCTGCGCTTCGTCGGGCGAGGCCTGACCGTGGATCAGATCCTCCGCCGCGCGCCCTTCGTGCATCGCGCGCGCCGCGTCGGCGAAATCGCGGCCGACCCAGCGCGACTGCGGCAACATCTCGGCCTGTTTGGCCGCGATCTCGGCGAGCACCTTGCGCACCAGTTCGGGCGTGGGCTCGGCGGCATTGGCCGGCGGAGCGGCGGCGGGCGCCGCGACCGCCTGGTTCGACTTCGCGCCGACGCGCGGCGCCATCGCCGCCTTGCGGACATCGGCGTCGCCGCAGATCGGGCAGGCGATCAACCCGCGCGCCTGCTGGTCGGCGAAACTGTCGCTGCTTGCGAACCAGGCCTCGAACCGATGTTCGCCGATGGCGCAGCTAAGGTCGAAAACGATCATCTCAGTCAGCTTTCAACAGCGCGTCGAGTTCGCCCTTCGCCTCGATCGCCGCGAGGGCGTCGCTACCGCCGATGGGACGATCGTCGATGAAAATCTGCGGCACGGTGCGCCCGCCGCCCGCGCGCGCGACCATCGCATCGAACCCGGCGCGATCCATCGTCACGTCGATTTCGCGATAAGCGGCGCCCTTGCGGTCGAGCAGCGCCTTGGCGCGCGCGCAATATCCACAAAAGGCCTTCGTATAGATTTCGATCTTCGCCATGCGGCTATCCAATCCTTTCGGCATCGATATCGGAATCCAACGACGCAAAGTCAAATATGTTGCTGGTCATCAGCGCATCGGGAACGACGCGCGCCCAGCTGAGCGCCGAGATGCGCGCCGCGCCGCTGCGCCGGAGCGCCCGCGCCGCCGCGCGCAGCGTCGCGCCGCTCGCATGGACATCGTCGATCAGCACCAGATGCCGCCCCGCCGCCCGCGCCCGCGCGTCGGGCGCCAGCGCAAAGGCGCCCGCGACGATCCGCTCGCGCTCGCGCCGCCCTTTGCCGCGCAGCATCGCCGTCGCCCTCGCGCGGACGAGCAGGTGCGGATCGTGCGCGGCGCCGGTCAGCCGCGCCAGCGCGTCGGCGACCAGCGCCGCCTGGTTGAAGCCGCGCGACCAGAGCCGCCAGCGATGGAGCGGCACCGGCACCAGCAGCATCGCTTCGCCCGCGCCGCCCTCACCGAGCCCCGCCAGCGGGCGCGCCATCAATTGCGCCATCAGCCGCGCATGCCCGGTCCGCCGCCCATATTTGAGGCGCAGCGCGACGGTGCGCGCGACCGGGCCATAGGCGACCGCCGCAGGAGCGCCGTCGAACGGCGGCGCATCGGCCATGCACGCACCGCATTCGACCACGACGCCGGGCAACGCCGTCGGCAGCGGAATCGAGCAGCGCGCGCAGGCGGGACCGTCGAGAAAATGCAACGACGACCAGCAGGTCAGGCAGAATTGCCGGTCTTCGCCGACGATCACCCCGCACCCGGGACAGCGCGGCGGCAGCGCATAATCGAGCGCGGCGCGTCCGGCCGTCCGCAAGATACGGCGCAGCGCCTGCCCCGCCCCGGTTTCCGACCCGGTTTCCGCCACAGCGGGCGTGTCGATTTCGACATCACGCATGGCCGTCGTCATGTCACCCTTGTGAAGCATCGCCGGGGGCGGCACAAGCGCGCGTATGTCGCAGCCTCCCCCGCTTTTCTCCACCGCCCGCCATGCCGCGCAGCGCGATCGCATGGCGCGGCTGCCCGCCGCCGCCAATTTCATCGCGCCGATCGTCGCCGACACATTGCTCGACCGATTGTCGATGGTGACGCGGACGTTTTCGCGCACGCTGCTGATCGGGGCGCATGATGCGGCGCTGGCGGACCAGCTGCGCGCGACCGGGACCGGTCTCACCCTGTTCGAGGCCGGACCGCGGCTGGCCGAAGCGACGGGCGCGCTTGTCGGTGAAGTCGATGCGATCGACCTGCCGCTCGCCAGCTTTGACCTGATCGTCTGGCCGGGCGGGTTCGAGGCGGTGAACGACGTGCCGGACGCGCTCGTCCGCCTGCGCGCGCTGCTCGCGCCCGACGGCCTGCTCCTCGGCGCGTTCGTCGGCGACGGCAGCCTGCCGCGCCAGCGCCGCGCGGTGATGAGCGACGGCGTTCGATCGATCGCGCGGCTTCACCCGCAGATCGACCTGTCGTCGATGGGCAATCTGCTCCAGCGCACCGGCTTTGCGCTGCCGGTGGTCGATGTCGATACGCTGACCGTGCGCTATGGCGACTGGTTCGCGCTGGTCCGCGACCTGCGCGCTGCGGGTCTGTCGAGCCGCCTCTCTCCCGCCCCGCCACCGCTGACGCGCGACGAAGCGGCGCGGATCGCCGCCGCCTTCGCGGCGCAGGCCGACCCCGACGGGCGCATCGCCGAAATTTTTCGCCTGATCCATTTCAGCGGCTGGGCGCCGCACCCCGACCAACCGCAACCCGCGCGCCGCGGCAGCGGCTCGGCCTCGCTTGCGGAGGCGCTGAAACCGAAAAAGTGACCGTCGCCCCCGCGGAGGCGGGGGCAACGCTCTAAACCAGCGCCTCGATCAGCCCGATCAGCGGCAGATCGGCGGGCGGCATGGCAAGGCCGTGCAGTTCGACCGGCCGCACCCAGCGCAGCGCGCTTGCATGCACCGGCTGCGGCGTCCCGCGCCATTTGCGGCAGACATAGAGCAAGAGCAGCAGATGTCGTTCGCCCAGCGTATCGCTCGCGAAGCAGGCGGGGGCTAGGCAGCTATGGTCGACATCGATCGCCAGCTCCTCGGCCAGTTCACGGATCAGCGCGCGTTCGGGCGTCTCGCCGGGTTCGATCTTGCCGCCGGGAAATTCCCACAGACCCGCCATCGGCTTGCCTTCGGGGCGCTGCTGGACGAGCAGCCGTCCATCGCGATCGACGAGCGCCGCGGCGACGACGGTGAGGATGGAAACTGCGGCCTTTTCGCCGTTGGACACGGACAAATTATTAACCCTCCTATGCGACCCTCGAAAGCCTCGGGAACTATAACTGTTATCAGGGGCGGAACAATGAACAGGATTCATGGGCTGCTGCGGTCGACCAGAGCCGCGACAGCCGTCGAATATGGGCTGATACTGGCCCTGATATTTATTGCTGCGATGGGCGCGATGAGCGCCGTCGGAAGCTCAACCATCACCATGTGGAACAAGATTTCTTCCAACACAGACCAGGCGATGTAAGCGACTGACTGTCCAGCAACGGGACTCGGCCGCACCCTATTGCGGCCCCCGGCCATTAAGATTTTCAAAACCTATTTCTCATAAACCCGGACCGTTGACCCAGACCAGACCGTCAACAGGGTAAGTGAAGCATCAGGAGACCAGTCATGAAATTCATCAAGAAATTCGTTCGCGACACCAAGGCCGCGACCGCCATCGAATACGGCCTGATCGCCGCTCTGATCGCCGTCGCCGGCATCACCGCGATGGGCGCCGTCGGCAACGGCGTGAAGAACACCTTCACGGACGTCGCGACCAACCTTGGCGAGACGGCACCGGCGTCCTAATAGCCGAAAGGCTTCTCGCGCCTCATCGCGCGAGCGTCAAAAAGGGGGCGGTGGCTCAGGCCACCGCCCCTTTTTCGTGCACCGCCGATTCTATCGGCTGGCATAAACGACGATCTTGACCTTCTGCCCCGGCGTCAGCCGGCTCGATGCGGTCAGGCGATTGAGCACCTGAAACCGTTCGGTCTGATAGTCCTTATAGGCCATGCGCCGCGCCAGCGTCGCGACGGTATCGCCGCGGCCGACGGTGACGACATCGACCCTTCGCGGCCGGATCGCCGCCACTTCGCTCGCGCTCAGGCGGCGGACGCTGTTGAACATCGGATTGAAGACGCTGGCGCCGCCCGCTTTCGTGAGCGTCACGAAGTGAAAGGCGCTGCTGCGCGAAAATTCATAGGCGAAGACGGTGACATCGACCTGCCCCGACTGGGTGTTGGCGCGGGCGACCGAATAATAAGCGGGAATCCCGTTCACCGTCGTGCGCTGGATGCTGCCCGGGCTCAGCGAGGCCTCACCGGCCACCGCCTTGAATGCCGCCGCGATATAGGCGTTCATGTCGCCATTATAGGCCGCGGTCGTGAATTGCGCCTGGCCGCCATTGCCGCTGACCGAAACGGCGGTGGCGCCATTCTGCATGCCATAGCCGTTCGGCACGGTGAATTTGAGCCGAAGATCGGGATGCAGGAAATCGCGCCCCTCGACCACGCCCTGCGCGGGATCGTCGCCATAAAGCACCCCGTCGACCGATGCCAGAAAGGCAGCGGCGTTGCGCACGCCGCCGCGCCCGACCTTCGCGGCAAGGCTCTCGGCATTGCGAACGCGCGAGGCGGGATCGGGGTGGGTGCTCGCCCATTCGGGGAGCGAGCGCGCATCACCGCCCGACAATCGCGCCTCGAGATTGGTCTGGTTGGCGAGGCTGGCGAGCATCGTCGACAGCGCGAGCGGGTCATAGCCCGCCCGCTTCAGATATTGGACGCCGAGCTGATCGGCCTCAAGCTCCTGCCCGCGCGAATAGCCGAGCGTCGCCATCTGCGCGACCTGCATCGCATTGTTCTGGAGCAGCCCGCCCAGCCCGCCCAGCAGCCCGCCATTGTCGCCGATCGCGCCGCCGATCACCGCGCCAAGGACGCCAAGGATGGTGTTTCGCGTCGCCGCCGACTGGCGCTTCTTGCTGTGCTGCGCAGCGACATGGCCGACTTCGTGCCCCAGCACGCCGGCCAGCTCGGCCTCATCGTTCATCAGCGCCATCAGCTGGCGGGTGACATAGACATAGCCGCCGGGGATCGCGAAGGCGTTGTTCACCGGCGAGTTGAGCAAGGTGACGGTAAAGTCCCGGGGCGAGCGCGACAGCCCCGACTGGACCGCAATATTCTGCCCGATCCGGTTCACATAGGCCGCCTGCGGGCCATTATAGGCGCCGCCGAATTCGGCGAGCAGTTGCGGATGCGCCTCATCGCCCTGTTTGCGTTCGGCGGGGGTGATGTTCGTCTGGGTACGGATCGCCTTGAGCTGCGCGTCGGCAGCAGCGCTTCCGAACATGGTGACAGCCAGCGCCGCCGCAAGCCCCTGTCTAATCCCCCGCTTCATTTGGGCGCCTCCCTATGCCTTGCCGATCCGTTACGTCCTTCAGTGTGCCCCCGCGAAGGCGGGGACCCATCTCCGACGGGTTCAAAATAGCACCATCCGGTGATGGGCTCCCGCCTTCGCGGGAGCACAGGATATTTCTAAGCAACCGAGCTCCCCTGACCAAGCGGGTCTATGTGCGAACGCAAACACACATGATCCGGTTCCGTCGGGCCTCTTCAACCCCGCCCCATCGCCAGAAATTTCTCCTCGCGCGCGCTCAATATCGTCTCGCGCGGCAGTCCGGCAAGCGAATCGAGTTCCTGCGCGATCGCGTCGCCGAGCGACTGGATCGCCGCCTCGGGCGCGCGGTGCGCGCCGCCGACGGGTTCGGGAACAATGCGGTCGATGATCTTGAGGCCGAGCAGATCCTGCGCCGACATCTTCATCGCGGTCGCGGCGTCGGCCGCCTTGTCCGACGTGCGCCACAGGATCGACGCGCAACCTTCGGGCGAGATCACCGAATAGACGGCATGTTCGAACATCAGCACGCGGTTGGCCGCCGCCAGCGCGATCGCGCCGCCCGAACCGCCCTCGCCGACGATCGCGGCGATCATCGGCACGCCAAGGGCAAGGCATTGCTCGGTCGAGCGCGCGATCGCCTCGGCCTGCCCGCGCTCCTCGGCCTGGATGCCGGGAAAGGCGCCCGAGGTGTCAACCAGCGTCACCACCGGCAGGCCGAAACGGTCGGCAAGCTGCATCAGGCGGATCGCCTTGCGATAGCCCTCGGGCTTCGCCATGCCGAAATTATGCTTCATCCGCGACGGGATATCGTCGCCCTTTTCGTGCCCGATCACCATCACGCGGCGGCCGCGGAAGCGCGCGAGTCCGCCGAGGATCGCCTGGTCGTCGCCGAAATTGCGGTCGCCCGCCAGCGGCATCCAGTCGTCGAACATATCCGCGACATAATGTTTGAAATGCGGCCGGTCGGGGTGGCGCGCGACCTGCGTCTTTTGCCACGGCGTCAGCTTGGAATAGATGTCGCGCAGCAATTTCGAGGATTTGTCCTCCAGCCGCGCGATGTCACCGTCGATATTGAGCGAGGGATCATCCCCCATTTCGCGCAGTTCGGCGATCTGCCGATCGAGCGCCGCGACCTGTTTCTCGAAATCCAGAAAGGCTGTCATAGGCGAGCGCTAGTGCGAAGGCCGGGCGAGGTCAACGCCGGAGCAAATCTGAATGAACCCGATTCCCCGGCGGGTTCTCGCTTCGCTCGAACGAGCCCCTCGGCTTCGCTCGGGGAATCGGGTCTCTATTGGAGAATCGATCATTTCATCCGCGCCAGCGGATGCCGGTTGTTCACCAGCTCGACCAGCCGGCGACTGTCGACATGGGTGTAAATCTCGGTCGTCGCGATGTCGGCGTGGCCGAGCATCAGTTGCAGCGCGCGCAAATCCGCCCCGCCTTCGAGCAGATGCGTGGCAAAGGCGTGGCGCAGCACATGCGGGCTGATCGCGGTCGGATCGATCCCGGCGCGCGCCGCCAGTTCGCGCAGCATCTGGAACAGCCGAACGCGCGACAGATGTGCCTTTCCCGACGGAAAAAGCCACGGTGCGGCGCCGGTGAGCAGGGGCAGCCAGCGGTCGAGGCCCTCGCGCGCGCGCGCCGACAGCGGCACCAGCCGTTCCTTGTCGCCCTTTCCCCGAATGATCAGAAACTCGCGCCCGCCCGCGACCGCGCGGCGCGGCAGCGACACAAGCTCGCTCGCGCGCAGGCCCGATCCGTATAACAGTTCAAGCAGCAACAGCATGCGCACCGCATGGACGGGCGGCGCCTCGCCCCCCGCCTCCTCGCTCGCCTGCGCGAACAGCCGTTCGACATCGTCGTGGGTCAGGATGCGCGGCAGCGGTCGCCGCGTCGCCGGACGCGCGATGTCGAGCGCCGGATTGTCGGCCCGATCGCCCTCGTCGAGCAGAAAGGAAAAAAATTGCCGTAACGCCGATAATTTGCGCGCCGCGCTGCTCGCCGCGAGCGGAGCATAGCCCGCCATCAGCCCGCGTAGCGCATCGGCGTCGGCATCGCCCAACGAGCCGCTTATCCTCTCCGCCGCCTGCTCCAGATCGCGCTTGTAGGCGGCAAGCGTGTTGCGCGACGCCCCGCGCTCGGCCGCCATCATCTCCAGAAAGCGGTCGATCAGAACGCCGTCAGACATGGCACGGCCCGCGCAACAAATACGCTCCCCAAGTTTTCCATTCGCCCTGAGCTTGTCGAAGGGCCGTTCTTCTCTTCGACGCCCGAAAGAAAGAACGGCCCTTCGACAAGCTCAGGGCGAATGGATGATGGGGAACGCAACGAGCGTGCGCCGCTCCGGCCGTTAATTCAGACACGCACCAGCGCTTCGGCGGCGATCATCCGCGCTTCGGCTTCGAGCCCGACGTCGCGGAGCGCGCGGGTGATGTAATAGAGGTGATAGGGCGGGATCTTCGACCAGTCGCCCTGCATCCCCGCCGCCGCGATCAGCGCGACCATGCCCGGTTCGCGCCGCTCGGCCGCCGCCATGATCGCCCGCGACCAGCGCGTCTGTTTGCCGAGGGTCATGTCGAGGTCGCCCGCCGCCGATGCGGCCTGCCCGGCGTCGAGACGGCCAAGACCCGCCAGCCCGGCGACGAGGAATTTCGAGCGCAGATAGTCGGCGCTGTCGTCGTTCCCGGAAAAATTGCTGATGCTGCCCGCGCTCACGCCGTTCAGCGCGCGCGGCGACCCGACCGCCATCACGCCCCAGGCGCGGCTGCCGACGTCGAGTTTCTGCACCCACGCCAGTGCGTTGGCGTCGTAACCGGCGGCGAGCATCGATCCCATGAGCTGCCACGGATCGCTGCCGACGTCGGTGCCGGTCGGCAGTCCCGCCGCGGCGCGCGCGGTCGCGACCAGCGCGGCATAGCGCTGCGCCGGGGTCGATCCCGCGGCCCACAATCCCTGCATCGCGGCATAGCGTTCGGTCCCGGTCGCCGAGCCGAAAGCATCGCGCAACTCGCCAAGCTGGGCCGCGATCGCCTCGGGCGGCTCTTCCTCGCTCGACGCCGCGCTGAGCAGCGAGACATAGGCCTCGCTCGACAGCACCCCGCGCGCCGCCGCGTCGGGCGCCGCGGCGATGCGGTTGGCCATGTCGGTCATCGGCGCCAGCACGGTCCAGCCGCGCATATAGGCGGGTTCGCCGGCGCGCAGCGCGGCGGGGATGTCGATCGCGGTCGCGGTCGCCATTCCAAAGCGCCAGCTCGTCAGCCGGTCGACCTTGTCCCATTCGATCGTCGTCGAGCGGCGGCCCGCGCCGGTCGCGCCGAGCACGCGCTCGGCAAGCAATATGTCGAAATTGCTGATCTTGCCGCTCGACCGGACGCGCCCGATCGCCCAGCCTGCCGGGCCCGCTTCGCCCGACAGCCCGGCGCAGATCGCCGACGCCAGCCGCCACGATTGCTCCTCGCCATGCGCGAGGCCGGCGGGAACATAGGGGCAGAGCCCCGCCGGATCGGCGTTGGCAAGAAACGTCTGCTGCGCGACCTGGACGAGCCGCGGGCTGGCGCGGTCATAATCCACCGACTGGACGATCCAGCGCGCGGCGGTCGATTCGCCCATGCGCAGCAGCAACCCCGCGCGGTCGGCGGCCAGGTCGGCGCCGTTGATCGTGTCGGGGGTGTCGATCGCCGACGACAGCGCGCGGCGCAGCAATATCTGCCCCCAGCGCGAGGCGAGCGCGCCATTGGTCTTGCGCATGATCGCCGCCGCATATTGGCCGCGCACGCCAAAGGCGTCGGGGGCGAGGCCGCCGGTTTCGGGGGTCAGCGGCCCGATCCGCGACAGCAGCCGCCGCGCGCCGGGCGGCAGGTCGTATTTCAGGCCGCCCGACGCGACCTCTTCCTCGTCGCCGGTTTCACTCCCTTCCTCGCTCGTCACGTCGGCGACGGTCGCGGTGACGGCGGGCGGGACGACGCCCGGCACGGGAGAGGTGGACGAAGGGGTCGGCGATTTGGGCGTCGCGGTCGGGCTTGACGATGGAGTCGGCGACGGTTTCGGCGCGGGCGTATCCGACGGATTGCCGAATCCTTCGGGCAGGAGCGATTCCTGCGCGAGCGCGGGCAGCACCAGCGCCGCCGCCATCGCGGTGCCCGACAGGGCCAAAGTCAGCGTCAGCAGCTTTTTCGTCATCACCTATCCTTGGAGGTCGCGTTCTGGGCGCTTTGGGCGATTGTGCCGGTCACGTCCACCTCGGTCGTTCGGGGCGCGATCGGCCGCCCCAGATAGAAGAGCAACAGCAGGAAGCCCAGCACCAGCAGCGCCGGGGCGGCAAGCCGCGCTCTCCACCGGCCTTTTCCCGATCTGCCCGTCCCGCGCAATATCCAATGCCCGCCGTTCGTCCCATAAGTGCCCGCGGCGAAAGTGATTGTTCCGCGCGGCGTCGGCGGTATAGCCCCGCGCACCATGTCGCGAAACCCGAAAAGCCCCGGCCCGGCCGCATCCGGTGCCCTGCCCGCGTCGATCCGCGCGCGGTCGATCGTGCTCGTCGGGCTGATGGGATCGGGAAAATCGACGATCGGCCGCCGCCTCGCACAGCGCCTCGGCATGGCTTTCGCCGACGCCGACGACGAGATCGAGCGCGCCGCGGGCATGACGATTTCGGAGATGTTCGCCAAATTCGGCGAAGCGCATTTTCGCGACGGCGAACGCCGCGTGATCGCGCGGCTGCTCGCCGGGCGGCCGCATGTCCTCGCCACCGGCGGCGGCGCCTTCATCAATGACGAGACGCGCGCGCTGATCCTGAAGGGCAGCCTGTCGATCTGGCTCGACGCCGATGTTCCGACACTGGTCGAGCGCGTCGCGCGGCGCAGCCACCGCCCGCTGCTCAAGGACCGCGATCCGGGGCAGGTGCTCCGCGAACTCGCCGCGACCCGCAACCCCATCTATGCCGAGGCGCATATCCGCGTCAGCTCGGCGTCCAGCCCGCACGAACATACGGTGCGCGCGATATTGGAGGCCCTGTCACAGTGGGAAGATCCGACATGGAACGCCTGACCGTCGAGCTTGGCAACCGCAGCTACCCGATATTGATCGGCGACGGGCTGCTCGGCGAGGTCGGCCGCCACGTCGCCCCGCTGCTGAAGCGCCCGCGCACGATGATCGTCACCGACGCGCATGTCGCGCCGCATTATCTGGACAGGGTGAGCGCCGCGCTGGCGGCGGAAGGAATTACGGTCTCGTCGCTCGTCCTGCCCGCGGGTGAAAGCTCCAAAAGCTGGACGGGGCTCGCGCGCCTGACCGAATGGCTGATCGGCGAAGGGGTCGAGCGCAGCGACCATGTCGTCGCGCTCGGCGGCGGGGTGATCGGCGATCTCGTCGGCTTCGCGTGCAGCATCGTCAAGCGCGGCTGCGCCTTCATCCAGCTTCCCACGACTTTGCTCGCGCAGGTCGACAGCAGCGTCGGCGGCAAGACCGCGATCAACGTCGCGGCGGGCAAGAATCTGATCGGCGCCTTTCACCAGCCCGCGCTGGTGGTGATCGACCCGGCGACGCTCGCCACCCTGCCGCGCCGCGAACTCGGTGCGGGCTATGCCGAGGTGGTCAAATATGGCCTGATCGACGACGGCGATTTCTTCGCCTGGTGCGAAGCGAACGGCGCGGCCTTGCTGGCGGGCGACGCCGCGGCGCGGGCGCACGCGATCGCGCACAGCGTCGCCGCCAAGGCGCGGATCGTCGCCGCCGACGAGCGCGAGACGCAGGATATTCGCGCATTGCTCAACCTCGGCCACAGCTTCGGCCACGCGCTCGAGGCCGAAACCGGCTATTCGGACCGGCTGCTCCATGGCGAGGCGGTCGCCGCCGGGATGGTGCTCGCGCATCAATTTTCAGCCGCCAACGGACTTTGCCCGGCCGAGGATGCCGCGCGTGTGCGCGACCATCTCGCCAGCGTCGATCTGCCGCACAGCCTGGCCAGCGCGGGCATCAACACCGGCGGCGCGGACCTTGCCGCGCATATGACGCACGACAAGAAGATGCGCGGCGGCAAGCTGCCGCTGATCCTGACCCGCGGCATCGGGCAGAGTTTCGTCACCGAGGATTATGGGTTGGATGCCGTGGCGGTGTTTCTGGACGGGCAGCAAACCGGCTAAAACACTCCGTTATGGCGAGCGAAGCGAAGCAAGGGCGAGGTTATCAAAGTCAGGCCGCCTGATCGCTTTCCTCTTCCTCGCGCGCCCGTTTCGCGGCCTGCCGCCGCTCACGCAGCGCTTCGAGGACGCTGGTCGCCTGCCTCCCGCCGCCCGCGACGAAGCGGTAATCGCGCCCCGCACCGAGGTCGCCTTCGCTGATCTGCATGCCGAGCCGTTCGGCATCGAGCTGGCGCAGCGCCATTTCGACATCCTCGATCTCGCGCGGTTCGACCTCGATCTGCTGGAGCGCGAGCATGCCGAGCGCGATCGAGCTTTCAAAGACTTCGCGCACCGCGCCGACCGCTCCCGCCCCGTCGATCGCGAGCAATTGCCGCCGGTCGAACACGCGCGTCAGCACGCGGGCATTGGGGAAGGCGGCGACGATCGGCGCGAGCGCGGCGGCGTCGATGCCGCGGTCGTCGGTGCAAAAGATGATCAGCCGCGCTTCCTCCGCCCCCGCGCGGCGCAGCACGTCGATGCGCAGCCCGTCGCCGAAATAGACTTTGGTATCGAAGCGCCCCGACAGCTCGATCTGGCTCGGCTTCTTGTCGATCAGCGTCACCGAACAATCGACCGCGTGGAGCATCTGCGCGACGATCTGCCCAAAGCGGCCGTATCCGATGACGATCGACGATCCGCGCGGCGCGTTTTCGGGGTCGTCGAGATCGGCATCGCTGCCCGGCGAAAACTCGAGGCCGCGCGCGAACAGCATCAGGAACGGCGTCGTCATCATCGACAGCGTGACGACGGCGCTGAACAGGCTTGCCGCCGCGGGGGCGACGAGCAGCGCATCGGCGGCCTGGGTAAACAGCAGAAAGCCGAATTCGCCGCCCTGGCTGAGCAGCAGGCCAAGGCCGAACGCCGTGCTCCAGGGCTTGCCGGACAGGCGGACGAGGATGGTCAGCACCGCAGCCTTGACCACGACCAGCCCGGCGGCAAGCGAGAGGACGAGCAGCGGTCGTTGCACGACGACCCCGACGTCGAGCACCATGCCGACCGCGAGGAAGAACAGGCCGAGCAGCACGAGGCGGAACGGTTCGACATCGGCCTCGATCTCGTGCCGATAAGGCGAGTCGGCGAGCATCATTCCCGCCACGAACGCGCCGAGCGCGGTCGACAGGTGGAGGCTGTGCATGAAGGCCGCGCTCGCCAGCACCGCGAGCAGTCCGACGACGACGAACAGCTCGCGCTCGCCATAGCGGCCGACGAGGCGAAGCAGCGGATTGACGACGAAGCGGCCGACCAGCACGAGGATCAGGATCGCGCCGACGGTGGTAAGCGCCATCTGCCACCCCGGCGGCGCCGACGGGTTGGCGGGCGCGCGCGACAGCGCCGCGATGATCGTGATCATCGGCACGATCGCCAAATCCTGGAACAACAGGATCGAAAACGCTTTTTCGCCGAAGGGCGAATTGATCCGCCCCGAACTTTTGAGGCTCGGCAGCACCTGCGCGGTCGACGAAAGCGCCAGCGGCAGGCCGAGCGCCAGCGCCGCCTGCCAGCTGAAACCGAGCGTCGCGAAGATCAGCCCGGCAAGCGCCGCCCCCGTGACGACAACCTGCGCGAACCCGAGCCCGAAGACCGCGCGCCGCAGATTCCACAAGCGCCGCGGGTGCAATTCGAGGCCGACGAGGAACAGCAGGAAGGCGATGCCGATCTCGGCAAAGGCCAGCTTCGATTCGCCGCCGCCGACAAGCCCCAGCCCATGCGGCCCAACGAGCGCCCCGGCGATCAGATAGCCGAGGACCGCACCCAGGCCGAGGCGGCGAAAGATGAGCACGAAAAAGGTCGCGACCCCGAGCAGGATCGCGCCTTCGAGCAGCGCGGCGTCGGTCGCGGTTTCGCCGACAGCCCCGGCCGCTCCGGCGGCGAGGGCGGCAAGCGTCATGCCGGTGCGGCCTCTTCCTCGAGCGCCGCGACCGCGGCGTCGAACGGCAGCAGGATCGCGCCATGCCGCGCGGGATAGTCCTGCGCGGCGGCGAGCAGATCGAAACCCGGCCAGTCGGGCAGACCGGCTTCGCCCGCGAACCAGTCCGCGATCGCGGCGCGCGCGGCGCGGATGTCGGACAGGTTTTTTCCGGCTGCGTGGCGCGCGAGCAACGTCGCCGACGCCTGGCCCAGCGCGCACGCCTCGACATGCATGCCGATGCCGCTCACCCGGCCATCGTCGCCGGTATCGACATCGAGGATGATCGCGCTGCCGCACAGCGGCGCGCGCGCCGAGATGCGGTGCCGCCCCGCTTCGCGTGGCGGAAAGTCGGCCGATCCCACTGCGAGCGCCAATATGTCGCGATTATAGAGCGCGCCGCTCATCGCCCGCTCGCCCCGTCGGCGGCCGGCTTGTCGGCCTCGTCGCGTGCCGATCGCGCCTCGGCGCGCCGCTCGGCGATCACCTTGCTCAGCGCCGCGCTCGTCGCGCTCAGCGCGGGATAGCTGCGGCTGTCGGTTATCCACGCCGGGCGCTGCGCATTGCCGTAGCCGATATCATAGAGCAGCGTCGCGGCCATGAAGAGCAGAGTCGCGACGATCAGCCCTTTGACTGCACCGAACCCGGCGCCAAGCCCGCGATCGAACCCGCCGACTAGCGACGCCCGGCTGCGCTGGCCCATCGTCCGCGATCCCCATTTGGCGAGCGCGAAAACCCCGCCGAACAGGATCACGAAAGCGAGCATCGCCGCGCCGCCGGGCGCCGCGATCCAGCGCGAGACGAAGTCGGTGACCAGCGGATGAAAAAAGCGCACCGCGGCGATCGCCAGCACCCAGGCGAGAAGGCTCGTCACCTCCTGCACCAGCCCACGCACAAAACCGAGCACGGCACCGCCGCCGACCAAGGTCAGCACAAGGATATCGAGGGCCGTCAGATTGGACAATTGCGCGGTCGTCCTTGAATAAAAAGAGTAAGCCTAGCGTGTCCCCGCCTTCGCGGGGAGACACGGATTTTGCAATAGGTGATCGGCAGGCACATAGTCGAGCAATGGATCAATCGCCCCCGGCACGGCCAAGCATCAGGTCGACGAGTTCGCCGAGCCGGGAAAAGCCCGTAACGCCGATCCCGTTCACGGGCTTCATCCCCTTCGGCCCCCAGCCCCTTGAAAAACCCAGCTTCGCCGCTTCGCGCAGACGCAGCGCATCATGCGCGACGGGACGGATTTCGCCCGAGAGCGACAATTCGCCAAAGACGATCGCGTCGGCGGGCACCGGCCGCTCGCTGAACGCCGAAATCAGCGCCGCCGCGACCGCAAGATCGGCGGCGGGATCGGTCAGGCGATAGCCGCCGGCGATATTGAGATAGACTTCGGCGGCGCCCATCTGGAGCCCGCAGCGCGCCTCCAGCACCGCGAGCACCATCGCCAGCCGCCCACTGTCCCAGCCGACGACCGCGCGCCGCGGCGTCGCCCCGCTCGCGAGGCGGACGGTCAGCGCCTGCACCTCGACCAGCACCGGCCGCGTGCCTTCGAGCGCGGGAAACACCACCGATCCCGGCACGTCGCGGCTGCGGTCGGTCAGGAACAGGCTCGACGGGTTGCTGACTTCGCCCAGCCCCTCTTCGCCCATCGCGAACACCCCGATCTCGTCGGTGCCGCCAAAGCGGTTCTTGACCGCGCGCAGGATGCGATATTGGTGGCTGCGCTCGCCCTCGAACGCCAGCACGGTGTCGACCATATGTTCGAGGACGCGCGGCCCCGCGATCGTCCCGTCCTTGGTCACATGACCGACGAGCACGATCGCCGCGCCGCTGTCCTTGGCATAGCGGATCAGTTCCTGCGCGCTCGCGCGGACCTGGCTCACGGTGCCCGGCGCGCTGTCGATCAGGTCGCTGTGCATCGTCTGGATCGAATCGATGACGACGAAATCGGCGGTCTGCCGGTCAAGCGTTGCGAGGATGTCGCGCACCGAGGTCGCGCTGGCGAGCGCGACCGGCGCATCGCCGAGCCCCAGCCGCTGCGCGCGCAGTCGCACCTGCGCCGCCGCTTCCTCGCCGCTGATATAGACGACCGACCGGCCCGCCTTGGCGAGCCGTCCCGCCGCCTGCAACAACAGTGTCGATTTGCCGATCCCTGGATCGCCGCCGATCAGCGTTGCCGACCCCGCGACGAAGCCGCCGCCCATCGCGCGATCGAACTCGGCGATGCCGCAGAGCATCCGGTCGGGCATCTTGCTGTCGGCGCCCAGCGTTTCGAGCGCCAGCGTGCGCCCGCCGCGGCTGAGGTCGTGCTTGGCCGAAAAGACGGTTTCCCCCGCCTCCTCGACCAGCGTGTTCCACTCGCTGCAATCGGCGCATTGCCCCTGCCAGCGATAGCTGACCGAACCGCAATTCTGGCAGACATATTGGCGTTTCGCTTTGGCCATGCGGTTCGCATAATCGGAACAAAGATGGAACGCCAGTGCTTTTGCTCTCTCCGTCATTGCGAGGAGCCGCGGGCGACGAAGCAATCTCCAGCCATCGACCTTGCGCAAAGGCCGATGGCTGGAGATTGCTTCGCTCCGCTCGCAATGACGACGAAAGGGTTATAGGGCGGTCGCAATCCCGAATCGCCTCGCACAAGAAAGCCCGCGCCATGAAATTCTTTGCCGACACCGCCGACATCGCCGACATCCGGGACCTCGCCGCGACGGGCCTGCTCGACGGGGTGACGACCAACCCGTCGCTGATCGCCAGGTCGGGGCGCGACTTCAAGGAGGTGACCCGCGAAATCTGCGCGCTCACCACCGGCCCGGTGTCGGCCGAGGTCGTCGCGCTCGACCATGAAACGATGATGAAGGAGGCCGAGATCCTCCGCAAGATCGCCGACAATGTCTGCATCAAGGTGCCGCTGACGATCGACGGGCTCAAGACCTGCAAGGCGCTGACCAGCGACGGCACGATGGTCAATGTCACGCTCTGCTTCTCGGCGGCGCAGGCGCTGCTCGCCGCGAAGGCCGGCGCGACCTTCGTTTCGCCCTTCGTCGGGCGCCACGACGACAATGGCTTCGACGGCATGCAGCTGATCGCCGACATCCGCCTGATCTACGACAATTATGCCTATGACACCCAAATCCTCGTCGCGAGCGTCCGCCACGGCATCCACGTCCTCGAAGCCGCCAAGATCGGCGCCGACGTGATGACCGCGCCCCCCTCGGTCATCAAGGGACTGTTCAAGCATATCCTCACCGAAAAGGGCATCGAAGGCTTCCTCGCCGATTGGGCCAAAACCGGACAGTCGATCTGAGCCGTCATTTAGGCAAACTGCTTCCAAATCTCGTCACACTGAACTTGTTTCAGGGTCCATGGCCGGTCGCTTCCTCCGACGCGGTGTCGAAGGAGAGTGCTGGCCATGGATGCTGAAACAAGTTCAGCATGACGGGGGAAATGGAGGCTGGCGGCGTCGCTTCTCGGGCTTTCCAATTGACGTAAACGTCAACTCCCGCCGATACTCCCCCCAAAGGGAGAGATTCGCATGACCGACACCGCCGCCCCCGCCATCCTCACCGAACGCCGCGGGCACGTCCTGATCGTTACGATCAACCGCCCCGAAGCGCGCAACGCGGTCAACGCCGCGGTCCATGTCGGCATCGGCACCGCGCTCGAAACAGCGGAAGCCGACTCCGACATCCGCGCGGTCGTCATCACCGGCGCGGGCGACCGAAGCTTTTGCGCGGGCGCCGACCTCGTCGCCTTGTCGCGCGGCGAAAGCCTCCAGCCCAGCGACCCGGCCCAGCTCGCCTGGGGTTTCGCCGGCATGGTCGCACACCCGATCTCGAAGCCGATCATCGCCGCGGTCAACGGCTTCGCCTTTGGCGGCGGCTGCGAGATCGCGCTGATGAGCGACATCATCGTCGCCGCAACCCACGCACAATTCGGCCTGCCCGAGGTCAAGGTCGGGCTGTTCGCGGCGGCGGGCGGCGCCTTTCGCCTCGCGCAGCAACTGCCGCGCAAGCTGGCGATGGAATATATGCTCACCGGCGACCCGATCCCCGCCGCGCGCGCCGCCGAATTCGGGCTGGTCAACCATGTCGTCCCGCTCGCCGACCTGCTGCCGACCGCGATCGCCCTCGCCGAAAAGATCGCCGCCAACGCGCCGCTGTCGGTGCAGGCGTCGAAGCGCGTCGCGCTCGGCATTCAGGACGGGCGCATCGCGGCGGACGCGCCCTATTGGGAGCATAACAGCATCGAGCGCAACGCGCTGATGCGCAGCGAAGATGCCCGCGAAGGACCGCTGGCCTTCGCACAGAAACGCAAGCCCGAATGGAAAGCGCGCTAGATGGCGATGACCGACCCCGAGCGTATTCCCGTCATCATCGGCGTCGGGCAGGTCAACGACCGGCCCGAAGACCCCGACCAGGGGCTCGACTCGCTCGGCCTGATGGTCGCGGCGCTGAAGCTTGCCGGGGAAGACGCGGGCGTGTCGCTGGCCGACCTCGACAGCCTCGCGATCGTCGATCAGATCAGCTTCCACCATCTCGGCAAGCTCTGCGAACCGCTCGCCGCCGCGATTGGCGCCAATCCGGCGATCAATTATCAGTCGGCCGCGCCGCACGGCGACACGCCGGTGCGCCTGCTCAACGAAGCCGCGAACCGTATCGGTTCGGGCGAGGTCAAACTCGCCGCGATCGTCGGGGCTGAGGCACTGCGCACCGCCGCCGGCCGCGCCGCCAAGGCCGCAAGCGGCGAGGACAAGAGCTATAATGCGGTGCGCCAGGTCGCGACGCGGCGCGAACCCAATTATGCGCAGAAGCACGGCCTCGCCGCGCCGGTCGACGTCTATCCGCTCTATGAAAACGCGACCCGCGCCGCGTGGGGACAAAGCCTTGAGGAAGCGCAGGCCGAAAGCGCCGAAATCTGGTCGCGCTTTTCCCAGGTCGCGGCCGCGAACGACGGCGCATGGATCCGCAAACCCGTCTCCCCCGCCGACATGCTGCGCGTCGATGAGCGCAACCGCCCGATCGCCTTTCCCTATTCGAAGCTGATGGTCGCCAATTCGTCGGTGAACCAGGGCGCGGGCTTTATCGTCGCCAGCCTTGCCGAAGCGCGCCGCCGCGGCATCGCCGAGGATCGGCTGATCTATGTCGGCATGGGCGCGGCGGCCAAGGAACCACCCAGCATCCTTGCCCGCGACCGCTACGACGGCAGCGTCAGCATGGAGACGTCGATCACGCGCACGCTCGCGCTCAACGCGATGACCGTCGACGATTTCGACTGCGTCGAACTTTACAGCTGCTTTCCGTGCGTGCCGAAAATGGCGCGGCGCATCCTCGGCTGGCCGTGGGATCGCCCCGTGAGCCTGTTCGGCGGCCTGACCTTCGGCGGCGGCCCGATCGCCAATTATATGAGCCACGCGGTCGTCTCGATGGTCCAAAAACTGCGGAGCGAAGGCCGTTATGGCTTCCTGTTCGCCAATGGCGGCTTTGCGACCGACAATCATTGCATCGTGCTGGGGAACGCGCCGATCGCCGCCGCCAGCTTCCCGCAGGATTTCGATTATCAGGCCGAAGCCGAGGAAAAGCGCGGGACGGTGCCCGAACTGGTCGAAGATTATGCCGGGCCGGCGACGATCGAAAGCTATACGGTGTTCTATGGCCGCGACGGCGCGCCGAAAGCCGGCGTGGTGGTAGCGCGAACGCCCGGGGGCGAGCGGACATTGGCGCATGTCGATGTGAGCGACGCCGCGATGCTGGCTTTCCTGACCGATGGGACGAGGGAGCCGGTCGGCACGGCGGGACAGATCGTCGCGCTCGACGAAGGCTACGGCTGGCGAGCGACCTGATCCTCCCCTCCCATTTATGGGAGGGGTCGGGGGAGGGTCTGTTTCAAGCCGAGGTGCGGGAGAGCGACATGCCCTCCCCTAACCCCTCCCGCTTGCGGGAGGGGAATCTTTAAAGTTCGAACGACACCCCCTGCGCCAGCGGCAGCGCGTCGGAGTAATTCACCGTGTTCGTCGCGCGGCGCATATATTGGCGCCACGCGTCCGACCCGCTTTCGCGCCCGCCGCCGGTTTCCTTTTCGCCGCCGAACGCGCCGCCGATCTCGGCCCCGCTCGTTCCCAGGTTGACGTTGGCGATGCCGCAGTCGCTTGCCGCCAGGAAGCGTTCGGCCTCGCGCAGGTCGGTGGTGAAGATCGCCGACGACAGCCCCGCCGCGACATCATTATGCTGCGCGATCGCCGCGTCCAGATCGTCATAGCGCATGACATAGAGGATCGGCGCGAAGGTCTCCTCCAGCACCGGCCCGATCTGCCCCGGCATCAGGACCAGCGCGGGGCGGACATAAAAGCTCGCCCCTTCGCCGACGCGCTCGCCGCCGTGAACGACGCCGCCCGCCGCGCTGGCGGCCGCGAGCGCCTCCTGCATCGCCTCAAAGGCCGCGCGGTCGATCAGCGGCCCGACCAGCACCTCGCCCTCCAGCGGATTGCCGACCGCGACGCTGGCATAGGCGGCCTTCAGCCGCGCGACGAAATTATCGTAGATGCTGTCGTGGACGAACAAGCGCCGCGTCGTCGTGCAGCGCTGCCCCGCCGTTCCCATCGCGCCGAACGCCACGCCGCGCAGCGCGAGATCGAGGTCGGCCGATGGCGCGACGATCACCCCATTATTGCCGCCAAGCTCGAGAATCGCGCGCGCGAAACGCTGCGCCAGACGCGGCGCGACCGCGCGGCCCATCCGCGTCGATCCGGTTGCCGAAACCAGCGCGACGCGCGCATCGTCGACCAGCGCCTCGCCCGCCTCGCGTCCGCCGATCAGCAGCGCGGACAACCCCGCGGGCGCATCGCCGAACCGCGCCGCCGCGCGCGCGAAGATCGCCTGGACGGCGAGCGCGGTGAGCGGCGTCTTTTCAGACGGCTTCCACACCACGCTGTTGCCGCAGACGAGCGCGAGCGCGGCATTCCACGCCCAGACCGCGACCGGAAAATTGAACGCCGAAATCACCCCGACGACGCCCAGCGGGTGCCACACCTCCATCATCCGGTGCCCCGGCCGCTCGGTCGCGATCGTCAGGCCGTAAAGCTGGCGCGACAGCCCGACCGCGAAGTCGCAGATGTCGATCATCTCCTGCACCTCGCCCGCGCCCTCGGACGCGATTTTCCCGGCTTCGATCGTCACCAGCCGGGCCAGATCGTCCTTCGCCGCGCGCAGTTCGTCACCGAACAGCCGCACCAGTTCGCCGCGGCGCGGCGCCGGGACATGGCGCCACGCGCGGAACGCGGCGGTTGCCTGATCGAGCGCCGCGTCGATATCGGCCGCATCGACAAGCTGTACGGTCGCAACCTGCTCGCCGGTCAGCGGCGACAGCGACGGCATCGACCCGTCGCTCCACGCCGCGCGGGTGACGCCCAATGCGTCGAGCAATCGCCCAACCTCTTCGCCGATTCCGGCCATCTTCTATCCTTTCTGACGCTAGAGCGCGCTTGCAGTTTATGTTTCGCGGGTTATCGCAGCCCGCAACCGAGTCAAATCGAAAGCGGGAGAAGCAGACGTGTCCGACCTACCCCCCTCCGAACCCTTCGTTCCCGTTCCCGCCGACGCCGCCGCGATCACGCATTGCACCGCCGCCGATTACGAGCGCCTCTATACCCAGAGCATCGCCGACCCCGATGCCTTCTGGGCCGACCAGGCGAAGCGGCTCGACTGGGTGACGCCGCCGACGAAAATCGCCGGCTGGTCCTTCGACCCGGTCGAGATCAAATGGTATGAGGACGGCGTCCTCAACCTTTGCCACAACGCGCTCGACCGTCATGTCGCCGCGGGCCATGGCGACCGCACCGCGATCATCTTCGAACCCGACGCCCCCGACGGCGAAACCCGCCACATCAGCTATGCCGCGCTGCTCGCCGACGTCATCCGCTTTGCGAACACGCTCAAGAAAATGGGCGTCCAAAAGGGCGACCGTGTCACCATCTATATGCCGATGATCCCCGAGGGCGCCGCCGCGATGCTCGCCTGCGCGCGCATCGGCGCGGTCCACAGCGTCATCTTCGGCGGCTTCTCGCCCGAGGCGATCCACGGCCGGATCGAGGATTGCGCCAGCGACTGGGTGATCTGCGCCGACGAAGGGCTGCGCGGCGGCAAGACCGTCCCGCTGAAAGCCAACGTCGACAAGGCGCTCGAACGGGTGGACGTGCAGGCGGTGCTCGTCATCGCCCACACCGGCGGCGACGTCGCGATGAAGGAAGGCCGCGACCATTGGTATGACGCGGTGTCGGCCGACGTCGGCGACACCTGCCCGTGCGAGCCGATGGGGGCAGAAGACCCGCTGTTCATCCTCTACACCTCGGGCTCGACCGGCAAGCCCAAGGGCGTGCTCCACACCGTCGGCGGCTATGCGGTGTGGGTCGCCTCGACCTTCTTCTATGGCTTCGATTACCGCCCCGGCGAGATTTTCTGGTGCAGCGCCGATATCGGCTGGGTCACCGGCCACAGCTACGTCGTCTATGGCCCGCTTCAGAATGGCGCGACGAGCCTGATGTTCGAAGGCGTGCCCAACCACCCCGACCACGACCGTTTCTGGCAGGTCGTCGACAAGCACAAGGTCAACATCCTCTACACCGCGCCGACCGCGATCCGCGCGCTGATGCGCGAGGGCGACGATTATGTGACGCGCCACAACCTGTCGTCGCTGCGCCTGCTCGGCAGCGTCGGCGAGCCGATCAATCCCGAGGCGTGGCGCTGGTATCACCAGGTGGTCGGCAAAGGCCGCGTCCCCGTCGTCGATACCTGGTGGCAGACCGAGACCGGCGGGATCATGATCACCACCCTGCCCGGCGCGCACGCGATGCAGCCGGGAAGCGCCGGGCGTCCCTTCTTCGGCGTCCGCCCGCAACTCGTCGATGCCGAGGGCGCGGTGCTCGCCGACGAACAGGGCGGCGTCGCCGAGGGCAATCTCTGCCTCACCCACAGCTGGCCGGGGCAGGCGCGCACGCTCTATGGCGATCATGAGCGGTTCGCGGCGACCTATTTCGCGACCTACAAGGGCAAATATTTTACCGGCGACGGCTGCCGCCGCGACGGTGACGGTTACTGGCGGATCACCGGGCGGGTCGACGATGTCATCAACGTATCGGGCCACCGCATGGGCACCGCCGAGGTCGAAAGCGCGCTCGTCCTCCACGACCTCGTCGCCGAGGCCGCGGTCGTCGGCTTCCCGCACGACATCAAGGGCCAGGGTATCTACGCCTATGTCACGCTCAACGCCGGGGTCGAGCCGACCGACACCATCGTCGCGGCGCTCAAGCAGCAGGTCCGCACCGAAATCGGCCCGATCGCCACCCCCGACCATATCCACCTGACCCCCGCGCTCCCCAAGACGCGCAGCGGCAAGATCATGCGCCGTATCCTCAGGAAGATCGCCGAAAATGACTTCGGATCGCTCGGCGACACCTCGACGCTGGCGGACCCGAGTCTGGTCGACGGGCTGATCGAGGGACGGAAGAACAGGTAAATCTTCTCCCCTCCCGCTGGCGGGAGGGGGATTTCAGAAATGAAAGTCGGGCAATTCGGCCAGCGCGATCCCCAGCGCCTCGGCCCAGCCGTCAGCGACGCTCTGGTAATAGGCGTCGTCGCGCTCGAACCGCCGTTCGCGCACGCTGACGAAATCGTCGCGCTCATGGACCTTGAGGTCGATCGGCAGGTCGACCCCGGCGTTCGCCTGGATCGTCGAATCGAACGACACGCACAGCAATTTCACCGCATCCTCGAACGACATCGCCGGATCGTAGGAGCGGACGATCATCGGGCGCCCATATTTGGTTTCGCCGATCTGGAAAAAGGGATTGTCCTCGCCCGCCTCGATGAAATTCCCCTCGGGATAGATCATGAACAGGCGCGGTTCGGCGCCCTTGATCTGACCGCCGACGATCAACGAGGCGCGGAACAGCGATTCGGCGGCGGGCCCTTCATCATTGTGGCGCATCACGATACCGCGCAGCGTCTCGCCGATGGTCGTCGCGATCTGGAACATCGACGGCGCGGCGAGGATCGACGGATGCCGGTCCTCGGGCGCCTTGCTGCGCTCGTCGAGCAGGCTGACGACCGCCTGCGTCGTCGCGAGATTCCCCGCCGACATCAGCGTGATGACGCGCTCGCCCGGCACGTGCCAGCTCCGCATCTTGCGGACCTGTGAGATGTCGTCGACGCCCGCGTTGGTGCGGGTGTCCGACATGAACACCAGTCCCTTGTTGAGTCGCATACCAACGCAATAGGTCATCGAATCCCGCTTCCCCGCCCGGATGGCTTACCGTCGCACCGGCCCGCTTATTGCTGGACCTGCAATTGGACAACCAGATTTTCCTGCGCGCCGCCATAGCGCATTCCGCGAACCGGGGCAGCGCCCTGATAGTCGAGGCCGGTCGCGACGCGAATATAGCGCTGGTCGGGCGAATGGCCGTTGCTGACGTCGAAGCCGATCCAGCCGATGTGGTCGAAATACGCCTCGGCCCAGGCGTGGGTTGCATCCTGCTGGGTGCGGTCGTTCATCATCAGATAGCCCGAGACATAGCGCGCCGGATGCCCGAGGTGGCGCATCGCGGCGATGAAGATATGGCTATGGTCCTGGCAGACCCCGCCTTCGCCCGCGAGCGCCTGCTCGGCGGTCGTCTCGGCATCGGTGACGCCGATGCGATAGGGCAATTTGTCGAGGATCAGCACCGACAGCGCGTGCGCGCGTTCGATATCCGACGCAAAATCGCGCCCCAGCCCCGCCGTCAGCGCGCGCACCCCGCGCCCCGCGCGGGTCAGCGGCGTCGGGCGGAGGAAGGTCCACAGCGGCATCACGCCGCGATGCGCCCCGATCACCCCGTCCCACGTCACCAGTTCGATATCGCCGGTGCAGCGAAGGATCAGTTCGCGCGCGCCGCCGTGCACCGCCACCAGATCGACGCCATTGCCCTGATGGTCGGTATAATGAAGCTGATGCTCGCCCCCCTCGACCGCGATCGTCCAGTCGTGGATCAATTGCTGCCCCGGTCGCTCCTTCGGCGTCAGGCGCAGCTGCTGGAGCGCATAGGCGACATGCCCGTCGAAATGATAATGGGTGGTGTGATCTACGCGCAGCCGCATGGAATCCTCATTATTCTATGTTCCCCCGCAAAGGCGGGGGTCCATCATCCGGCCTTTCGCTCTCGACAGACGCTGCCCGGTAACGGAACGGCAGGAGATGGCCCCCGCCTTCGCGGGGAAACAGGAAGGGAATACATCCAAAACCATCCCCCCTACTCCACGAACCGATAATCGCGCTCGGCCTGGCGCGCGAGGGCGGCGGTGGCGGCGAGGAAGCTGCGCAGATATTCGTGCAGACCGCCGTCGAAGATCGCCTGGATCGGCGCCGACAGCCGGTCGCGGCACAGCGCCGCGGCCATCCGTCCCGCCTCGGTCTCGTCGTCATAGCCGCGCTGGATATGCGCCAGATGCTCCTCCATCCGCTCGCAGCAGAACGCCAGGCTGCGCGGCATCTGGCGATAGAGGATCAGGAATTCGGCGATCTTCAGCGCACTGATCTCCGCCCCGTAAAGCCAGCGATAGGCGCGGTGCGCCGACACCGAGCGCAGGATCGTCTCCCACTGCACATTATCGATCGAGCCGCCGATATGCGCGACCGACGGCAGCAGCAGATAATATTTGACGTCGAGGATGCGCGCGGTGTTGTCGGCGCGTTCGAGGAAGGTGCCGAACTGCGCGAAATGAAAGCCGTCGTTGCGCAGCATCGTCCCGGTCAGCGCCCCGCGCACCTGGCCGTTCTGGCGCCGGATCGCCGCGAGCACGTCGGGCAAATCGTCCTCGCGCACCTGCCGCTTCAACAGCGTGCCGAGCGTCATCCAGCTCGTATTGACCGCCTCCCACACCTCGCGCGTCAAATAGGTGCGCGCGGTGCGCGCATTGTCGCGCGCCTGCTTGACCACCGACAGGATGCTCGACGGATTGGCGGGATCGCGCAGCATGAAGTCGACGACGCGCTGCGAGCTGTAATCCTCGTCATGCGCCTGCCGGAACCGGCCATCCTGCCCCGCGGTCACCAGCACCGACCGCCATTCGGCCTCGGCGGTGTTCGACCGCGTCAGCGCGATGCGGAAACCCGCATCGATCAGCCGGGCATTATTCTCGCTCCGCTCCAGATAGCGCGCCATCCAGTAAAGCGAGCCGGCGGTCTTGCCTAGCATGGGCGCCCCTCCATCCCCTCCCGCAAGCGGGAGGGGCAGCGAGACTTGCGAGCTTGCTCGCTAGTCGCAGCGGGGTGGGCATTTTTGCGCCGTCGCCTGCCCACCCCGCTGCGGCCAGGCGGCAAGCCGCCAAGCCTCGCTGCCCCTCCCGCTTGTGGGAGGGGGTTGGAGGACGCGCGAGAGATGAGTGCCACCGCCATCAATCCTCCAGCACCCAGGTGTCCTTGGTCCCGCCGCCCTGGCTCGAATTGACCACCAGCGACCCCTTGCTCATCGCGACGCGCGTCAGGCCGCCGGGGGTGATGGTGACGCCCTGCGGCGACATCAGCACGAAGGGGCGCAAATCGACGTGGCGCGGCGCGAGCCCCGCCTTGGTGAAGATCGGCACGGTCGACAGCGACAGCGTCGGCTGCGCGATATAATTGGCCGGGTTCGCCTCCAGCTTCCTGCGAAACGCGGCGATCTCCTTGCGGCTCGCGGCTGGACCGACAAGCATGCCATAGCCGCCCGATCCATGCACTTCCTTGACCACCAGTTCGGGAAGCCGGTCGAGCACTTCCTTCAGATGCCCCGGCTCCGAACAGCGCCAGGTCGGCACATTGGGCAGCAGCGCCTTTTCGCCCGTATAGAATTGGATGATGTCGGGCATATAGCTATAGAGCGCCTTGTCGTCGGCGATCCCCGTCCCCGGCGCATTGGCGATGGTGATGCCGCCGGCGCGATAGACGTCCCAGATGCCGGGGACGCCGAGCAGCGAGTCGGGCCGGAAATTGAGCGGGTCGAGGAAATCATCGTCGACGCGGCGATAGAGTACGTCGATCGGGCGATAGCCCTGTGTCGTGCGCATCTGGACGCGCCCCGCGACGACGCGCAGGTCGTGCCCCTCGACCAGTTCGGCGCCCATCTGGTCGGCAAGGAAACTATGCTCGAAATAGGCGCTGTTGTGGATGCCCGGCGTCAGCACCGCGACCGTCGGCGTGCCGCCGCATCGCGGCGGCGCGCAGGCCGCCAGCGATTTGAGCAGGTTGAGCGGGTAATCGCCGACCTCGCGCACCGAAATCTTCGCGAACAGCTCGGGAAACATCTGGAGCATCGTCTCGCGATTTTCGAGCATGTAGGAGACGCCCGACGGGGTGCGCGCATTATCCTCGAGCACATGAAATTCATCCGCGCCGGTGCGCACGATGTCGATGCCGCTGATATGCGTATAGACGCCGCCCGGCGGGTCCATGCCCATCATCATCGGCAGGAACGCCTCGTTGCGTGAAATCAGGTCGGTCGGCACGCGGCCGGCGCGGAGAATCTCCTGCCGGTGATAGATGTCGTGGAGAAAGGCGTTCAGCGCCCGCACCCGCTGCTCGATGCCGCGCGACAGCCGCCGCCATTCGCCTGCTGAAATGATGCGCGGGACGACGTCGAAAGGGATCAGCCGCTCGTCGCCATCGTCGTCGCCATAGACGTTGAAGGTGATGCCGGTGGTGCGGAAAAGCGCCTCGGCCTGCTGCGTCTTGCGCTGGATGCGCGCCGCATCCTCGCGCTCGAACCAGTGGTGATAATCGCGATAGGGCGGACGGATCTCGCCCGCCTGCCCGGAATCCCCATGGCCCGTCATTTCGTCGAAAAAGGAAATGCCCCAGCCCTTTCCACGCATCATGCCGCCGATCCGGCCGCGCGCGCTGGTCGGGCGTGCGGCCCCTCAAGTTCCTGCCTGCTGCGTCGCTTTGGGGCTACGCGGCCGCCAAGCTTATGGAGGGGATGCTAGCACCGCCGCACGGGAAGGCAAGATGGGTCAAAACATTCCAACCAATTGAAAATGCTTTCGTGTCCCCGCGAAGGCGGGGACCCATCTCCTGCCGGTTCCGTCTTGCACTGACCGGCGATGGGCTCCCGCCTTCGCCGGAGCACGCAGCTATTGGTTAGAGCATCGTGCGTTAAATCTGCCCCGCTTCCCCGAGCGAGACGAGGGGCTCTGCCGAGCGAAGTCGAGGCTGCAACGCTGGAGTTCTCGCTCCGCTCGAACGGGCCCCTCGTCTTCGCTCGGGGAAACGGGGTGATTCAGATTTCGTGCCGTTTGCTCTAAAACCCGAAAAGCAGCCGCACCCCGACGAACCCGACCAGCAGCGCGGTCAGCCGCCGGATCAGGGTCGCGCCGCCGGCGCGGACCGCAAGCTGCGTCCCGATCGCACCGCCGATCAGCACCGCGATCAGCAGCGGCCAATGCCCCGCGATCGCGTGGATCATCGCCTCGCCCTTGCCCTTGATGAGCTGGCCGGTCAGCCCGAACAGGCTGTTGACGAGGATGAACAGGCTCGCGGTCGCGGCGACCGAACGTGCCTCCGCCCAGCGCACGAGGTGAAGGATCGGCGCCAGGAAGATGCCGCCACCGATGCCGACGACACCGGCAAGATAGCCGAGCGCCGCCGCGATCGCCAGCAACAGCTTTGCGGAAAGCGCGACCGGCTTCGCCGCCTGCGGCTGGAACATCAGCGCCAGCGACGAAGCGAGCAGCGACAGGCCGAGCAGGAGGATGAGCAGGCCCTGCTTGACCGGGGTCAGCCCGCCCAGAAAGGCGAGCGGCGCCGCGACCGCGATCAGCGGCAGCGCTTTCGCCCACGGCATCGCCCCGGCGCGCGCGAAGCGGATCGTGCCGCCGGTGACGACGATGACGTTGCACGCGAGGCTGATCGCCGGCACCAGCCCGACCGCGACGCCGCCGAGCAGCAGCAGTGCGGTATAGGTCGACCCGCCGCCGAACCCGACCGCGGCATAGAGCAGCGCGGTAAGACCGAAGAGGGCGGCAAGGCTGGTCATATTCTACCCCCTGTCGTCATCCCGGCGAAGGCCGGGATCTCGCCGGTGCGTATGGATGAGACGGAGAGATCCCGGCCTTCGCCGGGATGACGATTAGGATAAGGACCAGCAGACGTCAAAGCACCCCGTGGCAATGCTTGTATTTGCGCCCCGACCCGCACGGGCATGGCGCGTTGCGGCTGATCTCCAGCGCCGCATAGGGATTGTCCCCCTCGGGCAGGTCGGGCCGCGGCGCCTGCATCGGCGGCAGGGTGTTCGCGATCACGCCCAGTCCGCCCGCGTCGAGGTCGGCGCTGTTGTCCTCGCCGGTGAAGGGGTCGATGTGGGTGGTCAGGAAATCGGGCAGGTCGGGCAGCGCCGCCGCTTCGGGTTCCTGGAACTGGAAATCGATCCGCGCCACCGTGCGCGTCACATCCTCGCGGATATTCTGGAGCATGCGCTCGAACAGCGCAAAGGCTTCCTGCTTATATTCGTTGATCGGCTGCTTTTGCGCATAGGCGCGCAGAAAGATCGCCTGGCGCAGCGCGTCGAGCGTCGACAGATGGTCCTTCCAATGATGGTCGAGCGTCTGGATCAGGACCGACTTCTCGACATTATGCCACGTATCCTCGTCGACCTGTGCCGCCTTGCCCGCGGCCGCGGCGTCGGCCAGGTCCTGGAGGCGCGTCTCGAACATTTCGGGATCGACCTCATCCTCCTGCATCCAGTCGTCGATCGGCGGCGACAGGTCGAGGATGTTCGCGACGCGCTCCTTCATCGCCTCGACATCCCATTGTTCGGGATAGCTTCCCGGCGGGCAGGCGTCGGCGATGATCGCGTTCACCGTTTCCGCCCGCATCTCCGCCATCACATCGTCGACGGTTTCGCTGTCGATGATCTCGCCGCGCTGTTCATAGATGACCTTGCGCTGGTCGTTCATGACGTTGTCATATTCGACGACCTGCTTGCGGATGTCGTAGTTGCGCGCCTCGACCTTCTTCTGCGCGGTCTCGATCGCCTTCGACAGCCATTTCGACCCGATCGCCTCGCCATCCTCCAGATTCTTGTTCATCATCTTGGAAAACAGCGTGTCGGGGCCAAAGATGCGGAGCAAATCATCGTCGAGGCAGAGGTAGAATTTCGACAGGCCGGGGTCGCCCTGACGCCCCGAACGGCCGCGCAGCTGATTGTCGATGCGGCGGCTTTCGTGGCGTTCGGTCGCGAGCACGAACAGCCCGCCCGCCGCCTTCACGGCTTCGCGGTCGGCGGCGACTTCTGCGTTGATGCGCGCGATCGCGGCGTCGCGTTCGGGGCCTTCGGGCACGTCCTTCAGCTCGTCGTCGATGCGGAATTCTTCGCTGCCGCCGAGTTTGATGTCGGTGCCGCGGCCCGCCATGTTCGTCGCGATGGTGACCGCGCCGCGGCGCCCCGCCTGCGCGACGATATGCGCCTCGCTCTCGTGGAAGCGCGCGTTGAGGACGCTGTGCGCGACGCCTTCCTTTTCGAGGAAGGAGGAGAGCAGCTCCGACTTTTCGATCGACACGGTGCCGACGAGAACGGGCTGGCCGCTTTCCTGCGCCTCGCGGATCGTGCGCGCGATCGCGCCGAACTTGTCGGTGATATTCTTGTAGAATTCATCCTCATTGTCCTGCCGCGCGATCGGGCGGTTGGTCGGGATGGTGACGACGTTCATCTTGTAGATTTCAAAGAATTCGGCCGCTTCGGTCGCCGCGGTGCCGGTCATTCCGGAAAGCTTGGGATACATGCGGAAATAATTCTGGAAGGTGATCGAGGCGAGGGTCTGGTTCTCGGGCTCGATCTGGACGCCCTCCTTGGCCTCGACCGCCTGGTGCAGGCCGTCGGACCAGCGGCGGCCGTCCATCATGCGGCCGGTGAATTCGTCGATGATGACGACCTTGCCGTCCTTGACGATATAGTCGGTGTCGAGCTTGAACATCACGATCGCCTTGAGCGCCTGGTTGACGTGATGGACGACCTGCGTGTTCTCGATATCATAAAGGTTGCTGCCCTGGAGCAGGCCCGCGTCTTCGAGCAATCGCTCGACATGCTCGGTGCCGTCCTCGGTCAGGCTGATCGACTTCGCCTTCTCGTCCTTTTCATAATCATCTTCGACGAGCTGGTTCACGACCTCGTTGACGCGGATGTACAGCTCCGACTTGTCGTCGGTCGGGCCCGAGATGATCAGCGGGGTGCGCGCTTCGTCGATCAGGATCGAATCGACTTCGTCGACGATGCCGAAGCTGAATTCGCGGTGGACCATCTGCGAGCGGTCGAACTTCATATTGTCGCGCAGATAATCGAACCCCAGCTCGTTGTTCGTCGCATAGGTGATGTCGCTGTTATAGGCCTCGCGCCGCTGCATCTCGTTGAGGTTGGGGATGATGATGCCGGTGGTCAGGCCCAGAAAGCCATAGACCGCGCTCATCCATTCGGCGTCGCGCTTGGCGAGATAGTCGTTGACGGTGACGACATGGACGCCCTTGCCCTCGAGCGCGTTGAGATAGCAGGGCAGCGTCGCCATCAGCGTCTTGCCCTCGCCCGTCGCCATCTCGGCGATCTCGCCGCGATGCAGGACGATGCCGCCGATCATCTGCACGTCGAAATGGCGCATGCCGAGCGTGCGCTTCGACGCTTCGCGCACCGTCGCGAACGCCTCGGGAAGCAGGTCGTCGAGCGTCTCGCCGGCCGCCAGCCGGTCGCGGAACGTCTGCGTCTGCGCCTTCAGGTCATCGTCGCTCAGCGCTTCGAACTGCGGCTCGAAAGCATTGATTTTTGCGACGATCTTGCGGATCGAAGTGACATAACGCTCGTTGGACGAGCCGAACAGGCTCTTGGCAAGACTGCCGAACATAGGGAATTTCCTTGGATTTCGATGCGATGTGGGCGGCATGGGCGCCGCATGGACTATAAAGAAAACCCCCCGCGAGGCGCAGGGGGAACGGCCCTATTTCAGGGCAAGCCGGTGCCGCTATTCGAGCGCGCGGTCGACGCCAGGCAACAGGCCGGGAAGATGCGGCGGCGCCGCCTTGCGCGGTTTGCCGCTGCTGACGCCGCTGCTCGAACGGCGAGTGGGCGGGGTGGCGACCGGGCGGTGTTCGCTATCGCCGGTGTCGGCCTTGCTCGCGCTTTCGGCCAGCAGGACGAGCGACCCCATCGCCATCGGAACGGCGGGCGCGGCAACGGCCCGGTCCGCCGTGGCAAAACCGGTGAGCAGCGCCAAAAGAGTCAGCAATAACCGCAAAAATCGCCCCTCCACACGTCCGGAGCCCGGATTATTGCGCCCCGTTCCCTGAACATAGGGTGAAATGCGCGCGGCGTCCAGAGCAAGCGCGCGGGCGGGCGTGGGAATAGCCCGCCGTCTTTCCAATTCGTCATGCTGACCTTGTTTCAGCATCCATGGCCCGAACGCGCATCCGGCACTCGTCTGGGGAATGGGCAGGCCATGAACCCTGAAACAAGGTCAGGGCGACGAAAGATAGGGGGTCGGCTTTGGTTTGCAGGCCGCCTTCACTCCAACCCCGGATTCAGCCCCTTCACTTCCTGAAGGAAACTCTTGGGCTTCTTGAAAAACTTGCTCTTGCGGTTGACCTTCAGCCCGACGACCTCGGCCAGTTCCATCACGAAATGGACGCAGTTGGCCTTGTTCAGGCTATAGCTCGGCTGCTCGCGGTCCTGCCATTCGCGGATCTTGGCGATCAGCCGGGCATAGGTCGCGTCGTCGATCGCGACGCTGAACTGGCGGTCGCTCTTAGCGATATAATCGGCCTTCGACGTCTGGACATAGCCCTTCACCGACCCGAACAGGATCGCCGGGCTGACGTTCTTTGCGGTGAAGCCGAAATTATCGTCGACCGCCTGCCCGCTGCCGTCGAGCGTGCCCTGGACCGTGATGAAGGCGTGCGGAAAGCGGTCGCCGAAATCATGGCTGTAGAAACTGACCGTGACCGCGGCCTCGGCGGGAAGCGCGACGCCCAGGCAAAAGGCCAGCAAGGTCAGGAGCATCAGGCGCAGGCGAAACATCGGCCCCCTGATAGCGACCCCGCCGCCGCCTTGCCAAGCCGCGATTGCGGCTTGACGTTCACGTCAACCTGTCCTCTTCTCGCATTGACACGAATGTAAGGGAGAGCGGGCGTGGCACGACAGGCGATCTTCATCACCGGCGGCGGTTCGGGCATCGGCCGCGCGACGGCGCGCCATTTCGCGAAGCAGGGCTGGTTCGTCGGCATCGCCGACGTCAACGCGCAGGGGATCGACGAAACCGCCGCGCTGCTGCCCGAGGGGGCTTCGTCGCGCCACGTCATGGACGTGCGCGACCGCGACCAGTGGAAGGCCGCGCTCGACGCTTTTGCAGTGGCGAGCGGCGGACGCCTCGACGTGCTGTTCAACAACGCCGGCATCGGGACCGGCGGCCAATATATCGACATGGCGCCGGAGGAGGCCGACCGCATCATCGCGATCAACTTCGGCGGCGTCGTCAACGGCACCTATGCCGCGCTGCCCCTGCTGCGCGCAACGCCGGGGTCGACGATCCTCAACACCGGATCGGCGTCGGGCTTTTACGGCGTCGCCGGGCTCGCGGTCTATTCGGCGACCAAATTCGCGGTGCGCGGGCTGACCGAAGCGCTCGAGATCGAATTCGCCAAGCATGGCATCAAGGTCCGCTCGCTGATGCCCGGCTTCATCGACACCCCGCTGCTCGACCAGGTCAGCGCCGACAGCAACGAACCCGCGCGCAATCGCCTGTCGGCCAGCGGGTTCGAGATCGTCCCCGTCGAGCGCGTCGCCGAGGCGGCGTGGGAGGCGGTGCACGGCGCCAGGGTGCATGTCCCCGTCGGCAAGATGGCCAAACGCCTGTCACGCCTCGCGCGCTTCTTCCCCGGGCTGATCGTCCGGCAATCGAAGAAGATCGACGGGCTGGGCGCGGCGGCGCACTGACGCCGGTCTGACGCACCAATGCCTGCATTGGGGTGAAAAGCGGCCGTGGCTCTCCTAGGGGAAACCCAATAGACCGCATCCCCGAGCGAAGACGAGGGGCACGTTCGAGCGGAGCGAGAACCGCGCGCCTCCGCTGCCTCGACTTCGCTCGGCAGAGCCCCTCGTCTTCGCTCGGGGATGCGGCTTCCATGACGGCTCGCCACGCTGATTGCGGCAACAACCGGTCGAAACCCTCCGCCGCTATTTCCCCGACCCGCAACTCACCGCCCCGCTGCCGAGGTTGCGCACGGTGCAGGCGGGCTTTCCGAGGACGACGGTCTTGCCCACCCCGCGCGTCGTCACCGCCGCGGTCTTGACCGCATTGAAGATATGATCGCCGGCGCCTTCGCTGTCGCTGACCAGATCGTCGACCGCGAGCTTGCCGGCATCGACCACCCCCGCGCCCGACAGCGTCATCTGCCCCTGCTTGGCCTTGCCCGCCAGCGTCATCGTGCCGTTGCCGATCATCGCGACGTTCAGCCGGTCGGCATCGATGGCGTCGACGCTCACCCGCCCCGGCCCGCGCAGCCCGATCGTCACGCGCGCGCCCCGCAGCCGGTCGATGTGCAGCGATCCCGCCCCCGCGAGCGTCGCCGAGCGCAGGTTCGCGGCGTTGATGCGGATCGTCACCGCGCCGGGCGGCGTGCGGCGATTTTCGTCGCCCGCATATTTCTTTTCGCCGATCACCAGCCGTCCGTCGCGGGTTCCGAGCGTCAGCCGGTCGAGCGCGTCGGTCGAGCCGGTCGCCACCGCGCTGACCGGCGCGCGCGACACCACTTCGACATCGACGTCGGCGCTGACCTCGATCGTCTCGAAACTGGTGAGGCCATAGCGCTTCTCGGCCGCGGCGGCGGGTCCGGAAAGCAGCAGGGCGGCGGCCGCGACGGCGGCCAGGCGCAAAATGCTGGTCATGGCGCCGCCATACCGCGTTCGCAGCGGCAGCGCCACAGGATGTTCGGGAGGGAGGATAACCTGTCGTGTGTCCCCGCGAAGGCGGGGACCCATCTCCAGCCGGTGCTATTTTGAACCGGCGGGAGATGGACCCCCGCCTTCGCGGGGGAACAGGCTCTTCCAGGAAGGACGAGCCACAGGCGCGACCCGCATTATTTGCAGGTCGCGGTTCCCGATCCCAACGCATGCGTCGAGCATTTGCCGCCACCGCCGATCGTCGCGTCGCCCGAACCGAGAATCTTGATGTCGGCGCTCGCGGTCGCCTGCGCATCGACGTCGCCCGAGCCGGTGATCGACACCGCGAGCGTCTGCGCGACGAGCCCCTCGGCATCGATATCGCCCGATCCGGTGACGCCGAAATCGCCCGCGCCGATCGTGCCGCCCTTGACCTCGATATTGCCCGACCCCGAAATATCCAGGTCGGCGCTTTTCGCGGTCAGTTTCGCGACCTTGAGGTCGCCCGATCCGGTCACGTCAAGCGTTGCCGCGTCGGCGTCGAGCGTGTCGGCGTCGATCGATCCCGATCCGGTCAGCCGCAGCGCAACCAGCTTCGGCATCGTGATGCTGATCTCGACCCCGTCGCCGTCGTGGCGAGTGAAGCTGAAGCCTTCGCGCTTGCGGCCGATCGACAGCGTCGATCCGTCGAGCGTGATTTCCAGCTCGTCGAGTTCCGCCTGCGGGCCCTTGGCGCTGATCGCAAAAGCATCGCCCTGACGGATGGTGACATCGTCGGGGCCGGTGACCTTGACCCCGGTGAAGCCTTTCAGGTCAAAGCTCTGCGTCGTCGTCGGCCCGGACGCGACCGTTCGCCTGGCGTCCTTGCTGCCCTCCGTCACCTCGGCGCTGCACGCCGATACCGTCATGGCAAGCGCCAGCGGCAGAGCCGCCGCCATCCGCTTTCCCAGGGTCCAGTTTCGCATTGTCCATCTCCTTGTGTGTTATCTTGCTAACACAGGTGAAGAGGCCTGTCCAGCATCCAGCGCCGGGCGGACAAAATTCCGCGCCATCTTGTCGCCACCTTCGCCGTGCAACAGACGCGCTTTCCTGTCCCGACGAGAGAGATGATGAGCGTAGCCTTCCGCCGCGAGAGCGACGATGAACATAGGGAGCCGGCCTTCGAATGGCCGATCCCGGTGGGGCCGAACCTCGTCACGCCGCGCGGCGCGCGCCTGCTCGGCGAGGAGGTCGCGCGCCTCGAAGCCGCCGTCGCCGCCGAAAGCGACGAAGAGGCGAAGAAGAAGCTCCAGCGCCGCCTGCGCTACCTGGGCACCCGCCACGCGACCGCCGAGGTGCAGGCCGCGCCCGCGCCCGATGTTGCGGGCATCGGCAGTCGCGTCCGCTATACGCTGAACGGTGCGACGCGCGCGATCACGATCGTCGGGCATGACGAGGCCGATCCGGGCGCCGGGCTGATCGCCTTCACCGCGCCGCTCGGCCGGGCCTTGATGGGCGCCGAGGTCGGCGATCTCGTCGCATTTCAGGGCCGCGAGGATGCGATCGAAATCGTCGCCGCGGCCGCCGATCCGGAGGTGATGGCATGAAAGACAAGTTCGAGCGCCACAAGCAGCCGTGGACCGCGGCCGAGATCGACAAGCTCCACATGCTCGCGAAAAAGGGCATGGCGCTGAAAGCGATCGCCAAGGCGCTGACGCGCAGCGAGGAATCGGTGAAAATCCGCGCCAAGGCCGACGGGCTGGCGATCGCCAAGCTGCGCTGATCGTTCGATGACCGTTTCCGATTATGATGCCGTCGTGCTGGGCGCCGGCGCGGCCGGGCTGATGTGCGCGGCGGTCGCGGGACAGCGCGGTCGGCGCGTCCTGCTGCTCGATCATGCCGATGCGGTGGGCAAAAAAATCCTCATTTCGGGCGGCGGGCGTTGCAACTTCACCAACATCCACACATCGCCCGCAACTTATATCTCGGCGAACCCGCATTTCGCCAAGTCGGCGCTCGCGCGCTATACTCCCGCCGATTTCATCGCGCTCGTCGATCGCCACGGGATCGCCTGGCACGAGAAAACGCTGGGCCAGCTCTTCTGCGACGGCTCGGCGAAGCAGATCGTCGCCATGCTGCTCGAGGAGGCCGCAAAGGGCCATGTCGACATCCGCTGCGGCCAAACCGTCAACCAAATTGACCATTCCGACAATATGTTCCGTGGCACTTTCGGCAACTTCCACTTCACCGCCCCCAATCTCGTCATCGCCACCGGCGGCCCCTCGATCCCAAAGATGGGCGCGACCGGCTTTGCCTACGACCTCGCGCGCCGGTTCGGGCTGAAAGTGGTCGAGCCGCGTCCGGCGCTCGTCCCGCTGACGCTCGGCGGCGACGACGTGCTGTTCCGCGACCTGTCGGGCGTCGCGACGCCGGTCGAGGCGCGCGCGGGCAAGGCGGCCTTCCGCGAAGCCGCGCTCTTCACCCACAAGGGGCTTTCGGGGCCGGCGATCCTCCAGATCAGCAGCTATTGGCGGCACGGCGAGCCGGTGACGATCGACTTCCTGCCCGATGCGGCCCCCGGCTGGCTCGTCGAGGCGAAGCGCGCCCGGCCACGCGCCACGCTCGCCTCGGCCCTCCCTCTCCCCGACCGGCTTGCACAAACCCTCGCCGATCGCCTCGGACTCGCGGGCGAACTCGGCGCACAAACCGACCGCAAGCTCGCCGAGGCCGAGGCGCGGCTTGCGCGCTGGCTTTTCCACCCCAATGGCACCGAAGGCTTCGCCAAGGCAGAGGTCACGGTGGGCGGAATATCGACCGCCGGGCTGTCGTCGCAAACAATGATGGTCAAAACCGTCCCAAACCTCTATGCGATCGGCGAAGCCGTAGATGTCACAGGGTGGTTAGGCGGCTATAATTTTCAATGGGCGTGGGCCAGCGGTTACGCCGCGGGCCAGGTGATTTGACCCCATTGAGCCCCTTTCCGTCGGCCCGTCACCGCACCGGTGACCGCCAATCTATTGAGATATAAATGCCTTTCGAAAATCTTTCTCCCGTCCTTTCGGACGCTCTCACCGCGCGCGGCTATGAAGCGCTCACCCCCGTCCAGACGCAGGTCACCGAGGCCGAGGCCAAGGGCCGCGACCTGCTCGTCTCGGCGCAGACCGGATCGGGCAAGACCGTCGCGTTCGGCCTGGCGATGGCCGACGAGCTGATCGAGGGTGATCGCCTCCCCTTCGCAACCTCGCCGCTCGCGCTGATCGTCGCGCCGACGCGCGAACTCGCGCTTCAGGTCAGCCGCGAACTCGGCTGGCTTTACGCCAAGGCCGGCGCGCGCATCGCGACCTGCGTCGGCGGCATGGACGCCAGCAAGGAACGCCGCGCGTTGAACCAGGGCGTGCAGATCGTCGTCGGCACCCCGGGGCGCCTGCGCGACCACCTCGAACGCGGCGCACTCGACCTTTCGGCGCTGCGAGTCGCCATCCTCGACGAAGCCGACGAAATGCTCGACATGGGCTTTCGCGACGACCTTGAGGAAATTCTCGACGGCACCCCCGCGACGCGCCGCACGCTCCTTTTCTCGGCGACGATCCCCAAACCGATCGTCCAGCTCGCCAAGCGCTATCAGCAGGACGCGCTGCGCATCTCGACCGTCGGCGAAGATCGCGGCCATGGCGACATCGCCTATCAGGCGGTGACCGTCGCCCCCGCCGATATCGAGGGCGCGGTCGTCAACCTGCTCCGCCTTCACGACGCCGAGACCGCGATGCTGTTCTGCGCGACGCGCGACAATGTCCGCCGCCTCCATGCCAGCCTCGTCGAACGCGGTTTCGCCGCGGTCGCGCTGTCGGGCGAGCATAGCCAGAACGAACGCAACCAGGCGCTTCAAGCGCTGCGCGATCGCCGTGCAAAAGTTTGCGTCGCGACCGACGTCGCCGCACGCGGCATCGACCTGCCGACGCTCAGCCTCGTCATCCATGTCGAAATCCCGCGCGATGCCGAAGCGCTCCAGCATCGTTCGGGCCGCACCGGCCGCGCGGGCAAAAAGGGCACCGCGGTCATCATCGTCCCCTATCCGCGCCGCCGCCGCGTCGACGGCATGCTGCGCGGCGCGCGAATCAACGCCGAGTGGATGGACGCGCCGACCGCCGCCGACGTCCGCGCGCGCGACCAGGAACGACTGATCGAAAAGCTGCTCGCCCCCGTCGAGCATGAGCCCGAGGATCTGGAACTCGCGCAGCGCCTGATGGCCGAGCGGACGCCCGAAGACATCGCCGCCTCGCTCGTCCGCGCCCATCGCGCCCTGATGCCACCGCCCGAGGATCTGCTCGACAATGGCCCGCGCGGCCGTGACGGCGCCGGTCGCCCCGAACGCGGCGAGCGCTTCGAGCGCGAACGCCCCGAGCGCGGCAGTGGCGACCGCCGCGAAGGGTTCGAGGACAGCGTCTGGTTCCGTCTCAATATCGGCCGCCACCAGAACGCCGACCCGCGCTGGATTCTGCCTTTGCTCTGCCGCCGTGGCCATGTGACCAAGGGCGAGATTGGCGCGATCCGCATCGGGCCGAAGGAAACGATGTTCAACATCCCGCGCGCGATCGCCGATCGCTTTGCCGAAGCGGTGGTGCGCAGCGCCAATGCCGATGGCGAGGACGACAGCGGCGTGTCGATCACCCCGGCGCCTGACGGCCCGACCTATCCGCCGCGCCGCGACAAATCGCCGCGCGACGCGGCCCCGCGCGCCACGCTCGGCCGGGCGCCGGGCGGCGACCGCAGCCCACGCGGTCCCGGCGGTCCGGGCGGCAAGCCCGAACGCTATAAGCCCAAGCCCTTCGGTCAGCGCAGCCCGCGTCGCCCGAGCAAGTAACACGACAACCCCTCCCCCGAAGGGGAGGGGCTTTTATCGCACCGACCTTGCACCATTGCCCCTGCCGCCCCAGATGGATCGGACAGCAGGAGCGCGCTATGAAAGCCATCGAAGCCTTTATCGAAAGCCAGGGCGCGCCCGAGGTCATCGACTGGCGCGAAATCAAGCTCGGCGATCCCGGCGCGGGCCAGGTGCTGGTGCGCCAGACCGCGGTCGGGCTCAACTATATCGACACCTATCACCGCGACGGCACCTATCCGATCGAGCTTCCCGGCGGGCTCGGCGTCGAGGCGGCGGGGGAGGTGGTCGCGATCGGTGCCGACGTTCACGGCCTCCAGCCCGGCGACCGCGTCGCGACCTTCGGGCCGCAGCGGGGCGCCTATGCGAGCGCGCGCATCGTCCCCGCCGCCTCGCTGTTCAAGCTCCCGGCATCGATCGACGACGAAACCGCCGCCGCTGCGCTGCTCAAGGCCTGCACCGTCGAAGCGCTCGTCGAGCGCTGCGCGAAGGTCGAGGCGGGCTGGCCCGTGCTCGTTCACGCCGCGGCAGGCGGGGTCGGACTGATCCTCGTCCAGTGGTTGAAAGCGATCGGCGCGACCGTGATCGGCACCGTCAGTACCGAGGCAAAGGAACAGGCGGCGCGCGACGCGGGCGCCGATCATGTCGTCCGATACAAGGCCGACGATGTTGCGGCGCATGTCCGCGAGATCACCGACGGTCAGGGCGTTCCGGTGACCTTCGACGGTATCGGCATGGCGACCTGGGCGACATCGCTCAAGGCCACCGCGCGGCGAGGGCTGATCGTCAGCTATGGCAATGCCGGTGGGCCGGTGACCGGAGTCAACCTCGGCATCCTTGCGCAGCATGGGTCGCAGTTCGTGTCGCGGCCGACGCTGTTCGACTATTATCTCCATTCGGGCGAGCGCGCCGCCGGCGCCGCGCGGGTGTTCGAGATGATCGAAAGCGGCGCGGTCAAGATCACCATCGGCCAGCGCTATTCGCTCGAAGATGCGGCGCGGGCGCATGCCGACCTCGAAGCGGGGCGCACGACGGGGTCGACATTGCTGATTCCGGAAAAGCCTACACAAAATCGTCAATAACAAGCATGTTCCCCCGCGAAGGCGGGGGTCCATCGCCGGTCGGCGCAAGATGGAACTGGTAGGAGATGGGTCCCCGCCTTCGCGGGGACACGATAGTTTTTCCGCGGCAGCCTAAGCCTTCAATCGCTCCGCATGCCACGCGACATGTTCGGCCAGGAAGGTCGAGATGAAATAATAGCTGTGATCATAGCCCGGTTGCAGGCGGATTTCGGCTTTCTGCCCGGCGCGTTCGCACGCCTCGACCAGCAGCTCGGTCTTGAGCTGCTCGGCAAGGAAAGCATCGGCCTCGCCCTGATCGACGAGCAGGTCGGGCACCCGCAATCCCTGGTCGAGCAGCGCGCAGGCGTCATAGGCCTGCCAATCCTCGCGGTCGTCACCGAGGTAGCCGGTCAGTGCCTTCTCGCCCCACGGACACCTCGACGGCGCGACGATCGGTGAGAAGGCCGAGACCGAGCGAAAGCGGCCCAGACCCCGCAACCCAATGGTCAGCGCGCCGTGCCCGCCCATCGAATGGCCGGTGATCGCCTGCCGTGTCAGGTCGGCGCTCGCGAAATGGCGAAGCAGCAGCGACGGCAGTTCGTCCTCGATGTACGAACGCATGCGATAATGTTTCGCCCACGGCTGGGTGGTCGCATCGACATAGAAACCCGCGCCGAGCCCGAAATCCCACGCGCCATCGGGATCATCGGGAACCTCGTCTCCATTTGAATCGGGGCCGCGCGGGCTGGTGTCGGGCGCGACGAAGATGATACCATGCTCGGCGCAGGCGGCGCGATATTCGCCCTTTTCCATCACATTGGCGTGGGTGCAGGTCAGCCCCGATAGATACCAGAGTATGGGCAGCTTGGCCCCCGGCGCATGGTCGGGGACGAAGACTGCAAAGCTCATGTCGGTGCCGGTGGCCGCGCTGGCGTGCTTATAGACGCCCTGCGTCCCGCCATGGCTGCGATTGGTGGAGAGGGTTTCGATGGTCATGCGGGGTCCTGAACCGGAATGGGAGCGACAAGGGGCTGATGCCCCCAATGACGCAGCAGGTCGAGTATCGTCGCACCGCCAAGCCCGAGGGTCGCGGTGTTGCGAAGCGGGTGGACATTCACCCGGTCGGCGGCCGCTAGGCCCGCGTCGAGCACCACGGTGATGCTGCCGGGCGGCGCGTTGATCGCGGCGAGCGGCGTGACCGATCCGGGCGCGATACCGAGCAGCCGGTCCATATCCTCCGCCTTGCCGAAGCTCACGCGCTTGCTGCCGATCGCGGCGGGCAGCGCTTTCAGGTCAACGCGCGCCTCGCCGGGCACGGTAACCAGCCAATACGCCCCGCCGTTGTCCTTGAGGAACAGATTCTTGGTGTGGGCGCCGGGAATCGCGGCGTTCACTTCGTCGCTCTCGGCGACGGTGAACACCGCGACATGCTCATGCACGGCAAAGCGGATGGCAAGCGCATCAAGGTCCGCCATCAGGCCCGCTTCGCCGCGCATGATCGTCCTTACATCCGGTGCAGGGCGCAGAGTTTGTTGCCCGACGGATCGCGCAGATAGGCGAGATACATTTTCATGCCATTGCCTTCGCGCACCCCCGGCGGGTCTTCGATCGCGGTGCCGCCGGCTTCGACGCCCGCCGCGTGCCAGGCGTCGGCCTGTTCGGGATTCGCCATCGCGATGCCGATGGTGCAGCCATTGCCCGCGGTCGCCGGCTGGCCGTCGATCGGTGCGGTCACCAGGAACAGGCCACCATTGTGCACATAGATGAGGCGGCCCTTCTCGTCCTGAATCCCCGGCTTGCCGCCGACCGCCTGAAAGGTTGCGTCGTAGAATTTCTTCGAGGCGTCGAGGTCGTTCGACCCGACCATATTGTGACTATACATGTTTTGGCTCCTCCTGATTCTGGTTGCGAATTGATACGTATCGCGTTGCCTAGCGGAAGACCACCGTCTTGCGCCCGTCGATCAGCACGCGCTGTTCGGCGACCCAGCGCACCGCGCGCGCCAGCACCTGCGCCTCGATATCGCGGCCGGTGCGGATCAGGTCGTCGACCGATTGGCGATGGTCGACGCGTTCGACCGATTGCTCGATGATCGGCCCCTCATCAAGGTCGCCGGTAACGAAATGCGCGGTCGCACCGATCAGCTTCACCCCACGCTCGTGCGCGCGGTGATAAGGCTTGGCGCCCTTGAAACCGGGCAGGAAGCTGTGGTGGATGTTGATGCAGCGCCCCGCGAGCTTCGCCGAAAAATCACCCGACAATATCTGCATATAGCGCGCGAGCACCAGATAGTCGGCCTGCCCGCGCGCCATCAGGGCGAGGATCGCGGCTTCCTGCTCGGCCCGGTTCGCGTCATTCACCGGCAGATAGTGGAAGGGCACGCCATGCCATTCCGCCAAGCGCCGCTGCGCCTCGTGGTTCGAGACGATGCCAGCGATGTCGATCGCAAGATTGCCGGTCGACCAGCGGTGGAGCAGGTCGTTGAGGCAATGGCTGGCCTGCGACACCGCGATGACAAAGCGCGGCTTCGTGGCGCGATCGCTGATCCGCGCGTCCATGGCAAAGCGTTGGACGACCGGCGCGAAAGCGTCCTGCACCGCCGTCAGTCCCTCGGGAAAGCGCGGTCCCTCGCCGCGAAACTCGACGCGCATGAAGAAACGCCCCGAATCGAGATTGGCATATTGCTGGCTGTCGAGAATGAAGCCGTCGCGCTGTGCGAGCAGCCCCGTCACCGCGGCCACGATGCCCACCGCGTCGACGCAGCTGAAGGTCAGGACATAGGGTCCGGTCAATTCGTCGCTCCGCCCGCCACGTCAAAATGCCGCGTGTCCCCGCGAAGGCGGGGACCCATCACCTGCCGGATCGGACCGAAACCACCGGAGATGGGTCCCCGCCTTCGCGGGGACACACCAGATTTCAAGTCACCACTCGGCAAAAAAAGCAAGGTCTAGTAAACCACGACGCTGCGGATGCTTTCGCCCGCGTGCATCAGGTCGAAGCCTTTGTTGATCTCTTCGAGCGTCAGCACATGGGTGATCATCGGGTCGATCGCGATCTTGCCGTTCATATACCAGTCGATGATCTTGGGCACGTCGGTGCGGCCCTTGGCCCCGCCGAACGCGGTGCCCTTCCACACGCGGCCGGTGACGAGCTGGAACGGGCGGGTCGCGACTTCCTTGCCCGCTTCGGCGACGCCGATGATGATGCTTTCGCCCCAGCCGCGGTGACAGCATTCGAGCGCGGTGCGCATCACTTCGGTGTTGCCCGTGGCGTCGAAGCTGTAGTCGGCGCCGCCGTCGGTGACCTCGACGATCTTCGCCACGGTCTCGTCGCGCGACAGGCCCTTCGAGTTGATGAAGTGGGTCATGCCGAATTTGCGGCCCCATTCTTCGCGGTCGGGGTTGATGTCGATGCCGATGATCTTGTCGGCGCCGACCATCTTCGCACCCTGGATGACGTTGAGGCCGATGCCGCCGAGGCCGAAGACGACGACATTCTCGCCCGCCTGAACCTTTGCGGTGTTGACCACCGCGCCGACCCCGGTGGTGACGCCGCAACCGACGTAGCAGCTCGTCTGGAACGGCGCGTCCTCGCGGATCTTGGCGACCGCGATTTCGGGCAATACGGTGAAGTTCGAGAAGGTCGAGCAGCCCATATAATGGAAGATCGTCTGCCCCTTGTAGCTGAAGCGCGAGGTGCCGTCGGGCATCAGCCCCTTGCCCTGCGTCGCGCGGATCGCGGTGCAGAGATTGGTCTTGCCGCTGAGGCAGCTTTTGCACTGGCGGCATTCGGGGGTGTAGAGCGGGATCACATGGTCACCGGGCTTCACCGACGTCACGCCCGCGCCGACCTCGCGCACGATCCCTGCGCCCTCGTGTCCGAGCACACTCGGGAAGATGCCCTCGCTGTCGAAGCCGTCGAGCGTGTAAGCGTCGGTGTGGCAGATGCCCGTCGCCATGATCTCGACCAGCACCTCGCCCGCCTTCGGCCCTTCCAGGTCGAGTTCGACGATTTCGAGCGGCTTCTTCGCTTCGAATGCTACGGCGGCGCGGGTCTTCATGGGGAGGTCTCCTTCTCGGCGCTCCCAATCAGACAAACGCGGCGTCAATGCAAGATGCTGTTGACCCTCCTCATCGCAAGTCGATGGGAAGGGTCGGTCTCCAAACTTCGCCCAAAACTTCGTCATGCTGAACTTGTTTCAGCATCCATGGCCGGACCTTACGTCGAGCGCCGCGCCGGAGTGACAGGTCAGGCCATGGACCCTGAAACAAGTTCAGAGTGACGATGGAAATGTTGTTTCTGACCGATCTTAAAGCCACAAAAGCCCCGCACGCGACCATGCAATTTGTGTCTTTTGTGGCTTTAACGGCTCGCAAGACCCGCCTTAAGCACAGGCGCGAATATCGACGAGGTCAAAGAGCCGGAACGCAGGCTGGCACAGCGAAACAATGTAGGAAAGCAGCATTTGTCGGCCATGTCCCTCCATCGTCACCCCGGATCAAATTCGGGGTGACGAGTGAAGAACCCCCTCAACACTCCACCACGCTCACCGCCAGCCCGCCCTTCGACGTTTCCTTATATTTGTCGCGCATGTCGCGGCCCGTTTGCAGCATCGTCGCGATCACCGTGTCGAGGCTGACGACGTGCGTGCCGTCGCCGATCATCGCGATGCGGCTGGCGTCGATCGCCTTGATTGCGCCCATCGCGTTGCGCTCGATGCACGGGATCTGCACCAGCCCGCCGATCGGGTCGCAGGTGAGGCCGAGGTTATGCTCCATGCCGATCTCGGCGGCGTTCTCGACCTGCGCGTTGGTGCCGCCGAGCGCGGCGGTCAGCCCCGCCGCGGCCATCGAACAGGCGACGCCGACCTCGCCCTGGCAGCCGACCTCGGCGCCCGAGATGCTGGCGTTGCGCTTGTAGAGCGCGCCGACCGCGCCAGCGGCGAGGAGGAAGGTTCGCACGCCCTTCGCATCGCCGCGATAGCTGCGGCGGTAATAGCGAATCACCGCCGGGATGATCCCCGCGGCGCCGTTGGTCGGCGCGGTGACGACCTTGCCGCCCGCGGCATTTTCCTCGTTCACCGCCATCGCCCACAGGTTGATCCAGTCCATCATCGCCATCGGATCGGACAGATTCGCTTCGTGTCGTTCGCGAATGTCGGCGGCGATCTGCGGCGCGCGGCGCTTGACCTTGAGTCCGCCGGGCAGGACGCCGGTGCTCGCGCAGCCCGCGTCGATCGACCCGTCCATCGCGGCGGCGATCGCGTCAATCCCGGCCTCGACCTCCGCAAGGCCGCGGTGGACGAGTTCATTGTCGAGCATCATCTCGGCGAAACTCTTTCCCGACGCCGCGCCCATGCTCAGCAGGTCGGCGCCCGAGGTGAAGGAAAAGGGCAGTTCCACCTCATCCTCGGCGCCGCGACTGTTGCGCCCCGCCTCATCCTCATCGACGACGAAGCCGCCGCCGATCGAGAAATACATCCGCTTGACGAGGATTTCGCCGTCGCCATCGCGCGCGGTGAAGCTGAGCGCATTGCTGTGGAAGGGCTGGCGCTGCTTCATCTGGAAGTGCAGGTCGCTTGTCGGCTGGAAGCGCACGCGCTGACGGCCGAGCAGGTAGAGAAAACCCTCGCCCACCGCGCGGTCCCAATGCGCCTTGATCGCGGCGAGACTGGTCGAGGCGGGGATTTCACCGGCTAGCCCGGCGACAATCGCGGTGTCGGCGGCGTGCCCCTTGCCGGTCAGCGCGAGCGAGCCGTAGAGGTCGGCCTCGACGTGCACGGTCTTGCCCAGCAGGCCGATTTCATCGAGCCAGGTCGTGAAACGCCGCGCCGCCACCATTGGGCCGACGGTGTGCGAGCTGGAGGGGCCGACACCGATTTTGAAGAGTTCGAAAAGGCTGATCGTCATGGCGGCGCTATATAAGACGCACCGCCGGGGCGATAGGACATTGGCAAGAGATTATCGCCGATTGAAAAGCCGTGTGTCCCCGCCTTCGCGGGGACACACTCTTTCCGACGACGGAAGATCAGCCCGGATAGGCCCAGGCGCCGTCGCGCGACAGATTCTCGGCGGCGAAATCCCAGTTCAGCAGTTCGTCGACCACCGCATCGACATAGGCCGGGCGCAGATTCTTGCGGTCGATGTAATAGGCATGTTCCCACACGTCGATCACCAGCAGCGGCTTGATGCCCGCGGTGACTTCGGTGCCGGCGTCGTGCGTGTCGGTCACCGACAGCTTGCCGTCCTTGGCGACGAGCCAGGCCCAACCCGACGCGAAATGATTGACCGCGGTTTCCTTGAGCTTCTTCTTGAGATCGTCGAGCGAACCGAAGTCGCGGTCGATCGCCGCCGCGAGATCGCCCGACGGCGCGGTCTTCCTGGGCGACAGGCTGTTCCAGTAGAAAGCGTGGTTCCACGACTGGGCGCTATTGTTGAACAGGCCCTTGTTGCCCGCACCCTCGGCGTGGTGGATGATTTCCTCGAGGCTCTTGTCGGCAAGCTCGGTGCCTTCGATCGCGGCATTCGTCTTGTCGATATAGGCCTTGTGATGCTTGCCATGGTGCGTCGCAAGCGTGTCGGCCGAAATATGCGGCGCCAGCGCGTCCTCGGCATAGGGTAGCGGCGGGAAAGCGATCGTCATGGCAGTCTCCATTTTTCTGTTTGGATAGGCCTCTAATTCGGCCCTCCGCCTGATGGTTGCAAGCCCTACGCGGGCAATTTTTCCTTCCCCGCCCTCAACTCATGTCACCATCGCGCGCAGCGTCGCGATCCGGTCGGCCTCTTCGGCGGGCTTGTCGCGGCGGATGCGCGATATGCGCGGGAAGCGCATCGCCAGCCCCGACTTGTGACGTTTCGAGGTATGGATCGAGTCGAAGGCGACTTCGAGCACGAGCGACTTTTCGACCTCGCGTACTGGGCCAAAGCGGTTCAGCGTGTGGTCGCGCACGAACTTGTCGAGCCATTTGAGCTCCTCGTCGGTGAAACCCGAATAGGCTTTGCCGACGGGCAACAACTCGCCTTCGTCGGACCAGCAGCCGAAGCTATAGTCCGAATAGAAGCTGGCGCGACGCCCGTTGCCGCGCTGCGCGTACATCATCACGCAATCGGCGACGAGTGGGTCGCGTTTCCATTTATACCAGAGCCCGGCGCGGCGGCCCGCCACATAAGGCGCATCGCGCCGCTTGAGCATCACCCCTTCGATCGCGGCATCGCGCGCGCCCGCGCGGCGTTCGGCGAGGTCGGCGAAATCCTTGGCATCGATCAGCTCTGACAAGTCGAAATGACTGGCGGCGAGGCGCGGCACGAACGCCTCCAACTGCCGCCGCCGCTCGGTCCATGGCAGCCCGCGCAGATCGTTGCCGTCGATGCCAAGCAGGTCGTAGACGCGCACGAACGCCGGATAATCGGCGAGCATCTTTTTCGACACCGTCTTGCGCCCAAGTCTTTGCTGGAGCGCGTTGAAGCTCGCGGCCCCTCCCTGTGTTTCCGGGCCGCCCTGCACTTCGCCGCGCACGAGCAGTTCGCCGTCGATCACCGCCTCCTGGTCGAAGGCCGAGAGCAGTTCGGGAAAGGCGGCGCTGATCTCCTCGCCGCCGCGGCTGTAGATGCGCGTCTCGCCGCCGCCACCGCCACGCACGATCTGGACGCGAATCCCGTCCCATTTCCATTCGGCGGCATAGTCGGCGAGATCGACGCTCTCCTCTGCCAGAGGATGCGCGAGCATGAAGGGGCGGAAGAAGGCGACGTCGGCAAGGTCGGGTCGCGGCGCCCTGCCCTCACCCCACGCGAAGAGGGGGCCATAGGGCGGCGGGATCGCGTGCCACAGTTCCTCGACATCATCGACGGGGACGGCGAAGGCCTGCGCGAACGCCTGTTTCGCGAGCCGCGCCGACACCCCGACGCGCATCCCCCCGAGCGCGAGCTTGAGCAGGGCATAGCGGCCATCGGCATCGAGCCGGTCGAGGAGCGAGGCGAGGATGGCCGGGGCGTCGCTGCGGGTGGCGGCGGAGAGAGCATCGACGGCTTGGCCGACGCTGAGGGAAGATGGCGGGGTTTCCGAACCCATGCGATTTCCCGAGCGAGCCCCTCGGCTTCGCTCGGCGAATCGGGTTGGCCCTGTTCCCTTGTTTGGCTCCGGCCACAGCAGCGCCGCGGTTTCGGCGGTATCCCCCACGAAATGCCGCGACAGACGGAACAATTCCTCATCGACCCGCGTCGCCAGCAGCGCCCGCACCATCGCCGATTTCACCGCCGGAAAATCGAGGCTCTCGGTCAGCGCGGCGATCGCCCAGCCGCGATCGGGATCGGGGGTGTGCTTCAGATAATCGACGATCAGCGCGAGCTTCGTGTTGCGCGACCGCGTATAGATCAGCCGGTCGATCAGGGCCGCGAAGCGCTTCACGCCTCCTCCTCCAGATCGCGCCCGACGAGATGGAGCGCGCGCGCCTTGCGCTGCGTCAGTTCGCACCAGCGCAGCAGGCCGTCCTCGCTACCGTGGGTGATCCAGCTTTCCTGCGGGTTTACCTCGGCGATCGTCGCCGTGAGTTCGTCCCAGTCGGCGTGGTCGGAGATCACCAGCGGCAGTTCGACCATCCGCTGCCGCGCACGCTGGCGCACGCGCATCCAGCCCGACGCCATCGCGGTCACCGGATCGGGCAGCCGCCGTGACCAGCGATCATTCAGCGCCGAAGGCGGTGCGAGGACGATCTGCCCCGTCATCACGGCCTTGTCGGTTTCGCTGACGAGCCGCAATTCGCCAAGGTCGACGCCATGCGCGGCATAAAGCGCACACATGCGTTCGAGCGCGCCGTGGATATAGATGGGCGCTTCCCACCCAGCGGCGCGCAATTCGGCGATCACCCGCTGCGCCTTGCCCAGCGCATAGGCGCCGACGAGCACCGCCCGGTCGGGCTCGGCGCGCACCGCACCGATCAGCTTGGCGATCTCGCCCTCGGTCGGCGGGTGGCGGAACACCGGCAAGCCGAAAGTCGCCTCGGTAATGAAGATGTCGCACGGCACCACCTCGAACGGCGCGCAGGTCGGATCGGGCCGCCGCTTGTAATCGCCCGTGACGACGATCCGTTCACCAGCATATTCCATCGCTATCTGCGCGCTGCCCAGCACATGCCCCGCCGGATGAAAGGAAAAGCGCACCCCACCGCGTTCGAACCCATCACCGTAAGCGAATGCCTGATTATGACTCGCCTCGGCATCGACGCCATAACGCAGGGCCATGATCGCCAGCGTCTCCGGCGTCGCGAAGACCGATCCGTGGCCGCTGCGCGCATGGTCGGCGTGGCCGTGGGTCACCGCGGCGTGTGCGACGGGGCGCGACGGATCGATCCACAGGTCGGCGGGCTTTACATAAAGTCCGTGCGGATGCGGTTCGAGCCAGGATTTGCCGCGCGTCGTCATTTCGCCCACATAGCATGACGAACAAAAAAGGAACAAATTCCTTTATGGTTCAGGCTTCGCGCCACCGGGCCGGCAGGGCGATTTCGACGATCAGCCCATCCGGCTTCCAATGCCGTTCGATCGTGCCGCCCAGATTGTTGCGCACGCTGCGTTCCATCAGCAGCGTGCCGAAACTCGTCCGATCGGGGGCGACGACGACGGTGGCGCCGCCGCTTTCGGTCCAGGTCAGCCGGAACAGGCGCGGCTCGCTCGCTTCGGGATCCTGCGTCCATGCTACGTCTACCTGCCCCTTGGCGCCGGTCAGCGCACCATGCTTGACCGCGTTCGTCGCCAGTTCGTTGAACAGCAGCGCCATCGCGACCAGCGCATTTTCGGGAAGCAAAAGGTCGGGCCCCGACCAGCGGATGCGCGGAAAACTCGCCTCGACCTCGCGCATCAGCGCGTGCATCGAACCCGTCATGAAATTGGCACTGAGCAGAACATTCTGCGCACGATTGAGCGCGTCGAGCCGACTGCTGATCCGTTCGACATAATCATCGACGTCGCGCGCCGCGTGCCGCGTCAGCGAAATGATCGCGCTGACCGTCGCGAACAGGTTGCGCATCCGATGGTGCAGTTCGCGCATCAGCAGATTGGCATTTTCCTGCCGACTCTTCTGTTCGGTGATATCGATGCTGATCCCGGTCAGAACGGCGTCATCGTCGTGCACATCCCAGTCGCCACGAACGCCGAGCCAGCGCACGCCGCGTTCGGGATGAACGATCCGGTGTTCGATGGCATAGGGGGTGCCGCCCGCGACCGCCTCGTCGATCGCCACCTGCGCGCGCGCGCGATCATCGGGATGGATGCGCTCGAAAATCCCGTCGCGGGTGCGCAGCGCACTTTCCCAGTCGGCGCCCCACAGGTCCGCCACCGCGCCGCGCCATGCCGCGAGTCCGGTGCGCGAATCATAGCGCCAGGTCGCGATGCCCGAATAATCGAGCGCACGCTCGAGCGTCCGCCGCGCTTCGTTGCGCTCGACGACGATGCGGCGCAGTTCGGCCTCGGCCATGATGATCGCCGCGAAATCCTCGAGCCGCTCAAGCTCGCGCGCATCCGGAAACGCGCGCTCGCGGTGGTCGATGATACAGAGCGTGCCGAGCACCGCGCCATTGTAGGCGCGCAGCGGCACCCCCGCGTAAAAGCGGATGAAGGGTTCGCCGGTCACCATTATATTGTCCCGGAAACGCGCGTCGGCGCGCGCGTCGGTCACGATCAGCGGCGCATCGCCGGTCACCACATGCTGACAGAAACTGATGTCGCGGGAGGTTTCCTCGATGTCGAGCCCGTGCGCCGACTTGAACCACTGGCGGTTGTCCTCGACGAGCGTCACGAGCGAGATCGGTGCGTCGAACAGGTCGGCGACCAATTTGGTCACCCGGTCGAACGCCGCCTCACGACCGCTCCCCAGCAGCCGATATTCGCGAAGGGTTTCGAGTCGCCACGCCTCGCGCTGCATGGCATCGCCGTCTCCGCCATCCGCCAAGGCCGCTCCCCCTGTTCCTGCCCCCACCGGTGTCGGTGCACCGATACCCGCGCCGGGCCGCTCTGCCATGAATCGGGTTCCTAAAAAAGCATCGTGGCGAACCTGAGGAAAAGTGGAATAATTCCGCTACCTTAGGCACCAATTCGGTCGCGTCCCGGCAGAGTCTACGCTTTGAACGCCAACAAGTTGCAGCGAAACGGCACGCCCGGCCAGCGGGAACCCGAACCATGCGCGCCGCGTATCCTCTTTGACAAGAGGGAGCATCAGGATGAGCTTGGGTGAAGAAATCCGCGGACATCTGCCATTCCTGCGGCGCTACGCGCGCGCGCTGACCGGCAGTCAGCACCATGGCGACAATTTCGTTCACACGACGCTGGAGGTGATCGTCGCGGCGCCGCAGGAATTCCGCGCCGACGCCGACATCCGCATCGATCTCTACCGTCATTTCCACCGCATCTGGGAAAGCGCGTTCCTGGGCGATGGTGAAGGCGCCGACGACGAAGAGGATCCGCTGGTCCGCGCTGCTAATCGCCACCTCGCGCGCATCACGCCGCTCGGTCGGCAGATGCTGCTGCTCACCGCTCTCGAGGGCTTTTCGATCACCGAAACCGCGCGGATCACCGGCACCAATGCCGCGACGGTCGAAGCGCTGCTCGGCGAGATGGTGGGGGATATCGACCGCGAGGCGCGCACGTCGGTGCTGATCGTCGAGGACGAACCGCTGATCGCGATGGAACTCGAACAGATCGTCCGCCGCCTCGGCCACGACGTCGCCGGCATTGCCACGACGCACGCGGACGCGGTCGCCGCCTTCCGGCACAGCGACGCGGGCCTCATCCTCGCCGATATCCAACTCGCCGACGGTTCGTCCGGGATCGACGCGGTTCAGGACATGTTGGCGGTCGCGCCGGTGCCGGCGATCTTCATCACCGCCTTTCCCGAGCGGCTGCTCACCGGCCATTGCGTCGAACCGACCTTCCTGATCTCCAAGCCGTTCCGCGAGAATACCGTGCGCGCGGCGATCAGCCAGAGCCTGCTCTTCACACCGCAACTTGCGGCGTAACGCACCCGGACGCTTCAGTCCGGCGAAGGCCCACCGCCGGTCAATTGATCGACCTCGCCCATGATCGTGGCGAAGGCTTCGCTCGGCGCCAAGGTCGTCGTGCTCCGCAGCGGCATCTCACCACTTTCGAGGATCGCGTGCAGCGCGGTGCGCGCGCGAGAGACACGGCTTTTCATCGTGCCGACCGCGCAGCCGCAGATCTCCGCCCCCTCTTCATAGGATAATTGGCCCGCGCCGATCAGCACCAGCGCCTCGCGCTGGTCGACCGGCAGCAGCAGAAGCGCGCGCTGGACGTCGGCCAGGTGCAGGCTGTCGGCCTGGTTGTCGGGCGCGACAAGCAGCCGTTCGGCGGCAAGTTCGTCATAGTCGGCGGTGAATTTCTTGCGCCGCATCTGCGACAGGAAACAATTGCGCAGGATCACGAAGGCCCAACTCTTCATGCTCGACCCGCCCGGAATATAGGATGCGCGGGCCTTCCACGCCTTCAGCATCGTTTCCTGGACCAGATCGTCGGCAAGGTCCGCGTTGCCGGTCAGGCTGCGGCCGAAAGCGCGCAGATGAGGCAACATCGCCGCCAGTTCGTTCTTGAAGCTGACATCGTCAAGGGGGCGGGCGGATTCGTCGCTGATAAATGGGCTTTCGTTACAAGACGTCGGTATCAGTAGCGGAATGAAGCACGAGCTTAGCGCCCGATGCAAGGCTTGAAAACCCTAAGTAACTCATAAGATTTCATATTGGTCACAGGACGGCGATGTGCCTTTCGCGCCACAGTCGGCGATAAAAATCGACGGGCTGCGGGAACCCGCGGTCCCGTCTGTCGTTGCTTCGGCATGGCAACGCACGGCAACAACAGAATCGATGGCCCGGATCGGCATTCGTCCGCGTCCGACGCGCCGCGCCGGGCGAACGGAAGCTTTCCCGGCAACGGCAGCGATCAGTGGCATCGTACGCTCACCGGGCGCCAGTCGCCCGAGCCGGTCGGGGCGAAGCTGCGGATGATCTATGGCAATATCCTCGCCGAACAATTGCCCGACCATATGCTCGATCTTCTGTCGCGACTCGATAGCAAAAGCCCGAAGCAATAATGACCCGAACCGACACGGCGTCACCGCCGCATGACGAAAATTCGCATACAGACAGCGAATTCAAGCTGTTGCTCGCGGGCGTGATTCCGCACCTTCGCGCTTATGGCCGCAGCCTGTCGGGCAATCCCGATCTGGCCGACGACCTGACGCAGGACACGATGGTCAAGGCCTGGGCCTCGCGCGATCGGTTCGAAAAGGGCACGTCGATCAAGGCGTGGACCTTCGTCATCCTGCGCAACACTTTCCTGTCGCAGATGCGCCGCAACAAGTTCCACGGCGAATATGACGAGAGCGCGGTCGAGCGCACACTGTCGACCCCGGCGCGGCAGGAAGATGCCAGCGAGATGGCCGACCTCCAGCGCGCGCTGATGGAATTGCCGCAGGACCAGCGCGAGGCGTTGATCCTCGTCGGCGCCGGGGGCCTGTCCTACGAGGAAGCGGCGGCGATCTGCGACTGCGCGCTCGGCACGATGAAGAGCCGGGTATCGCGCGCGCGGGCCGCGCTCGAGGAGATCATGGTGCGCGGACAATTCTCGCAAAAGCGCGCCGACACCCCCGCCGCGAGCGAGGCGATCGACGCGATCATGGACAGCGTCGAGGAAATCACCGCGCGGCGCGAGGCGTCGGGCGGCTGAGCGCCTCTCGACATCCGGGTCGAGCCGCGCCAGACTGGCCCATCCCAGCAAAGCGAGCCTTTTCCCGATGAAGAAACTATCCACCCTCGCCTTGTCGGCCGCGATGATCGTCGCGGCCTGTTCGTCGGGTCCGGCGAGCAATGCCGCCGACACCGCGGCGCTCGACGCTTCGGGCGACCAGCCCGCGACTCCGCTCGCCGAAGCGCCCTTCACGGTGCGCGAGATCGCGCGCTTCGACGAGCCCTGGGCGATGACCTTCCTTCCCGGCGGCCAGCAGGCACTGGTCACCGAACGCGCGGGCAAGCTCAAGCTCTGGCGGGAAAACGGCCCGACACGCGACGTCGCGGGCGCGCCGGCGGTCGCCTATGGCGGCCAGGGCGGTCTTGGCGACGTGATCCTCGCGCCCGATTTCGCGCGCTCGGGCACCATCTATCTGAGCTGGGTCGAGGCGGGCAGCGGCGACAGCTTCGGTGCGGTCGTCGGCAAGGCGACGCTCGTGCAGGGTGCGGCGCCGCGGCTCGAGGGCCTGCGAATCATCTGGAAGCAGGATCCGAAACTTCCCGGCCGCGGCCATTTCTCGCACCGCCTCGCCTTCTCCCCCGACGGCCAATATCTGTTCATCACCTCGGGCGAGCGGCAGAAGTTCGATCCCGCGCAGGATATGGGGAAGAATCTCGGCAAGATCGTCCGCCTGAAACCCGACGGCAGCGTCCCCGCCGACAATCCCTTTGCCGAAAGGGGCGGCGTCACCGCGCAAATCTGGTCACTCGGCCACCGCAACCTGCTCGGCATCGCCTTCGACGGCAGCGGCAAGCTGTGGCAGCAGGAAATGGGGCCGAAGGGCGGCGACGAGGTCAATCTGGTCGAGCGCGGCGCCAATTATGGCTATCCGATCGTGTCGAACGGCAGCCATTATGACGGCAAGGATATTCCCGATCACCCGACGCGCCCCGAATATGCGGCGCCGAAACTCTGGTGGAACCCGTCGATCTCGCCCGCCGGGCTCGCCTGGTATGGCGGCGACCTGTATCCGGGCTGGAAGAACAGCCTCTTGATGGGAGCGCTGTCGGGCCAGGGGCTGATCCGGATGGCGATCGACGGCGACACGCTCCACAAGGCCGACCGCTGGGACTTCGGCCAGCGCATCCGCGAGGTCGAGGTCGGCGAGGACGGCGCGGTCTGGCTGCTCGGCGACGGCAAGGACGGCAAGCTGATGCGGCTGGTTCCCAAAGGCCAATAGCCCGATCATGATCCGCAGCTTCCTCTCCCGCCGCACCACATGGCCCGCGCGCGTTCCCGACCCCGACGCGCCGCCGCCTTGGCCGCTCTTGTGGCGCGAGGCAGGGGCGCTGCTTCGCGCGCTTGGCGGGCGCGTCCGCCCGCTACCGCCCGAACCCAACCCCGACAGCGAGCATCCGCCGGTGATGGTCCTCCCCGGCTTTCTGTCGGGCGACTGGGCGACCAAGGCGCTGCGCCGCGACCTCCGCCGCGCCGGCTTTCGCTGCTATGCCTGGGGCCTCGGTTTCAACCGCGGCGCGACCCCCGACATGATCGACCGCATAGACACCCGCGTGCAGTGGATCATCGACCGCACCGGCCACGCCCCGGCGCTCGTCGGATGGAGTCTCGGCGGCATTTATGCGCGCGAATATGCGAAGCATCATCCGGGCAAGGTCGCGCGCGTCGTTACGCTGGGCTCACCCTTTTCGGGGAGCCGCCGCGCCAATCGCGCGTGGCGCCTCTATCACCTGATCGCGCGCCACCCGGTCGATAACCCGCCGCTCGACTTTCACCCCGCGCCGCGCCCGGCGATGCCGACCTTCGCGCTCTGGTCGAAGCATGACGGGGTCGTCGCGGTGAACAGCGCACGCGGGTTCGCGCACGAAAGCGACCGGCGGATCGAGGTCGACTGCGGCCATATGGGCTTTGCCTATGCCCCCACGTCGGTCGCCGCGATCGTCAAGGCGCTCACCGAAGCGGTCGCCCCGCCCGCCTGATCCGCGCCGCTCAGCACACATCGATGCGATCGAGGGGGGCCGCGCGCCACGCCAGCAGCATCCGCCCCGGCCGCCGTCCCACGAGCCCCGTCGACACGAAGCCGACCCGCCGCAGCAGCGCGCGCGAACGGGTGTTTTCGGGGTGGCATTCGGCGACGATCGCGCAGCCGGGCCGCGACGCGGCGAGCGCATCGACGACCGCGCGCACCGCTTCGGTGGCGAGGCCGCGGCCGCGCGCGTGGGCGGCGAACCAATAGCCGATCTCATATTCGCGCGCCGCGCGGCGGTGGACGCCGATCACCCCGTTGAGTTCGCCGTCACTGCCGCCGCGCACCGCGTGAAAGACGTCCCCGCCGCCCGAGCGCGCGATCAGCGCCCGCGCGTCGTTTTCGGTGAAGGGCGTTGGCAGAAAATGGACTTGCGAGGTCACCGATTCGTCGGTGATCGCGGCGAGCGCGCATGCGTCGTCGGCGTGTAGCGGCGCGATGCGGATATGGTCGGTCGATAGGGCAAGCAAGGTATCGGTCATGTCGCGTCTTCTTCAAAAAGCGCACGCCGTGACAGGGGGACTATGATGGGAAAATGACCATTCGCCTTCCGGACACGGCGGCGATGGTCATAGGGTGATGCCATGCCGCTCCTAGATAAAGGAGCGCCAATACGCCTTGAATCGAAGGGATTGGTCGTTGGTCATCGTGGCTGCGCCTATCAGCTTTGCCGGCGCCGATCAACGGAAAGAGTCAGGCCGCGGCGCCCCTCGCCGAACCGGCGACGAGAGTCATCACCAGCTTCGGCAGGCTGCGATAGTTCGCGCCATGATATTGCGAGTCGGCGGGCAGCGCGTCCTTCAGGCGGCGGTGCGCCTCGGCCAGCGCGTGATAGGGGACACCGGGCAGTAGGTGGTGAAGCGCATGATAGCGCAGCCCCACCGGCGCCCACAGCTCGGGCAGCAGGCCGGGCGGCGGCACGTTGACGCTGTCGAGGAACTGGCCGGTCACGGTCAGCACCGCGCCGTCATTTTCCCACAGATGCGCCACCAGCGTGCGGATCTGGTTGAGGACCAGCGTCGCCGCCGCGATGGCGCCGAAAATGACGAGCGCGCGCAGCGGCACCCAGCCGAACACAGCCGCGACGACAAGCAAGGTCGACCACGCCCACGCCCCGCCTTCCTGCCACGCCCATTGGCGGCGAAACTCGCCCTCGGGCGGCTTGCGGCGGAACAGCGGGTTGATGATCATCCCCGAATAGCGTTCGACGACGATCCGGCGCAGCGGCGGAATCAGAAACGACAGCGGCGTCAGCACCGCATAGCGGAAAACGAGCGCGAGCGGTGCGAAGGCCGCCGCGACGACGAACAACGGCACCGTCCACGGCTTCATCAGCGCGAGCGGCAGATATTCGGGATCCTCGACCGTGCCATATTTGGTGCGGTTGTGGTGCAGGCTGTGGATGCCCTCATACATGAAAGAGGGGATGAGCAGCGGTACGCCGACCAGGATGTTCCAGCCGAGGCGAAAGCCGGGCAGCGCATTCTTGCGGAGATGGGTCAACTCGTGGATGAAGCTGCCCGCGCGATAGAGCGCGAGCACCGCGACGAAAGCGGCGAGCAGCATCCACGGCACCGATGGCGCGAGGATCGCCGCGGCGACGCCGGCATAGCCAACAACCGCCGACGCGAGGAAATCGGTCCAATAGATGCGCGCGCTCGGCGCGACGAGATCGCGCGTCAGTTCCGATGCCGCGCGGATCATCGCCATATCGTCGGCGATCGCTGATTTGGGCGTCTTCGCCTCCGGTGACACCGACATCCGATCGACAAGAGTGTTCATCGCTAACATGGCTGCTTCTTCATCATGATTTCGTGGCAGCAAAATGGCCGAATGCGGGTCGCCAGCGCCACCGCAATGCCCTAATGCGTCGCCACATATATAGGCACCATCAAGCCCGGAAACCAGTATGACGACCCATCACAACGGCCCGATCACCATCCATGCCGTGAAGGACAAGGCCGGAAAGCGCGAGTTCGTCGAGCTGGCCTATCGCCTCAACCGCGGCGATCCGGCATGGGTGCCGCCGCTGAAGGCCGAGGTGTTCGACCTCCTGACCCCGGGCAAGAATCCCTGGTTCGAGCATGGCAAGGCGCAGCTTTTCCTTGCCCGCCGCGATGGCCGCACGGTCGGGCGCATTTCGGCGCACATCGACTTCCTCGCGCTTGAACAGCCGGCGGCCCAGGGCATGGGGCCCGGCACCGGCAATTGGGGACTGCTCGAAGCCGAAGATGCCGAAACCGCGCACGCGCTGATCGTGTCGGCCGAGGACTGGCTGCGCGGCCAGGGGATGAACCGCGCGCTCGGACCGCTGTCGATTTCGATCTGGGACGAACCCGGCCTGCTGATCGAGGGATTCGACCGCCCGCCGACGATCATGCTCGGCCACAACAGCCCGCTCTATCGCCCGTGGATCGAGGCCGAGGGTTATCGCCCGGTCAAGACGCTCTATAATTATGGGGTCGAGATCATCGACGGCTTCCCGCCGTTCGTGAACCGCATCGTCGCAGCGGGCGAGAAGAATGCGCGTATCCGCATCCGCCGCGTCGACAAGACGAAATTCGACGCCGAGGCCAAGCTGATCATGGGCATATTGAACGACGCCTGGTCGGACAATTGGGGTTTCGTCCCGCTGACCGACGGCGAGATCGCCTATGTCGGCAAGAAGCTGAAGGACATCGTCTTCGAGGATCTGGTCCGCGTCGCCGAGGTCGATGGCGAGCCGGTCGCCTTCATGATCGTGTTGCCCAATATCAACGAAAAGCTGATCGACATGGACGGCTCGCTCTTTCCCTTCAACTGGGCGAAGCTGCTCTGGTGGCTGCGCAAGCCGAGAAGCCGTACCCTGCGCGTGCCCTTGATGGGCGTCGTCAAGAAGATGCAGCACAGCCGCATGGCAAGCATGCTTGCCTTCATGATGATCGAGTTCATCCGCCGCGATGCGGTGCGCGACTATGGGACGCAATATGGCGACATCGGCTGGGTGCTCGACGACAATCAGGGGATGAACGCGGTCGCCGAGGCGATCAACGCGACGGTGAACCGCGTCTATCAGATTTACGACAAACCGCTCTGATCGGGCGCTCGCTTCGCCCGTGCAGGCAGTGTAAGTTTCGCGCAGAACCAGCGGGTGGGGACAGTCTATGTGCCGGGCGATGATGTATCTGGGCGAGCCGGTGCAGCTCGACGACCTGCTCTTCAAGCCCGACTCCAGCCTCGTCAACCAGGCCTATATGCCGCGGATGCTGCATATGCTGAACCTCGCGGGGTTCGGGATGATGGCGTGGGACAGCGCGAGCTTCGTTCCCGACCTGCCGCACCGCTATCGTTCGCCCTCGCTGCCCATTTTCGACGGCAATCTCAAATCGCTGGCGATCAAGACGCGCGCCGAATGCGTGATCGCGCATGTCCGCGGCGTCGCCTATTCGACGAGCGTCAAGGTCAGCGAACAGAATACCCACCCCTTTCATTTCCCCGGCGCCGCGGTCGCGATGGCGCATAATGGCGATATCTATCGCATCGGCGAGATGAAGGGGACGCTGATGGCGGACATCGACCCGGTGCTGCTCGCCGAGATTTCGGGATCGACCGACAGCGAATGGGTCTATGCGCTGCTGCTCTCGCAGCTTCCCGACTGGCGGGTCGAGCCCGATCGCGACGCGCTGGTCGCCGCGGTCCAGAAGACCGTCGATCTGATCGAGGCGGCGCGGCGGCATCATGGCATCGCCATCTCGTCGAGTTGCAACCTGTTCGTCACGACGGGGCGCCAGATATTGGGGCTGCGCCATTGTTTCGACTTCGGCCATTACCGCACCGGATCGCCCGACCAGCTCCACGAGGCGAACATGAATTTCCTGTCGATGTGGTTCACCACCGGACGCGATTACGGCCTGCACGACGGCGAGTGGCAGATGGTCGGCGGCGAGGAGGAACCGCGCGCGGTGATCGTCGCGTCTGAGCCGCTGTCGTCGAACAGCGCGACGTGGATGCCGGTCCCCGAATATGCGATGATCCACGCCGAAATGAACGGGGATCGGCCCGAATTCAGGGTGATACCGCTGGCACGATAAGCTGCGGCTATCGCGCCGGATTGCGCGCGGTGACGATCCAGGCGGCGCCGTCGATCATCACCGATCGGTCGCCCGGCTTCGCCGCGAACGCCCGCCGCACGGCTTCCGCCGCCTGCGCGCGAATCGCATCCGACTGTTCGGCGAGCAGGCGCGCCAGCGGGCCGACCTGAAAGGCCATTTCGACGGCATTGTCGACCGCCGCCTCGCGCGTCTCACCATGCCCGAAGGGAACGGGATGATCGAAGGGGGTGATGGAGATGTCCACGAATCCCGCCGCGTTCAGGATGCGCTCGACACGGTCGCGGTCGCCGAACGAGAAGGGGCCGGGCGCTTCGGGGTCGGGCGGCGGCGGTACGGAAATCAGGTTTGCGACCGCTCCCATCGGCAGGCGCACCCAGTCATTCTCCGCACCGCTCCGCCAGCAGACGAACGCCAGCCGGCCCCCGGCCTTCAACGCTCCGCGCATATGCGCGAAGGCCGCGGCAGGATCGTCGAAGAACATCACGCCGAAGCGCGAGAATATGAGGTCGAAGGCCTGTTCGGGCAGCGCTGCGGTGCCTGCATCGGCAAGCTCGAACGCCAGCGGCGCTCCGGCCGGGGCCGCCGCACGCGCGCGGTCGATCAGCGGCGCCGAAATATCGACGCCGAGCACATGTCCGCGCGGCCCGACGCGAGCGGCGAGCGCCTGGCTGGTGGCGCCCGCGCCGCAGCCGACGTCGAGCGCCTGCTCGCCCTCGCCCACCGCCGCCGCCGCGCGCGCGGCGTCGCCGAACGCGGCGAGCATCGCGTCGAGCCGCGCCTGATTGGCGACCCATTGTTCGCCGCTGCGTCCGTTCCAGTCGGCGACCTGATAGGCTTTGCTTTCGGTCATATACCCTCTTGCTGCATCATTCGTCAGGCCGCCACCGCGTGACCGCGGCGCATCGCGAGAATGCGCGCTTCGACCTGGTCGAGCGCATCGAGCGCGGTGACCAGATCGGCGTTGACCGACGCCCCCAGTTCGCGGCTGAGCGCATCGCCGGTATCGATCATCTCGGTAAAGGTCGCCCGGTCGAAAGCGAGCAGAGTCGCCTGCTCGCTTGTCCGGAGCAGCCGGTCGTGCGTGCTGCCCGCCAGCATCGCGGCGATGCCGACGAGCTGGCCGGGGCCGGTGACGGTGAGTTGATAGATGCCCTCACGGTGCGGCAAGGCACTGCGCACTGCGCCGCGCACGACCAGCCAGACGGTGTCGGCACCGCCGCCAACCAGCGCAAGATCGGTGTCCGCCGCTGCTTCGATGCGCTCGCCCGCGTTCCAGAAAGCGAACCGTTGCGCCGGGGTCATCGCCGCGCAGCACGGCAGTTTCGCGAGAAAGGGTTCGGGCGTGAAACCGTCCTCGATCAGCGGCGCGAGGCCGCGCCGCGGCCGCGGCGTGAAGGCGCCGGGTTCGGCCAGCAGCAGCGCCGCGATATCGGCCGCCTTGGCAACGACGCGCCCGGCGATCAGCCGCCCGAGTTCGGCCTGCAGTTGGAGCGACGCCGGGCGAAGCTGTGACAGCGCGGCGCGGAACAGGTCGGCGGGAAGATGCCAGGTCGCGACCGGGCCGCGCGCGATTCCCATCGCCGATCGCCGAAGATCGCGGCCGATCAGCGCCATGTCGCCGATCACCTCGCCCGGCCCGACCGTCGCAAGCAAAGCCAATCCGCCGCCGGGCAGCCGCTTCCCGATATCGACGCGGCCGCCATCGATCAGGAACAGCCCCTCGGCGCGCTCATTCTGGGTCAGGATCGCCTCGCCGTCGGCGAAATGGCGCGGGGCAAAACCGTCGGCGATCTCGGCGCGTTCGGCCTCGCCCAATCCCGCGAAGAGCGGCACGTCCGCCAAGCGACTGGCGGACAGGATGGTCACGCAAAGACTGCCCAGGTCGGCGCGTGATCGCTCGCCTTCTCGCGCCCGCGATGATCCTTGTCGACCTGGGCGTCGACCAGCCGGTCGGCCATCGCCGGGCTGAGCAGCAGATGGTCGATGCGGAAACCATGGTCGCGCTGCCAGCCGCCCGCCTGATAGTCCCAGAAGGTCCAGACTCCACCCGCCGGATGGCGGCTGCGGATCGCGTCGGTCCAGCCATCGCCGAGCATCCGGAAATACGCATCGCGCGATTCGGGCTGCATCAGCGCGTCGTTCGCCATCGGGCCGCGCGGATCCCACACATCGTCATCATGTGGGATGACGTTGTAATCGCCGGTCAAAATGGCCGGAATTTCGGCGGCGAGCAGCGCCTTCGCGCGTTCGCGGAGCCGCGCCATCCAGCGCAGCTTGTAATCGAACTTCGGCCCCGGCTGCGGGTTGCCGTTGGGGAGGTAGAGGCAGCCGACCCGCACGCCATGGACATCGGCCTCGAGATAGCGCGACTGTTCGTCGTCGGCCTCGCCCGCAAGGCCGCGCTGGATTTCGACCGGCTCGGTCCCCCTGGCGAGGATCGCGACGCCGTTGAAACCCTTTTGCCCGTGATAGAGAAACCCATAGCCCGCCGCCTCGATCTCCTTGGTCGGCATCGTCTCGTCGCTCGATTTGAGTTCCTGCAAACAGGCGACGTCGGGCTGGGTTTCCTCGAGCCATTCGACGAGGCGCGGCAGGCGGGCCTTGATCCCGTTGATATTGAAGGTCGCGACTTTCATGCCCTTCCTATGGCAGGAAGGCGGCCGCTTAGAAAGGCATCAGATCGAGAAGCTCGACCCGCAGCCGCAGCCCGAGGCGGCGTTGGGATTTTCGACCTTGAACGACGATCCGCCCAGCGAATCGACGAAATCGACGATGCAGCCACGCACCAGGTCGATGCTCACGGAATCGACGACCAGCTTCACCCCGTCCGTCAGGGTGACGATATCATCGGCATCGATGCTTTCGGCGAGCCCGAAGCGATAGGTGAAGCCCGAACAGCCGCCGCCATCGACCGCGAGGCGCAGCGCGGCTTCAGTCTCGCCCTTACGGTCGGCGATCCAGCGGACGCGCGCCGCGGCGGCGGGCGAAAGGGTGATGTCGGAAAGCTGCGTGGCCATGATCGCAAGATAGGAGGGATGGACCCAAATGAAAAGGGCGCCCCCGCCGTTTACCGTGGGGCGCCCCTCCTCTCCGACCCAGAGAAGTCGTTATTCGGGACCGCCCATGGCGAGTTTCTTGTGGCCCGTCATCGCGGCGATCGTCATCGAATCCGACGCGCAGAAGGGCAGCGGATTGACCGGCGAGCCTTCGATGCGGACTTCATAATGGAGATGATTGCCGGTCGAACGGCCGGTCGAGCCGACATAGCCGATCACGTCGCCCTTCTTCACCTGCTGCCCCGAACGGACGATGAATGACGACATATGGCCGTAGCGCGTCTCGATCTCGTTGCCATGCTCGATCTCGACATAATTGCCATAGCCGCCAAGCCGCTGGGCGCGGCCGACGATGCCGTCGGCGGTCGCATAAATGGGGGTGCCATAGGGCGCCGGAATGTCGACGCCATTGTGGCGCGCGAGCTTGCCGGTGATCGGGTGGACGCGCATGCCATAGGAGGAAGAAAGCGACATCTGCTCGATCGGGCGGCGCGACGGCACCGAAACGCCGATGTTCGCGGCAAGGCCGGTGTCGAGACGCTTCCACGCCTGGAAGATCGCGCGCGCTTCCTGATTTTCGGTCGGCGCGGTCATGCCCGCCGGAAAGCTGTCCTGATCGGGTTCGTCGGGAACGGTGATGCTGGCATCGCTGCTGCCTGCCTCGACCGCATGCGCCGCCGGAGCGGCAAGGCCCGTCAGCGCGCCTGCGCAGACGATAAGACCAACATGAAACTTTTGCGCCAGAAAAGCGTATCGCACGTATCGACCCCGCAGTCCTTGTCGCCAGTGCCCTTTTTTAAGGGCCGCTGGTGCCGGATGTTTCGTTCGGATGGGATTATTCCCTGCCCGCGAGCGTTGATGACGGTGTGAAGCTTACCAAGCAATAACCGCGTAATAGTCTTGCGTTAAACCGGCTTCACGACGCGCCGAGTCGTTGAACGGCGGCTTGAGCGAGCCACGGAATCGCGATTTTACGAGGCTTTGCCACGTTTCGACGGCGTTGAATCCCATTTCATCGCACTTTTGGTTAAACCAGACTGTGCCGACGCTCACATGCCGAATTTCATCGTTGTAAATACGCGATAAAATCTTCGCCGACGCATCGTCTCCGGCGGCGCGGAAGCGGGTGACGGTCGCGGGCGTGACGTCGAGGCCGCGCGCCTCCAGCACCATCGGAACGATCGCGAGCCGCGCCAGCGCGTCGTCGCTGGTCGCCGCCGCGGCTTCCCACAAACCCCCGTGCGCGGGCCATTCGCCATAAAAGCTGCCAAGCTGGCGCAATCGCCGATCGAGCAGCGCGAAATGCATCGCCTCATCGGCGGCGACACCGATCCAGTCGTCGACGAAGCCACGCGGAAATTCGCCGCCGAAGCGGCCGACCAGATCGACCGCGAGGTCGATCGCGACGAACTCGATATGCGCGAGCGCGTGGAGCATCGCGATCCGCCCGCGTATCGACCCGCCCTTGCGCCGCCGCGGCATCTGGCTGGGCGACAGCAATTCGGGCCTGGCGGGCCATGCGGGCTGGTCGGGCATCGCCACGTCGCAGCGATGATCGAGTTCGCCGCGCCACCACGCCCGCGCCAGCGCCCGCGCCGCGCGGCGCTTGTCGTGCGGGTCCGGCGTCAGCAGGACCGCGCGCGCGGCTTCGCCCAGTGTTCGCATCAAAGCGCCTTCACGGCCTCCAGCGCGGCTTCGGCATGGCCCTTCACGCGCACCTTGCGCCATTCGCGCACGAGCTTGCCGTCGGCGCCGAACAGGAAGGTCGAGCGTTCGATGCCCATATAGGTGCGCCCGTAATTCTGCTTTTCGACCCAAGTGCCGAACGCCTCGCACACCGCGCCTTCCTCGTCGGACGCAAGGCGGACGGTCAGGCCATATTTGTCGCGAAACTTGCAGAGTTTCGCCGGTGCATCGCGTGACACCGCGAGTATCTGCGCGTGCAGATGCGCGAATTCGGGCGCGAGGCGGGTGAAATCCTGTGCTTCGACGGTGCAGCCGGGCGTGTCGGCCTTGGGATAGAAATAGACGACGAGCGGCGCGCCCTTCATCGCCGCAAGGTCGATCGCGGCGCCGTCGGCGTCGAGCAGCTTCACCGCAGGAATGGCGTCGCCGATAGCGAGGGTCATGGCTGTGTCTCCTGTTACGATGGGCGAATCGACGCCCACCAGTTTGCGATCTCCTGCCGCGCGGCGTCATGCGCGGCAAGCAGCTGCGGCCAGCCGGGCTCGCCGCAGGCGCTCGCGACAAGCTGACGCGCGGCGGGGGTCGCGGGTTCCCCGTCGGGCGCGGTCAGGCGCAGCATGACGAGCATCCGGCCCAGCAAGCCGTGCGCGTCGCAGACCCCGGCGGGCGCAAACCCATCGACCCGCATGCAGGCGAGCGCCGAGCCGATATTGGGGTCGTGGCACTTGGCCGTAGCAAGCTGCGTCACCTGCATCGCGAATTCGAGGTCGACGAGCCCGCCGGGGCCGCCCTTGATGTCGAGCGGACCCTTTGGCGGCTTGTGCGCGGCGATCCTGTCGCGCATTTCGGCGGCATCCTGCGCCAGTTTCACCGGCTCGCGCGGCGCGGCGAGCAAATCGTCGATGATCCGCTGAACCTCCGCCTTCGCGTCGTCGGAGCCATAGACCGGGCGGGCACGGAGCAGCGCCATATGCTCCCAGGTCCAAGCCTCCTCGCGCTGATAGCGTTCGAAGCTGTCGAGCGTGACCACCAAGGGGCCCTGCGCGCCCTGCGGACGCAACCGCGTATCGACGTCGTAGAGCTTTCCCGCCGCAGTCGGCACCGACATCGCCGCGGTCACGCGCTGCGCGAGGCGGTTATAATAGGTCGTCGCGCCGAGCGGGCGCGGCCCGTCGGATTCGGCAAGATGGTCGCCGGTGAACAGATAGATGAGGTCGAGGTCCGAGGCATGGGTCAGCGCCCGCCCGCCGAGTCGGCCGAGCGCGAGGATGACCAGTTCGCTGCCCGGAACGCGGCCGTGCGCCTCGATGAATTCCGCAACCGTCGCATCGGCGAGCACCTGCAACGCCGCTTCGGCGAGTTCGGAATAGCCGCAGGCGATCATCATCGGATCGCTCGCCCCCGCGACGAGCTGCACGCCATAGGCAAAGCGCCGTTCGCCGACGCGGTCGCGGACGCGGTCGAGCAAGCGTTCATAATCGAGCCCCGACAGGCCCGGCGCCCATTCGGACATCAGTTCGGCTTTCGTCGCGGGGGACTCGAATGCACGCTTGTCGATGAGGCCCTCGATCAGTTCCACGCGCGCGCCGAGGGCATCGGCGAGAGTCGGGGCGAGCGAAAGGATGCGGGTCGCGATCTTCGCCAGTTCGGGCTGGGCGGCGAGCAGGTGGAAGAAATTGATCGCGCTCGGCAGCCCGCCGACCAGCTTGTCGAAGCGGATGAGCGTCGCCTGCGGGTCGGGCGCCGCGCCGATCGCCTTCACCAGTTCGGGAAGCACCGCCTCGAGCGCTTCGAGCGCGGCCGGACTGCGCAGCGCGCGCAGCTTGCCGCCGCGCCATTCGGCGATGGTGCGCAGCGCGGCGGCGGGCGGCTCGAAGCCTGCGGCGAGCAGCGCGCCCGCCAGTTCGCTTTCCTCGCGCGGAAGCCCGCCGGTCACGGCACGCTCGACGACCAGGCTGTCATAGCAGGCGCCGACGTCGGTCACGACGGGCAGGAGCGCGGCGAGCAGGGCGGCGCCGTCGGTCTCGCCATCGAGCCGCGCCACGGCACCGAGCGCATCGGGCTGCACCGGCAGCGAATGGGTCTGCTGGTCCTCGATCATCTGTAGCCGATGCTCGATCCGGCGGAGCGTCGCGTAATGGCCCGTCAGCCGATTGGCGACATCCGCGTCGATCCGCCCCGCCTTCGCCAGCGCCGCGAGCGCATCGACCGTCGCCGGAACGCGCAGCGACGGATCGCGTCCGCCATAGATGAGCTGGTGGACCTGCGCGAAAAATTCGATCTCGCGGATGCCGCCGCGCCCGCGCTTGAGGTCATAGCCGGGGCCGAACGCCTGGCCTTGCGAGAAATGGTCGCGGATCCGGTCGCTCATCGCACCGATTTCCTTGAGCTGGCGGAAATCGAGGCTGCGACGCCAGATGAAGGGCTGGATCGCGGCGAGGAAATTTTCGCCGAGCGCGCGGTCGCCCGCTGAGGCGCGCGAGCGGATGAACGCCGCCTGCTCCCACGCCAGCGCTTCGGATTCATAATAGGAGATTGCGGCGCTTTCGGGCAGCACGATCGGCGTCACCTCGGGATGCGGGCGCAGGCGAAGGTCGACGCGCAGCACATGGCCGTCGCCGGTGCGCGCCGAGAGGATTTCGACCATCCGCCGCGCGATCCGCACCGCCGCCTCGTCGGGGTCGTCGCGCTGGCGCCGCGGCAGCGTTGCGGGATCGAAGATCAGGATCGGGTCGATGTCCGACGAATAGTTGAGTTCATGGCTGCCGAGCTTGCCGAGCGCGACCACCGCGAGCCCGCGCGCCTCCTCGCCCGGAACGCGTTCGGCAAACGCCGCCCGGATCGCCGCGTCGCACGCCTGGTCGGCGAAGGCCGACAGCAGCCGTGTCGTCGCGGCGACATCATGTTCGCCCGACAGGTCACCGAGCGCGAGCAGCAACGCCGTGCGCCCGCGCCATTGGCGCAGCGTGCGCATGATATCGTCGTCGTCCGGCGGCGGCGCGACCCGCGCGAGCGCGGCGTCGGTGCCATCGGCCAGGAAGCGCGATATGTCATCGGGATTGAGCTCGGCCAGCCGCGCGAGGAAAGGCGCGTTGGCGATCAGCCGGTCGAGCGCCGACTGGCGGGCGGATGCGTCGAGTGCGGTCATCAGACGCTGCTATCGCCCGCGCCTGTCCATGGAGCAACCCCAAGCTCGTCATTGCGAGCGAAGCGAAGCAATCCAGGGCGGCTTGTCACGCCCTGGATTGCTTCGCTTCGCTCGCAATGACGAAGGTTTTGGACGTCAGCGTTACGCCGGAACCGTGCTTTCGTCGAAGAACAGCACCTGCGAGATCGCCGCGCGCAGGGTCGCCGGCTGGTAAGGCTTGGTGAGCAGGAACGCCGGCTCGGGCCGATCGCCGGTCAGCAGGCGTTCGGGGAAAGCGGTGATGAAGATGACCGGCACCGTCAGGTCGGTCAGTATCTCCTGCACCGCCTCGATCCCCGAGCTGTTGTCGGCAAGCTGGATGTCGGCAAGGACGAGGCCGGGCTGGTGCATCTGCGCGTCGGCCACCGCTTCGGTGTGCGTGGTCGCGACCGCGACGACATCATGGCCAAGCTCGCGGACGATCATCTCGATATCCATCGCGATGATCGGCTCGTCCTCGATGATCAGGATGCGGGCGCGCGTCTGGCGGTCGATCTCTTCCATCGCATCGGCGATCAGCGCCTCGACCGCGGCGGCGTCGCGGCCGACGATCCGCCCGGCCTCCTCGGCGCTGAAGCCTTCGACCGCGGTCAGCAGCAGCGCCTGGCGCGCCAGCGACGGGATGCGGCTGAGCCGCGCGTCGGCGACCGCGATCTCGGCGGGCACCGTTTCGCCGCCGGTCGCGGCGGGGTTCGTCATCAGCCCGAAATTGTCATGGACCATGCGATAGAGCTGAATCCTGAGCTCGCCGCCGGTGTCGATCGCGTCCGGATGCGCCACCAGCGTTTCGAGCAGGCGCGCGACCAGCGCATCGCCGCTCCGCTGGCTCCCCGAAATCGCGCGGCCGTAGCGCCGCAGATAGGGAAGATGCGGCGCGATCGCCTTGCCTAATGACATGGATACCCTCCTGATACGGCGGAGAAAACCGCCGATTTGGGGCCGGATCGCAGGAAAAAACCCGCGCCGTCCGGCATAATTTCACCCCTTGGGAACGATTTAGCCGTAAATTAGTTTCATAGGGAAGCAACAAAGGCGCATTGCGCTTTGGTTTATGCGCGGTTAGCAAAAGGGCCCATGTCGAGCATCTGGCAATATGATGTCGTCTGAATCCGGTACGCCGCCCGAAAAGCCGGCCGGAAAGGACGCCGAGAAAAAACTCCCAGGGAAGGTGCAGGAGATTAACGTCGCCCTGCGCCGTGCCTATGACTCTGCCGTCGATGAGACCATCCCCCAATCGATGATCGACCTGCTCAACAAGCTGAACTGATCATTTCCGGTAACGCGCGGCGAAGTCCTTTTGGAACGCCGCGAACCTCCCCGTCGTGATCGCGTCGCGCATCGCCTGCATCAGCGCCTGATAGAAATGCAGATTATGCTGTGTCATCAGCATCGCGCCGAGCATCTCGCCCGCGCGAACGAGATGGTGGAGATAGGCGCGCGACCAGATCGTGCAGACCGGGCAGTCGCACGCCGCATCGAGCGGCCCCAGATCCTCGGCATGTTTGGCGTTGCGGATGTTGACCGGCCCGTCCCAGGTGAAGGCCTGGCCGTTGCGGCCCGATCGCGTCGGCAGCACGCAATCGAACATATCGACCCCGCGCGCGACCGCGCCGACCAGATCGTCGGGTTTGCCCACCCCCATCAGATAGCGCGGGCGGTCGGCGGGAAGCTGGCCGGGCGCATAGTCGAGCACGGCGAACATCGCCTCCTGCCCCTCGCCCACCGCGAGACCGCCGATCGCATAGCCGTCGAAACCGATGTCGGTCAGCGCCGCCGCCGACCGCGCGCGCAGCCTTTCGTCGAGCGAGCCTTGCTGGATGCCGAACAACGCGGCGCGCGACGCATGCTCGCCGCCCGCATCGAACCCCGCGCGGCTGCGCGCGGCCCAGCGCATCGAACGCTCCATGCTCGCCTCGGCGCGCTTGGCATCGACGCCGTTTGGCGGGCATTCGTCGAACGCCATCACGATATCGCTGCCGAGCAGGCGCTGAATTTCCATCGAGCGTTCGGGGGTCAGCACATGGCGCGAGCCGTCGAGGTGACTTTTGAAGGTCACGCCCTCTTCGCTCTGCTTGGTCAGCGCCGACAGGCTCATCACCTGATAGCCACCGCTGTCGGTCAGGATCGGGCGGTCCCAGCCCATGAAATCATGCAAACCGCCAAGCCGCGCCATCCGCTCGGCGCCGGGGCGCAGCATCAGGTGGTAGGTGTTGCCGAGGATGATGTCCGCCCCCGTCGCGCGAACGTCGGCCGGGCGCATCGCCTTCACGGTTGCGGCGGTGCCGACGGGCATGAAGGCGGGGGTGCGAATGTCGCCGCGCGCCATCCGGATGACGCCGGTGCGCGCCGCGCCGTCGGTCGCGGCGAGCTGGAAGGTGAATCTGTCGGTCATGGCGCGCGCCTATGGCCGCGCTCGCGCCAAAAGTCGAGATTGCGCCGCAGCGGCGGTCAGGCCGCCTGCCAGTCGTTCGCGGTGGTGAAGGCCGGCAGCGCCATGGCCGATTGCGACTGCTGGCTCGCCGCCGCGATCAGATAGGGCGAGACGCGGTGCCGGGTGCACAGCCCGCCATTGCCGTCGCTGACCAGCGACTGTTCGAATTCGATTCCCTGCTGATGCTTCATCGAGCGACGGACCGTCGAGGTCGCGAGCTGACCCTCGCCGAAATCGATCACGAACTGCGTGCCCATCGGCACCTCCAATATGCCCTCGATGAAGGCGCCCGTCGCCGACAGGTTGCGGATGACGACATTGTAGCGATGATTGCCATGCACCGCGCCGACCTTGCGGAACATCTGGAAGCGGTCGTTGCGCTGGCGCGCCGGACCCGATGGCTTGATCATCCACGATCCGGCCGCGGCATGATCGAGCAGTTCGTCGCTCGAAACCGGTTCGCTGTAGATATAGCCCTGCACATGGCTGACCGCGAGTTTGCGGATCAGGTCGAGCTGGTCGTGCGATTCGATGCCCTCGGCGGTCGTTTCCATGTCGAGCGCCTCGGCGAGCGCGACGATCGCGGCGATGATCGCGGCATTGCGCGACCCCTTCACCGTCGCGCCGCGCACGAAACTCTGGTCGATCTTGATCTTGTCGAACGGCGCCGATTGCAGATAGCCGAGCGACGAATAGCCGGTGCCGAAATCGTCGAGCGCAAGGCGCACGCCAAGCCCCTTCAGCGCCTTGAACATCCGCGCCGTCTCGTTCGAATCGGCAAGGAATACGCTTTCGGTGATCTCAAGCTCGAGCCGGTCGGGCGGTAGCCCGGCGGCGGCGAGTGCGCTCGCGACGACCTTGGGCAGGTCGGCATTGGCGAACTGGATCGGCGAGACATTGACCGCGACGCGAAGCTCGCCGGGCCAGCGCGCGGCTTCCTCGCAGGCCTTGCGCAGCACCCATTCGCCGAGCGACCAGATGAGATTGGCCTCTTCGGCGATCGGGATGAACACCGAGGGTGAGATGATCCCGCGATCAGGGTGCGTCCAGCGGATCAGCGCCTCAACCCCGGTCACCATGTTCGATTTGGCATTGACCACAGGCTGATAGCTCAGTTCCATCTCGCCGCGTGCCAGCGCGTCGCGCAAATCCTCTTCGAGCTTGCGGCGATCCTCGGCCGCCTGGTGAAGGTCGCTCGAATAGAAAGCGAAACGGCCGCGGCCGTTGCCTTTCGCGGCATAGAGCGCAAGGTCGGCGTTGCGGACGAGGTCGTCGCTGGTCAGGCCGTCGAACGGCGCGATCGCGACCCCGACGGAGGCGCCGATGATGCAGCGGCTGCCCTCGACCGAATAGGGCTGCGACAGGCTGGCGATGATGTCGGCCGCCATGTCGCCCAGCTTGCCGCGATCATCGATGTCGGGGAGGATGATCTGGAACTCGTCGCCGCCGAGGCGGCTGACCATCTCCTTGTCGCCGACGATCTTGAGCAGCCGCTGCGCGACCTGTTTCAGCAGCGCGTCGCCCGCCGGATGGCCGAGCGTGTCGTTGACCTGCTTGAAGCGATCGAGGTCGAGCAGCATGATCGCGCAACTGCGCTGTTGCTGGGTGAAGGCGGCGAGCGTCGTGTCGAGTTTCTTCGAGATATGGAAACGGTTCGCGAGCCCGGTCAGCGAATCATAGAGCGCGAGCCGCGAGGCGTCCTCGGCCGAGCGGCGCTGCGCGGTGATGTCGGCGCCGCTGCCGCGATAGCCCACGAACCGGCCGCCGCCGTCGAAATGCGGACGTCCCGACACCGCCCACCAGCGGTCGTCACCCTCGAACGCGCTGCGCAGCGGCAACTCGTCGAATTTCGACTGCCGGGTCATCAGGAACGGCAGCGTGCGCTGGCGCTCGCCGTGGCTGTCGACAGGAAGGAACAGATCGGTGAAGCCGGTGCCGAGCAGCGCGCCGCCCGTCCGCCCCATCAGCCGCGCGACCGCTTCGGTGATATAGGTCAACCGTCCGTTCGCATCGGTCGACCAGAACCAGCCCCGGCGGCTTTCCTCAAAATTGCGGAGGAGCAGCAGCGCTTCGCGGGTATCGAGGGGGGCGGACGCTTCGGAGGCATCGCCGCGTGATCGCGCCTTGCGCGCGCCGATCTTGCCGAAAAATCCGCGCGCGCCGTCAGCCGCTGCGCCTTCATCCCCGTCGCTCTTGTCGATGCTCGATGCCACGAAGCCTTGCCCACCCCTTAAGCCTGGGGTCCGCATTGACCGCAATGCCTTGCGATAATGTAAATATCGGATCGTCAGGCGCCCGACTCTGTCCCATATAGGGAAAGAGCCGGCGGCATTGGCGTCGCGCTCCGCTTCGCCTATAGGCGCGCTATGCTCCTTTCCGACCGCATCCTTTTCCTCGACGGCGAGGCGCTCGTCATCGACAAGCCCGAAGGCCTGCCGGTCGATCCGCCGCGCGACGGCAGCCTCAGCCTCGAAAATCATCTCGACAGCCTGCGCTTCGGTTTCAAGCGCTGGCCGCTCGCGGTCCATCGGCTCGACCGCGACACCTCGGGCTGCCTGTTGCTGGCGCGCAATCCGAAAGCGCACGGTCGCTTCACCCGCGCGTTCGAGGGACGCGAGGTCGAAAAGCAATATCTCGCGATCCTCGAAGGCGTACCGACAAGCGACCACGGCACCATCGACCTGCCGCTCGGCAAGACATCGACCGCCGAAGCGGGCTGGCGCATGGTCGTCGACCCAAAAGGCAAGCCGTCGGTATCGCACTGGGAAATGATCGCGGTCGAGGGCGACCGCGCGCTGCTTCGCTTCCGGCCCGAAACCGGCCGCACCCACCAGCTTCGCGTCCACGCGCTCGAAGGGCTCGGCTTTCCGATCGTCGGCGACCCCGTCTACGGGCGCGGCGGCACGAAAACCCGCACGATGCTCCACGCCGAACGGCTCGTCGTGAAACGTGACGTCAAGCCGTCGATCATCGCCGAGGCCGCCTTCCCCGACCGCTTCGCCGCGCTCGGCTTTTCCGCTCCCGAAGGGGCGGCGCCGACGCGTGGCTGAGATTCCCGAAAGCGCGATCCGCGAGAAATTCCTGGCGGGCACGGGACCGGGCGGGCAGAATGTCAACAAGGTCGCGACCGCGTGCCAGCTTCGCGTCGATGTCTATGCGCTCGGTCTCGACCCCGACGCCTATCGGCGATTGAAGACGCTCGCGGGCAGTCGCATGACGAGCGAAGGCGAACTGGTCATCCTCGCGCGCCGCTTCCGCACCCAGGAGGCAAACCGCGCCGACGCGCGGCAGCGGCTGAACGATCTGGTCGACGCCGCGCTCGTCCGCCCCGAAAGGCGGATCAAGACCAAGCCGAGCAAGGCGGCAAAAGCGCGCCGCATCGACAGCAAGAAAGCGCGCAGTTCGGTGAAGGCGGGGCGCGGCCGCGTGTCCTTCGACTAGGGCCAGGACCCCGCGATGCAACTCTATCGGCTCGACGCCACGGCGCCCCAGATTTCCGCCGCTTTCGGGGTTGAGGCGGGCGATGATCCGTGGGCGGGCGACTATGTCGCGCCGGGCCGTCCGGCGCCGGTGATCGTCCCCGACAGCCGCGGCGGATCGCGCCGTTACCTGCGTCCCCGATTGTGGGGCGTGCCGCCGCCACCGCGCGGGACGCAGCCGATCACCAGCGTCCGCAATCTCGCGAGCCCGTTCTGGATCGGCACGCTGCGCCATCCCGAGCTTCGCTGCCTGATCCCCGCGACGAGCTATGCCGAATGGTCGGGGCCCGATGGCGCACGGCGACAGCACTGGTTCGCGCTCGCCGGCCGACCCCTCTTCGCCTTTGCCGGCATCCAGCGCCAAACCGGGGACTGGCCGAGCTTCGCGGTGCTCGTCACCGATCCCAACAGCCTTGTCGAGCGCCACCAGCCGAATGCCATGCCGGTGATCCTGCACCCGGAGGATCAGGAGCGCTGGCTGACCGCCGAGTGGCGCGACGCGCGCAACCTCGTCGCGCCCTATCCCGGCCATCTGATGGCGGTCGGCGACGCGCCTCCGCACCCCTGAAATTCACCATCTTTCTTCACTTTGGGATAACCAATGATCGGCTAGTTTCGGTCCGAATCGAAAAGAGAATGGGACGCAGGACCGTGCAGACGAGAACCAACAGCAAACCGGCTTCGCAGGCGCGCCGCGCCGAGCGCGCGCCCGTGTGCGGCCGCGCGCGCTTTCGCGAACCCGGCTTCAACCCGTTCGACGTCGAGCTGTTCGACCTGTCCTCGACCGGCTTTCGCATGGTCACCTTTGCGCGGCCGCAAGTGGGCAAGCATATCTGGGTCAACCTGCCCGGCCTGCAACAGCTCGAAGCGGTCGTCCGCCGCGGCGACGGCAATAATTTCGGCTGCGAGTTCGTCCATCCGCTGCACCCGTCGGTGGCGAAGCATCTTCAGGTGAAGCTGCGCTGAGATCAGCCACGCCCGTCATTGCGAGGAGCGCAGCGACGAAGCAATCTCCAGCCATCGATGTTGCGCGATTTCGAAAGCTGGAGATTGCTTCGCTGCGCTCGCAATGACGAGATCGTCAGCCCTCCGCCTTTTCCGACTTCTTCAGGATATGCTTCCACTCATCGGGCGTGACGCGCCCGACCGACAGGCGCGACTGGCGGATCAGGTCCATGTCGGCAAGCTTCGGGTCGGCCTTGATCGCCGCCAGCGTCACCGGATGCGTCAGCGCGCGCACCGGCGCGACGCGCACCACGACCCAGGGCGAGCCCGGTTCGGCGGTCGGATCGGGAAAGCTTTCCTCGGTTACGCGCATGATCCCCACGCATTCCTTGCCGATATTGCTGTGATAGAAGAAGGCTTCGTCGCCGACCTTCATCGCCATCATGTTGAGCTTGGCGGTGTGATTGCGCACCCCGTCCCACATGCCGGTTCCATCGTGCACGAGTTGGTCCCACGCATAAGCGTCGGGTTCGGATTTCATCAACCAATATTGCTTTGCCATGCCGCTCTCTTAGCAAGCATCGCCGGTTTGAAAAGAGCGAGCCTCTTTCCCTGCACCGTCGAGACTCCTACATGCGGGAACAGAGTCGCGGAAGGCCCCGGCCCCGCTCAATATGGATGACCTTATGACCGCCGCTGTTCCGACCATTTCCATGTCGCTTCCCGCCGACCAGTTCGCCCATGATTTCGGCGCCTCGTTCGAGCGCTTCGGTTTCGCGATGATCACCGATCACGGCATCGACCCCAAATTGATCGCCGATGCCTGGGACAAGGCAAAAGCCTTTTTCGCGCTGCCCGAGGACCGGAAGCGCGCCTATCACATTGCGGGCGGCGGCGGCGCGCGCGGCTACACCCCGTTCGGCACCGAAATCGCCAAGGGCGCGAAGGAAGTCGACCTCAAGGAATTCTGGCACGTCGGCCGCGACCTGCCCGCGGGGCACCGGCTCGCCGCGCAGCAGCCGAACAATGTCTGGCCCGCCGAGGTCGATGGTTTCCGCGCCGTCTATGACAAGCTGTTCGCCGAGTTCGACCGCGTCGGCGGCCGTCTGCTCTCCGGCATCGCGCGCTACCTCGGCCTCGCGCCCGATTTCTTCGATGGCACGGTGAAGGACGGCAACAGCGTGATGCGCCTGCTCCATTATCCGCCGGTCGCGGCGCCCGCAAAGGGCATCCGCGCCGAAGCGCATGAGGATATCAACACGATCACCTTGCTGCTCGGCGCCGAAGAGGCCGGGCTCGAAATCCTCGACAAGGACGGGTCGTGGCTTCCTGTCAGTCCGCCGCCGGGCGCGATGGCGGTCAATGTCGGCGACATGCTGCAGCGGCTGACCAACAACAAACTGCCGTCGACCACCCACCGCGTCCGCAACCCCGACGCCGGCCGCGCGAGCATCGCGCGCTATTCGATGCCCTTCTTCCTGCATTTCCGGTCGGACTATCCGATCGAGACGCTGGAAAGCTGCGTCGATGTATCGCACCCGGACCTCTATCCCGATCCGATTACGGCGGATGAATATTTGCAGGAGCGGCTGCGCGAGATCGGGCTGAAGAAGTAGGAAAAGCGGAGTCCGGCAAATTTTGACCGGCTCTTTACGGCTGGTATAGCGCCGCATCGTCTTCTCCCTGGGAGTCCATCGATGCGCACAACCACTGGCCTTTTCGTCCTCGTTTCAGTCCTTGCTGCGCTGCAACCCGCCGCTGCGGCGGAGCAGCGGTCCAGCCTGCCATGGAGCGCACCCGCCACGACGCAGATCATTGTCGAAGATCGCAAGTTCAGAAGCGGCGATGCCGAGCTGTCGGGAACCCTCTATATGCCGCTCAGCGGCAAGCCGGTAGCGGCGGTCGTCGTGACGCACAGCGCGTCATCGCCGCTACGCGGCGCGTCACTCTACGATCATCTGAAGACGGTGCTGCCCGCGCTCGGCATCGCGGTCTTTGCCTATGACCGGCGCGGATCGGGCCAGTCGGGTACGAAAGATGCCGGGGGCAATTTTACAATCCTCGCCGACGACGCGATCGCCGCCGCAAAGAGCCTGAAAACCGATCCGCGCATCGATCCGCGGCGTATCGGGACCTGGGGGCTGAGCCAGGGCGGCTGGATTTCGCCGCTCGCCGCGTCGCGCAGCCCCGACATCGCCTTCGTGATCGCGGTGTCGGCCCCTGTCGTCACCGCCGACGTCCAGATGATCTTCTCCTCGACGAACCATCTGAAGGCCAATGGTTATTCCAAGGCCGACATCGACCAGATGGTCGCGGCGCGCAAAGCCGTCGACAATTATATGCGCGGCACCGTTAGCCGCGCCGAAGCGCAGGCAAAGCTCGACGGGATCAAGACCAAGCCGTGGTTCAAATATCTCTACATGGGCGAAACCTTCCGCGACCGTGAGGTGTCGGGCTGGCGCAAGGAGATCGAGAATGATCCGCTGAAAAACCTCGAGGCGGTGACGGTGCCGATACTCGTCCTGTACGGCACCGACGACGCGGTGGTGCCGGTCGCCGATTCGGCCGAGCGGCTGAAAAGCGTCGCGCCCCGCATGCCGAAGATGCAGGTCCATGTGATCGCCGGCGCCGATCATGCGATGCAGATGTCGGCCGACCTCAAAACCTCGCTCGATCCGAAGCATGACGGCACCGAGCGACCCGATTCGCCCGAATATTTTGCCCTGCTGTCGAGTTGGCTTGCCGCGCAGGGATTGGTTGGACGCTAATCTGCCCGACTGGCCTACCACATTCCTACCGCCCCTCCCAATAATCGAACACCGCCTGTTGCTGCTCGCGGATGAAGCGCGCTGCGGCGGCGCCTTCCCACGGACCGTCATAGCCCAGCAGCAAGGCCGTCCCGCCGACCCACCAGCCCTGTCCCGGCAGGCGGTCGCTCTCGCGCACCACCAGCACCGCGAGGTCGGGTTCGCCATCCATCGCGGCGAGGCGGTCGACCTCTTCGAGGGTGCGGCACACCGCGCGCATCTTGGGCCGGGTGAAGCGAAAGCCGAGGTCGCCGAGCAGTTCGGAGTAGCTGACGCTCCGCCCCTCGCGCGCCGCGGCGGTCAGGATCGCGCGGATGCGCGGCGCATCGCCGAGCGCCGACACATCAGCGGCGGTTTCGAGGGCGCCTAGGCCCTGGTCTTTGGCGGCCATGGCAGGAATCCCGAGGTGCGCCGGACATAATCGGCATAATCGGGGCGCGTCTTGTGCAGCCCCTTTTCGAGCAGCGCCTTGCCCGACCACCGGGTCAGCGTGAAGGTCAGGAAGACGGGGCCGATCACGCTCGCCAACGCCACGCCCCACCCCAGATCGGCGGCGACCAGCCAGATACCCCACCAGGTCAGCGTGTCGCCGAAATAATTGGGGTGCCGGGTGTAACGCCACAGGCCCACGTCGAGCACCTTGCCCTTGTTCGCCGGATCCTTGCGGAAACGATGGAGTTGCGCATCGCCAATCGTCTCGAAGGCGATCCCGACCAGCGCCGCCGCGGCGCCGATCCAGCCGATAAGGCCAATGACCGGCGGCGGGAACGCCCCCGCCATGCGGATCAGCGAGGTAGCGTCAGCCCATCCAGCCGCGCTCGCCCAGATACCGATCTGCGCCGGCAAGCAGGTGATGAAAAGCAACGGTGCCTGCGTCAGGAAGACGAGGAGCAGCGCTACCTTTGCCCAGCTCCATTTCTTCGTCTCCATCTGCCGCGCGATAATCTTTGCATAGCGCGGGTCTTCGCCATGCACCCGCCAGCGGATGAAAAGATGGATCGCGAGGCGCAATCCCCACAGAGTTGTCAACCCGAGCAGTAGCCGACCATGCGGGCCTCCAAGCCCAGCCTGCCAAACGCTGCCCCATGTTAGCAAGACCATGCCGAATGCCCAGAAAGCGTCGATGAACGATACGTCGCGGATTCGGACGGCGATGCCCCACAGGATCAGGACGACCGCGATCAGCGCGGCGAAATTGAGCCCGAGCATCGCCAGCGCCTCGTTCATCCGTGCGCCCCTTCCTCCGTCCCCAAAATGTCGTCGATCGAACGCACCGCGCGTTCGGGGAATTTGGGAATACAGTTTTTATAGACGTCGAACACCCGCGTCATGTCGGCGCGAAAGTCGCCGGTCGGCCAGATCAGCGGACCGAGCCCGCCGGTCTTGGTCCCATAGTCCATCAGCCCGACGACCATCGGCACCTTCGCCGCCATGGCGATCTGGTAGAATCCGGTGCGCCATTTCTTCGCCTTGCCGCGCGTTCCCTCGGGCGCGACGGTCAGCATGAATTCGGCGCGGCGCGCGAATTCGTCGACCATCTGCTGCACCGCGTTGCTCGCGTTCGTCCGGTCGACGGGAATGCCGCCCATCTGGCGCATGAAGCCACCGATCGGCCACCGGAACAGCGACAGCTTGCCCATGAAATGCGGCCGCACGCCCAGGTCGGCGGTGAGCCCCAGATAGTTGACGAAATCCCAGTTGCTCGTGTGCGGCGCGGCGATGATGATGAAACGGCGCGGCTCGGGCACTTCGCCCGCCGCTTTCCAGCCGCGCATCCGGTAGAGCAGCAACAGCAGCCGTCGCACGGCGCGCGCAACCAGTCCCGGTGGATCGTCTTCGATAGCGGTCAAAATCCTCTCCCCAGCCCCGCAATTGCGCGAAAGATTTTACCCGCGCAAGCGGCTTGGCGGTCGCGGTGCGGCCGAAGGCGTCGGAAAGAAGGCCGGTCCCCGATCTTGCCCGATGCGGGTTCGCGATCAGGCCGCGGGATCCTATCCCACGAAGGCGCGCTCGATCACGAAATCGCCGGGGGCGGCGTTCGATCCTTCGCGGAAACCGAGCGCCGCGAAGCGGGCCTGCAGGTCGCGGATCATCGCCATGCTGCCGCACATCATGATGCGGTCGGTCGCGGGGTCGAAATGTTCGGCGCCGGTCAACGGATGGCCGAACAGGCGGCCGCCGTCGATCAAGGCGTCGATCCGGCCTTCGGTGCGGAAAGGCTCGCGCGTCACGGTCGGCAGGTAATGGAATTGCAGCAGCGCCTGATCCTGTACCAGCGGGTCGCCGGCGAGCTGGCTTTCAAGCTCCTCGCGGAACGCAAGGTCGCCGACCCGCCGGACGCAATGGACGATCACGACCTGGCTGAAGCGCTCGTAGATATCGGGATCGCGGGCCAGGCTGAGGAACGGGGCGAGGCCAGTGCCGGTCGAGAGCAGGAACAGCCGCTTGCCGGGAAGCAGCGCATCGGCGACGAGCGTTCCGGTCGGCTTGCGGCCGAGGTAGATGGGATCGCCGGGCTGGACCAACTGCAAGCGCGCGGTCAGCGGGCCGTCGGGGACCTTGATCGACAGAAATTCGATCTCGTCCGACCAGGCGGGGCTCGCGATCGAATAAGCGCGCAGCAGCGGCCGCCCCTCGCCGCCCGGCAGCCCGATCATCACGAATTCGCCCGAACGAAAGCGAAAGCTGGGCGGACGGGTGATCGCGAAGCTGAACAGATGCTCGCTCCAGTGCCGCACCCGCAGCACCTCCTCGACGGTCAGCGAGGCGGAAGGGGCCAGTTTGGCGGCGGCGGCAATACGATCACTCATCGCTTTGAACTTTCCAGATGCGTCATGGCGCCGGTCGCGAAGGCCGGCCTTTCGATCGCCGCATCGACCCGCGCCGGCGATCGGTCCGGCGCCGAGGCGGCCGTCCAGCTGGGCCGGGGCGGCACGAGCGGCTGCCAAACCTCCCAGCGAAAAGCCGCGCCAAAGTCCAAGCAGAATTGCTTCACGCCCTGAAATCTGGACATCGGGCACCGGCATCGGGCGGGGAGCGCATCGCCCTTTGCCATGTGACGCTGCGCTTGCTATCGGCGCGGGACAATGGCGAGTAATTCCGACGACCTTCCTCCTTCTGAGCCCCCAAGATCCCCGGGCGAGGGCATCGACACCCCGTTCGACAGTGCGTTGTCCGAACGCTATCTCGTCTATGCGCTGTCGACGATCACCGCGCGCTCGCTGCCCGACCTGCGCGACGGGCTGAAGCCGGTTCACCGCCGCCTTTTATGGGCGATGCGCGCGCTGCGGCTCGACCCCAGCCAGGGCTACAAGAAGTCGGCGCGCGTCGTCGGCGACGTCATCGGCAAGTTCCACCCGCACGGCGATACCGCGGTCTATGACGCGATGGTTCGCCTCGCGCAGGATTTCTCGCTTCGGTATCCCCTCGTCGACGGCCAGGGCAATTTCGGCAATATCGACGGCGATAATGCCGCGGCCTATCGTTACACCGAGGCGCGGCTGACGCGCGTCGCGATCGACCTGATGCAGGGGCTCGACGAGGGCACGGTCGATTTCAAGCCGACCTATAATGGCGAGGATGAAGAGCCCGAGATCATGCCGGGGCTGTTCCCGAACCTGCTCGCCAACGGCGCGAGCGGGATCGCGGTCGGCATGGCGACGAACATCCCGCCGCACAATGCCGCCGAAGTGATCGACGCCGCGCTGTTGCTGATCGAAAATCCGAGGGCCGAACTCGCCGAACTGCTCACCCATGTGAGGGGCCCCGATTTCCCGACCGGCGGCATCGTCGTCGACAGCCCCGAGACGATCGCCCACGCTTATGAGACCGGCCGCGGCGGCTTTCGCGTCCGCGCGCGTTTCTCGACCGGCAAGGCGGCCGATGGCGCGTGGGACGATACGGGAATCGAAAAGCAGCCCGGCGGCACCTGGCAACTCGTCATCAGCGAAATTCCTTACGGGGTGGCGAAGGGCAAGCTGATCGAACAGATCGCGCAGTTGATCGCCGACAAGAAGCTGCCGATCCTCGAGGACGTCCGCGACGAAAGCGCCGAGGATCTGCGCATCGTCATCGTGCCGAAGAGCCGCAATGTCGACCCCGATATATTGAAGGAAAGCCTTTACCGGCTGACCGAGCTCGAAACCCGCTTCGCGCTCAATCTCAACGTCCTCGACGCGACGCGGACGCCAAAGGTGATGGGGCTGCACCAGCTTCTCACCGAATGGCTGGACCATCAGATCATCGTGCTGGTCCGCCGCGCGCAGCACCGCATCAACAAGATCGACGACCGGCTCGAACTGGTCGCGGGCTATCTGATCGCGTTCCTCAACCTCGACCGGATCATCGAGATCATCCGCACCGAGGACGAACCCAAGCTGGTGATGATGGCCGAGTTCCTGCTCACCGACCGCCAGGCCGAAGCGATCCTCAACATGCGGCTGCGCAGCTTGCGCAAGCTCGAGGAAATGGAGCTCAAGCGCGAGCAGGACGCGCTGACCGCCGAGCGCGACGATTTGCTCAAGCTGGTCGAAAGCCCGGCGCGCCAGCGCACGCGGCTGAAACGCGACCTCGGCGCGCTGCGCGCCGTCTATGGCCCCGAAACCGCGCTCGGCGCCCGCCGCACGACGCTCGCCGAGGCGGCCCCCGCGCGCGACATTCCGCTTGACGCGATGATCGAGAAGGAGCCGGTGACGGTCATCCTCTCGAAGCGCGGCTGGATCCGCGCCCAGCGCGGCCATGTCGCCGCCGACCAGTGGCACGAATTCAAGTTTAAGGAAGGCGACGAGATCGCCTTTGCCGCGCACGCACAGACGACCGACAAGCTGCTGGTCGCGGCGAGCGACGGGCGCTTCTATACCGTCGGCGCCGACAAGCTGCCCGGCGGGCGCGGCTTTGGCGAGCCGCTGCGCCTGATGGTCGATATCGACCCCGATGCGCGCATCGTCGCACTGATCCCCGCCAGCACCGGAGGCCGCCTGCTCCTCGCCTCGACGAGTGGGCACGGCTTCATCGCAGAAATGGCCGAAGTGGTCGCCGAGACACGCAAGGGCCGGGGCGTCGTCAACCTGAAACCCAAGGCGCAGCTTCTGGTCGTCCGTCCGATCGCGACGAACGACGACAGCGTCGCGGTGGTCGGCGAAAACCGCAAGCTCGTCGTCTTTCCCGTCAGCGAGGTGCCGGTGATGACGCGCGGCCAGGGCGTGATGCTGCAACGTTACCGCGACGGCGGCCTGTCGGATGCCCTGACCTTCGCTTTCGCCGAGGGGCTGAGCTGGGCGATGGGCGGCGAAACCGGCCGCACGCGCACCGAAGCCGACCTTGGCCCGTGGCGCGTCGCGCGCGGCGCGTCGGGACGGATGCCGCCCACCGGTTTTCCGCGCAGCAATCGTTTCGACTGATCGGATTTACGTGTTGCCGTAAATCCCTTCTTTACTTCCGTTCCTTTAGGCAAAGACCAATGGGGAAAGGTCGCATAAAACCCACTGTCATGCCTATCGATAGAACCGGCGAAGACCGGCCATCCTTGTTCGTCGGCTGGATCGACGCCCTTCCGGTTCCAGCCGCGCTGATCCGTCCGCTGTCGCGCGGCAATTTCAGCCTGCACGCGAGCAATGCCGCCTTCGACAAGCTCGACTTGTCGCCGGCCGGCGTGAACGCTCCCATCGAACTGCGCCGTGCGATTGAGCGCGCACCGCAAGACGCCGGCGGCGTGCGCGAATTTTCGTGCCGCCTCGGCAAGGGGGTCGCGGCGCGCGACCTGCGCGGCTCGATCGGTCCGCTGCCCGGCGAAGGCGGCGAGACCGGGCTTTTCCTGCTGACGCTCATCGACCGCACCCAGGAAATGATGACCGAGCGCAACCTGCGCCGCGAACTCGTATCCGACAGCCTGACCGGCCTGCCCAACCGCGCCGGTTTCGAGGAACTGGTCGAACAGCGCAGCGATGCGCAAGCCAGCGGCGATCATGCGATCCTGCTGCTCGACCTCGCGCGCTTTTCGCGCATCAACGAACATATCGGTCCGATGGCGGGCGACGAGTTGATCATCACCGTCGCCCGCCGCCTGAAATCGAGCCTGCGCAGCGGCGACATATTGGCGCGCACCGGCGGCGATGAATTCGCCATCTCATCGCGCGTCCCCGGCGGCAAGGCCGATGTGCGCGAGATGGCGCGCCGCATCCGCGGCTGTTTCGACCATCCGTTCCGCATCGGCGAATTGAAGGTCAGCGTCGATTGCGCGATCGGCTGTGCGATCCAGCCCGGAATCGACACCGATATCGCCGACCAGATCCGCCATGCGCAGATTGCGCTGAAACGCGCCAAGCGCACCGACCGCATCGAGATCTATGAGCCCGAGGCGGCGATCCTGTCGGACAATCGCTTCGGCCTCGAGACCGAACTGAGGAGCGCGATCGAGGAGGATCGGCTCCACCTCGAATTCCAGCCGCTGATCGAGCTTGCGACCGGCACCGTTGCAGGGTTCGAGGCGCTCGCGCGTTGGAACACCAGCGACGGGCTTTCGATCCCGCCGACCGAATTCATCCCGATCGCCGAGGATTCGGGGCTCATCGTCCCGCTCGGCCAATGGGCGATCGGCAAGGCGGCGGCGACGCTTGCCGACTGGGACCGGGCGAACGGCGGCGTGCCGGTCGATTGCTATATCTCGGTCAATGTCTCGGCGATCCAACTGGTGCGCGACGATGTCGCGGCGGTGGTGCGCGACGCGCTCGCCGCCAATGCGATCGGCGGCGAGCGGCTGATGATCGAGCTGACCGAAAGCGCGATCATCGGCGACCCCGACCTCGCCCTGTCGGTGCTGAACGAATTGAAGGCGCTCGAAGCCCGTGTCGCGATGGACGATTTCGGCACCGGCTATTCCAACCTCGCCTATCTCCAGCGCCTGCCGCTCGACGTGCTCAAGATCGACCGCAGCTTCGTCGACCATATGGTCGAGGACCGCGACAAGGCGGCGATCGTCCGCACGATCCAGAGCCTCGCCGAAGTGCTGGGGATGCGCACGACCGCAGAAGGCGTCGAGACCGCCGACCAGGCGCGGCTGCTGTCGGCGCTCGGCTGCGATTTCGGGCAGGGTTTCCTGTTCGCGCGGCCGCTGGATACGAAGGCGGCGCTCGCCTATTGGCGTCAGTCGCTCGACCGCCCGATCATCTGATCGGCGAGTTCGCCGACCCGCGCGGCATCGGGATAATCCTCCGCCACCCATTGCGCCTCGATCTCACGCAGGATTCGCGCGACCTCCGGCCCCGCGGTCACGCCGCGCGCGATGATGTCGCCGCCCTTGATCGGCAGCATCGGGATGTCCCAGCCGCGCAGCGCCTCGACCGCCGCCCTTGCCTCGGCGGATGCCGCCGCAAACAGCCAGGCATCGCGCGCCGCCTCGATCCCGATGTCGCGCGCCAGGCGGCGCGCCGGTCGCGGGGCGCCGCGATGCCCCGCGACCGCCCCCAGATGCTTGCGCTGCCGCGTCGAAAGCCGCAGCCGGCTCGCCACCTGCTCGGCGGTCGCGGCGTCGGCGGGGAGCAGCGCGGCAAGACGGCGCAGCGCAGCAGGCTCCACTACCGCCGCCGCCTCGTTGATGAGCAGCCGGTCGAGCGCCACCGCAAAACCTCCGTCGAGTTCGGGCAGGATCACCGCGAAGATGCCGTCGGCCGCCATCTGCGCCGCAATCTCGCGCGGGTCGGGCAGGGACAATATCTTGAGCAATTCGTCGGCGACCCGCTCGCGCGACAGGCTCTTGAGCGACTGGCGCGCGGCGATGACCGCCGCATGGCTTTCGGCTTCGAGTTCGCTCCGCCCAAAGCGCGCCGCGAACCGATAGAAGCGCAGGATGCGCAGATGATCCTCGGCGATGCGCGTCGCGGCGTCGCCGATGAAGCGCACGCAGCCGGCCTCCAGGTCGGCGATACCGCCGAAATAATCGGCCACCGCGCCGCTGTCCGGGTCGGCGTAGAGCGCGTTGATCGTAAAGTCGCGCCGCGCCGCATCGGCGCGCCAATCGTCCGCAAAGGCGATCGTCGCGCGGCGCCCGTCAGTCGCGACATCGTGGCGCAGCGTCGTGATCTCGTGACGCTCGCCGCTCGCGATCGCGGTGACCGTGCCGTGGGCGATGCCGGTCGGGATGACCTTGATGTCCGCCGCCTCGAGGCGCCGGGTCACGTCCTGCGGCACCAGCGGGGTCGCGAGGTCGATGTCGGTCACGGCCAGCCCGAGCAATGTGTCGCGCACCGCGCCGCCGACGATCTTCACCGCGCCGCCGTCGGCACGCAGCGCCGCGACGATCCGTCGCAGGCCGGGCGCGCGCAGCCAGTCGGTGTCGGGCAGCGTCGTCATCCTAGCGATGCCAGCCCGGCGGCAGGCGCCGCGCAAGGTTGATGATGATATCCGCCGTCACGCCCCAGATCCGCCGTCCCTGCCAGTCCATATCGTAATAATGGCGGTCCTGCCCCTGCCAGTTCGCATGGTGCAACTGATAATTGCCGGGGTCGAACAAGATGTCGAGCGGCACTTCGAACCAGGCCTCGACCTCGTCGGGATTGGGATCGAGCGGCAGATCGGGCGGAATCACGCCGAGCACCGGAGTAATGTGATAGCCGCTGCCCGAGCGATAGGCGGTGGTGGCGCCCGCCACCATCACGTCGCGGCGGTCGAGCCCGATCTCCTCCTCGGCCTCGCGCAGCGCGGCATCGACCACGTCGCGGTCGCCTGGGTCGACCTTGCCGCCCGGAAAGGCGACCTGTCCAGCATGGCTGCGCAGCCATTGCGGCCTTTGGGTCAGGATCACGCCGGGGTCGGGCCGGTCGGTGAAGGCGATCAGCACCGCCGCGTCGCGCAGCGTCCGGCCGTGGAGCAGATAGGCTTCGTCCGATCCCGTATCGGGGAGCAGATTGCCCAGCGCCGCGTGCAATTTTTCGGACAGCATCAGGCGTCGACCAGCGCAAAGCGCGCGCCGTTCGACCAGATCGCGGGCGATGTCTCGCTCTCCGCCAGCGCCATCTCGACGATCTCATAATAGAGCGCGCGGTCGATTCGCGCTTCGAGCCCGTTCCCGATCGTCCCGCGGACGTGCAGGCGCGGATCGGGATCGTCGGCGTCGGCGCCAAAGCGCAGCGGATGATCGGGGCCCGCCATCACGAGGTCGTCGGTATCGAGCCGAAAGACCAGCTTGCGCGCCTTGCCCGCGCCCTCGCTCTTCATCTCGACCGCGCGGAAGGGCATATCCTCGACCGCGATCGCCAGTTTTTCGACAGGCGTGACGAGGACATGGCCGCCGTCGGGCTCGCGGCGCAGGATCGTCGAGAACAGCTTGACCATCGCGGGGCGGTTGATCCGGCCGCCTTCGTGAAACCAGCTTCCGTCGGCGCGAATCTCCATCGCGCTGTCGCCCGCGCGCGCCGGATGCCATTCGTCGACCGGCGGCAGTTTGCGCGCCGCGAGCAGGTCGGCGGTTTCGGCGAGCGAGAGCTGGGAAAAATCCTTGGGAAGCGAAGGCGCGGGGGTGACCATGTCTCCGACATAGGGGGATGGGCGGTCGGTGCAAGTCCATCGACGTCGCCCCCACACAGGCGGGGGCGACGGATGTCAGCGCGGCCCGATCATCCCGGCACCCACCACCAGCCCATGGCCGTTCACCGCCCGCGCCAGCAGGCGGCGGCGCTCGAACGGACCCGGCAAGTCCCACGCCCCTGTCGCGTCGGCGGTGAAATCGAAGAAGCGGCCATAATATTCGGGGTCGCCGATCATCATCAGCGCGCCATCGGCGACGGTCTCGGCGGCTTCGAGCATATGCGCCATCAGCATACGGCCATGCCCGCCGCGCTGGACTCCGGGGCGCACCGCGACGGGACCGACCATCACCAGCGGCGTGGCGGCCCCGCTCGCCGCCCGATGCGCGACCGGCCAGCATTGGATCGTGCCGATCAGCGCGCGCGCCTCGACAACCGCGAAGCTCAGCCGGGGCACCGCATCCACGCCGACGCGGATGCGATAGGCGGTTCGTCCAAAGCGATCCGTCCCGAAAGCAGCGTCGAGGAGATCCTCGACCGCCTGCGGCTCGATATCGGACAATGGAAGTAACTCGACCAACGCGCACCCTTTCGCTAATGCGGCGGCGCTTTAGGGTCCGGGCTCGGCGATGGAAAGCCGAATGTCGCACCCGCCGAACAGGAATTTCTTGTGACCGATACATTGTGGCTCGAAGTCGATGGCCTGACCGCCCAGGTGCTGACCGGCATCTATTCCGAAGAAACCCACCTGCCGCAGCCGCTGCGCATTTCGGTGCGCGCGAAGCTGGTCATCGCCGATCATTATGATCCGACCACCCCGCTCAGCCGGTCGAAGAATTACATGCACCTCAAATTCGCGGCGACCGAAGGCATTCCCAAGGACGTCCATTTCGTGCTGATCGAAAGCGTCGCCGACCATATCATCGACACGCTTCTCCTGCAGGACGAAAAGGTCGAGGAGGTCGAGGTCAAGATCGTCAAGCTCGCCATCGCCGAGGAAGGCGAGGAGATCGGCATCACGATGCGGCGGAATCGTTTGGGGGGCCGAAAGTGACGAAAGTGCCGCGCAGCGTGCCTTTGGCGCTGGTCACCGGGGGGCTCCACCGGGTCGGTGCGGCGATCGCGGCGCGGCTGGTGCGTGAGGGCTATGCGCTGGCGCTGCACCGGCGGAGCGCCGCGGAAACCGACGCGATTCTGGCCGACGCGCTCGCCGAGACGGGGGCGGTGAGCCGCCATTTTCAGGCCGACCTGGCGGACCCCGCCGAAGTGGACGCGCTGATCCCGGAAGTTGTCGCCACCTTCGGCCGCGCGCCCGATCTGCTCGTCAACAATGCCGCGCTGTTCGCCGAGGGCGAGTGGCCCGACCTGTCGGCGTCCGCACTCGCGGCGATGATGCAGGTCAATTTGTCGGCGCCGGTCATGCTTGCCACGGCGCTCGTCGCGGCGAGCGCCTCGGCTGCCTTGGCAGGCGCTCAGAATAAACGCGCACGCCCGGCGATCGTCAACATCGTCGACCAGCGCGTCCTGCACCCGGTCCCCGACCAGGTTGCCTACAGCCTGTCGAAGGCGGCGCTGTGGCAGGCGACCGCGACGCTGGCGGTCGCGTTCGGAAACCGCGCGCGCGTCAACGCCGTCGCGCCGGGGCTGACGATGGCGACCGACGATTATTCGGCGGCGCAGGTCGAGCGGCTGGCGGACCGCATGCCGCTGGGTGCGCTGCCGACGCCCACACAGATCGCCGACGCGGTGGTCTATCTCGCGCGCGCCGAGGCGGTGACCGGGCAGACGATCTTCGTCGACGGCGGCGCACATCTGGCGCCGATGGGACGCGATTTCGTGGCGCTGGAAAAAGACTGAGCCCACCCAAGACCCGTTTGCCCTGAGCTTGTCGAAGGGCTGTTCTTTCCTTCAGCGCCGCCAAAGAGAAGAACGGTGCTTCGACAAGCTCAGCACGAACGGAGTTGGTTGAGCATCAGTGAATATGCACCGCCTTGGTCACCAGATAGCCATCCAGCCCCTCGGGACCGCTCTCGCTGCCGAAACCCGATTCCTTGATCCCGCCGAACGGCATGTCGCTTGCCGAGATGACGAAGCTGTTGATCCCGACCATCCCGCTTTCGATGCCGTCGGCGATGCGGTTGATGCGGCGGCCATTTTCGGTGAAGGCAAAGGCGGCGAGGCCATAGGGCAGCCGGTTTGCCTGTTCGAGCGCTTCCTCCTCGGTGCCGAAGGGGCGGATCAGCGCCATCGGGCCAAAGGGTTCATTGTTCATCGCATCGGCGTCGAGCGGCACGTCGGCGAGCGCGGTCGGCTGGAAGAAATACCCCTCCCCGGTCGCCTCGCCGCCCGCGATCACCCGCGCGCCCTTCGCTTTCGCATCGGCGATCATCGCCTGTAATGCGGGCGCGCGGCGCGCGTTGGCGAGCGGTCCCATCTGGGTATCGGGGTCGAGCCCGCTGCCGACACGGACCTTTTTCGTGCGCTCGGCGAAACCCGCGACGAAAGCGTCGTAAATGCCCTGCTGGACATAGAAGCGCGTCGGCGACACGCAGACCTGCCCCGCGTTGCGGAATTTCTGCGCCACGACGCGGTCGAGCGTCGCCTGAAGGTCGCAATCGTCGAAGATCAGCACCGGCGCGTGGCCGCCAAGTTCCATCGTGATCCGCTGGACCCGGTCGGCGGCGAGCTTCATCAGATGCTTGCCGACCGCGGTCGAGCCGGTGAAGCTGACCTTGCGGATCACTTCGCTGCCGAGCAGGTGGCGGCTGATCATGTCGGGATGGCCATAGACGAGCTGGACGACGTCGCCGGCAATGCCCGCGTCGGCGATGCAGCGCATGATCGCGCTGGTGCAGCCCGGCGTCTCCTCGGGCGCCTTGGCGATCACGACGCAGCCCGCGGCGAGCGCCGGGGCGATCTTTTTGACCATCAGGTTGACCGGGAAATTCCACGGACTGAACGCCGCGACCGGGCCGACCGGCTGTTTGAGCACCATCGAACGCTGGCCCGCGGGGCGCTGGACGACGCGGCCGGTGATGCGTTTCCCTTCCTCGGCGAAATAGGCGAAGAGCGCCGCCGCCGACAGCACTTCGCCGCGCGCCTCGGCGATCGGCTTGCCCTGTTCGAGCGTCAGCAGCATCGCGATCCGGTCGGCGCGCTCGCGGATCAACCCCGCGGCCTTGTGCATCAGCGCCGCGCGCTCGTCGGGCGTCTTCGCGCGCCACACCGGCCAGCCGCGCGCGGCGGCAGCGAGCGCCTCGTCGAGATCGGCGGCCGTCGCCACCGGCAGTTCGGCGACCGTGGCGGCGGTTGCGGGGTTGAACACCGGCCGTTCCTCGCGCCCCTCGCCGCTCCGCCATGCCCCGTCGATGAAAAGCTGGAGGTCGGCGTCGTAGGTCGCGGTCATGGCGGGGCCCTTCAATGCGCCCCCCGAAACCCGTTCGTGTCGAGCGAAGTCGAGACACCCATCGATGTAGCGCAAGGTCGAGAGGCGTCTCGACTTCGCTCGACGCGAACGGGAAGAGGGGCTTGGTCTAACGGTGGCGCCTATATAGGAACGCCTCAGCGATAGTTAAAGCTGATACTAATCCGCTCGCCCTTGCCCGCGTGCGGCATCACCTCGTGCCGGAGCCAGCTTTCCCACAGAAAGACCCGGCCGGCGGCGGGTTCGGCGTAGATGAAGGGCAGCAGATGTTCGGGCGCATCGTCGGTGTGTCCCGGCGCCGCCATCAGCATCGGCAGGCGCGGATCCTCGAGCTTCAAGGCCCCCGATCCCGGCGGGACCGCGACGTAGAAGGTTCCCGACACGATGCTGTGCGGGTGGATATGTCCGCTGTGGGTGCCGCCGGGTTTCAGGACATTGACCCACAGGCTGTCGAGCTTCAATGGCTTGGCGAGGTCGAAATGGCACGCCCTGACGAAGGCCTTCACCTGCTTATCGAGCAGGCGCTTGAGGTCGTGGAAGGCGGGATCGCGCTCGGGCAGGTCGCCGAGGCTCGCGTAACTCGTATAGCCCTTGTAACCATGCTCGCGGCTCCACCCCCGCCCCGCGCCATCCTCCTCGGCGAACAGGCGGCAGCTTTCCTCCAGCTCCGCGAGCAATTCGGGGGTGCCGATGTCGGCTTCGTAGAAATTGGTGGCGAAGAGCGTGCGAACGGGCATGATGGGCGCAAAGCATAGGATGCGGGCAAGCGCAAGGCGTTGAACCTGACAGGTCTCCTAAACCGTCATGCTGAACTTGTTTCAGCATCCACGGCCGGGACTTGCGGCAAACGCGGCGCGGCTCGAAAGGGCAGACCATGGATGCTGAAACAAGTTCAGCATGACGAAAAGAGAGTATCGAGACAGGGAGAGAAGAATGGCCGAGTTTGAACTGATCGCCGACGGATTGCGCTTCCCCGAGGCGCCGGTCGTGATGGACGACGGCAGCGTCATCGTCGTCGAGATCGAGCAGGGACGGATCACGCGCTGCTGGCCCGGCGGCCGCAAAGAGGTCGTCGCGACCCCCGGCGGCGGCCCAAACGGCCTGGCGATTGGTCCCGACGGCAAGCTGTATTGCTGCAACAACGGCGGCTTTCACTATGTCGAGGCGAACGGCTATCTCGCCCCGCACGGCATCGCGAGCGACTATTCGGGCGGGCGGATCGAGCGCATCGATATCGACACCGGCGCGGTCGAAATCCTCTACAAATCGGGCGACAATGACGTGATCCTGCGCGGCCCGAACGACATCATGTTCGACACGCATGGCGGTTTCTGGTTCACCGATCATGGCAAGGTCGATTATGCGAAGCGCGCCCACGATATCGTCGGCATCTTCTATGCCAAAGCCGACGGCAGCTTCATCGAGGAAGTGATCTTCCCAAGCAACAACCCGAACGGCGTCGGCCTGTCGCCCGACGGCAACAGTCTTTATGCCGCCGAAACCTATACCTGCCGCCTGATGAAGTTCAACATCATCGCCCCCGGCAAGGTCGATGACGCCGCAGGGCCAGGCGGTCCCGGCATCCCGCTCTATCGCCCCGCGGGCTATAAATTCTTCGACAGCCTGGCGATGGAGGCGAACGGCAATATCTGCGTCGCGACGATCGGCGAATGCGGGATCAGCGTCGTCTCGCCAGAGGGCGAGCTGGTCGAATTCGTCGCGACCGACGATATCTTCACCACCAACATCGCGTTCGGGGGGGAAGATATGCGCGACGCCTATCTGACCCTGTCGGGCAGTGGACGGCTGGTGAAGACGCGCTGGGCGCGGCCGGGATTGAAGCTGCAATATTGAGAAGGGGCAACGGCGGATCATGCACCACGAAACCCATGCCGCACAGCGCGTCGGCTGGCTGCGCGCCGCGATCCTTGGCGCCAATGACGGGATCGTCTCGACCGCCAGCCTGATCGCGGGGGTCGCGGCGGCGGGCGCGGCACAGGGGTCGATCCTCATCACCGGCACCGCGGGGCTGGTCGCGGGCGCCATGTCGATGGCGGCGGGCGAATATGTTTCGGTCAGCTCGCAGCGCGACGCCGAAAAGGCCGATATCGCCACCGAAAAGCACGAACTGGCGAACGCCCCCGACCATGAGCTGGAAGAGCTGACGCAGATTTATCAGCAGCGTGGGCTCGACCGCGCGCTCGCCGAAGAGGTTGCGCGGCAACTCACCGATCATGATGCGCTAGACAGCCATTTGCGCGACGAGCTGGGCCTGACGCACGACGCGCGGGCGCGGCCGGTCCAGGCGGCGGCGGCTTCGGCGGCGAGCTTTTCGGTCGGTGCGGCGCTGCCGCTCGCGGCTGTGTTCTTCGATCGCGGGGCTTCGCTGCCGTGGACGGTATCGGCGGCGTCGCTGGTCTTTCTGGCGCTGCTCGGCGCGCTGGGCGCCTGGGTGGGCAACGCGCCGATGCGCCGCGCCGTCGTTCGCGTGACCTTCTGGGGCGCGATGGCGATGGCGGCGACGATCGCCATCGGGTCGCTGTTCGAGGTGGTGGGCTGATAGCGCTCAATCGGCGGCGGCACCGACGACCGGCAGCGCGATATAGCTGCCGTCCGGCCCCGCCACGGTTATGCGCTGCGTCGCCTTCACATAATCGCCGGGCCTGGCGAACATGATGTTCGGCACGAAGCGCTGGGGATTGCGGTCATAGAGCGGGAACCAGCTCGACTGCACCTGCACCATGATGCGGTGCCCCGGCAGGAAGACATGGTTCGCGTCGGGCAAGGCAAAGCGATAGAGGAGCGGCGTGTCGGCGGCGACCGGCTTCGCGACGCTCGGCGATTCGCGATATCGGCCGCGAAAAATATCCATGGCGATCGCCAGTTGATAGCCGCCCATCGCCTTGTCGCCGGCGACCTGGTCGGGATAGACGTCGATCAGTTTCACCACCCAGTCGGCGTCGGTGCCGCTGGTCGCGGCGGTCAGGTGGACCATGGGCTTGCCGCTGATCTTCACCGGCGCGGTCAGCACCGGGGTGGTGAAGCTGACGACATCGGTGCGGCCCGACGCCTCGCGCTGGTCGTCGACGAGCCAGTTCGGCCAGGTCAGTTCGCCCTCATAGCCCACCGGCAGGATCGGGCGGGCGCGGAAGGGGACGGGTTTCGCCGGGTCGGAGACATAGTCGACCGTTTGCGCCGGGTCGGTCGCGGGGGCGAACCCCAGCGCGGCCCCAGGCTTCAGATAGAGGCGCTGCGTGGGCGCGGCTCCCCAATCCGCCAGCCGCCGCCACGCATTGGTGCCGGTCTCGAACGCGGTGACGCGGGCAAGGTCGGCCTTTGGCGCGCCGTCGACCAGATATTGCGCGAGGAACGGCGCCAGCACATGGCGGCGGAACCACAGGCCGGTGTCCTGCCCCCATTTGATCGGGCCGAGCGCGCTCGCCTCGTGAATCTGCTGGCCGTGGTTCCACGGGCCGATGGCGAGTTTCAGATTGCCGGCACCGTCCGTGTCCTTCAGCGCCTGCCAGACCGCGACCGCGCCGTGAATATCCTCCTGGTCGAACAGGCTGTGGACGAGCAGGGTCGGGACGGTCAGCGGTCGCTCGGCCAAGATTCGATCCATCGCCTGCTGCTGCCAATAATCGTCATAGGCGGGGTGCTGCGCCACTTTGGTCCAGAAACCCGTCTGGTCGAGGCCGCGGCTTTTCGCCAGCGCGCCGGCCGACCCGGCCGACAGATAGAGGTCATATTCGTCGCGGTAGTTCGACCACCATTTGACGCTGTTGTCGCGCGATGCCTCCTGTTCCAGCATATAGGGCAGGTTCTGCTGACGAAACGCGCCATTGTGGAACCAGTCGTCGCCGTTCCAGCCGTCGACCATCGGGTTCATCGGCACCGCGACCTTCAGCGCCGGATGGGGGTTGATCAGCGCCATCAGCGGCAGGAAACCGTCATAGCTGATGCCGATGATGCCGACGCGGCCGTTGCTTTCGGGGACATGCTTCACCAGCCAGTCGATCGTGTCATAGGTGTCGGTGCTGTGATCGACCTTGCCGGGGTTGAGCGGCGTCCCGGCGAGCGGCCGGTTCATCACATAATCGCCCTCCGATCCATATTTGCCGCGCACGTCCTGGACGACGCGGATATAGCCGCCGCCGACCACGACGTCGGGCGCATTGTCATAGCCGTCGAGCACCGCCGCCAACGTTCCGCTGGGCGCAAGGCTGGTCATGCCGGTCGCGTCATAGGGGGTTCGGGTCAGCAATATTCCGGCATGATGCGCGCCCTTCGGCACCAGGATGACGGTGTGCAATTTCACCCCGTCGCGCATCGGGATCATCACCTCGCGGCGCTCGTGATCGAAACCCTCGGTCGGCTGGACGAAGGCGCGCGGCGTGTCGCCCGCCGATGGCGCGCGCTTCTGCGCGGTCGCCGCGCCGGCCGTCAGCGCCAGCCCGGCCACCAGCATGGCCGCGATCGTGATGCGAATTTTCATAAGGACGCCCCCTGTTACCCGTCGCCAGCGCAACACATCCATCGCCGCGAGGCAAGTGGCTGTGGGTGCCGGGCCTTTAACTATCCGGCATGGGCCTATCGCGCGAGCGGCCTGCCAAGCGCGTGCTTCAACCACCGCGCCGCGTCGTCGAACGCGCGATCGGCGAGCGCCGACGACGATATCGCGTCGAGAAAGCTGTGCGAGGCGCCCGGATAGACTTCGCGCCGCACCACCGTTCCGGCCGCTTCCAGTCGCTGGGCCATGTCCAGATTCTCGTCGCGCAGCACGTCGCATTCGGCGATGCACAGGAAAGCGGGTGGCAGCGCGCCGAGCGCCGCGCGGATCGGCGCCGCGCGCGGCGGCGCGGCGGTGTCGCCGCCCAGATAATTGCGCCAGAAACCGCGCATCTCGTCGCGTCCCAGCATATAGGGCGCACCGTCGTAGCGGTGATGGGACATCCGATCGCAGCGGTCGTCATAGGCGCCATAGTTGAGCAGCAGCGCCTTGATCAGCCCCCCCTCGCCCGCGTCGCGCCGATCGATCGCCGCCGACAGCGCCAGATTCGCCCCCGCCGAATCGCCGCCGACCGCGATCCTGCCGGGATCGATGCCGACCGCGGCGCCATGGTCGCGCAGCCAGCCGATCACCGTCGCCGTTTCATCGAGCGCGCGGGGAAAGCGCGCTTCGGGCGACAGGCTGTAGTCGATGCCGGCGACGCGAAACCCGGTGCGCTGGGCATATTCGCGCATCAGCCGGTCGTGGGTGGCGATGCTGAACAGGGTCCAGCCGCCGCCGTGCAGATAGGCGAGCACCGGCCCCGCCGCGGCCGCGGACGCCGGGGTATGGAGCCGCACCCGCACCGCGCCCGCACCGTGCGGCACCGCGATATCGTCGACCCGCGCCATGACCGTGCCACCGGCCGCCCAGGGCGCGCGCACCTGTTCGGCGATCGCCCGCGCCTGTGCGATGCCGACCGACGCAAGCGAGGGATGCCGCGCCCAGCCCGCCTGCACCGACGCGATGAACTGGCGAATCTCGGGATCGAGATCGTCGGGCCTTTGCATGCCGCCTCCCTGAAGAATGGCCCCAACCCTAGAGAGGGCGGAGGGGGCGGACGCTCTCCGGCAGGTCATTTATCTGTGCCGCCGGGCCATCCCGACATATCGGGTTGTGCCGCGCGCGCGTTCGCCGTCTATTCCGGGCGGAGAAGGGAGGGGGCATGATCCGCGCGCGCATTCGATCGATCCATCGCTGGGCGAGCATCGCGATGCTGGGCTTCTGGCTGGCCCAGGCGCTCACCGGGCTGCTGCTGGTGTTCCAGTGGGAGATCGACGACGCGACGGTCGCGGGGCCGCGCGTGCCCACCGACATTGCGGCGATCGATGCCCGGCTGACCGGACTGGTCGCAGCCGATCCGGGCCTCCGCATCCGGTCGCTCAGCACCACCGGCAGCGGCCTGGATCGCTATGACATCGGCCTGGACGATGGCGGCGAAAGCGTCACGTTGCGCATCGATGGCGCGGGCCGACCGCTGCGCCGCCAGGGGCCGGACGACCGCGTCCGCCACGGCGCGCTGTTTGACAGCGTCTATGACCTTCACGAAAGCCTGCTGGCGGGCGACGCTGGAATGTGGATCGTCGGGATCAGCGGCCTGTTGCTGCTGTCCAACATCATCCTGGGGCTGATCCTCGCATGGCCGGGACGACGCTGGGCGCGCTGGCGGATGGCGCTGCGCCCCACCATGGCGCGGCCGGGCCCGGCGCGGCCCTATGGCTGGCACCGCACCGCCGGGCTGTGGATGGCGATTCCGGCATTCCTGACCATCAGTTGCGGCACCGCGCTGATCTTCATCGTCGGTATCGAGGGGCTGGCCGGGATCAGCCGGGACGAACCCGCCGCGCCCGCGCTGAAGGCCGGCCAGGCCGCGATCGCGATGCCCGACGCGGTGGCGCGCGCGCGCCGCCTCTACCCCCGGGCGACGCTGACCCGGATCGACTATCCCACCAACGATACCCCCTCCTATGCCGTGCAATTCCGCCAGCCGGGCGAGGCGGCGCTGATCTTTGGATCGACCATCGTCTATGTCGCGGCGGCGGACGGCCGCGTCACCGGCCGGGTCGATCCGTTCACCATGCCGCTGCGCCAACGGGCGCTGGATCTGCTCTATCCCATCCACACCGGCGAAATCGGCGGGCTGACGGGGCGGATCACGATCTTCCTGATCGGGCTGTGGCTGACGCTGATGATCGGGCTCGGCTTCTGGCTCTGGCAGTCGCGGCGCAGCGGCCGGAAAGCCCCGTCGCGGGGGACACAGCGCGCCATGCACCATCAAAACGGATCGGAAATGCGATGACCCAGGACGGCACGACCGCGAACCCGCGCCCGCTCAAGGCCCGCCATGTCAGCATGATCTCGATCGGCGGGATCATCGGGTCGGGATTGTTCGTCGGCAGCAGCGCGGCGATCGCCGCGACCGGCCCGGCGATCGTCGTCAGCTATGCCATCGCAGGCGTGCTGATCCTGCTGGTGATGCGGATGCTTGCCGACATGGCGTTGGCGTCGCCCGGCGCGGGATCGTTCACCGAACATATCCGCATCGGCCTGGGCAATGGCGCGGGCTTCGTCGCCGGCTGGCTCTATTGGATTTTCTGGGCGCTGGCGATCGCGCTGGAGGGGCTGGCGGGGGCCAGCATCATCGTCACCTGGCTGCCGGGGACGGAGCCGTGGCAGGTCGGGCTGCTGCTGGTCGGCGGCATGACCGCGCTCAACCTGTTGTCGGTCCGCGCCTTTGGCGAATCCGAATTCTGGCTGTCGGGGATCAAGGTGGCGGCGATCCTCCTGTTCATCGGCGTCGCGGCCTTCGCGGTCGGCAAGGGCATGATCGGCGGCGGCGGCATCCCCGCGCCGCTCTATGCCTTTGGCGGCTTCGCGCCCTTTGGCGCGGCGTCGGTCTTTTCGGGCGTGACCGCGGTGATCCTGGCGCTGGTCGGGGCGGAGATCATCACGATCGCCGCCGCCGACGCGCACGAGCCGGGGCCGGTGATCGCGCGGCTGACCACGACGCTGATCATCCGGGTCGCGCTCTTCTATCTGCTGTCGATGCTGCTGATCGTCGCGATCGTGCCGTGGACCACGATCCGTCCCGGCGCATCGCCCTTTGCCATGGCGCTCGCCGCCGTCGGCGCGCCCGGCGCGTCGCTGGTGATGAACGCGGTGATCATCGTCGCGGTGCTGTCGTGCATGAATTCGGGCGTCTATGTCTGTTCGCGGGTGCTGACGGCGCTGGCCGCGAAAGGCGAGGCGCCGGCCTGGTTCGGCAAGGCCGACGCGCGCGGCGTTCCGGTGCGCGCGATCCTCGCCGGATCGGGGGCGGCGGCGCTGGCGGTGCTGGCGTCGGTCCTGTCGGCCGAACGGCTGTTCGCGATGCTGGTCAATGCGACCGGCATGGTGATGCTGATCGTCTATCTGATGCTGGTGCTCGCCCATATGGGCTTTGTTCGCCGGGGCGGGGAAAGCCGCCTGCCGCGCGCGGCCGCCCCGATCGTCATCGCGGCGATGGTCGCGGTGATCGCGTCGATGCTGGCGACCCCCGGCCTTGCCTCGCAGGCCTGGGCCGGGCTGGCCAGCACCGCGCTGCTCGCGCTCGCCTATCGCGCCCTATCGCGCCGCCGCGCGCCGGCCTGAGCCAGGCCCATTATGTTGGTCTTTTTACATATATTGCCATTGACTGAATTTATGTCATATGTGTAATATAGTTGCAATGGATCAGCATGACCGATCGGCCGGAGACAATATGGACAATCTGACCGCGCCGAACCTGTCGGACTGGCCCGACCCGGTGGAATGGGTCAATCGGTCCGGACGGTCCCCCATCATCCTGTTGTGCGAACATGCGTCGAACCATATTCCCGCCTGTTATGACGGGCTGGGGCTGAGCGAGGCCGACCGCGGCCGCCATATCGCCTGGGACATCGGCGCGGCGGCGGTGACCCGGCGGCTGTCGGCGCTGCTCGACGCGCCGGCCGTTCTGGGCACGTATTCGCGGTTGCTGATCGACCTCAATCGCCCGCCCGACGGCGACGGGTCGATCGTCGTCCTGTCCGAAGATACGCCGATCGCGGCGAACAAGGATCTGGACGGGGCCGAACGCGCGTTGCGGCAGGCGCGGATCTTCGCGCCCTATCAGGATGCGGTGGGCGCGCTGGTCGACGCGAGGATCGCCGACGGATCGCCCGTCATCCTGGTCGCGATCCACAGTTTCAACCCGACCTTCCTCGATCAGGCGCGGCCCTGGCACGTCGGCATCCTGTTCGGCCGCGCGTCGATGCTGGGCGAACGGCTGGTCGGGCGATTGGCGGCGGATGCGGCGCTCCACATCGGCGTCAACCAACCCTATTCGGTCAGCCGCCAGGAAGATTATGCCATATTGGTCCATGGCGACGATCGCGACATTCCGGCCGTGCTGATCGAAATCCGCAACGACGGGCTGGCGGACGCCGCGCAGGTCGAGGCGTGGGCCCGGCGCCTGGCGGCAATCCTGGCACCCGAAGCGAGCGCGCCATGACCTCCCTCGTCTGCCCACCCCCGACGCCTATCGCGTCATCCCGCAACATGCCTTATCGTCCGCCGCGTGGCCTTTCGGACGAAAGGGCCGTGGCGCCTGTCGCGTCGCGGCGGGACGAGCTTTAGGGACAAGAGGGTTATGGCGAACGACACGCAAAAGACCGAACGGATGCCGATCCGGGACATGCTGGGCCGCAGCACGGTCAGCCTGACCCGGTCCGAATCGCGGATCGTCCAATTGTTGCTCGCCGACTATCCGGTCGCGGGCCTCGGCAGCGCGTCGAGCCTCGCCAAGCGCGCGGGGGTGAGCGATCCGACCGTGGCGCGCTTCGTCACCAAATTCGGGTTCGAGAATTTCGCCGCCTTCCAGGCCGCCCTGCTTGAGGATGTCGAGGCGCGGCTGCGCTCGCCGCTGATGATGCTCGAAACCAAGCAGGCGGAGGGCGAGCATGACGCGACCGTCAATCGCTATATGGCGTCGGTCACCCAGAAATTGCGCGACGCGACCGAAGCGGCGGTGTCCGAACCCTATGACCGCGCGGTCGACCTGATCATGGGGGCAAAGGGCAGCGTGACGCTGGTCGGCGGCCGCTTCAGCCGCCACGTCGCCGGGATGCTCGCGGGCTATCTGCTGCAATTGCGGTCGGACGTGCATTCGATATCGCCGCTGACGCTGGAAAGTTTCGACCGGCTGGTCGACATCGGCCGCCGCGATACGCTGATCGTCTTCGACTATCGCCGTTACCAGACCGACGTCGTCGAATTCGCACGCCAGGCCGAAGCGCGCGGCGCGCATGTCATCCTGTTCACCGATCCGTGGATGTCGCCGGTCGCCGAGGTCGCCGACGTCGTCATCATCGCCTCGGTCGAGGTCGATTCGCCCTATGATTCGCTGGCCCCCGCCGTGGCGCAGATGGAGGCGCTCGTCGCGCATGCCGTCGTGCGCGAAAAGCGCGTGATGGAGCGGCGCGTCGCCGATCTCGAAAAGCTGCGCAGCGCCAATGCCGTAACCGTGGATGAACCCGCCCCATGACGATTTTGCGTCCCGATATCCGCCGCGATGACCCCTATCCGGCGGCGGCAACCGCCTTGCTGCTGGTCGACATGCAGCGCATCTGGCTGGAACCGGGGCGCAATCCGGGGCACCCCGACTGGGACGCCGGCCATCCCTTTCACCGCGATGTCGCCGCGCGCGCCATCCCCAACCAGGCGCGACTGCTCGCCGCCGCGCGCGCCGGCGGGGTCGAGGTGATCCACACGATCATCCGCAGCCTCACCCGCGACGGGCGCGACCGCTCGCTCGACCACAAGATGACGCCGCTGCACGTCGGCCCCGACGATCCGCTGGCGTTGCCGGTGCCCGAACTGGCGGTCGGCGCGGACGAGATATTGCTGCCCAAGACCTCGTCGGGCGTCTTCAACTCGACCAACATCGACTATGTCCTGCGCAACCTTGGCATCACCCACCTTGTCGTCGCCGGGATCATGACCGACCAGTGCGTCGATATGGCCGTGCGCGACGCGGCCGACCGCGGCTTTGTCGTCACCTGCGTCGGCGACGCCTGCGCCGCGGCGACGGCCGAGCGCCACAGCCACGCGCTGGGCGCCTTCGGCGGCTATTGCTGGGTCGCCGATACCGACACGGTGGAGGCGCGGTTCCGGGCGATGCGTGCGCCATGACGATGGCGCTGACCGGGATCGTCACCACCGACCTGGCGGCGATCACGCGCGGGCGCTGGGTATCGACCGCACGCTATGAAGCGGGGGATGACGGCGGGATCGGCTGGCTTCCCGCCAATCTGGCGCTGACCCCGTTCGGCGGCATCGCCACCCCCAATCCGTGGGGATCGATCGGCGACCTGCGCGTCATCGCCGACCGCGCCGCGCGCTATCGCACCGCCGCCACGGGCGCCGCGACCACCTTCGACATCGTCATGGGCGACATCGTCGAGCTGGACGGCACGCCGTGGCGCTGTTGCCCGCGCACCCTGCTGCGCGACGCGGTGGCCGCCTTGCGCGCCGAGACCGGCCTGTCGCTGCGCATCGCGGTCGAGCAGGAGTTCCAGATCTTCGGCGCCGGTTTTCCGGCCGCCCACCCGCTGTCGATCACCGCGCTGCGCCGCGCCGATCCCTTTGCCCCGCTGCTGATGGCGGCGCTCGACGAAGCCGGGGTCGATCCCGAAGTCGTGCTCGCCGAATTCGGCACCGACCAGTTCGAGGTCACCTGCTCGCCCGCCGATCCGATCACCGCCGCCGACCGCGCCATCGCGATCCGCGAGATCGTGCGCGAGATCGTCGGGGTGCGCGGCTGGCAGGCGAGTTTCGCGCCCAAGACCGCGCCGGACGCGGTTGGCAACGGCGTCCACATCCATTTCAGCCTGACCGACGCCGAGGGCCGCCCCGCCGGTTACGACGGTGCGCAGCCCGGCGGGCTGTCGGCGCAGGGCGCGAGCTTTTGCGCAGGCGTTTTGCGCCATCTGCCGGCGCTGACGATGTTCAGCGCCCCCAGCGTCACGTCCTATTACCGGCTGCGGCCGCAGGGATGGAGCGCGTCGTGGACCTGGCTCGCCGACCGCGACCGCGAGGCGACGCTCCGCATTTGTCCGACGACGACGGTGGGCGGCCGCGATCCGGCGCGCCAGCACAATGTCGAATATCGCGCCGCCGACGCCACCGCCAACCCCTATGTCGCGATCGCCGCGCTGATCCGTGCCGGGCTGGGCGGGCTGGTCGACGGCCTGCCGCCGCCGCCGGTCGTCGTCGAGCATCCCGATACGCTCGACCCGGCGGCCTGCGCCGCGCTCGGTCTGCGCCGCCTGCCCGAGACGCTCGCGGAGGCAATGGCGGCGTGGCAGGGCGACGCCGTCGCCCTTGGTTGGTTCGCGCCGGACTTTGCCGAGACCTGGCGCAGTGTCCGCCGGGCGGAACTGGCGCGGCTCGCCGACCTGACCCCCGACGAGGCGTGCCGGCTCTACCGCGATCTTTATTGAGCGTCAGGGGCGCAGCGCCAGCTTCATCAGGTGCAGCCGCTCGCCGTCATGATCGACGATCCGGTAGGTGCGATAGCCGAGCCGGTAATAAAGCGAATCGTCGCCCGCGGTCGAGGCGAGGAACAGCGCGGGGAAATCGAGCACCGCCGCCCGCTCCGCGACATGGTCGCACAGCCGGGCGGCGATGCCCGCGCCGCGGGCTTCGGCGGGAACATAGACGTTGCACAGCCACGGCTCGACACCGGGATCCCAATCGACGCTGTCGCGCGCGCGCAGGCTGGCGACGCCCAGCGGGATCGCCCCATCGAGCGCGACATAGGAGCGCGGCAGGAGCGCGGCTTCGTCCTCGGTAAAGCGCGCGCGCGTATCGGCGAGGGTGCGTCCGCTGAACGCGCCCCATTCGGCGTCGATCCATCGGACCACCGCATCGATCGCGGCCGGATGGTCGAGCAGGGGTATGATGCGCAGGGCCGCCACGCCGCTCATCCGGTGATGATCTGGACGGATTTCAGCCGCTGATAGGCGCGCATCCCCTGTTGCCCGCCCAGCACGCCATGACCCGACCCGCCAAAAGGTTCGGCGGGCATCAGGTGCAGCGGCGCGCCCATGGCGGCGCTGGCGCGGATGTCGATCCGCCCGGCGTCGATATCGCGCGCCATCCGCCGCGCGCGGCCGATGTCGCGGGTCCACAGCGTCGCCGCCAGCCCGTGCGGCGTGTCGTTGGCGATCCGCACCGCATCGGCCTCGTCCGAAAAGGGGATCAGCGCGATCAGCGGGCCGAAAATTTCCTCGCGCGCGACGCGCATCGCACCCGACGCGGCGGCGAAGATGCCGGGCGGCACGAAATAGCCCTTCTCCGGCATCGTCCCACCCGTCGCGATCACCCGATGGTCCGCCTTTTCGGCGGCGCCGATGTCGAGATAGGATTGCACCCGCCCCTGCTGCGCGCGGCTGGCGAGCGGGCCATAGCTGACGAGGGGGTCGAGCGGATCGCCGACGGTGAACAGCCGCGCGGTGGCTTCGCGCACCCAATCGATCAGCGCGTCGGCGATGCCGCGCTCGACCAGCAGGCGGGTGCGCGCGACGCAGATCTGGCCCGAATTGGCGAAGGCCGACGCGGCAATCGAATCGGCCAGTCCGTCCAGACCCACGGCATCGGCAAAGACGATCTGCGGCGATTTGCCGCCGCCCTCCAGCATCACCGGCTTGCCGTTCGACTGGCCCGCGGCGACCATGATCCGCCGCCCGGTCGCCGCCGATCCAACAAAGCCGATCTGATCGACATCATCATGGCCGGCCAGCGCCGCGCCGGTTTCGCCGCCGCCCGCCACCGCGTTGATCACGCCGGGCGGCAGTCCCGCCTCGGCCGCGATCCGCGCCAGCGCCAGCACCGAGGACGGCGCGACCGGCGACGGCTTGGCGACCACCGTATTGCCCGCCGCGATGGCGGGAGCGATCGCCGCGACCGCGACCAGCAAGGGGAAATTCCACGACGATATGATGCCGACGACGCCGCGCGGCTCATACCAGTTCATCGCCAGCACATGCGCGGCGTCGGCATGGACGACCTCGCCGCGCGGCTGGTCGATCGCGGCGGCATAATAGCGGGTGAAGCGCACCGCCTCGTCGACCGCGCCGAGCGCGTTGCTGATCGGCATCCCCATTTCGAGGCAGTCCATCAGCGCCAGCCTGTCGCGTGCGGCATGGATGCCGTCGGCCAGCGCGTGAAGATGCGCCTGCCGCTGGTCCGGGGCGATCGACCGCCAGCCATCGGCGAAGCAGTGCCGCGCCGCGGAGACGGCGCGGTCGATATCCTCGGCATTGCCGTCGGCGATCATCGCCAGCGACTGCTCTGTGAAGGGACAGTCGGTGGCAAAACTGGCCCGCGATCGCGGCGCGCGGGCGTCACCGCCGATGAACGGGCGGCCGTCGAACGCGATGCGCCGCGCCGCTGCGTGCCAGTCGGTCGTCATGACAGGATGCGCTGGTCGCTGAGGTCCTTCGCGCCCCGCGTCACGCTGACCGAGGCGGCAAGGCATGGCCCCAGCGGCACATCGGCCAGCGCCTCGACGATATGATGGAGCGTCGGCAATTGCTCCCAACTCGACCGCTGCCAGTCGAGCGTCGCCCCCGCCGCCGCCTGCGTGGTTTCGACCCGCAAATGCCCGCCCGTCGCCGGGGTCAGCACCGCATATTCGGCGTCGGCCACGCCGGGCGCGCCGGTGCGTGGGATATATTTATAATGCAGCAGGCCCTGCGACGGCGGCGGATCGCCCTGCCCCTCCCCATCGCCCAGCCCGTCCAGCCTGAGCGCCGCGAAACCGCAGCCGTCCCAGCTTGCCCGGCAGGTGATCCCCCGCGACGTTTCCATCGGCGGCGGCAAGTCGCAATAGAGTTTGGAGAAGCCCAGTTCCTCGCGCCCGCTGATGATCGGGTCAGCCATATTTTCCCACAATATCAGCATCAGGTCACCGGCGATCCGCTCGCTCGTGCCCGCATATGTGGCGGGAATGGTGACGCCGAAAGTGTTGTAACCGCGCCCCGCCAGCCAGGCGATTTCGGTCATGTAGCAAAAACTGACGTGCAGTTCGCCGCGCGCCACCGCGAAGCCCGGCGGCATGAACGCCGCCAGCCGGTCGGCCGGGGCGGCGAAGGCGGCGTGGACGATATGCTGGCGCGGATCGTTCCGGCATTCGTAGCGCTCGCCCGCCGGCCCCTGGCGCGGACCGGGCATCGGGCCGAAATGGGTGGGCATGCGATAGCGCATGGCGGGAAGGAAGGCGTAGGACATGGATGCCTCCGGCTGAATCGGACGCTATCATCCGGGTTGTGACCCGGTATGTCAAATATTATTCATAGACTATTATTATTCAAATAATGTAAGATGAAAAACATAGGGTCGGAACGGCCCGCCATGGGGAGAAGCTTCGATGCGCAAAAGAACCGGCCTTGGCCTGTTGCTGGGTCTGTGGGCCGTGGCCGAAACATCGGCGCTTGCCGCCGGTTCGCCGCACTATACCGCCGAAATCCGCCGCACGAGCTTTGGCATCCCACATATCAAGGCGGCCGATGAAGCGAGCCTGGGTTTCGGTCTCGGCTATGCCTATGCGCAGGATAATTTCTGCATGTTCGCCGAGGAAATGGTGACCGTGGCGGGCGAACGCTCGCGCTATTTCGCGCCCGAGGCGACCGGCGGACCCGACATCGATTCGGGCTCGGTCCGCGCCGACAACCGGACATCGGATTATTATTTCCGGCTGGTCAACGAACCGGCCGAAGTGGCGGCCGCATGGAACGGGCAACCGGCGCCGGTGAAGGCGCGGGTGACGGGCTATGTCGCGGGCATCAACCGCTATCTCGCCGATACCGGCGCCGCGGCGCTGCCCGTCGCCTGCCGGTCGAAGCCGTGGGTGCGGCCGCTGACGACCGACGATATCATGCGGTTGATGCGGCGCTATGCGCTGGAGGGCAGCTCGCTGCAATTCGTCAACGAACTGATCGGCGCCAGGCCGCCCGCGCCCGGCGCGGCGGGCGCGGAGGTCGCGGCCGATTTCAGCGCCCTCGCGCGGCGAACCGCATCCTATGGCGTCGGCAGCAATGCCGTCGCGCTGGGCAAGGATGCGACGAGCGACGGGCGCGGGCTGCTGCTCGGCAATCCGCATTATCCGTGGCAGGGCATCTTGCGCTTCTATCAGTTCCACCTGACGATGCCGGGCCAGCTCGACGTGATGGGCGCGGCGCTTGCCGGGCTGCCGGTGGTCAATATCGGCTTTACCCGCGACATCGCGTGGAGCCACACGGTCAACACGTCGGCGCATTTCACCCTCCATGCGCTCACGCTCGATCCGGCCGACCCGACCCGTTACCGCGTCGGCGACCGCTGGTTGACGATGGAGAAGAAGGCCGTTTCGATCGCGGTCGGCGACAAGGCCGAAAGCCATGATTTCTGGCAGACCATCTATGGCCCCGTCGTCGCAAAGCCGGGGGCGTTCGAATGGAGCGCGACCACGGCCTATGCGCTGGGCGACGCCAATGCCGACAACAACCGGATGATCGAGATGTGGCACGCGATGGACAGCGCGCCGACGCTCGCGGTCCTTGCCAGCCGGGTCCAGTCGGTGCTCGGCCTGCCGTGGGTCAATACGATCGCCGCCGACCGCGACGGCCGCGCGCTCTATCTGGGGGTCACCGTCGTCCCCAACATCTCGGCCGAAAAACAGGCGCGCTGCGTCGCCGAACCCTATCGCGCGCTGGTCGCGTCGGGGGTGATGGTACTCGACGGCAGCGATCCCGCCTGCGGGTGGGATCAGGTGTCCGGCCTGCGCCAGTCCGGCGTCGTTCCGGGCGACCGGCTGCCGCTGCTGTGGCGCAGCGATTATGTCCAGAATTCCAACGACAGCGCCTGGCTGACCAATGCCCGGACGCCGCTGACCGGCTATCCCGAGATCGTCAGCGCGCAGGATGTCGCGCAGGGCGGCCGCACCCGCATGGGCATCGAACAGATCGACGCGCGGCTGGCCGGAACCGACGGACGGCCGGGCAAGCGTTTCGACGCCCGGTCGCTCCACGATATCGCGTTCAGCAACCGGGTTTTCTATGGCGGCCTGCTGCATGGCGATATCAAGCGGCTGTGCGCCGAACCCGGTTCGGTGGTCGTCGAGGGCGAGACGATCGACCTTGCCGCCCCTTGCGCGACCTTGACCGCGTGGGACGGCACCGCCAGCCCGGCCAGCATCGGCTATCCGCTGTTCGCGGCGTGGTGGAATCCGCTGGAGGGCACGCCGGGGCTTTGGACGGTGCCGTTCGATGCGCACCATCCGGTGACGACGCCGCACGGGCTGAAGCTGGACGATCCCGCGATACGGACGCAGCTTCGCGAAGGGCTCGGCAAGGCGGTGGTGGCGCAGCGCAAGAACGGGATCGACTGGACCCGCCCGTGGGGCGACATCCAATATATCGACACCCGCGCCGGCCGCGTGCCGGTGCCCGGCGGCGCGGGGGGCGACGTCTATAACAGCATGTACAGCGTGCTGGCGCCGGGCGGCGGCCATATGGTGCCGACACTGGGCAGCAGCTATATCCAGATCGTCGGCTTCGACGACGACGGCCCGGTCGCGAAGGCGCTGCTCGCCTATTCGAATTCGTCCGATCCGGCGTCGCCGCATTCGGACGACCAGGCGGCAAGCTTCGCGGTCGGCGAACTGAAACCGCAGCCATTCACCGATGCGCAGATAAAGGCCGATCCCGCCTATCGCACGATGACGGTCGCGCAATGACGGTCACGCGCCGGGGGGTGATCGGCGGGGCGCTGGGCGTCGGCGTATCGCTGGCCGCCAGCCATGCCGGCGCCGCCCCGGCCGCCGACGCCGATCTCGATCGCTGGTTTCGCGAGCGGCTGGCTGCCGAGGGCCTGCCGGGCGGGGCGGCGGCGATCGTGCGGGCGGGCCAGCCGCCGCGCTTCCTGACCGCGGGCCGGGCCAGCCTGCCGTTCGGGGTCGCGGTCGGTGCGGGAACCTTGTTCCACATCGGATCGGTCGGCAAGCATGTCACCGCCGCCGCCGTCCTTCGCCTCGTTGATGCCGGGCGGGTGGACCTGGATGCCGGGATCGGCCGCTATGTCGCCGGGCTTCCGCAGGGCTGGCAGGGGGCGCCGGTCGCGACCATCCTGAACCACAGCAGCGGCATTCCCGACTGGGACAGCATCGTCTGGGACCGGCCGTGGGCGCGCGGCGACGTGCTGGCGTGGGCCAAGGGCCGCTCGCTCGATTTCGCGCCGGGGGCGGCGTGGTGCTATTCGAACGCCGCCTTCACTCTACTCGGCTATCTGATCGAGGATGTGACCGGCGCACCCTATGCCGCGGCGGTCCATGCCATGTTCCACGCGGCGGGCCTGCGCGATGCGCGGGTCGATGACGGCGAAGCGGTGATCGCGGGCCGCGCCGAACCCTATACGAGGACCGATGGCGCGGTCCGCCATGCGACACCGATGTCGTCGACCATATCGTCGGTCGCCGCGGGCGGGGTGCTGATGTCGGCGCGCGACGTGCCCGGCTGGTCCGCCGCGCTGTGGAACGGAACCCTGCTGTCGGCCGCGTCGATGCGGCGAATGCAGACGCCGACCCGGCTGAGCAGCGGGCGGGCCTGCTATTACAATATGGGCTGGGTCATCGATCGCCTGCCCGGCCGCCCGCCCTATCTGTGGCACACCGGCAGCGTATCGGGGTTTCGCGCCTGCCATTATCACGACCCCGCCAGCGGCCTGACGATGATGATGGCCGTGAACCTCGACAGCGACGCGATCGGAGCGATCGGCCTCGATCTGGTCGAACAGGTCGCGCCGGGCAGCACGCCCGCATCGCTGCCGGTCATCGCCGACCGCAGGCCCGAGCTGACGGCGCTGCTGCGCGCCCTGATGCGGCGCGAGCGCCCAGCCCATCCCGCGCTGTTCGCGCCCGAAATGCAGGTGCTGGTCGATCGGTTCGGCGACGACGCGCTCGACGATTACAGCCAGGACACGCCGCCGCTGACCGCCGTCGATCTGGTGCAGGAAAGCCGCGCGGGCGGCGACCTGCGCCGCCGTTATCGCCTGACCGTCGCGGGGCGGCATGATTTCGTCACCGTCGGCTATACGCAGGGCGGCCTGATCTATGAGATCAGCGCCCTTTGACCCCCAGCCGGTCAACGATCGCCGCGACCCCGGTGCGAACCGGATCGACGCAAGGCAGGCCGAGCCGATCCTCGGTCCGCGCGATCAGCGCCGCCGCCTCCCCTTCGCCGAACGACGAGCTGTTCAGGCTGATCCCGACCACCCGCGCATCCGGGTTCGTCAGCCGGGCGCAATCGGTATAGAGGGCGATGCACTCGGCCAGGTCGGGCTGCGGATAGGCGTCGAAATCGCCGAGCGCGGTGCGCGACGGATCGGCGCACAGCACCATCGCGTCGGGCTGGCTGCCGTGGAGCAGTCCCAGCGTGACCCCGGCATAGGCGGGGTGGAACAGCGACCCCTGCCCCTCGACCACGTCCCAATGATCGTCCGCGGCGGCGGGCGACAGGGCGGCCGCGGCGGCAGCGACGAAATCGGAGATCACCGCATCGACCGACACGCCGCTGCCGACGATCAAGATGCCGGTCTGGCCGGTGGCGCGGAAATCGGCGGCGACCCCGCGCGCGCGCAGTTCGCGTTCGATGGCGAGGGCGGTGTACATCTTGCCCACCGCGCAGTCGGCGCCGACGGTCAGCAGACGCTTGCCGGGGCGGCGCTCGAAGCCGCCGATGGTGAAATTTTCGGTCGGGTGGCGAACATCGTGGAGCCGACGTCCCGCCGCCTTCGCGGCGGCGACGAGTTCGGGCACGTCGGTCAGTCGGGCGTGGAGCCCGCTGGCGATGTCCATCCCGGCGCGGATCGCCGCGACCAGATCGCCGACCCAGCGATCGGGCAACATCCCGCCCGCCGGGGCGGCGCCGATCAGCAACGTCTTCACCCCCGCCGCCGCCGCTTGATCGGGCGTCATCTCGGGCAGGCCGAGGTCGAGCGTCGAGCCCGGATAGCGGAATTGCGCGGCGCAGGCGTCGGGCCGCCAGTGGCGCACGCCGAACGCGGTCTTGGCGTGCGGCGCGTCGGCGAGGAAGAGCAGATAAGGCTGGGCAATGGTCATAGCATATCCGTTTCGGTGGTGAAGGGGCAGCCCCAGAGGCCGGGGGCGGGCGGATCGATCCAGCCGCCGCGATAGGTCAGCGCCGGCACGCGGTCGCAGCCCATCAGCAAGGGCGCATCGAGATCGACGAAGCGGCAGGCAGGGGCGATCAGCATCGCGGGCGCCATCGCCAGCGAGGTGCCGAGCATGCAGCCGACCATCGTGTCCAGCCCGGCCGCCTGCGCGGCATGGAGCAGGCGGACGGCCTCGGTCAGCCCCCCGGTCTTGTCGAGCTTGATGTTGATCACGTCATAGAGGCTCGCGAGCTCGGCGATATCGGCCGCGACGTGGCAGGATTCGTCGGCGCCGATCGGCAACGGACGATCGCAATCGGCGAGCAGGGCATCCATCCCGGCCCGGAACGGTTGCTCGACCATCTCGATCCCGGCCGCCGCCATCGCGGGCATGTGGCGGGCGAAATCGGTGGGCGACCAGCCTTCGTTGATGTCGGCGATCAGTCGCTTGTCGGGCACCGCGGCGCGGATCGCGGCGATGCGGGCGCTGTCGTCGGCGCCGCCCAGCTTCAGCTTCAACAGGGCGTGATCAGTCGCCGCCTGCGCCGCCGCCGCCATCGCTTGCGGCGTGTCTATGCTGATCGTGAACACCGTCTCCACCCGCTCGGGCCGAGGCAGGTCGAGCAGCGCCCAGACCGGCGTATCGTCTTGCCGCGCGCGCAGATCCCAGACCGCGCAGTCGACGGCGTTGCGTGCGGCGCCGGGCGGGAATGCGTCGTGGATGTCAGCCCAGGCGGCCCCGGCGCGCAAGGCGCCAAGCATCGTGTCCACCTGCGCCAGGACGCCGTCGGGGGTCTCGCCATAATGGCCGACCGGGCACGATTCGCCCCGCCCCCGGTGGCGGCCGTCGTCGAGCGTCACCAGCACCACCGCGACATCGTCGAACCGCTCGCGCGAGATGGTGAACGGGGTCGCCAGCGCCCAGCGCTCGATCACCGCATTGGCGCGCAGGCCGGTCATTGGGCGCCCGGCCCAAGGCCCTGGCCCAGCCGCGAATGCCTGCGGCCATACAGCATATAGATCGCCGCCCCCGCCAGCGCATGACCGCCCAGCAGCATCGCCGGAACCGGGTTGCCCGCCCCGATCTTTTGCACGACGTCGAACAGCAATGGCCCCGCCATCGCGCTGCACAAGAGGATGCCGGCGAGCGGGGTGACGCCGATCCAGATGCCGCGCACCCGGAACCCGCCCAGCGGCACACGGAATGGCCGTTCGATCTCGGGATGGAGATTGCGCAGCCAGATCACCGTGAAGCAGATGATCGCAAAGGAGATCGCAGTGCCCAGGCTGACCAGATCGCCGAGCAGGGTGATTGGCAGGAAGGCGGCGGCGATCGCCATTCCCAGCCCCAGCGCGATCGTCCCGCCCCACGGCGTGCAGTATTTTGGATGCAGGCGCGCGAACAGCGGCGGCATCAACCCGTCGCGCGACATGGCAAAGAACACCCGCGACTGGCCGTAGGACAGCACGAGCAGCACCGAGGTCAGCCCGATCACCGCGCCCAGCTTGATGACCAGCGCGAACCAGGGCTTGTGCATCGCCTCGACCGCGACCCCCAGCGGATCGGGAACGCCGAGTTCGCGGAACGGCACCACCCCGGTCAGCACCGCGGCGACGCTGATGTAAAGCAAGGTGCAGATGGTCAGCGCGCCGAGGATGCCGATCGGCAGGTCGCGCTGCGGGTTGCGCGCCTCGGCCCCGGCGGTCGAGACGGTCTCGAATCCGATATAGGCGAAAAAGATCACCGACGCCGCGCGGAACACCCCGGGCCAGCCATAGCTGAAACCGCCCTCATTGGCCGGGATGAACGGCACCCAGTTGGCGGGGTCGATCGCGCCGACCCCGATCGCGACGAAGGCGACCAATATGCCCGCCTTGATCGTCACGATGACGCTGTTCACCGCCGCCGATTGCGACACGCCGAACAACAGCGGGACCGTCACCAGCAGGATGATCGCGGCGGCGACCAGATTGACCGACCCGTCGATCGAGACATGGCCGGTTCCGGCGTCGGCGACATGGATCAGCGGGGTCGTCAGCACGGCGGGGATGTGGATGCCGAAATCGCCGAACAGGCTGGTGAAATAGCCCGAAAAGCCGACCGCGACGGTCGCCCCGGCAACGCCATATTCAAGCACGATCAGCCACCCCATCGTCCACGCCGCCACTTCGCCCAGCGTTGCATAGGCATAGGTGTAGGACGATCCCGACACCGGCATCGTCGACGCCAGTTCGGCATAGCAGAGCGCGGCGAAAGCGCAGGCGAAGCCGGCGATGACGAAGGAGATCAGCACCGCCGGCCCTGCGAAGGTGGCCGCCGCGGTTCCGGTCATCACATAGATGCCCGCGCCGATCGTCGACCCGACGCCGAGGAACATCAGGTCGATCGGGCCGAGCGATCGTTTCAGTCCATGATCGACCGATTCGATGCGGACCTGATCGACGCTCTTGCGAACGAACAGGCCATTTTTTCTGTCGCATGTCATGGTCCGGCTCCCTTGTCCCGATTATGGCGGGGCGGACGGAAGCGCGCCTTTCCTATCGGGATCAAACCCGACTGGGATCGGGCCAGACTTGTTCCAAAACCGGCGAATTCCCGCCCTTTCAAAAATGATGGAAATCTTTCAAAATATCATCATTGACGAATTTTGAAGAAATTATATAGTCAGCGTGAAGCCGGGGAGAGGGCAGCGACCGCACAGGATAAAGCGCGGCGATGTCCCCGAGCGTTTCGGGAGGCAAAAGGATGGCTGGCAACATGAACAGGACCGCAACGATCAGATTGGCCGCGATGGCCGGCGTGGGCATGCTCGCCCTCGCGCTGCCGCAGGGCGCGTTCGCGCAGGAGGCGAAACCCGCCGCGGACCGTGACGACAACACCATCATCGTCACCGCCAACAAACGCGCCGAGGCGCTGACCTCGGTCGCGATGGCGATCAGCGTCGAGACCGGCGAAAAGCTCGACCGCCAGAACGCCAACGGCCTGATGGACTATCTGGGCAATATGCCGAACGTGTCCATGCAGACCTTCGGCTCGCCGGGTCTGGCCAAGGTCGTTATTCGCGGCATCAACAGCGTCACCTTCAACGCCACCACCGGCACCTATATCGACGATGTGCCGTTCGGATCGTCGACGCTGTTCGCCGGGGGCGCGCTGCTCACCCCCGATCTCGATCCCAGCATCCTCGAGCGGGTCGAGGTGCTGAAGGGGCCGCAAGGCACGCTCTATGGCGCCAGCGCCCCCGGCGGGGTGCTGAAATTCGTCACCAAGGCACCCGACACGCGCGAATTTTCGTTCGGCGCGAAACAGGAATTATCGTCGGTCCGTCATGGCGAGGCCGGCTTTTCGCTGCGCGCCAACGTCAACCTCCCGATCGCGGCGGATCGGCTCGCGCTTCGCGTCAGCGGCTTCTACCGCCGCGATCCGGGCTATCTGGACAATGGGTTCGACGGCGAAAAGGACGTCAACCGCGTGGTGTCGAGGGGTATCAACGCATCCTTGCTGTGGACACCCACCGACGCGCTCTCGATCCGGCTGGGCGCCATCTATCAACAGCTGAACAGCCACGGCATCAACGGCGTTGCCGTGGACCAGGCGGCGTTCTTTGGTTTCATCCCCGATGAACCGCGCGCCATCATCCCGACCTATGGCCGCTACGACAGCGAATTCACCACGCCCGAATGGAACCACACCAACACCCGCGTCGCGTCGGCGACGATCACCTATGATCTCGGCTCGGATATCTCGCTGGTCTCGGCGACCAGCTATTCGCAAGCGCGCAACCGCAAGCGCGCGGACTATACGCCGGATTATGTCGACCTGGTGCCCGCCGGGGACCGCGTGCAATTTCTCTACGGTCTCGAAACCAAGAAACTGACGCAGGAACTGCGCCTTTCGTCGACCGGGGACGGGCCGCTGCAATGGCTGGTGGGTGGTTTCTACACCAAGGAGAAATCGGACTTCATTTCGATCTTTCAGCCGATCCTGCCCAGCGACGCCTTCGATACCTCGACGGTGCGCGTCTATGACGGGCATGAATTCACCAAATATCGCGAATATGCCCTTTTCGGCAATCTCACTTACTATCTGACCCCCAAGCTCGATGCGACGGTCGGGCTGCGTTACGCGCACAACAAGACCAGCCTGCGCGGCCGCGACCTGGGTCTGATCGGCAATCCCGACGATCCGACGGTGCCGCTCGCCTATGCGCTGCCGACATCGAGCGAAGGCGTCGTCAGCTATCTCGCCAACCTGCGCTGGCAACCCAGTGACAAGCTGATGTTCTATGCGCGCGCCGCCAGCGGCTATCGCCCGGGCGGCCCGCGGACCTTGCCGGAGGGCGTTCCGACGCCTCCCGGCTTCACCGACCAGTTCGGATCGGAAACGCTATGGAACTACGAGGTCGGCGCGCGCGCCAGCTTGCTGGACAAGCGCCTGACGCTCAGCGGCGCGCTTTATTATATCGACTGGACCAATATCCAGGGCTTCGTCGCCTTTGGCGCGTTCGGGGCCTTCGGCAACGCCGGTGACGCCGAGAGCAAGGGGTTCGAACTCGAAGTGACCGCACGGCCGATCGACGGCCTGTCGATTTCGGGCGGCGTTGGCTATTCCGATGCGACGCTGACCCGTTCGGACCCGACATTCGGCGGCACGGTGGGCGGCGCGTTGCCCTTTGCGCCGAAATGGACGTTCAGCGCCAACCCCGAATATGAATGGAGCGTAGGCGGCGACTGGCGCGCCTTTGTCGGCGGCAACATCCAATATCAGTCGCAGCGCTGGTCGAACATCGAAGGCGTGTTCCTGTCGGTTCCGCTGGAGGCGTATGAAACGGTCGATGTCCATCTGGGCCTGCGGTCGGAGAAGTTCGACATCACGCTGTTCGCGAAGAATATCTTCGATGTCTATGCGGGCATCGCGGACAACAGCACGATGTTCTTCGCACCCGCCAAATTGGGGATCAACACCCCGCGCACGATCGGCATCAGCTTCAGCCAGAATTTCTGACCAGCGGGCGCCGACCAGGCGGGAAGGAAGGTCGAATGTTCCAGCGCCGTTGCAGCCTGCCCGGCCCCGACAATTTGTTTCCGCGCAGCGACCGGCGCGGGGGCGAAGGGCGAATCCTGTTCACCCTGTCGGGGATCGTCGTGGTCAGCGTCGACAATGGCAGTTGGGTGCTGCCGCCGCAGCGCGCGCTGTGGGTGCCCGCCGACGTCGATTACAGCAGCTTCGCCCGCAAGTCGGGCGCGCTGCGCAGCTTTGCGCTGGCCGGGACCGATACCATGGCGGTGCCGGACGCGGTGCGCCTGCTGAACCTTTCCCCATTTTTCCGCGAATTGCTGATCGAGGCGTCGCGCAGCGAGGATCTGGCCGGGCAGACGGTACGGAGCACCTGCCTGAAGTCCTTGATCCTCAGCGAATTCGAGGGGAAGCTGCATCCGGCGGGCCGGATGGTCGCGCCCAGCGATAGCCGCCTGCTCAACATCTGCCAGGCGATCCTCGCCGACCCCTCGGACAATCGCACCATTGATGAATGGGCGCACACCGTGGGCATGAGCCGGCGCGCGCTGACGCGCAATTTCCGCCAGCAGACCGGGCTGAGCCTGGCGGTCTGGCGGCAGCAGGCGCGACTCGAGGAAGCGACGGCGCGGCTGCGGATGGGCGAATCGGTGACGCGCGTCGCCTATGAGGTCGGCTATGAAAGCATCGCGACCTTCAGCATGATCTTTCGCCAGAATTTCGGCATGTCGCCGTCGCGCTACGCCCGTTCGGACGCGGCGGTCGGCCTGCATGGCTAGCCACGCGCGCCGGTTGATCCCGGCGTTGGTCGCGATGTTGCTGGCCGGGTGCGTAACGCGGCCTTCCTTCGATGTGGTGATCCGGCACGGGACGATCTACGACGGATCGGGCGCCGCGCCTGTCGTCGGCGACGTCGCCATTCGGGGCGGCCGCATCGCCTATGTCGGCGCGCATGCGCCGGGCACCGCGCGGCGGACGATCGACGCGACGGGCAAGGCGGTGGCGCCGGGCTTCATCAACATGCTGAGCTGGGCAACCGAATCGCTGCTGGTCGACGGGCGAGGCCTGAGCGACCTGCGCCAGGGCGTGACGCTGGAGGTGATGGGCGAAGGCAGCTCGATGGGACCACTGACCCCGATGATGGCGAAGGCGCTGGTCGCCCAGCAGGAGGAGGGCATCCGCTACCCGGTGCGCTGGACCACATTGGGCGGATATCTCGATCATGTCGCGGCAAAGGGGATCGCGCCCAATATCGCCTCCTTCGTCGGCGCCGCGACGGCGCGCGAGATGGTGCTGGGCGAAGCCGCCGTCGATCCCGATCCGGCGCAGCTTGACGCGATGCGCGGCGTCGTCCGGCAGGCGATGGACGAAGGCGCGATGGGGGTCGCCTCGGCGCTGATCTATCCCCCCGGCGCCTTTGCCAAGACCCCCGAACTGACGGCGCTCGCCGAGGCGGCGGCACGTTGCGGCGGTATCTACGCAACCCATCTGCGCAGCGAGGGCGACCGTTTCCTCGAAAGCGTCGATGAAGCGATCGCGATCGGGCGCGCCGCCGATGTTCCCGTCCATTTCTATCATCTGAAGGTCGGCGGGCGCGACAATTGGCCGAAGATGGCGACCGCGATCGCGCGGATCGAGGCGGCGCGCGTTGCGGGGCTTCGGGTGAGCGCCGATGTCTATCCCTATATCGCCTCGGGAACCGGGCTCGACGCATCGATGCCGCCCTGGCTGTTCGACGGCGGCATCGACGCCGCGATCGCGCGGCTGAACGATCCCGCCACGCGCCGCCGCGTCATCGCCGAAATGCAGGGCAAGGGGGACTGGGAAAATGTGCTGCGCATGGCCGGCCCCGACAAGGCGGTTATCGCCGGCGTCCGCACCATCGCGCTCCAGCCGCTGGTCGGCCGGACCCTGGCCGATATCGCGCGCGAGCGCGGGGTGTCGCCCGAGGAAGCGGCGATCGAGCTCGTCGTCGCCGACCACGGCCGGGTCGACACCATCTATGAGACGATGAGCGAGGACAATCTGCGCGCCGCGATCGCCTGGCCGTTCACCGCGATCGGATCCGACGCACCCGCGATCGCGACCGAGGGCGCGTTCCTGGGCAGCCGGGTCCATCCGCGCACCTATGGCAGCTTCGCGCGCGTGCTGGGGCGCTACACCCGCGACGAGAAACGGCTGTCGCTGGCCGAGGTGGTGCGGCGGATGAGCGGCCTGCCCGCGTCGATCCTCGGACTTGCCGATCGCGGCCTGCTGCGCACCGGCTATCATGCCGACATCGTCCTGTTCGATCCGCGGGCGATTGCCGATCATGCCAGCTTCGCCGACCCGCATCATTATGCGACCGGAGTATCCGACGTGTTCGTCAACGGCATCGCGGCGCTCGCGGACGGAAAGCCCACCGGCGCGGCGTCGGGCCGCGTGGTGCGCGGGCGCGGGTGGAAGGCATGCCCCGCGCGTTGATCGCTCAATCGGCGTCCGACTGGATCAACGCCCCGCAATCGGCGGCGACATTGTCCGCCGCCCACGCCGCCGCCCCGTCGATCGCGCGGCGATAGACCGGCATCGCCGCCGCCATCGCCGCGTCCTGATAGGATCGGCGCGTGGGCGACGCCGCCTCGCGCAGATAGCGCATCGCCATCTGCCCCGCCGCGCCGCGATGTTCGCGGTTCGCGAACAGCCAGCGCTCCCACATCGTCGTCCGCGTGTCGGGCTCGGGCGAGTGGATGAAGGCGTCGGGATCGCAGCAGAATTCGATCAGCGCACCGGCGAGGTCGGTCGTCGGCGCCAGCGCGCGGCGCAGGCCCCACATGATGACGCCATGATGGTGCGGGCGGCGCTGCGACGTGCCGCTGGCCCATTGGGCATCGACCGTGGCGGGGTCGAGCACGTTTTCGCCCCACCATGATCCCGCCCGCCGGTGCAGCGCGCCGCCGCCCGTATCGAAGCCAACGAAGATCAGGCGGCCATCGCCGATCGGGATCAGGCTGTGCCAGTCGATATAGGCGACATGACGCGCGCGCGCGCATCGCCGGGTGACGATGCCGGTCACGATCCGCGACGACCATTGCAATTCGTCGCCGCCATATTCGACCCCGTGCGGGTCGATATATTGGCCGCAGCTCAGCGCGTTGGCGACCGCCCAGTCGCCGTGGACCCGGTTCGCATCTGCGACCGCCGCGTCCCATTCGCCGACCAGCGCCTCGTCGAGCCCGGTGCGCTGTGGCAGAGCGTCCCGGATCGCCGCATAGACCGGATTGGCGGGCGGCGCCGCGCCGAAATCGATGAAATTGCGATTGAGATCGACATTATTCTCGTTGACCCGCAGCATATGGGCAAAGCCGAACGGATTGACCGCATGCACGAACAGTATCGCGACCCCCTTGGGCAACGCTTGCCCGGCGTGCCCGGTCAGCCAATGGACCTGCGCCGCCGATCCGTTGAAGCCTTCGGCGCCGTGCGTGCCGCACAGCGACAGGACGACGACATCGGCATCCTCGGGCCCCAGCCAGGCGGCGTCGATGAACAAAGGTTCGCCGCCGGGTCCGTCATGGCCGGGCAGTCGATGCGCCTCGACCTCGGCGCCGGCGCGCTGCGCGGCATCGCGAAACTTGCCGCGCGCCGCGCTGTAATCCTCGGCAAAGGCGGGATGCGGATCGGCAGCGGCGGGGCGATCCTCGTGCAGCGCCGCGATCCGCACCGCCATATGATCGCGCCGGTCGCGCAAGGCGGCCGCGCCCGGATCGGCGAGGCGCGCGCGCCATTCGGCAGCGACCCGATCGCGCAGTTCGGGGGTCCACGCCGGAAACGGATCGCGGTGGACCAGTTCTTCGCCAAAATCGAACGCGGCGATATGGTCGAGCCACGCCGCCGGATCGGCATCGCGGATGTTGAGCGCATAGCCGCCGAACAGCCCGACCGCGGCGGTGCGTGGGCCGATGCCGTGCATCAGCGCCTCGTCGACCTGCGTCACCGTCGCCTCGCCCCGCGCGATCATCTGAAGCGCTTCGCGCGCGACCGCCATCTGCAGCCGGTTGGCGAGGAAGCCGGTGACTTCGCGGTCAAGCCGCAGCGGATGCTTGCCCACCGACCGATAGAAAGCGCAGGCGCGCTCGATCGCCGCTTCGCTGGTCGCCGGGCTGCCCACCACCTCGACCAGCGGGATCGCATAGGGCGGGTTGATGGGGTGGCCGATCAACAGCCGTTCGGGATGGCGGCATTGCGGCTGGAACAGCGAGATCGGGAAATCGGAGGTGCTCGACGCGACGACGACATCGGCGGGCGCGATGCGGTCGATGTCGAGGAACAGCCGCCGCTTGAGCTCGAGCGATTCGGGCGCGCTTTCCTGCACGAACATCGCGTCGGCCAGCGCGGTTTCGAGGCGATCGGTAAAGGACAGGCGGGCGCGGATGTCGCCGACCGCGACGCCCAGCACCATCGCGACGCGGATCGCCATGGCGTCGAGCGCCGCTGCCGCCGCCGGATCGGGATCCTGCACCTGGACCCGGTATCCGCGCGCCGCGAACAGCGCCGCCCAGGCGTTGCCGATCACCCCGGCGCCGATGCAGGCCACCGTTTCTTCTTGCATATCCGCCCCTGCCCGCTCCATTCGTCAATGTTATAACTATATCAAAAAATCATGGATTGACAACTTTTGTAATTTCTAGATCATCGGCCGCACGGCATTTGGCCGACGGGGGCGATCGCGATGACGGCAGAGGCGGAAAAGAGCTGGTTCGGTCACCCCGCGGGGCTGACCATCCTGTTCCTGACGCAGACGTGGGAACAGTTTTCCTATTACGGCATGCGCGCGATCGTCGTCTATTACATGGTGACCGACCTGATGATGAGTCAGGCGAAAAGCTCGATGATCTTCGGGGTCTATGTCGCCTTCTTCTATCTGACGCCGATGCTGGGCGGGGTCATCACCGATCGCTGGCTGGGGCGGCGGCGCGCGATCATCCTCGGTGGGGCGATCATGGCGCTCGGCCATTTCCTGCTGACCTTCGAACCCTTTTTCTATGCCGGGCTCGCCGTGATCGTGGTCGGCAACGGATTCTTCCTGCCCGCGATCCCGGCGCAGATCGGCGACCTCTACCAACCCGGCGACCCGCGCCACGCCGGCGCCTATAATATCTATTATGTCGGCATCAACATCGGCGGCTTCCTCGCGCCCTTCGTCTGCGGCACTTTGGGCGAGCTTTATGGCTGGCACTGGGGGTTCGGCGCGGCGGGGGTCGGTATGCTCGCCGGGCTGCTGCTCTATATCCTCGGCGGCAAATATCTGCCCGCCGAGCCTGTCCGCCAGCCCGCCGTCAAGACCGCGCGGACACGCTTTTCGCGCCGGATCATCCTGCTGATGCTGGCGGTCGGCTTTGCCACCACCCTGTTTCGCGGCGCCTATCAACAGGTCGGCAACACGGTGGCGATCTGGCTGGAAAGCGGGGTCGACCGCGGCATCGGCGACCTTTCGATCCCGATGACCTGGTTCCAGGCACTCAATCCGCTGTTCGTCTTCGCGCTGACCCCCTTGCTGCTGGGCCATTGGCGGCGACGCGCCGCGGCGGGACGCGAGCGCCCGGCAATCGGCCGGATGGCGCTCGGCGCGGCGCTGGTCGCGCTGTCCTTCGCGATGCTGGCGGCGCTGGCCGCGATCGCCCACGGTCAGCCGATCCTGTGGCCGTGGCTGGTCGCCTTCTTCGCGGTGCTGACGCTCGGCGAGCTTTATATCCTGCCCACCGGCCTCTATCTGTTCGATCGCCTCGCGCCGCCCGGATCGAGCGCCTTCGCAATCGCCGCCTGGTATGGCACCATCTTTACCGGCAGCCTGTTTTCGGGCTGGGTCGGCACCGCCTGGTCGGCGATGAGCCCCCCGGCCTTTTTCCTGCTGCTCGCCGGATGCGCGCTGGCCGGGGCCGCGATATTGGGGCTGCTCGGCCGGTCCGATCACTCGCGTCCGGAGAGCAGCGCCTTGTAGCGTTCGGCGAGCAGGGTCTGGCGCGTGTCCATCGGCATCTGGCGACCCGCGATGAACACCGCCGCCGGTCCGTCGCCGATCTCGAGCGGATCGCCCTGCCAGACGACGATATCGGCGAGCTTGCCTGGCTCGATCGACCCGAGCCGGTCCGCCACGCCAAAAATGATCGCAGGGTTCAGCGTCACCGCCTTCAGCGCCTCGGCCCATGGCAGACCGTTGCCGACCGCATTGCCGGCATAAAGCGCGACCAGCCGGGCATCGTGCGGCGCCCCGGCGCTGAACCGATTGAGCGGCGCGATCGCGATCATCACCCCCGCCTTGGCCAGCCGCGTCGCATTTTCCTGCGTCGCCGCCATCGTCTCGAAATCGACGGGCAGATTGGCGTAGCTGTCGACGATCACCGGGATTTTCGCCGCCGCGATGCGGTCCGCCACCGTCCAGCCTTCGGTCGCCCCCATCATGATGACGCGGATCGTCGGGTGGCGCGCGGCAAAGGCGATCAATTCCTCGATATCGGGCGCGCGTTCGACATGCGCCACGATCGGCAACTTGCCCGCGAGCATCGCCCGCAGCGCTTCGCCGTCCGGCCCCTCGGTCTCGGGCGCGGTGCGCAGCGCTTCTTCCAGCGTGATCCACGCCGCGCCGCGCGCGCCGCCGGCGGCGGCGGCGCCCACCGACCCCAGTTCGACGAGCGCCAGCGCGCGAGGCTGGAACAGCGGGGCGGCGGCGTCGCCGGTCTGGATCAGCGCGCCGATGCCGCCGAAGATCGACCGGCTCGCCATCGGAAAGATCGCGCCGCGCGTCACCCCCTCGACCCGCGCCGTCGGGATGATGGTCGAGGCCGGGTTGATCCCGTAACGCACGTCGAAACCGGCGGCGAAGGGCGCGCCCGGCGCCGACTGGTCCTGCGTCGAGGGCACGGTTTCGACCTCGACCAGCCCAAGCTGGCTATAGGCGCTGAACAGGCCGGGCGTCACCGGCTGCCCCTTGGCATCGATGACGCGCGCATCGGCGGGGACGGCGACCGCATCGCCGACCGCGACGATGCGGTCGCCCCGGATCAGCACCGTCCCCTTGTCGATTACCCCGCGCGCCGACAGGCTGTGAATCTGGCCGTTGACGATCGCCACGGTCTCGGCCGCGGCGGGCATGGGAAGCAGCGCGAGCATCAGCGCCATCGCCCGCCCCGCCCTCATTTCATGTCTCCTGCGCCCGATTGGCCGAGCTCGAAATCGCTCACCCAGCGCGACGCCGGGTTGCTGCGGTCATAAACGATTGCGCCATCGACGAAGACCTTTTCGCTGTGGGTATAGATGGAAAAGGGATCGCCGCTCCACAGCACCACATCCGCCATCTTGCCCGGCTCGAGCGATCCGGTGCGATCGGCGATGCCGAGCGCGGTCGCCGGATTGTACGACATCCATGTCCAGGCGTCGGCTTTGGAAATGTCGATGCCCAGCCGATGCGCGGCGGCGCGCGCCTTGGCGCCTTCCTGGTTCAGATGCTGGATGGTGACGCTGTGATCCGAATGGATCATCGCGCAGCCGCCCGCGCGGTGGACGAGGCCGATATTCTGCTGCACCCCGTCATAGGATTCCATATTATACCCCCACCAGTCGGACCACATCGCCGCGCAGGTGCCTTCCTTCTTCAGCAGGTCGGGGATTTTATAGGCCTCGACCGCATGGTGGAAGGCGCTGACATGATAGCCGAATTCGCGCGCCATGCTTAGCACCATCGCCATTTCGTCGGCGCGGTGGCAGTGCATATGGACGCGGATATCGCCATCGAGCACGCCCGCCAGCGTCTCGAGCGTCAGGTCGCGGTCGGGGGCGACCAGCCCCGTCGCACCCGCCGCCTTCGCCTTGTCATAGGCGGCCCAAGCCGCGCGATATTTCTGCGCCTTGATCCAGGTCGCGCGATAGATGGCGAAATTGCCCATCCGCGTCGCCGGGCGCTCGCCCTTGGTGCCATAGGGATGATTGGCCGCATTATACGACATGGTCGGAATCTCGCCGCACGCCATCTTGAGCCCATAGGGCGCACCGGGAAATTTCATGGCCTGCGCGGTGCGCGCCGGCACCGTTTTCAGCACCGCCGTCCGCCCGCCGAACAAATTGCCCGATCCGGGCAATATCTGCTGGGTGGTGACGCCCCCCGCGGCGGCGCGGCTGAACGCCGGGTCCTGGACCAGCACGCCATGTTCGACCCACACTTCGGCGGTCACCGGCCCCACGAACTCGTTGACGCTGTCGGCGCCGACCACTTCGGGCATCGGGCCATTGCCGACATGGCTGTGGACGTCGATGATCCCCGGAGTCACCCATTTGCCGGTGCCGTCGATCACCTCGGCATCGGCCGGAGCTATAATGTCGCGCCCGACCGCGACGATCTTGCCGCCCGCCAGCAGGATCGAACCGCCGTCGATCTGCTGTCCCCGCCCGTCGAGCAGCGTGGCGCCGGTGATCATCACGGTGCGCGACGGCAAGGGCCGATAGGTCGACGAATAGGGGTCCTTGATCGACGGCGCGCGATCGGACGCCGCCCCGACCAGCAGCAGAGCCGCCGCCAGCGCCCCGGCACAGCGGCCGATCGAAAATCCCCCGGCGCCCTGCTCGATCATCCTCTGGCGCATCCTAATCCTTTCGGATCGTCCCGCCCGTTCTACGCTCATGTCCGCCCCCTGTCGAAACGCTGCATCCAGGCCACCATGTCGGCGTCGGGCAGCGAGCCGATGATCGACGCCCGCGTTTGCTGGCGCTCGTCCTGCCCCAGCTTGAACTTGCCGGTGAGTCCCGTCACCACCGCCCGGAATCCGACGATGTGGCCGAGCATGTCCCGATAGCGATCGCCCAGCTCGGCGATCGTCCAGGGCCTCAGCCTCCCCTTCTCCATCGCCTCGACCAGTCTTTCGAGCGCATATTCGGTGAGCGCCGCGTCGAACCGCACATCGGCGCGGACCCGAAGCTGCGCATAATTCCAGGTCGGAGCCCAGTCGCGCATGCCGGCATGGTCGGGGCTGATATAGCTGTCGGGCCCCTCGAACAGGATCGTCGCGCGCGGATCGGCGGTCAGCGCCGCGCGAAGCGGGTTCGACCGCGCCAGATGACCGATCAGTTCGACCAGCGCCCCATCTTCGTCGAAACGGCCGATAAGCGGCAGGAGGCTCGCCTCCATCGCCGCCGCGCCGCCGCCGCAAACCCAGGCGAGCGGATAATCCTCGATCAGCTTGCGCACGTCGGCTCCGTCAAATCGCTCGAAAAGCGTCACACCGCCCCCTTCAGATCCCGTTGCGCCTCGCGCCGCCGCCAACGGGCGAAGGCGGAGCGCCTGTCGCTTTCTTCCACCCTCTCTGGCCCTCCCACAAGCGCCAAAAAAAGAAAATCGGAGGGACCACTTGTGCGTTGTGGCGGTGCATTGCGGCCATTAGGATTGGTTCCGGCTTATAAGTTTGTTGGCGAGAAGGACCGGTCCAATGCTCCGCCCCTGGCAACTCAGCCTCAGCGACCGCATCGACGCTACGCGCGACACGCCGATCTATATGCAGATTATCGAAGCGCTCGTTCGCGATATCGAGCGCGGCAGGCTGACCGCGGGCAGCTATTTGCCGAGCAGCCGCGAACTGGCGAAAACTTTGGGCGTCAACCGAAAGACCGTGGTCATCGCCTATGAGGATCTGATCGCGCAGGGCTGGCTCGAATCGGCCGCGACGCGCGGGACGATGGTGGCGACGGCGCTGCCCGATCCGGTGAAGCGGCAGCACGCCGACCCCGAACCCACGATGAGCAGCGTCGCGGTCGACTATCGCTATGCCGCGCCGCCCGCGCGCCCGATCGCGCTGCCGGGGGGAAGCGGGCTCAAGATCGACGAGGGCGCGCCCGACGGGCGGCTTTTCCCCGCCGAACTTCTCGCCCGGGCCTATCGCGCCGCCACGAACCGGGCGGCGGAAACCAACGGCTTTCAATATCGCGACCCGCGCGGATCGGCGGCGCTGCGCGACGGCATCGCGTCGATGCTGCGCGGACAGCGCGGATTGTTGGTCACGGCCGACAATATCTGCATCACGCGCGGCAGCCAGAACGGCCTCTTCCTCGCCGCGCAGATCCTTCTGAAACCCGGCGACGCGGTGGTCGTCGAGGCGCTGACCTATGAGCCCGCCGTTGCCGCCGTTCGCGCGCTTGGCGCGCAGATCGTCCCGGTCGGCCTCGACGAGGGCGGGATCGATATCGACGCGGTCGAACATGCCTGCCGCCGCAACGCCGTGCGGGCGGTCTTCGTCACCCCGCACCATCAGTTTCCGACCACCGTCTCGCTGCGCCCCGGACGGCGCCTCCGGCTCATCGAACTGGCCCGCCTCTTCGGCTTTGCGATCATCGAGGATGATTATGACCATGAGTTTCATTTCCAGTCGCAGCCGCTGCTGCCGCTCGCAAGCTATGGGCCGGGCCAGACCATCTATGTCGGATCGATGTCGAAACTGCTGCTACCGGCGCTTCGCGTCGGCTATATCGCCGCGCCGCCCGCGGTCATCGACGCGATCGCGCACCGCGTATCGCTGACCGACGGCATGGGCAATGCGCTGACCGAGGATGCGGCCGCCGCGCTCATCGAAACGGGCGAACTGCGTCGTCACGCGCGCAAGGCCTGGCAGGTCTATGCCGAGCGGCGCCGGAATTTCGCCGCCGAACTCGACGAGGCGCTCGGCGATATCGCGGATTACAAGATGCCCGATGGCGGGCTCGCCTTCTGGTTGCGCTTTCCCGGCAGCGACCTCGACGCGATGGAGGCGCGCGCAGCGGCGCTGGGCCTGCGCTTTGCCTCGTCGCGCTCGTTCATGACGCATGACGAGGCCCCGCGCGGCCTGCGGATCGGCTTCGCCAGCCTCAACGCCCATGAGGCGCGGATCGCGCTGGCGGGACTTCGCGAAGCGGCGGGAGGCTGACGCCTTGGTCCCATAGTCAGTCCCATTATTGGATGTTTTGCGAACCAGCTGGCTGCGGAAAGCTGCGACCATGCGAATATCCGCCCTGCTGCTCGCCGTCCCCGCGCTCGGCTCGTCCTTCGCGGCGCATGCCGAGGACGACAGGATCGGCGTGCTCGAACGCCAGCTCGCCGACCAGCAGGCGCGGATTCAGGCGCTGGAAGCGATGGTCGCCGCGCAAAGCCAAAGGCTCAGGCAGGCCGACACACCCGCTCCGACCGCCAATGCGCCGTCAAAAGACACCCGCATCCCCGGCCTGAAAGTCAGCGGCGACGTGCGCGTTCGCCAGGAATGGAACAGCGTGCCGGGCCGCGACCGATCGCGCACCGCGCTTCGCGCGCGGCTGCGGGCAAACTATAAGGTCGGCGACCATTTCGCGGTCGGAACGCAGATCGCCACCGGCGATCCCGACGACCCCAATTCGGCCGATGTGACGCTCGGCAATTTCGTCGACGATCTGGCCGTATCGCTCGACCAGGCCTGGATCCGCTACACCAACGGCGGTTTGACCGCCTATGCTGGCAAATTCCCGCAGATCGTCCAGCGCACCGACATGGTCTGGGACGGCGATGTGTCGCCGCAAGGTATCGCGGTCGCCTATGGGTCCGACCTCGGCGGGCTGCGCATCGACGGCCGCGGCCTTTATTTCGTGATCGACGAGGCCGCCGTCGCGCGCGACAGCGACATGCTCGGCGGTCAGATCGCTCTGTCCGCACCGCTTGCGCCGGACATCAAGGCGGGCCTCACCGGCAGCTATTACCACTATCGGCTCGGCGCGGTGGCGGGCGCCGACGCCGGCGATTTTCGCGGCAATCTTCGGTCCGGCGGCCGCTATCTTTCCGACTTCCATCTGCTCGAAACCATCGTGACGCTCGGCTGGAGCGGCCTCTCGCCGCGCTGGCCGATCGGCGTCACCGCCGATTATGTCCGCAACCTCGGCGCGGCGGTATCTGGCGACACGGCCTACAACCTCGAACTGGCGGCGGGGCGGACATCGACGCCCGGCGACTGGCGCATCGCCTATCAATATTCGAAGGTCGAGGTCGACGCGGTGCTGGCCGCGTTCAGCCACGACAATATCGACCTGTCGACCAACTACCGGCTGCACGGACTGGGCCTGTCGCACGTCCCGGCGCGCCATTTACAGCTCGACCTGCTCTGGTATCATTACCGGCCGCTCGATCCGCTCTATGCGGGCGCCTCTTCCCCGACCGGGTGGCTCGACCGCGTCCGCCTCGCGTTCATGGTGAGCTTCTGATGCTCGCCCCGGCCGCGCTCCTCGCGCTTGCCGCCGTGCCGGCGGCGGCCACGCACCCCGAACGGGCCGGTCCCGCGCCGCACAGCCATATCCATGCGGCCGAGGAGATGGACGAGGACCAGGGTCCGCTTCTGCTCCGGCTCACCTACACCGGCGAGGTCATGGGCAATGCGGCGGGCGGCATCCGGCGCGGCGCGCGCTATCTCGACAATCTCGACATATTGTTTGAAGCCGACATGGAGCGTATCGCGGGCTGGGGCGGCGCCCAGATCCATGTCTATGGCCTCTACAACAACGGGCGCTCGATCAGCCGCCTCGCCGGGGACACCCAGGCGGTCAGCAATATCGAGACCGGCGTTTCGGCCTTGCGCCTTTACGAAGCGTGGATCGACCAGAAAATCGGCCAGCATGTCTCGCTGCGCGTCGGCCTCTATGACCTTAATTCGGAGTTCGACTCGATCGAAGCGGCCGACCTGTTCGTCGGCAGCGCGCACGGGATGGGCACCGACATCGCGCAGAGCGGGCGCAATGGCCCCTCGATCTTTCCATCCACCTCGCTCGCCGCGCGCCTGCACGTCGCACCGGCTCCGGGCTGGGTGCTGCGCGCCGCGCTGCTTGACGGCGTTCCCGGCGACCCCGATCATCCCCGCCGCACCGCCATCCGGCTCGGCGGCGGCGATGGCGCGCTGATGATCGGAGAGGTTCAGGCGCCGCTGGGCGAAGGGAAATTATGGCTCGGCCATTGGCGCTACACGGCGCGCTTCGACCTAGGCGACGGCGGCATCGGCAACAGTAAGGGCAAGGGCAATGCCGGTTCCTACATACGCGGTGCCTTTCCGCTTGCCGCGCGCGACGATCGCCGGCTGGATGGCTTTCTGCGGCTCGGCACCGCAAGCGGCCGCTTCAACATGTTCGACCGTTTCGCCAGCATCGGGCTCAAATTCAGCGGCTGGGTTCCCGGCCGCGACAAGGACGAATTCGGCTTTGCCCTGGCCGCAGCCTTCACCGCCGACAGCCATCGCTCCGCAACGGGCGCCGGACCGTCGGAACTGGCGATCGAGGCAAGCTACCGCGCGCGATTGGGCGACGGGCTATGGGTCCAGCCGAGCCTTCACTATGTCCGCAATCCCTCCGCCGATCGCGCCATCGCCGATGCGCTGCTGCTCGGCCTGCGGTTCGAGGCGAGCCACAGCCTGTTCGGCCTTTAGAGGGTGGAGACCCTGGATGGCGGCTATTTCGGTCGCCGCTCCAGCCACTCGCGCAAAGCGACGGCGTTGTTTCGCGCTTCGTCCTTCGCGGCATAGAGCAAGGTCACCGGCCCGGTCTTCGCCGCCGCGTCGAGTTCGGCCAGCGCCGCCGCGACGGCGTCACCCCCGGCGTCGAGCGCGGCGAAATATTCGTTGCGAAAGGCCGCCCAAGCCGCGTCCGACTGCGCGGTCGCGTGGTGGAATTCCTCGCGCATCGCATCGCTCGGCGACAGGATTTTCAGCCACGCGGTCAGCGCCGCCTTCTCCTTCGACACGCCGCGCGGCCACAGCCGATCGACGAGGAAGCGCGCGCCATCCTTGGCCTCGGGCGCGTCATAGATGCGCTTGACCGCGATTGTCAGGGACTTCGTCATCTGCGAGACTATCGGCCAAGACCGCGCGCGCGGCAAGCCACAAGGAGAAAGAAGATGACCGACGCCTGGGCGATCGACGTCGACCGCGACGATATCGCAAAGGCGGCGCTGGTCGCCGCGCCCGCGCCGCCGCTCGCCCCCGGCCAGCTCCGCGTCGCGCTCGACAGCTATGCGATGACCGCGAACAACATCACCTATGCCGTGTTCGGCAAGCCGTCGGGCCTGTTCGGCGCAGATAAGGATGGGGGGGATCAAGGCTATTGGGATTTCTTCGCCGAGCGGGGCGAGCCGGGTCGCCTCCCCGTCTGGGGTTTCGCGACCGTCACCGAAAGCGCCGCCGACGGCATCGCGGCCGGCGACCGCTTCTATGGCTATTATCCGATGGCGAGCGCGGCGGTGCTGACCGCGGGCAAGGCCGGCCCCGGCGGCTTTACCGATGCGACGCCGCGACGCACCACGCTGCCGCCGATCTACAATCACTATCAGCGGATCGAGACGCTGGAGGGCTATCGCACCGCCGACCATGATTATTGGCCGGTCTTTCGCCCGCTCTTCCTCACCGGCTGGCTGATCGCCGACCAGTTCGAGGATGAGGGCGATTATGGCGCCGAACAGATATTGATCGCGAGCGCGTCGAGCAAGACCGCGATCGGCCTCGGCTTTTCGCTCGCACGGCGGCAAGGGCAGCGCCCGCAAACGATCGGGCTGACCAGCCAGGCCCATGTCGAGGCGCTCGCCGCACAGGCCATCTATGACCGCGTGATCGCCTATGACGATATCGCGACGCTCGACGCCGGGGTTCGCTCGGCGTTCGTCGACATGGCGGGCAATGGCGCGGTGACGCACGCGGTGCACAGCCATTTCAAGGACCATCTCAAGGCCTCGATCATCGTCGGCAAGTCGCATTGGGATGCCGATGCCGGTGCAGCGGCGCTTCCCGGTCCCGAGCGGCAGGGCTTCTTCGCCCCCGGCCGCAGCCAGAAGCGCATCGCCGGCTGGGGCGGAGCGGCGTTCGGGCAGAAGGTCGCCGAGGCCTGGCTCGCCTTCATGGAGGTCGCGCCGCGCCTCGCGCGCATCGACCGGCGCCGCGGCGGCGACGCCGCGCTTGGCGCCTACCGCGACATGCTCGCGGGCCGCGCCGATCCCAAGGCGGGGATCGTCGTCGAACCCTGACCAGACCGGTTGACGTTAACGTCAATCTGCGCTCTAGCCGCGCCATGTCTCGCTATACCCATGTCATCTTCGACTTCGGCGGCGTCATCACCGCTTCGCCGTTCGAGGCCTTCAACCGGCTCGAACAGGAACGCGGCCTGCCGCGCGACTTCATCCGCCGCGTCAACAGCGCCGACCCCGACGGCAATGCCTGGGCGAAATTCGAGCGGGCCGAGATCGACGCCGCGGCATTCGACAGCCTGTTCGCCGCCGAAGCCCGCGCGCTGGGGCATGAACTCGAAGGCGAAGCGGTGCTGGCGGTGCTGGCGGGCGCGGTGCGCCCGGCGATGGTCGCCGCGCTCGACACGCTGAAGGCCAGGGGGTTCACGATCGGCTGCATCACCAACAATGTGCCGTCGGGAAAGGGCGCGGGCATGGCGCGCAGCGAAGCGATGGCGGCCGAGGTCGCCGCGATCATGGCGCGCTTCGACCATGTCGTCGAATCGAGCAAGGCCGGGGTTCGCAAACCCGATCCCGCCATCTATCGGATGATGTGCGAGGCGCTGGACGTCGCGCCCGAAAACTGCGTCTATCTCGACGATCTCGGCATCAACTGCAAACCCGCAAGCGTGCTGGGCATGCACGCGATCAAGGTGACGAGCGGCGAGCAGGCGCTCGCCGATCTGTCGGCGGTGCTGGGAACCGTGCTGCCCTAAGGCAGCAACAGGCTGGCGTCCCCGTAACTGTAGAAGCGGTAGCCTTCCCCTATGGCGTGCCCATAGGCCGATTGCATGGTTTCCAACCCCATCAGCGCGCTGACCAGCATGAACAGGGTCGATCGCGGCAGGTGGAAATTGGTCATCAGCCCGTCGATCGCCCTGAAGCGATAGCCCGGCGTGATGAAAATCGCGGTGTCGCCCTCGAACGGCGCGATCCGGCCGTCTTCGCGTGCCGCGCTTTCGAGGAGGCGCAGGCTGGTGGTGCCGACCGCGATCACCCGGCCGCCGCGCGCGCGCACCGCGTTCAGCCGCCCGGCGGTCGCGGCATCGATGCGGCCCCATTCGGCGTGCATGACATGGTCCGCGGTGTCGTCGGACTTCACCGGCAGGAAGGTGCCGGCGCCGACATGCAAGGTCAGCATTTCGGTGGCGACGCCCGCCGCGGTGAGCGCCGCGAGCAGGTCGGGGGTGAAATGCAGCGCCGCGGTCGGCGCCGCGACCGCGCCGTCCTTGTCGGCGAACATCGTCTGATAATCGGCGCGATCTTCGTCGTCGGTCGCGCGCTTGCCCGCGATATAGGGCGGCAACGGCATCGTCCCCGCGCGTTCGAGCAATATCTCGACCGGTTCGTCGCCGCCAAAGGCGAGGATGAAACTGCCGTCGGCCAGCCGCTGCTCGGCCAGCGCCGCGACCCCCGAACCGAAATCGACCGTCTCGCCGACGCGCAGCCGCTTGGCGTTGCGGACGAAAGCCTGCCAGCGGCGCAGGTCGACACGCTTGTGGAGCGTCGCGCCGATTTTTGCGTCTCCGCGCTTTCCCTCAAGCTGCGCCGGGATCACGCGCGTGTCGTTGAACACCAGGCAATCACCCGCGCGCAGCAGCGCCGGGAGATCGCGCACGCCCCGGTCGCTCATTTTGGCGTCGCTGATAGAGCCGCCCTCGACCACGAGCATCCGCGCCGCATCGCGCGGCCGCGCGGGGCGGAGCGCAATGCGCTCGGACGGCAGATCGAAATCGAAGGCGTCGACGCGCATGACGGGTTCGCGCGTCCTTTCGGGCTTACTGCTTGATCGGGGCGTTGAGCTCGTCGACCGAGACCGCGGGCGCCGCCGCCGGCTGGTCCTCGACCAGCGCCGAGGCGGGCGGCATCGGCTTGTTGTCGGCAGCGACCGACATCTGGACGATGCGCGACATCACCGCGGGCGGCTCGCCCTTATGGATCGCATCGACATATTGCATCCCCGACACGACGCGGCCGAAGGCGGTGTAGCGATGATCGAGGCTGAAGCGCGGCTGGAGCATGATGAAGAACTGGCTGTTGGCGCTGTCGGGGCTTTCGGCGCGCGCCATCGACAGCGTGCCGCGCAGATGCGGCGTGTCGTTGAACTCGGCCTTGATGTCCGGAAGCTGCGAGCCGCCCTGCCCGGTCGCGGTCGGATCGCCCGTCTGCGCCATGAAGCCGTCGATCACGCGGTGGAACTTGATCCCGTTATAGAAGCCCGCGCGCGTCAACTGCTTCAGCCGCTCGACATGGTTCGGCGCGACATTGGGATAGAGCTGGACGACGACCCGCCCGCCCGTCGAAAGGTCGAGGTCGAGCATATATTCGGGATTATTGATATATTGGTCGGGGGTCATCGCGGGGGCGGCGGGAGCCGCTTCGGGCGCGGGCGCGGCAGTGTCCGATGCCGGGGCGGGCGCGGGCGTGGGCGTTTCGACCGGCGGCGCGGGCTCGGCCGGGGCGGGGGTCGGCGGCGCTTCGCTGCCCTGCGGCGCGGGCGCCGGGGGCACGTCCTGCGCGGCGGCCGATGCCGCGAGGCCGATCGCCATCGCCGTCAGGATCAGGGGGCGGAAGGAAAGTTTCATGCTGGATCGGCCTCTTGTCGAATCTGAATATGCGCCCCGATGGGGCGACCTAGCGGGAAAAAGCTGAACGCTCAATGATTGCGATCACGGGCGCGATCAGCTGTCGCCCTGCCGAAGGCCGCGTTCGTCGATCCGCGACACCACCGCATCGCGCACCGCGGGGGTCACGAACTTGTGGATGTCGCCGCCGAAGATCGCGATTTCCTTGACGAGGCGCGAGGCGATCGGCTGCAAGCCGACGTCGGCCATCAGAAAGACCGTCTCGATCCGGTCGTTGAGTTGCTGGTTCATCCCCGCCATCTGATATTCATATTCGAAATCGGCGACCGCGCGCAGTCCGCGCACGATAACGCTGGCGCCTTCGCGCTCGGCGAAATCCATCAGCAGCGCGTTGAAGCCGACCACGCGGATGTCGCCGTCGATCGACGCGACCTCGGCCTTTACCATGGCGATGCGTTCGTCGTCGTCGAACAGCGGCGATTTGGTGATGTTCGTCGTCACGCCGATCACCAGCCGGTCGACGAGCTTCGCGCCGCGCCGGATGATATCCATATGGCCGAGCGTGATCGGATCGAACGTCCCCGGATAAACCCCCACCCGCATCAATGGTCCCTTTCCACCACATAGCGCGCGATCGCGCGCAGCAGCGCCGCCTCATCGCCGAAACCGGCGAGATGCGCAATCGCCTGATCGACGAGCAGTCGCGCCTGTTCGCGCGCGCGGTCGAGCCCCATCAAGGTAACGAAGGTCGCCTTGCCCGCCGCATCGTCCTTGTGCAGCGCCTTGCCCGCGAGCGCTTCGTCGCCTTCGACGTCCAATATGTCGTCGGCGATCTGGAAGGCGAGCCCGATGTCGCGCGCATAGCCGCGCAGCGGGCGGCGCCCTTCGGCGGGTATCCGCGCGAGGATCGCCCCCGCCTCGACCGAAAAGCCGATCAGCGCGCCCGTCTTGAGTTGCTGGAGCCGGGTGACGGTCGGCAGGTCGAAATCGGCGGTTTCGGCAACCAGGTCCATCATCTGCCCGCCCGCCATGCCCGTCGGCCCCGCGGCGCGCGCCAGTTCGCAGCAGAGTTCGGCGCGCACGAACGGATCGCCGTGCGTCGCGGGATCGCACAGCCATTCAAAAGCGAGCGCGTGGAGCGAATCGCCCGCGAGCACCGCGGTCGATTCGTCATAGGCGCGGTGGACCGTCGGCTTGCCACGGCGCATGTCGTCGTCGTCCATGCACGGCAGATCGTCGTGGATCAGCGAATAGACGTGCATCGCCTCGACCGCCGCGCCGACGCGCAGGCCGATCGTGCGGTCGACATGGAACAGGTCGCCCGCGGCGCGCACCAGCAGCGGGCGCAGCCGCTTGCCGCCGGCGATCGCGGCGTGGCGCATCGCCTCGTACAGCCGCGCGCGCGGATCGGCGGGGACGGCGAGCAGGCGGTCGAACAGCGCGTCGATCCCGGCGGCGACCTCGTCCTGCGCGGCGTGCAGCAGATGCTCCGCCTGGTCGATATCGCCGTCGGCGAGGGCCACCCGGCTCAGCTTTCGCCGAAGGGCGTGGTTCCCGCCGGCTGGCCGTCGGCGCCCAGGCTGACCTGCTCGATCCGCGCCTGCGCCGCGGCGAGCCGCGCCTCGCAATGGGCGCGGAGCGCATGGCCGCGTTCGTAGAGCGCGACCGATTCCTCGAGGCTGACGTCGCCGCTTTCGAGCCGGCGGACGATGGTTTCGAGCTCGCCCATCGCGGCCTCGAACGACATGGTGGCGATCGGGGCCGAAATCGGGGGTGCGGGGGTATCCGTCATGCGCCTGCTTTGGCCCCTTCGCCCCCCCATGGTCAAGTGCGGTCGAGCTTGACCTCCTCTCCCAAAGCGATAGCATCGCCTTATGTTCATCGGCCACTTCGCTCCTGCATTGGTCGCCGCGACGCGGCCACAGGCCGCCGGGCTGGGCACGCTGTTCGTCGCGGCGCAACTCGTCGACATCGGCTTCGCCGCGCTGCTGATCCCAGGGGTCGAGGCGATGCGGATCGTCCCCGGCATCAGCGCGATGAACCCGATGGACCTTTACCACATGCCCTATACGCACAGCCTGCTCGGCGCCGCGCTCTGGGCCGCGATCTTTGGCCTGCTCGTCGGGTTCGGCACCGGGCGACGCGAAGCGGCGATCGGCGCCGCGATCGTCGTCGTGTCGCACTGGTTCCTCGACCTGATCGTCCATATCCCCGACCTCACCCTGCTCGGCGCGCCGCCAAAGATCGGGCTAGCGCTGTGGAACCACCCGCTCGTCGCGATGCCGCTCGAAATCGCGCTGATCGGCGGCGCGCTCGTCTATTATGCCCGGCGCACGCGGGCGTCCGCGGGCCATCTGCGGCTATGGCTGCTCGCCGGGCTGCTCGCGCTGGTCCAGGCGATCGACTGGTTCGGGCCGAAGGAGCCGGTCTATTCGCTCGCGATTCCGGCAACGATGCTCGCCGCCTATGCGGTGCTGACCGCCGCCGCGGGTTGGGCGGGCGCGAACCGGCGGCCGATTACCCTCCCTTACCGGCCATAAAAGCCATCAAGGGTCTGTTCCTAACGCGCGCGCGGCAAGAGAGCCTCCCCTCCCGAATTGGAAACACCGTGATCGCGCCGGGGCGTTCGCTGGCAAGGAGTGGTGCTTCCAATTCGGGAGGGGAGGCTCTAAAGGCGCGCCATGACCCAGACAGCACCCGCGCCCGCCTCCGTCATCACCCACGAGATCGTCGCCGAACACGGCCTCTCGCCAGAAGAATATGACCGCGTCCTCGCCGCGCTCGGTCGCGAGCCGAACCTTGTCGAGCTGGGTATCTTCTCGGTCATGTGGTCCGAGCATTGCAGCTATAAAAGCTCGCGCCTTCACCTCAAGAAACTGCCGACCGAGGCGCCGTGGGTGATCTGCGGCCCCGGCGAGAATGCCGGCGTCATCGACATCGGCACCGGCGAAGGCGGCAAGAAGCTCGCCGCGATCTTCAAGATGGAGAGCCACAACCACCCGTCGTATATCGAACCCTATCAGGGCGCGGCGACCGGGGTCGGCGGCATTTTGCGCGATGTCTTCACGATGGGCGCGCGCCCGGTCGCGAACCTCAACGCGCTGCGCTTCGGCCGCCCCGACCATCCGAAGATGAAGCACCTCATCTCGGGCGTCGTCCACGGGATCGGCGGATATGGCAATTGCGTCGGCGTCCCCACCGTCGGCGGCGAGGTCAATTTCCACACCGCCTATGACGGCAATATCCTCGTCAATGCGATGACCGTCGGCGTCGCCGAACAGGACAAGATCTTCTATTCGGCCGCGAGCGGCGTCGGCAATCCGATCGTCTATGTCGGGTCGAAAACCGGCCGCGACGGCATCCACGGCGCGACGATGGCATCGGCCGACTTCGGCGAGGATGCCGAGGAAAAGCGCCCGACGGTGCAGGTCGGCGATCCCTTTACCGAGAAATTGCTGATCGAGGCGTGCCTCGAACTGATGGCGTCGGACGCGATCGTCGCGATTCAGGACATGGGCGCCGCGGGCCTCACCTCCTCGTCGGTCGAAATGGCGTCGAAGGGCGGCGTCGGCCTCCACCTCAAGATGGACGACGTGCCGCAACGCGAGACCGGCATGACGGCGTATGAGATGATGCTGTCCGAATCGCAGGAACGCATGTTGATGGTGCTCAAACCCGGCCGCGAAGATTTCGCCGCCGCGATTTTCCACAAATGGGAGCTCGATTTCGCGGTCATCGGCACCGTCACCGACACCGGGCGCATGGTCCTCGAACATCATGGCGAGATCGTCTGCGACATCCCGCTCGCCCCGCTCGCCGACGACGCGCCGCTCTATGATCGCCCGCACGTCCCGACCCCGAAGCAGCCCGAACTGACGAACGTCCCCGAGACGAAGGACGTCGCCGCCGACCTCAAGACCTTGATGGGCACCCCCGACATCGCGTCGCGCCGCTGGATCTGGGAACAATATGACAGCCAGGTCGGCGCCGACACGGTGCAGACCGGCGGCGACGCCGCGCTCGTTCGCATCCACGGCACCAGCCGCGCGCTCGCGATGACGACCGACTGCACCCCGCGCTATTGCTACGCCGACCCGGTCGAGGGCGGCAAGCAGGCGGTCGCCGAGACGTGGCGCAACATCAGCGCGGTCGGCGCGACGCCGCTCGCGATCACCAACTGCCTCAATTTCGCCAACCCGCAACGTCCCGAAATCATGGGCCAGATCGTCGGCTGTCTCGACGGCATGGCGCAGGCGTGCCGCGCGCTCGACTATCCGATCGTGTCGGGCAACGTCAGCCTCTACAATGAATCGAAGGCAACCGGCGGCGGCAGCGCGATCCTGCCGACCCCCGCGATCGGCGGCGTCGGCGTGATCGAGGATCTGAACAAGGCGGTCGGCATCGGCTTCCAGCAGACCGGCGACATCGTCCTCGCGGTCGGCGAACGCGCCGGGCATCTCGGCCAGTCGATCTGGCTGCGCGAAATCCACGGTCGCGAGGAAGGGCCGCCGCCCGAGGTTAACCTGCGCTGCGAAAAGCGCACCGGCGATTTCATCCGCCATGCGATCAATGCCGGATGGATCACCGCGTGCCACGACGTGTCGGACGGCGGCGTCGCGGTGACGCTCGCCGAAATGGCGCTCAAATCGAACATCGGCGTACTGGTCAGCGAAGAACAGCCCTTCGGCATCGCCGAGAGCTTTTTCGGCGAGGATCAGGGGCTGTATCTGGTCACCGTCTGCGACACCTGCCTCGCCGATTTCCTCGACGCCGCGGGCCGCGCCGACGTGCCGGTCGATCCGATCGGCCGCACGATCAGGGACCGCATCGTCTTCGAATTGCCGGGCAGCGACCATCAGGTGACGCTCGCCGAACTTCGCGAAGCGCATGAGGGCTTTTTCCCCACCTTGATGGGGGCCGACGCGGCGCTCGCATGATGCGCGGTGCGCTGACCGCCCTCGCCCTGCTCTCGCTCGGGGCGCCGGCGTGGGCCGCGCCGCTGGTCGTGACATCGCCGCAGCAATGGCCCGCCGACCATGATCGGCCGCGCATCTTCCTCGGCGGCAGCATCGACATGGGCCGCGCGGCCGACTGGCAGGCCGATCTGACCCAGGCGCTCGGCGATCTCGACGTCGTGATCCTCAATCCGCGGCGGCCCGACTGGAATCCGGACTGGAAGCCGGTCGCGGAAGAGCCCGAATTCCGCCGCCAGGTCGAATGGGAACTGGCGGCGCTCGAATCGGCCGATATCATCGTCATGTATCTGGCGCCGGGGTCGCAAAGCCCGATCAGCCTGCTCGAAACGGGGTTGCATGCACGCGGCGGAAAGCTGATCCTGCTCTGCCCCGAGGGCTTTTGGCGCAAGGGCAATGTCGATATCACCGCCGCGCGCTATGGCATCGAGCAGGTCGCGACGATGGACGCACTCGCCGCGGCGGTGCGGCAACGGGTGGCGGACTGGACGATGCCGAAACCCTCTTCCGAGGAGTGACGAGGCCATGAGCATCCATATCGGCATCGGCGGCTGGACCTATGAGCCGTGGCGCGGCCCCTTTTATCCGGCCGGGCATCCGCAAAAACGCGAACTCGAATATGCCGGTCAGCATCTGACCGGGATCGAGATCAACGGCACCTATTATGGCAGCCAGAAACCCGAGACCTTCGCCAATTGGGCGGAGGCGGTTCCCGACGGCTTCCGGTTCAGCGTCAAGGCGTCGCGTTTTGCCACCAACCGCAAGATACTGGCCGACGGCGCGGCGTCGATCGAAAAATTCCTGACGCAGGGGCTGACGCGGCTCGGCGACCGGCTCGGTCCGATTCTGTGGCAGTTCATGGCGACGAAAAAGTTCGACCGCGACGATTTCGCGGGCTTCCTCGATTTGCTTCCCGAAACGCAGGACAGCCTCCCGCTGCGCCACGCGATTGAGGTGCGGGACGAAAGCTTCCGCGATCCCGCGTTCATCGACATGGTGCGCGCGCGGAATATGGCGATCGTCTATGCCGACAGCGACGAATTTCCGTGCATCGACGAGCAGACCGCCGATTTCACCTATGCCCGCCTCCAGCGTACCCAAGAGGATGTCGAAACCGGCTACGACGACAAGGCGCTCGATGGATGGGCCAACCGCGCGCGCGACTGGGCCAAGGGCGACCGCGACGTCTATCTCTTCTTCATCGCGGGCGCGAAGGTCCGCAATCCGGCGGCGGCGCAGGCGTTGATCACGCGGCTATGACCATGGGCTATTCGGGAACAGCAGCGGTTGGGTTATGAAAGATCCTCCCCTTCGCGAAGCGTTGGGGAGGGGGACCGCGCCCGAAGGGCGTGGTGGAGGGGTAGAGCGTGCCGGCAAGCGATCACGCCTATAAACATGCCCGGCGACTGCGCCGTAAGATGTCGCTCCCCGAAGTGCTGCTGTGGCAGATTCTGAGGAAGCAACCGGGCCATATCAAATTCAGGCGCCAGCACCCGATCCATCGATATGTGCTGGACTTCTATGTGCCGGAATGGAAGCTCGCGATCGAAATCGACGGCATCGCTCACGACATGGGAGATCGTCCCGAGCGCGACGACGCACGGGACCAATGGCTCGCCTCACAAGGGATACGAACATTGCGAATCGCCGCCCGAGAGGTTCTGGCCGACCCCGCCGCCGTCGCGGACGGCATCGTCCGCTTTTGCACTGCGAGGTAAAACCCCTCCACCACCCTGCGGGCGGTCCCCCTCCCCATGGCTTCGCCACGGGGAGGATCTTAAAAGTCAGGCCACCGCCTGCGATGCCAGGAAGTTGTACGGGTCGATGCCGCGGCTGCGATAGGTGCGGTGCGCTTCTTCGTAGAGCGTCGGCTTGCCGATGCCGAGGCGCGCGCGCGCCGCTTCGAGCGGTTCGGCGAGGAGCGAACGGATATCCTGTTCGATGATCGCCTGCGATACCTTGCCGTGGCGCTGGCCCTGGCGGATCGCGCCCATCACCGGCGCATCGCCCTTGACACCGCGCTTCAGTTCATAGCCGCCGGCATAGGCGATGAAGAAATTGCCGTAATTGCCGGTCTGGCCATAAGTGAAGCCGAGCACGCATTGTTCGCCGAGCGCGTCGCGGCCATAGCCGGTCAGGATGTGGAACAGGTCGTGCGTGTCGCGCAGGCGGTTCGAATACCATTGCACCTGGTCGTCGAACTGCGGACGGCCCATCTTGTCGGCCTCGGCCACCAGACCCGCGGCCGACAGGCCTTCGCGGCGCATGAAGGTGACATAGGCGTGGCCGACGCTGCCTTCGGGAAGCTGGTCGATCCAGTCATGATCGTCGAGCAGGTCGGGCAGATAGGGCTCGCTTTCCATCAACCGCTTGCCGCGCTCGCTTTCCACGAACGCGCGCGCGTCATCGACGAAGCCCTTGCGCGGCAGATTCTCGAAGATGTGAAACACCTGTTCGGTGTCTTCCTTGTCCTTGATCAGCTTGCGGAAGTGCGACAGCGCCTTCAGCGGGCGGAACTTCGCGGGGACGCGGTCGGGGTGGGAGAAGATGGTCGGGGTCATGGCGGCTCTCTCGCGAATCATTTGATAGGGAGGAGATAGCATTACTGACATATATGTCAATAGTGGGTTGGATGTGACCGACTTTGGGAGAAACACCAGCGTGTCCCCGCGAAGGCGGGGGCCCATCTCCCGCCGATTAAAACTGGCACCGTCAGGAGATGGGCTCCCGCCTTCGCGGGAGCACACGGCTTTTTACGCAAAGTCGATCCCGCGCTAACAGGCTGGACGCCCCCTCCCCGCCACCGTAACGGACGCATCATACAGCGAGGGTCCATGGGCGACGACGGCAGAACGGAAAACGCAAGGCTGGTCACGCTCGACGCGCTGCGCGGCTTTGCGGTGATGGGCATATTGGCGATGAACATCGTCGCCTTTGCCATGCCCGAAATGGCCTATGTCTCGCCGCGCGCCTATGGCGGCGACTCGGCCGCCGATGTGGCCGCGTGGGCGCTGTCCTTCCTGTTGGTCGACGGCAAGATGCGCGGGCTCTTCTCGATCCTGTTCGGGGCGAGCCTGCTGCTGATCGTCGATCGCGCCGAAAAATCGGGGCAAAACCCCGCATCGGTGCATTATCGCCGCATGGCGTGGCTCGCGATCTTCGGCCTTTGCCATTTCTTCTTCCTGTGGTGGGGCGACATATTGTTCCTCTACGCCGCGGTCGGCTGCATCGCCTTCCTGTTCCGGGGCTGGGAGGCGCGGCGGCTGATCCGATGGGCGGCGGGGCTGTTCACGCTGGGCGTCCTGCTGATGACCTTGCTGTTCGGCGGCCAGCTTTTCCTCGCATCGTCGGCGGGCGATCCCGGCGCCGCACCGTCGCGGGTCACGGCGGGCGAAGCGATCCGCGATGAATATGCCAAGATCGACACCGAAGTGCGGGACGAACTGGCGCTGTATCGCGGTGGCTATCTGCCGATCCTCGACCATCGGCTCGACGATGCCGCCGCCCCCTTCGCGATGGTGCTCGTCAACCTGCTCGAAACGCTGCCGCTGATGATGATCGGCATGGCGCTGTTCCGCAACGGCTTCCTGACCGGGGCGTGGGAGCCGCGCGCCTATCGCCGCACCGCCTGGCGCTGGCTGCCGCCGGGGTTGCTGCTGACGTTGTTTCTCTGCTGGCTCATGGGAAATGCCGGATTCGACTATCTGCTGTCGCTTACGGTCTTTCTGGCGTGGGCGCAGCCGGGACGGCTGATGATGACGATCGGCTATGCCGCGCTGCTCGTCCTGCTCATCCAGCGCCACGCCGCCGCGCCCTGGGTCGGGCGCGTCGCGGCGGCGGGCCGCGCCGCCTTTTCCAACTATCTGGGCACGAGCGTCGTGATGACGACGATCTTCTATGGCTATGGGCTGGGCCAGTTCGGCGCGATCGGGCGCGCGCCGCTCTATCTGTTCGTCGTCGGCGCGTGGGCGCTCATGCTGCTCTGGTCGAAACCGTGGCTCGACCGGTTCCGCTATGGGCCGTTCGAATGGCTATGGCGCAGCCTCGCGCGCGGCGCGATGCAGCCGATGCGGAAAGACGAGGCAGGTTAGAAAAGCCTGTTCCCCCGCGCAGGCGGGGTCCATCACCGGACGGCGCTATCTTGAACCGACGGGAGATGGGCCCCCGCCTGCGCGGGGGAACAGAGGCTTTAATCGGATAGGACTTAATAACCGGCCGCGCGGCCGAAACTCGCGGGCTTGCGCTGGACGAGCGGGTTCGCCTCGCGCTCGAGCGCCGCGAGGGTTTCCTCGAACAGCGCACGCAGGGTGACAACGCGCGGCAGATATTCCTCGGGGCTTAGCTGCGCCTCGACGCAATGCCGCGCGAACATCTCGATATCCTCGGCGAGCGCGCCGAGCCGCTCGGCGCCGAATTGGCGCGCTTCGCTCTTCAGCGTGTGCGCGGGCATGACAAGGCCGCGCGCATCGCGGGCGCGCATCGCCTCTTCGATCACGGCGACCGACTTGGTGCCGTCCTCGCGAAAATAGCCCAATATCCGGACGAACGCCGCCCCCAACTGGGTGCGGGTCGCGCGGAATTCATCCCAATCGACCAGGATCTCGTCCAATGCCCTGTCCCTCGGTGTTCAAATCGGTCGGTGGTCCCGATGCCGCCATGCCCGAAGTCGGTAAAAAAGAGGTTACGATGGCCGGGGGGCGCGACGAAAGCCGCCCCATTTCGGGTCAGTCGCGGCGAACGCGCCAGCGGCCTTCGCCCGCGGCCCCGGACTCGCCCGTCAGTCGCCAGCCCTGTTCGCTCGCCAGCGCGGCGACTTCGCGGCCCGCCTGCGGATCGTCGGCAAGCAGCAGGACGTCGCGCGCGCCGCGCATCGCGCGCGCCAGCCGCAGCGCCGGCCATGGGCAGCGCATGCCGCGCGCATCGACGACCAGCCCCGCCGACGCCGCGCCCGGATCATTCGTCATAGGGGTTGCGCGTATTGCGGAAATTGATGCGGATCGGCACGCCCTGGAACCCCAGTTCCTTGCGCATGCCGTTCATCAGATAGCGCTGATAGCTCGCCGGAAGCGCGTCGGTGCGGCTGCCGAAAACGACGAAGGTCGGCGGCCGCGTGCGCGCCTGCGTCATATAGCGCAGCTTGATCCGCTTGCCCCCCGGCGCCGGCGGCGGATTGGCCTCGACCGCGCGCTCGAACCAGCGGTTGAGCTTCGCGGTCGAAACGCGGTTGGTCCAGATCGCGCGCTGTTCAAAGGCCACGCGGACCAGCGTGTCGATTCCCTTGCCCGTCGCGCCCGAAATGCTGAGCACCGGGACGCCCTTGATCTGCGACAGCCCGTCCTCGAGCGCCGCGCGCACGCCGTTGAACAGCGAAGAGGGATCTTCGGCGACGTCCCATTTGTTGAGCGCGACGATCAACGCGCGCCCTTCGTCGAGCACCCGGTCGGCGATGCGCAGATCCTGTGCCTCCAGCCCCTTGGTCGCGTCGAGCAGCAGCACGACGACCTCGGCGAAGTCGACCGCGTGCATCGCATCGGCGACCGACAATTTCTCGAGCTTGTCCTGCACCTTGGCGCGCTTGCGCATCCCCGCGGTGTCGAACAGCTGGATCGGATGGACCTCGCCATCCTGTTCCCATTGCCAATCGACGCGGATCGAATCGCGCGTGATCCCCGCCTCGGGCCCGGTGATCAGCCGATCCTCGCCGATCATGCGGTTGATGAGCGTCGACTTGCCGGCGTTCGGACGCCCGACGATCGCGAGCTTGAGCGGGCCGAGCGGTTCGTCTTCGCCCGCTTCGGCCTCCACAATGTCTTCGGCGGCCTCCATGAAAGGCTCGACGATCGGGCGCAGCGCGTCGAACAGGTCGACCAGCCCCTCGCCATGCTCGGCGCTGAACGCGAACACCGTGTCGAAACCCAGGCTATAGGCCTCCATCAGCCCCGCCTCGCCCTGCTTGCCCTCGGCCTTGTTCGCGCAGAGGATGACCGGCGTATCCTCGCTGCGCAGCCAGCGCGCGATTTCCTCGTCGAGCGGCACCACCCCCGCGCGCGCATCGATCATGAACAGCGCGGCGTCGGCCTCGCGCACCGCCTTCTCGGTCTGGACGCGCATCCGGCCCGGCAGCGTCGCGGCGTCCTGATCCTCGAACCCTGCGGTATCGACGATCAGGAATTCGAGGCCGAGCAGCTTGCCGTCGCCCTCGCGCCGGTCGCGCGTCACCCCCGGCTGATCGTCGACGAGCGCCAGGCGCTTGCCGACCAGCCGGTTGAACAGCGTCGATTTGCCGACATTGGGCCGACCGACAATGGCGATCGTCGCGGATCGCGCCATGGCTTGGTTTCCTGTTTCTATCCGGGCCGCCCCGGCCCGGACGCTTGTCAGCGCCAGGCCGTGATGGTTCCGTCGTCTGCCAAAATATACAGAATATTGTTCGCGACCACCGGTGCCTGCGACAGCGACGTCTTGAACTCGGTCGTCGCGAGCGTCGAGCCGTCGGTGGGCGAGAATTCGACGAGATGGCCTTCGCTGTTCACCGCGATCAGCCGCCCGCCGGCCAGAATCGGCCCGGTCCAGCGGATCGGATCCTTCTTCTTCTTTTCGGTTTCGACGCGGAAGCGTGCGAGCTGCTGAAGCCAGCGCACCTTGCCGCTGGTGCGGGCGACGCACAGCAGCTTGCCGTCGTCGGTCATCGCATAGACCCACTCGCCAACCACATAAGGGGTCGAGATGCCCGCGATCGAGATTTCCCAAGTACGCTGGCCGGTCAAAAGCTCGTAGCTCGCCATGCGGCCGCCCTGGCCAAGCGCGAAGACACGTCCGCGGTCGATCACCGGATCGGCGTCGACATCCGACAGCGTCGAGACCGACAGCGCCATCGAGGTGCGCGCGAGCGCATCCTCCCACAGGTCGCGGCCGTTCTCGTAGCGATAGGCCTGGACCTCGCCCGACGAAAAGCCCGCGACGATCGTGCCCTGCCCCGCCGCCGGCGACGCCGCGCCAAAGACGCTGCCCGCCTCGAGCGAAGCGGTCGCCTGCCACTGCACCGCGCCACTCGCCTGGTTGAGCGCGAAAATCTGATTGTCCTGGCTGATCACATAGACGCCGCCGAACGCGATCGTCGGCGCGCCGCGCAGCGGCCCCGCGGGCTTCGCCTTCCACACGATGCTGCCGTCGGCGACGTTGAGCGCCGCGACGTCGCCCGATCCGGTCGTCGCATAGACGACATCGCCATCGACCCCGGCGCCGCCGCCGAACAGCGAATCGCGATAATCCTTGGCCGTGCTGCCGATCGGGACGCTCCACAGCTTCGTGCCCGTATCCGCCGCATAGGCGGTGACGACCGCGTCGGTATCGACGACGAACAGGCGGTTGTCGGCGATCACCGGCGACGACGCGAGGCGCTGTTTCTTGGTGCTGCCCGCGACCTGCGCTTCCCACAGCTTCGTTCGCGCCGCGCCGAGCGCGGGGTGACCCATCGATTTCGACGCATTGCCGCCCGATTGCGCCCAGGCGGCGTTGACCGCCGGTTCGGGCAGCACGACCGCGACCGCCGCGATCGCCGGATCGACCTTGACGCTGTTGTCGTTCGACAGGATCGACACGCGCTGGCCGACCGTCGGCGTCTTGGGCCCACCGTTGCCCTTGAACACGCCGCAGCCGGCCAGCGGCAATGCGAGCAGCGCCGCGCAAATCACATAATGGCGTTTCCGCATGTTACCTGGCTTCCTCATTTTTCGCGGCCGCCGCTGTCCCCGGCGTGCCTTTCTGGTCCCCGGCGGCTGGAGCCGCGTTGGCTGCGCTTGCGGCGGCGCGCGCACCCTCCACTTCCGCCTTCAGGCTTTCCGCCGCGCGATCGTCGACGGCATCGACGCCCAGCATCCCCGCCATCTGAACGGCGCGCGACTGGAGCGTCTTGGCGACGTCGGGCAGCTTCGCGATCCGGCCGTAAAGCTGGCCGGCCTGATCATATTTTCCCTGGCTGTAATAAGCGGCGGCGCTGAGTTCGGCGGCGCTCGCGAACCAGCTCGACGCCGGAGCCTTGGCATCGACGATCGGCTTCAGCCGCGCGATGACGGCGTCGGGTTTCAGCGTGTCATATTCGAGCGCGGTCTGGCGGATCAGCGCCATGTCGCGCAGCGACTGGTCGAGCTTGGGATCGGCCGCGACCTTCGCGATCAGCGCGGCCGCCGCCTTGAGGTCGCCGGTCTTCGCCTTGAGGTTCGACTGCTCGATCAGCGCCGCGGCGCGATAGGCGGGGCTGCCCCCGCCTTCGAGCGCCTTGAGGTCGGCGGTCGCCGCGGTCGGCTGCCCCGCCTTCACCTTGTCGAACGCGGCGATCAGCGCCTCGGCCTTTTCGCCGCGCGCGATTTCCTGCCGGTGTCCCCAATAGAGATAGCCGCCGAAAGCGAGCAGCGCGGCGACGGCCCCGCCGAGGATCCACAGCCCATAGCGCTGCATGATGCTGTCCAGCCGGTCCTTGCGGACGGCTTCGTCGACTTCCTGCAAAAACACGTCGTTGCTGTTCGTCGGGCTCAGCGCCAATCAAACCTCCATCACATTCCATTGGCCCCGGACGATATCGGCTGGCCGGCCGCTTCCTTAGCGACGGCGCCGGAAAACGCCAAGCGATTCACTTGCGCGCACCGCCGACCGTCACCCGGCGTAGATCTGATCCTTTGTCGGGAATGAACGGGCCCTGACTTCGTCGGCATAATCCTGGACCGCGCCGCTGACGACGCCCGCCATGTCCTGATAGCGTTTCACGAATTTGGGCACCCGTTCGAACATGCCGAGCATGTCGTCGGTCACCAGCACCTGGCCGTCGCACTGCGCCGATGCGCCGATGCCGATCGTCGGGCAGGCGACCTTTTCGGTGATCTCGATCGCGATCGATTCGAGCACGCCCTCGATCACGATCGAAAAGGCGCCGGCCTGCGCGACCGCGACCGCATCCTCGACGATCGAGCGCGCTTCGGCGTCGCTCTTGCCGCGCACGCCATAGCCGCCGAGGATGTTCACCGCCTGCGGCGTCAGCCCGACATGCCCCATCACCGGAATGCCGCGTTGGGTCAGGAATTCGATCGTCGGCGCCAGCACCTTGCCGCCCTCGACCTTCACCGCCGCGGCGCCGGTTTCCTTGAGCAGCCGCGCGGCGTTGTCGAACGCCTGCTGCGGGCTGCCCTCATAGCTGCCGAAGGGCATGTCGACGATGACCGCGGCGTGATAGCTGCCGCGCACCACCGCGGCGCCGTGCAGCGCCATCATCTCCATCGTCACCCCGACCGTGTGCGGCAGGCCGTAAATCACCTGCGCGAGCGAATCGCCGACGAGCAGCATGTCGCAATGCGGGTCGAGCAGCTGCGCCATGCGCACGGTATAGGCCGTGAGCATCACGAGCGGTTCGCCGCCCTTGCGCTGGCGGATGCGCGGCACCGTCAGGCGTTTCATCAGCTGCGGCATCGGGTTGGCGCGGCTGGTGGATGTGTCGAGGGTGAGGGTCTTGGGGAGCGTGGACATGGCGCGGGGGTCTAGCCCGTCCCGATCGCGAGCGAAAGGTCGAACTCCGCCGCGGCCGCATCATTGTATAATTTTCTTGACTCAATGTTCGATATTTTTAACATTACGTCATATATAACGAACATGAGGAGATTCGCACCATGGCCTTTCGCGAAAAGACCGCCTGGCTGACGCTGATCAGCATGCTGGTCGCCTATACGCTCTATTTCGGGCTCATCGTCGGGGGCCATCCCGCCGGATACGAGCTGTTTGCGATGCTGTGGCTGTTCGGCGCGATCTCGCTGACCCAGCTCGTCGTCGTGATCGCCGGTTCGCTCTATCTGACGGCGCGCACGCCAAAGGAAGAACGCGCGCGGCCCGACGAGCGCGACCGCGCGATCGGTCGCCGCGGCGCCGCCGCGGGCTATTATGTGCTGCTGATCGGGACGATCGTCGCCGCGGTGGTGATGCCCTTCCTCGAAAGCGGGGCGCGGCTCGCCAACATCGGACTGTTCGCGCTGGTGACGGCCGAGGCGGTCCACCATCTGGTGATCCTGACCAGCTATCGGAGGGGCTGGCATGGCTAAGCCCCCCTTCAACAACGACATCCGCACCCTGCGTTTCCTCGCCGGCGAGATGACGCAGGCCGAGCTTGGCGACCGCGTCGGCGTGACGCGGCAGACGATCGCGGCGATCGAACAGGGCAAATATTCGCCGTCGCTCGAAGTCGCGTTCCGCATCGCGCGCCTGTTCGGCAAGCCGCTCGAGGCGGTGTTTCAGTGGGATGGCAATCAGGACGCATCCAGATAGATGGCAGCGGTGGGGTGGGAAGCGGACGTCCCATATTCTACAGGAAATTTGGGCTAAATAGAGAGCGATTTCACAATGATCAGATGGTTCACAATAGCAATGTTTGTCGTCCTGACGGCGGCTTGTTCGTCAGACAAGCCCGCTGTCGCGAAGCTTGCGACGAGATTGGCAAATGACGGCGGCGAGGGGCTCTCTCAGGAATATCGCAAAGGTTACATCTCGTGCGGCGTGAAAGCGCTCTCTAGCGTGCCAAGTGAGAAGATAGACGCCGCGCTCCAAGCGCCCGACGTTCCCGCGATATGGGCAATACTCGGCAGCGATACACTTAACGCATATGTCAAAGCTTGCAGAGAGGCGGACTTACGGCGCAGCCCGCTACCTAAAACTTAGAGCAGGACGACATTATCTCGAATCGTCATTGCGAGCGGAGCGGGTCAATCCAAAATCATCTCTCTCAGTCGCAACCGTCCGCAATCGGGCTCATCCCGCCTTCGTCAGCGCTTCAAGCTGCTCGTCGGTCAGCGTCAGCCGTTCGCTCGCCATGATCTCGTCGAGTTGCTCCACGCTTGTCGCGCTCGCGATCGGCGCACTGACGCCGGGCTGCGCCGCGACCCAGGCGAGCGCGATCTGCGACAGCGTCGCGCCGGTTTCGCCCGCGATGCCATCCATCACCACCAGCACCGCGGGGCCATTGCCCTCCATATAGGGGCCGACGCGCGCGCCGCGCGGGCTTTTGCCCAGATCGTCGATGCCGCGATATTTGCCCGACAAATAGCCCGACGCGAGGCTGAAATAGGTGATGACCCCCAATCCCTCGTCGATGCACAATCGCTGGAGCGCGCCTTCATATTGCGCCCGGTCGAGCAGGTTGAGTTCGGGCTGCACCACGGTGAAACGCGGCAAACCCTTGTCATCCGCGACGCGCAGCGCTTCGCCCAGCCGCTCCGCGCTGTAATTGGAGGCGCCGATCGCCCGCACCGTCCCCGCATCGATCAGTTCGCCGAACGCGCCGAGCATTTCGTCCAGCGGCACATCGGGGTCGTCCTTGTGCGCGAAATACAGGTCGATGACATCGACGCCGAGGCGGTCGAGCGAGCCCTGCACCGCCTCGCGGATGCGGTCGGGCTTCAGGCCGCCGGGCATCATCCCGACCTTGGTCGCGACCAGCACCTTGTCGCGCGCGCCGCTCGCCTTCAGCCACTGGCCCATCATGGTTTCGGACTCGCCGCCCTTGTGCCCGGGCACCCATGCCGAATAGACGTCGGCGGTGTCGATCATCCCGCCGCCGCGTTCGACGAAGCGGTCGAGGATCGCGAAACTCGCGGCGCGGTCGGCGGTCATGCCGAAAACATTGCCGCCGAGCACGAAAGGCCGGATCGACAGGCCGCTTTTGCCGAGCGCGCGTTCGGTCATCGGGATGCTCCTTCTTTCACCGCCGGCACCGCTTCGCGCGGGTTGTCGCTGAACAACCCGTCGATGCCGGTCCTCAGATATGCTTTGATCTCGGCGCCAAGATCGCCGTGCCCCGCCGGATTGAGCCCGCCCTTGTCGGCGAGCGGCAGAAAATAATTCTCGCGGCGGAAGGTCCAGGGATGAACCTTGAGCCCCGCGGCATGGGCGTCGCGAACCAGCGACGTCGGCTCGCCGAGCGTTCCGATCGCGCCGCGCGGGATGACCATGGCCTTGTTCGGCCCGATGCCGTCGGCATAGGCGGCCACCGCCTTCAGCCCCGCCGGGGTCGCCATCATCGCATAGCATGATTGCGGATCGTCGGCGGGACCGCCCTTCACATCCATGAGCTGGATCAACGGCAGGTCGCTTTTCGCGCGCAACGCCTTGAGATTGCCGACCTCGAAGCTCTGGATAAAGACCGGCGCGGTGCGGCCGCGATAGCCATATTGATCGAGGATCGCGAGCAGCGGCGCCTCGTGCGGCAGGCCGATCGACGCGAAATAGCCCGGATGCTTGGTCTCGGGATAGACGCCGACCGGATGGTCGCGGCCCTTGTTCGCCTCGACCAGCAGGTCGAGGATTTCGGCGAAGGTCGGGATCGCATATTTGCCGTCGTTGACGGTGCCGCGCAGCCGCGGGATCCGCTCCTTCGCGCGCAATATCTGGAGTTCGGCGAGGGTGAAATCCTCGGTAAACCAGCCGGTCACCGCCTGCCCGTCGATCGTCTTCACCGTCTTGCGGGCCGCGAATTCGGGATGGTCGGCGACGTCGGTCGTCTCCGAAATCTCATTCTCGTGCCGCGCGACGAGCACCCCGTCCTTGGTGAGCACCAGATCGGGTTCGATGAAATCGGCGCCCTGCTCGATCGCGAGCTTGTAGCTCGCCAGCGTATGCTCGGGCCGCTCGCCCGACGCGCCGCGATGCGCGATGACGATCGGCGGCTGGCCGTCGAGAGTGGGCTGCGCAGCCATCGGCTCAGCGTCGCAGCCGCCGAGCGCCAGCAGCATCAGCGCGGCGCGCCAGCCCCTCATGCCGCAAAGCGCTGCTGCCAGTCATCGGCCGAAAACCCCACGCTGAACGCGCCATCGGCATCGACCAGCGGCCGACGGATCATCGCCGGCTGTTCGAGCATCAGCGCCTTGGCCGATGCGGCATCGAGCCCGTCCTTCTGCGCGTCGGGCAATTTACGAAAAGTGGTGCCGCTTTTGTTGAGCAGCTTTTCCCAGCCGAGCGCATCGATCCAGCCCTGCAACTGCCCGGCGTCGAGCCCATCCTTGCGATAATCGTGGAACCGATAAGCGACGCCATGCCCGTCGAGCCAGCGGCGCGCCTTTTTCACCGTGTCGCAGTTGGGAATACCATAGAGGATCAAGGTCATAGGGTCTCGGGCCATCGCTGCCGTGGGTCAGGGGAAGGCCGCGATCCTAGGATATGGGCGGCCGGTCGGCAATGCGCGCGTTGGCGTTCGCCAATTTTCCGCGCAGCGCGCGCGCAAAGCCTTCGTGCAGCGCGGCGGCGACGTCGGGCTGGGCGGCCAGATAGGCGCGCAGCCCCGCCGCCGGGATGAACCACAGCCGCGAATTGCGGGTCAGCACGACGGTGCCGGTCGCGTGCGCGCCGTCGAGCACCGTCGCCTCGCCGATCAATGCGCCGTCGGCGACCGCGCCGACATCCTGCCCGTCGCGGCGAACCGCCGCCGCGCCCTCGGCGAGATAGAAGAGGCAGGGCGCCGCCTCATTCTCGCGGATCAGCACTTCGCCGCGCCGCGCCGATATCCAGTGACCATGGTCGATCAGCGCGCGCGCCGTCGCCGGGCCCAGCCCGTCGAAATGCCGGTCGCGCAGTTCCTGCTCCTCGGCCGAGAAGCGGACCTTGCTCGCACGCAGCCACAATCGCGCGATCAGGCCGAGATTGACGACCAGGATGGCGAGGATGAGCAGGGTATAGCCCGTCCCGTGCCAGCCGAAGATGGCGACGGGCAGCGCGAGCAGCGCCGCGACCGCAAGGCCGAGCCGGACATGGTCGACGCGCGCGACCAGACTTGCCGCGAGCAGCACGACGAGCGCGCCATATCCAAACCAGGCCGGATCGAAACCGGTCATAGACAGCCTTTTCGCGTCGAGGCCCTAGGGTCAGGATCCATTGATTGCACGTTCGAGGCGTCGAAATGGCGAAGATATTGGGTTTGGGTGGCCGCCGCGGGTAGCATCGCTACCCGCAAGGCCGCACGAGCCCAAGATCGAAGCCATTTCGGCGTCCCTTCGGGATTTGACCGATTTTGCCCATGGCTTCGTCGGCAAGTCTTGAAATATCGACATATTCCGTCGCCTTGCCTCCTCGCCCTGAGCAAAATCGCTTCAAACCTCGATCGCGCAATCAATGGGTCCTGACCCTACTGAACCCCCAGCAGCATGGCGCAACCGCCACCCCCACAACGTTACCGATTGTCCAACGCCTTGGCCGCGACGTTCCGCGCAGCCCGGCCGTTGCAACAATTTATCAGTTTTTATCGATCGAGAAAAGCATAGGTGCGTAAAAGCCATCAAAATGCTAATTTTCTCTTTCCATGGGCCCCCGCGCATTGCTTCGGCGGCGCATTCACGCCATGGCGGCCCGCGATTCGAACGGAAAATGAAGACAAGAGATATGACGCAACCATGGCAACCGCAGAGCTGGCGCGCACACGAGGCCCGGCAGCTTCCCACCTATCAGGACGACGCCGCGCTCGCGGCCGCCGAAAAGGAGCTGTCGAGCTATCCGCCGCTGGTCTTTGCCGGCGAGGCGCGCGACCTGACGGCCGAGCTCGGCCGCGTGGCGGAGGGCAAGGCGTTCCTGCTCCAGGGCGGCGACTGCGCCGAAAGCTTTGCCGAATTCCATCCGAACAATATCCGCGACACCTTCCGCGTCCTGCTCCAGATGGCGGTCGTGCTGACCTTCGCGTCGAAAATGCCGGTGGTGAAGCTCGGCCGCATGGCGGGCCAGTTCGCCAAGCCGCGTTCGGCCGACATGGAAGACATCGACGGCGTGTCGCTGCCCAGCTATCGCGGCGACATCATCAACGACATCGGCTTCGAGGCGGCAGGCCGCGAACCCGATCCGGCGCGCATGATCAAGGCGTATAATCAGTCGGCGGCGACGCTCAACCTGCTGCGCGCCTTCGCGAACGGCGGTTATGCGAACCTGCGCCAGGTCAACGCCTGGACGCACGATTTCATGGACCGCAGCCCGTGGGCGAAGAAATATCAGGAGACCGCAGGGCGGATTTCCGAAGCGCTCGCCTTCATGGAAGCGTGCGGGGTCACGCCCGAAACGGTGCCGCAGATCAAGGGCACCAGCTTCTACACCAGCCACGAGGCGCTGCTCCTACCCTATGAGCAGGCGCTGACGCGGCAGGACAGCCTGACCGGCGGCTGGTACGACACGTCGGGCCATATGCTGTGGGTCGGCGACCGCACGCGGTTCGAGGGGTCGGCGCATATCGAATATCTGCGCGGCATCGGCAATCCGGTCGGCATGAAATGCGGGCCGAGCCTCGACCCCGAGGTGCTGCTGCGCCTGCTCGACACGCTCAACCCCGGCCATGTGCCCGGCCGCATGACGCTGATCACCCGCTATGGCCATGACAAGATCGAGGCGCATCTGCCGGCGCTGGTGCGCGCGGTGAAGCAATCGGGGCATCCCGTCGTCTGGTCGTGCGACCCGATGCACGGCAATGTCATCAAGACGCCCAACGGCTACAAGACGCGCCCGTTCGAACGCATCCTCGCCGAAGTGCGCGGCTTCTTCGCCGTCCACCGCGCCGAGGGCACGCACGGCGGCGGCATCCATATCGAGATGACCGGCCAGAATGTGACCGAATGCACCGGCGGCGCGATGGACGTGACCCAGATGGACCTTGCCGACCGCTATCACACCCATTGCGACCCGCGCCTCAACGCGGGGCAAAGCCTCGAACTCGCGTTCCTGCTGGCGGAAATGCTCAATCAGGAAATGTCGGACCGGGCGAAGCAGGCGGCCTGATATCGCCGACAATTATTTGATGTTCCCCCGCGAACGCGGGGGCCCATCACCGGCCCTTGCGGAATGACGCGGTAGAAGATGGACCCCCGCCTTCGCGGGGGAGCATTTTAGCTATTCGTGGCTATTTTGCGTCGCCCGCCCATCGCCTGGTATCGGCGAACGCCCGGCCCAGCGCGACATGCAGGTCGGCGTCCTCGGCCGCGCCGCCGAGCGGTATCTTGTCCGAAAACGCGTCCGCCGGCTCGTGATAGTCGCTGCCGAGGAATTTTTCGAGCAACGGCATGTCCGAAAAACTGCCGCCGACCATCAACGCCGTCACGCCCTTCGCGCCGAGCGCCCAGCCGTCCTGGCGCTGGAGGAAGGAATCGGCCTCGCCATCATCGTCGATCTTGCGGCCTAGTGTCTCCGCGACCGCGCGCACCACCGCGTCATAAGCGGGCTTGCCGCGACCGATCGTCGCGACCGGGGTGCCGCGCGGCGAAATGGCGATCGTGTCGATGTTGAGCGCGACGATGATGTCGGCGAGCGGCACCACCGGATGGTCGGCGAACCAGCGCGCGCCGAGCAGCCCCTTTTCCTCCGACGTCGTCGCCATGAAATATATGTCGCGGTCGGGCCGTGCGCCGCCCGCGAGCCGCTTCGCGACTTCGATCAGCACCGCGATGCCGCTCGCATTGTCGATCGCGCCGTTACAGATGCGGTCTTTCGGATCGTCGGGCGCGCAGATGCCGAGGTGATCCCAGTGGCCGAGGAACAGCACCGCCTTGCCGTCGGGCTTCGCGCCGGGCAGCTTCGCGATGATATTGTTGCTTTCATAGGAGCGCACGGTCGCGGTGGCGCGGATATCGGCGGTCGCAGACAACGCCGCCCCGCGATAATCGCCCGCCTGCGCCGCCTCGCGCAACGCGGCGCCATTCTGTCCGGCTTTCCGGAAAAGCGTGTCGGCCGCTGCGGGCGACAGGAAGCCGGTGACCGGGGCGCCGGATTTCGCCGACGCCAGCCGCGTCACCTTGCCGCCCGCCGCGTCGCGAAGCTGCGGCCAGGGCACCGCGTCGGTCGCGATGACGAGCACGCCCGCCGCCCCCGCATCGGCGAGCATCTGCCGCCGCTCGCGATAGCGCGGCAATGTGTCGCCGAACGGCGCGCTGTCGAAGAGCATGATCGCGAGCTTGCCCTTGACGTCGGCGTTGACCCTGCCCGCTCCGTCGACCCCATAGCCGACGAAGACGACCGGCACGCCCGCCAGCGACACCGATGCGTCGCGGCCGGTCAGGACAATACCGTCGGCGTCGAACGCCAATTCGCCACCGCCGACCCTGAACGTCGCGGTTCCGCCGGTTGCCTGCGTCTCGATCAGCGGCACGCCCTGGAGCCAGGGGGTGGCGCTGCCCGGAACGGGTTCGAGCCCTGCCTTTGCCCATTCGCCGACGACATAGGCGATGGTGCGATCCTCGCCCTCGGTCCCCGGACCGCGCCCCTCGAAAGCGTCGCTGGACAGAATACGGATATGGTCCGCGAGTTCAGCTTCGGTGACCGGCGCGTCGGCATCCTTCGCATAGGTTGCGGGCGCGATGGCGATCAGGGTGGCGGCCGCGATGACGGCCCGGAATGGGAGGATTTTCATGGGCTCGCCGCATGGCATGGCCGGGATGGGCAGGCAAGGCGCGTTCGTCGGACAACGGACGGCGAGCGAAGCAGGTGCCGGATGGGTTTCGCGCAGAGGCGCAGAGAGTGCAGAGATTGAAAAATCAACCGTGTCCCCGCGAAGGCGGGGGAACAGGATGATGTAATTTCTCTGCGCTCTCTGCGCCTCTGCGCGAATCCTACTATTTTCTTCCCGCCCGCTCTAGCAGCGCGCGCGCCGCGGCGACGTGCATGTCCTCGATCATCCGCCCCTCGTGCCGCTGCGCGCCGCCGGTCGCCGCCGCGACCAGCGCCTCGGCCGCGGCGATCTCGCGCGCCGAGGGCGCGAAGGCGGCGTTGCACGGATCGACCTGCAACGGATGGATCAACGTCTTGCCGTCGAAGCCGAGCCGCCGCCCCTCGCCCGCCTCGACCGCGAAACCCGCCGCATCGTCGATCGCATTATAGACGCCGTCGAAGCACCACACCCCGCCGGCCCGCGCCGCGAGCACGATCGCCTGGATCGCATGGCTCATCGCGCCGCGATCCATCCCATCGGGCAGCTTCAATTCGTGCGCAAGGTCGTTGAGCCCCGCGATCAGCCCGTGCGTCGCGGGGTCGGCGGCGATATCGCGCGCGGCATAGATCGCCGCCGGCGTCTCGATCATCGCGAACAGCGGCAGGCCGAGCGCACGCGCCGGATCGAGGTCGGACGGCGCGTCGACCTTGGGCAGCACCACCGCATCGAGCGCCAGCCCGGCAAGCGCCGCGAGGTCATCCGCCTGATGCTCGCTTCCGGTGCCGTTGATCCGCACCGCGACGCGCTTGCCCTCAAAGCCCGCCGCTACCGCCGCGCGCATCGCCGCGCGCGCTTCGCCCTTGCGATCGGCGGGGACCGCATCCTCAAGGTCGATGATCAGCAGGTCGGCGGCAAGCCCCCGCGCCTTTTCGAGCGCGCGGGCGTTCGAGCCGGGGACATAGAGCAGCGAGCGCGGGGCAAAGTCGGTCATGCGCTTTTCTGTGGCGCAGCCGCCGCATTGCCGCAATAAGGAAGGCGGTCGCAGATGTTCATTTTGCAAGAGGGGATGATCGATGGAATTTGCGCTTGCACTCGTGGTGCTGGCTCTGGTGTTCCTGGTCTGGGCGCTGACGCCGGTCCGGCAGGGCTATGCTTATACGATCGAACGCTTCGGCCGCTACACGCACACCGCACAGCCGGGGCTGAACTTCATCATGCCGATCTTCGACCGCGTCGGTCGCAAGGTCAACATGATGGAGCAGGTGCTCGACATTCCGGGGCAGGAGATCATCACCAAGGATAATGCGATGGTCGCGGTCGACGGCGTCGTCTTTTTCCAGGTGCTCGATGCCGCCAAGGCCGCCTATGAGGTCAGCGATCTTTATCTGGCGATCATGAACCTGACGACGACGAACCTGCGCACCGTGATGGGGGCGATGGACCTCGACGAAACGCTATCGAAGCGCGACGAGATCAACACCCGCCTGCTGCACGTCGTCGACGATGCGACGACGCCGTGGGGGGTCAAGATCACCCGCGTCGAGATCAAGGACATCCGCCCGCCCGCCGACATCTCGAACGCCATGGCGCGGCAGATGAAGGCCGAACGCGAAAAGCGCGCCAACATCCTCGAGGCCGAAGGCATGCGCGCCTCCGAAATCCTGCGCGCCGAGGGCGAAAAGCAGGGTCAGATCCTGCAGGCCGAGGGCCGCCGCGAAGCCGCCTTCCGCGACGCCGAAGCGCGCGAGCGCGAAGCCGAGGCCGAAGCCAAGGCGACGCAGATGGTGTCGGACGCGATCGCGGGCGGCAATGCCCAGGCGATCAATTACTTCATCGCGCAGAAATATGTCGAAGCGATCAGCCAGTTCGCGACCAGCCCGAACGCCAAGACGATCCTGTTCCCGGTCGAGGCGACGCAGCTGATCGGCACCCTCGGCGGGATCGGCGAACTCGCGCGCGACGCGCTCGAACGCAAGGACGCTTGAGATGGCGGACTGGCTGGCGAATATGGAACCGCATTGGGCGTGGCTTTCGCTCGGTGTGCTGCTCGCCGCGGCCGAGATCGTCGCGCCGGGTTTCTTTCTCATCTGGCTCGGCGCCGCCGCGATCGTCACCGGCGTCTTCGCGTGGCTCATTCCGGGGATCGCCGACAGCGTCCCCACGCAGCTCGGCATTTTCGCGATCCTGTCGTTCATCACGCTCTACAGCGCCCGCCGCTGGCTGAAAGCGAACCCGATTACCTCGACCGACCCGAACCTCAACCAGCGCGCGGGTCGGTTGATCGGCGAGGTGCTGACCTTGACCCAGGCGATCGAGAACGGCCGCGGCCGCGCCAAGGTCGGCGACGGCGAATGGCCGGTGCATGGTCCCGACGCCGCCGAAGGCACCAAGGTCCGCGTCGTCAGCGCCGACGGCGGCGTGCTGGTGGTCGAAGCGGCCTGATAAAACCCGTCATTGCGAGCGAAGCGAAGCAATCTCCAGCTATCGACCTTGCGCAAGGTCGATAGCTGGAGATTGCCGCGTCGCCTTCGGCTCCTCGCAATGACGGTTCATCCCCCCTTGGGCCGCGAATAGATCGCCACCACATGCCCCAGCGCGTCGCTGTCGCCGATGCGGCGAAAGCCGAGCTTCGCCGCCACGCGCTCCGATGCGGTATTGCCGGGGTCGATGATGCAGCGCACTTCCTTCGCGTCGAGGGTGGCGTCGGCCCAGCCGAGCGCCGCGGTCATCGCCTCGGTCGCATAGCCCGCGCCCCAATGGTCGGCGTCGAACGCCCAGCCCGCTTCGGGACAATCCTCGAGCTCGGCGATACCCCGGCAGAAATAGCTGAGCCCGCCCATGCCGACCAGCGCGTCGCTCGCCCGGTCGGCGAACACCCAATAGCCAAAGCCCATCACCGGCCACAGCCCCGCCGAGCTCAGAAACTTGCCCCAGCTGACGTCGGGGGTGCGCGGTTCGCCGCCGATGAAGCGGGTGACGCGCGGGTCGGCCCACATCGCGATATGGACGTCCTTGTCCGAAAAGCGCGTCGGGCGGAGGCGGAGGCGGTCGGTCTCGATGAGCGGGGGCGAGGTGATCATTGCTTCGACATGCCCAGCGCGCGGTCGCCGGTCAATCGGCCACGAGGAAATGGTCGAACAGGTCGTGCAGCACCGCCGTGCCATCGACCTGCTGCCTGGCGCGCAACACCGCGAGCGAATCGACGCGCGCCAGCATGTCGGTGTGCTTCAGCACGACGCGATAATCCGGCCGGTCGGTGAAGCCGTGGAACAGCAGCAGGCAGTCAGGCTTGCCATGGACGATCGCCTGCAACAGGCAGGCGACGCGAAAGCGTCCGTCGATCAGCACCGCGTCGGGGCTGCCCGAAAGCTGCCGCCATACCGCGACGTGATAGCGCGGCCAGTCGCGCAGACGGCGGCTACCCGCGGGATAGCCATAGGCGCCGGTCGGCCCGATATCGGCGTGAAAGGGCGTGAAATCGATCGCCGCGCGCGCCAGATTGGCGCCGACCTCGGCCAGCCGCCCCGCATCGCCGTCGACGCAGACGATCTTCTGCGCCTGCCGCGCCGCGACGAGCGTGCTGTTGCCGCAGCCGAACTGGAGCAGCGAAACGCGGCCCGCGAGCTGCAATTCGAGCTGCATGATCTCCGCCGCCGTCATCGATGCCTGCATGACGTCCCCTTCCCCACGAGCGAAGGAATATGGGAGAGCGCGGAGCGCGTCCAGACAGGACGAATATCCCTGCCTTCGCGGGGATAGGCGAATTAGGTCGCAGCCAATTCCGGGCCCGACGAATGCGCGGGCATCAGCGCGTCGGCATAATCGCTTTCATATTTCTGGATGAGCGCGCGGTCGTCGTGGTTCCAGGGGTGAAAGCCCGGCATGAAATAGGCGAGCCACGGCACGAAGCTGCGGCGCAAGATGCCCGGCGACCCGAGCAGATACCACCAGATGCGCGCCGACACGCGCCAGCCGGTCAGCCCGTCCTGTTTGAGCAGCACCTTCATCCCCTTGACCCGGCGCGGCCAGAAGCGGCTGGTGACGACCAGCATCATCAGCGACTTGGCCTTCCAACGCCGCCAGCGGCTCCAGTCCTTCGTCGCGTGGAGCCAGGTGTCGTAGGCGACGCCCTTATGCTCGATTTCCTCGATCGCGTGCCATTTCCACAAAGCACCCCATTCGGGTTCGGCGCCCCGGTACATCTTCGGGTCGCGCAGCATCACCGACGCCATCATCGCGGTATAATGTTCGAGCGCGATCGTCGCCATCAGGTTGACGATCGCCGGGCGCGTCTTGATGAGGTCGAGGACGTGGCTGACGTCGGCGTCGAGTTCGGACAGGTCATATCCGGCCTCGGTCGCCTTCTTGTTGAAGACGACATGCTCGCGGCTGTGGATCACTTCCTGCTGGGTAAAGGCGCGGATTTCCCTCGCGAGCTTGTCGGACACGCCGCCGCGATGCGCCTTTACCGCTTCGATGAACATCGCCTCGCCGCGCGGGAAAGTGACCGACAGCGCGGTGTGGAAGGCCGATGCGATCGGATCGCCATTCAGCCACCAGCGTCCCTGCCGGTCGTCGCGGCCAAAGCGCCGATCGCGCGGGGTAATCGACAGATCGTCGGGGGTCGGCGAGCGGGAAAGGCTGGACATATGGTCTGCACCGTCGAAAAGGGGTTGCGGGACGTGGGGACGTCCCATGGGGCAAGCGTTAAAGGTTACTTACAGTGGTGTCAATAGCAAGGAAGCGGCTGAGTCCCGAGGAGAGCCGGGCAGCCGCGCTCGAAGCCGCCCGCCAGATCCTGATCGAAAGCGGCCCGCAAGCGGTGACGTTGAAAGCCGTCGCGGCGCGCGTCGACCGCACCCACGCGAATCTGCTCCACCATTTCGGGAGCGCCGCGGGGCTGCAACAGGCGCTGATCGGCAAGATGGCGGCGTTCATCACGACGACGATCCGCGAGACGATCTTTCGCCAGCGCGCGGGCGACCAGAATCCGCGCGAAGTCGTCGACCTGGCTTTCGACGCCTTCGACACCGGCGGCGCCGGGGCGCTGGCAAGCTGGATGATCCTGTCGGGCAATGAAAATGCGCTCGACCCGATATTGAAGGCGATCCACGACCTGGTCGAGGAACTGCGCGAGGATCATAGCGAGGACGAAGCGCCGATCGAGGACGAGACGATGCAACTTGTGCTGATGGCGCTCGGCGACGCGCTGTTCGGCGGCCCCTTGTCGCGCGCCCTTGGCGTCCCGCGCAGCCGCGCGCGCGAGATTGCGCTCGAATCGATGCTGCTGCGCGGAATCGGGCGGCGGGACTGACCGTCCCACCCCTATAGACCGCCCGACCCATAATTAGGCAGTGCGCTCCCGCGAAGGCGGGAGCGCATCACCGGCCGGTGCCATTTTGAACCCACCGGAGATGGATCCCCGCCTTCGCGGGGACACAGGCTGTTTATGGTGTTCGATCGCAAACTAGCCAAATCCCGGCTTTCCGCCTAAAGGCGCCCGATGCATTTCCTCGACCAAGCCAAGATCTTCATCAAGTCCGGCGACGGCGGCCCCGGCGCCGTGTCGTTCCGGCGTGAGAAATATATCGAATATGGCGGCCCCGACGGCGGCAACGGCGGCAAGGGCGGCGACGTGGTGTTCGAGGCCGTCGCCGGGCTCAACACGCTGATTGACTTTCGCTATACCCAGCATTTCAAGGCCAAGCGCGGCACCCCCGGCGCCGGCCGCGACCGCACCGGCGCGGGCGGTCCCGACCTCGTCGTCCAGGTGCCGATCGGCACGCAGGTCCTCGCCGACGACGACGAGCGCAGCCTGCTCGCCGACCTCACAAAGGAGGGCGAACGGCTGGTTTTCCTGCGCGGCGGCGACGGCGGGCGCGGCAATGCGAGCTATAAGACATCGACCAACCGCGCGCCGCGCCAGCACGGCCCCGGCTGGCCGGGCGAGGAAATGTGGGTGTGGCTGCGATTGAAGCTGCTCGCCGACGCGGGCCTCGTCGGGCTGCCCAATGCCGGCAAGTCGACCTTCATCAACGCGGTGACCAATGCGCAGGCGAAGGTCGGCGCCTATGCCTTCACGACGCTGCGCCCGCAGCTCGGCGTGGTCAGCCACAAGGGGCAGGAATTCGTCGTCGCCGATATCCCCGGCCTGATCGAGGGCGCCGCCGACGGCGCCGGGGTCGGCGACCGCTTCCTCGGGCATATCGAGCGCTGCCGCGTGCTGCTGCACCTCGTCGATGCGAACGACGAGGATGTCGCGACCAGCTACCGCATCGTCCGCGACGAGCTCGAGGCTTATGGCGCCGAGCTGATCGACAAGCCGGCCATCGTCGCGCTCAACAAGGTCGACACGCTCGACGACGAACTGATCGCGGCGCTGTCGGCCGAACTCGAAGCCGAGAGCGGCCACAAGGTGATGGCGCTGTCGGGCGCCAGCGGCGCCGGGATCGGCGCGGTGCTCGACGCATTGCTCGAAGCGATCGGCCACCCCGAACCGGGTGCTGATGAAGGCGAGGACGCGGGCGGCGACTGGTCGCCGATCTGAGTTCGGGAACGGTCGAAAGCCGAAGTTCCATATCTCATAACATCGTCATTCCCGCGAAAGCGGGAACCCAGAGCGTGCGTCGGCTGACCCCACGCTGGGTTCCCGCTTTCGCGGGAATGACGAAGGTGGAGGGAATGACAACTTTCCATCCCTGAACCGCCATTGCGTCTCGCAGGACATTCGCATTGGCGCGGGACGCTCTCCGCGCTATCGGCAGCGCCATGACCCTGTTTCCTCCCACCTCCTGCCCGCGCCTGATCGTCAAGATCGGATCGGCCCTGCTCGTCGATCCCGACGGTGCGGTGCGGCGCGACTGGCTGGTGGGGATCGCCGCCGACATCGCCGAACGGACGAAGGCGGGCCAGCAGATCGCGGTCGTTTCGTCGGGGGCGATCGCGCTCGGGGCGCGGCGGCTGGGGCTGGCGAAGGGCGGCCGTGCGACGCTGGAGGATGCGCAGGCCGCGGCGGCGACCGGCCAGATCGCGCTGAGCCGGGTGTGGGCCGACGTGCTCGGCGCCGAAGGGCTGACCGCGGCGCAGATGCTGGTGACGCTCGGCGACCTCGAACATCGCCGCCGCTACCTCAACGCCGCCGCGACGCTCGACCGATTGCTCGGCCTGGGCGTGGTGCCGGTGATCAACGAGAATGACAGCGTCGCGACCGAGGAAATCCGCTTTGGCGACAACGACCGGCTCGCGGCGCGCGTCGCGCAGGCGGCGGGCGCGGGCGGCGTCGTGCTGCTGTCCGACATCGACGGGCTTTACGATCGCAACCCCGCGCTCCCCGATGCCCATCATGTGGCGCGCGTCGAGCGGATCGACGCCGCGATCGAGGCGATGGCCGATACCCAGTCGGCATCGGGCATGGGGTCAGGCGGCATGGTGTCGAAGATCGCGGCGGCGCGCATCGCCAATGCCGCCGGCGCGCACCTCGCCATCGCGTCGGGGAGGACCCCGCGCCCGCTCTCGACCGACGCACGCCACACGATCTTCGTCGCCGAAAAGGGAGCGAGCGCGCGCAAGGCGTGGCTCGCGGGCGGGCTGACCGCGAAGGGCCGCCTCACGATCGACGCGGGCGCGGAAAAGGCGCTGCGCGGCGGTGCCAGCCTGCTCGCCGCCGGAGTCACCGCCGCGACCGGCGCTTTCGTGCGCGGGGATATTCTCGACATCATCGGCCCCGGCGGCCGCGTCATCGCGCGCGGCCTGTCCGAATATCCGACCAGCGACGCCGCCGCGATCCTCGGCCTTGGCCGCGACGCGCAGGAAGCGGCGCTCGGCTATGCGCCGCGCGCCGCGATGGTCCACCGCGACCATATGGTGCTGCTGTGACGGCGCCGGTGCTCGCGATGACCGGGGCGACCGGCTTCGTGGGCAAGGCGGTGCTGCGCCAGGCGATCGCCGCGGGCTGGCGCGTCCGCGCCCTCACCCGCCGCCCGCAGACGAAGCGCGACGGCGTCAGCTGGATCGCGGGCGCGCTCGACAATTCCGAAGCGCTCGCCGAAATGGCGGCGGGCAGCGCCGTTCTGATCCATATCGCGGGGGTAGTGAACGTGCCGACGCGCGCCGCTTTCGAGGCGGGCAATGCGACCGCGACCGCCCATGTCGTCGCCGCGGCGCGCGGCGCGGGGGTGCGGCGCTTCATCCATGTCTCGTCGCTCGCGGCGCGCGAGCCGAGCATCTCCAACTATGGCTGGTCGAAGGCGCGCGCCGAGACCATCGTCGAGGCGAGCGGGCTCGATTGGACGATCGTGCGCCCGCCCGCGGTGTTCGGCCCCGGCGATACCGAGATGCTCGACCTGTTCCGCATGGCGCGGCGCGGCGTCGCGCTTGTCCCGCCGGGGCGGATGTCGGCGATTTATGTCGAGGAACTGGCGCGCCTGCTCGTCGCGCTCGCCGCCGACCGCGAAGCGAGCATCGGGCGGGTTTATGAACCCGACGACGGACATCGCGGCGGCTGGACCTATGGCGATTTCGCCCGCGCGATCGGCCAAGCGGTCGGGCGCGCGCATGTCCGGGCGCTGCCGGTTCCGGGCACGCTGCTCAAGGCGGCGGGGCGGCTCGACACGCTGGTGCGCCGCAAGGCAGCAAAGCTGACTCTCGACCGTGCGCGCTATATCGCGCATCCCGACTGGGTCGTCGCCGAGAGCGCGCGGCCGCCCGCGATGCTGTGGAAACCGGCGATCGACACGAACGATGCGCTGGCGGAAACGGTGCGCTGGTATCGGCAAGAAGGGTGGCTGTAGCCTGTCTAAGCCTCTCCTCTTTAGAGGAGGGGCTTGGGGTGGTGGCGCGCGGTAGCGCCCAAGCACCACCCCGCTGCGACTAACGAGCAAAAGCTCGTAAGTCTCGCCGCCCCTCCTCTGAAGAGGAGGGGATAAGGAACGTCGTTCGCCCCCTTCCCGTCGCCCGCCCGTCGAAGCGTGCATTGCCAAGGGCGGGCCGCAGCCCTAGGTTCGCGCCCATGACCGACACCACCGCGACCCCTCCGACCGACCCCGCCGGCCCCTGGGCCATCCCCGTCCGCCGGCCGCTCCCCGGGGGCGACAAGCCCGGCGGGAGCACCAGCTTTCCGCGCAAGGTCTGGCACTTGCTCGTCGCGATCAAGGACGGGCTGGCGCTGATCTTCCTGCTCTTGTTCTTCGTGGCGATCTTCGCGCTGCTCGCCGGACGCCCCAATGCGTCGCTGCCGGTCAGCGCGGGCGCGCTCGTCGTCGATTTCGACGGCATCGTTTCCGAACAGCCCTCCGACGTCGATCCGCTCGCCGCGCTGTCGGGCGGCGACCAACTCAAGGAACTGCGCACCCGCGACGTCGTCCACGCACTCGAAACCGCGGCCACCGACAAGCGCGTCACCTCGGTCGTCCTCGACCTCGACCGCTTCCTGGGCGGCGGGCAGGTCTCGCTCGCCGAGATCGGCGCGGCGGTCGACAAGGTGCGCGCGGCGAAGAAGCCGGTGCTCGCCTTCGCCACCGCCTATACGACCGACAGCTATCAGGTCGCGGCGCATGCGAGCGAAATCTGGTCGGATGCGGTCGGCGGCGTCGCCATCGCCGGACCGGGCGGCTCGCGCCTCTATTACAAGGGACTGATGGACAAGCTCGGCATCACCGCGCACATCTATCGCGTCGGCACCTTCAAGAGCGCGGTCGAACCCTTTCTGCGCAGCGACCAGTCGCCCGAGGCGAAAGAAGCCGATTTGGCCTATGCTGGTGTGTTGTGGGAAAATTGGCTGACCGACGTCAAAAAAGCGCGTCCGGCGGCCAAGATCGACGCCTTCATCGCCGACACCGCGGGCGCGGTGAAGGCCGCGGGCAATGATCTGTCGAAGGCGGGCGTCGATGCCGGGCTGATCGACAAGGTCGGCAGCCGCATGGCGTTCAGCGAACGCGTCGCCGAAATCAGCGGCGTCTATGACGACAGCCGTCCGTGGGAATATAATGCGATCCCGCTCGAAAACTGGGTCGCGGCCAATCCCCCGCAGGATAAGGGCGCGGCGATCGCCGTCGTGCCGGTGGTCGGCGAAATCGTCGATGGCGAGGCGGGGGGCGGCTCGGCCGGCGGCGACACGATCGCGGACCATATTCTCGACGCCGTCGCCGACAGCAGCACCAAGGCGATCGTGCTGCGCGTCGATTCGCCCGGCGGGTCGGTCCTCGCATCGGAGCAGATTCGCCAGGCGCTGCTCCAGGCCAAGGCGAAGAAGCTGCCCGTCGTCGTGTCGATGGCGAATGTCGCGGCATCGGGCGGTTATTGGATATCGACCCCCGCCGACCGCATCTTTGCCGAGCCCGAGACGATCACCGGCTCGATCGGCGTCTTTGGCATCATCCCGAGCTTCGACCAGGCGCTCGCCAAGATCGGGGTCAACGCCGACGGTATCGCGACGACGCCGCTGTCGGGTCAGCCCGACGTGTTCGGCGGCGTGAACGACGAGTTCAACGCGCTCGCGCAGGCGAGCGTCGAGGATATTTACGCGCGCTTCACCGGCCTTGTCGCCAAAAGCCGCAAGCAGCCGATCGAGAAAATCCGCACGATCGCCGAAGGCCGCGTCTGGGCGGGCGGCACCGCGCGCCAGATCGGCCTTGTCGACCAGTTCGGCGGCCTCCCCGACGCGCTCGCCGCAGCGGCGAAGCTCGCGAAGATCGACGGCGCTTATCACGCCAAATATTATGAGGAAGAGCCGAGCGAATTGTCCAAGATGCTCGCCAGTCTCACCGGCGCCGAGCAGGACCAGCAGGCGATGGCGCCGCGCGGCTGGTTCGGTATCGCGGCGATGAACCGCCAGCTCACCGAGCGGCGGCTGGCGCAGGATCTGACCATGCTCACCCGCGCGGGATCGGTGCAGGCAAGCTGCCTCGACTGCCGCGCCTTCCTGCCCGCCGCGCCGCGCGCGCCGGAGGCGAAGGGGTGGCTCGGCGCGCTGGCGCTGCTGCTGAAGTAATTCCCCTCCCGCTTGCGGGAGGGGTTAGGGGAGGGCCTGTTGGCTCCGCTCCAGTACGACATGCCCTCCCCCGACCCCTCCCATAATGGGAGGGGAGAGATCAGGCTGCCACCGCCCCATCCTTCGCATGCTCCGCGATCGCCCCGGTCAGCGTATCGACGAGCGCGAGCGGCAGGTCGTGCCCCATGCCGGGGATCGTCAGCAGCCGCGCGCCCGCGATATGCGCGGCGGTATCGCGCCCGCCCGCGATCGGCACGAGCGGGTCGGCCTCGCCATGGATCACCAGCGTCGGCGCCGTGATGGCCTTCAGCATCGCGCGCCGGTCGCCGTCGGCGACGATCGCCGCCATCTGGCGCGCGACGCCCTGCGGATACCAGCCGCGCGCATAATCACCGCGAACCCGGCGTTGCAGCCGCTCCTCCTCGGCGGGATAGCCGGGGCTGCCGATGACGCGCGCGGCGTTCACCGAATAAGCGATCATCGCCTCGGCATCGCCGCCCATCGGACGATTGGCGAGAACCCGCATCGCCTCCTTCTGCGCGCGCGGCAGCCGCGGATTGCCGGTGGTCGACATGATCGAGGTCAGCGACAGCACGCGATCGGGATAGCGCGCGGCGATGTGCTGCGCGATCATCCCGCCCATCGACGCGCCGACGATATGTGCGCGGTCGATGCCGAGATGATCGAGCAGCGCCATCCCGTCGGCCGCCATGTCGGCGAGCGCATAGGCGCTGCGCACCGGCAGCTTCAGCGCCGCCTTGACGAACATCCATTTGAGGTTCGGGACGCCCGCGGCGTCGAAGCGCGTTGACAGGCCGACGTCGCGATTGTCGTAGCGGATGACGCGAAAGCCGTGCGCGACGAGCGCATCGACGAACTCGTCGGGCCAGAGGGTGAGCTGTCCCCCCAGCCCCATCACCAGCAGAATGGCGGGCGCGTCGCTCGGCCCCCTGTCCTCATAGGCGATCTCGATGCCGTTTGCGGTCGCCTGTCCCGTCGTCATCCCGTTCCGTCTCCCCTGTTATCCGCCCATCATGCCGCAAGGCGCGGTGCGGTCAAGCCGGGGCGGCAGGATCGAGCGAGCCGTTCAGCCCGATTCGGGGGGAGCCTTGTAGACCGGGAGTCCCAACGACCAGCGAATCGCCGCCCCGCGCAGGATGAATCCAGCGCAAGCGCCGATGATCGCCGCGACCGCCGTTCCCAGGCCGAGCCATAGCAGTACGAGATAAAGCCCCGACGCGAGCGCCGCCGCGGTGACATAGATTTCGGGACGCATGATGATCGACGGCACCCCCGCCAATATGTCGCGAATCGTACCGCCGACGCAGCCGGTGATGACCCCCATCATCAGCGCGGGCACCGGCGGAACGCCCCAGGCGAGCGCTTTCGCGGTGCCGAACACGGCATAGCCGGCAAGGCCGACGGCATCGGCCCATTCGAGCAGATGCCCCGGCCACCAGCGTTCGGGGGTGATCCAGACAATCAGCGCGATCGCAATGCACATCGCGGCGATCGCGCTGTCGTGGACCCAGAACACCGGTGCGCCGATCAGCAGGTCGCGCACGCTGCCGCCGCCGACCCCGGTGACGAGTGCGAAAAAGGCGGCAGTCACCAGCGTTTGCCGCAGCCGCACCGCCATCAATGCACCCGACAGCGCGAACACGCCGATCCCCGCAAGGTCGAGCAGGCGGATGATCAGCGCATTGTCGATGTCGGGCATCCCCGCGTCAAATATGGATCGGCTTGCCCGTCACCGCCATCGCGGCTTCCTTGATCGCCTCGCTGTGCGTCGGGTGGGCGTGACAGGTATAGGCGATGTCTTCGGACGTCGCGCCGAATTCCATCGCCTGCGCGGCCTGCGCAATCATCGTGCCCGCGACGCTGGCGATGCACCAGACGCCGAGCACGCGGTCGCTTTTCGCGTCGGCGATCACCTTCACGAAGCCGTCGGGCTCATGGTTGGTCTTGGCGCGGCTGTTCGCCATCATCGGGAATTTGCCGACCTTGACTTCGCCCCTTTCCTTCGCCGCTTCCTCGGTCAGGCCGACACCGGCGATTTCGGGCCAGGTGTAGACGACCGACGGAATCACGTCGTGGTTCACGATGCCGGTCTGCCCCGCGATATTCTCGGCGCAGGCGATGCCTTCGTCCTCGGCCTTGTGCGCGAGCATCGGGCCGGGAACGACGTCGCCGATCGCCCAGATGCCGGCAACGCTCGTGCGGAAATCATGGTCGGTTTCGATCTGGCCGCGCTTGTTGACCGTGAGGCCCGCCTTGTCGAGCGCAAGCCCATCGGTGTTGGGCCGCCGCCCGATCGAGACGAGAACGACATCGGCGTCGAGCGTTTCCGCGTCGCCGCCCGCCGCGGGTTCGAGCGTCAGCACCGCCTTCTCGCCCTTCACCTCGGCCTTGGTGACCTTGGTCTTGAGCTTGAATTCCATGCCCTGCTTCTTGAAGATCCGGTTCGCTTCCTTGCGGACGTCGCCGTCCATGCCGGGCAGGATCTGATCGAGAAATTCGACCACGGTGACCTTGGCGCCGAGGCGGCGCCAGACGCTGCCGAGTTCGAGCCCGATCACTCCGCCACCGATGACGACCATATGGCCGGGCACCTTGGCGAGTTCGAGCGCGCCGGTCGAATCGACGATGATCTGCTTGTCGTTATCGACTTCCACACCCGGAAGCGGAGTCACCGACGATCCGGTCGCGATGATGATATTCTTCGCGCGCACCGCCTTGCCCGCGACCTCGACGGTGTCGGCGGCGGTGAATTTGGCATAACCTTTCAGCCAATCGATCTTGTTCTTCTTGAACAGGAATTCGATCCCGCCGGTCAGACCCTTGACCGCATCCTTGCGCTGGCCGTGCATGGTGGGCAGGTCTAGTTCGGGCTTCACCTTGATGCCCATCGCCGCCATCGCGCCGCCAGCCGCCGCCTCATAATATTCGGACGCGTGGAGCATCGCCTTCGAAGGGATGCAGCCGACGTTGAGGCAGGTGCCGCCCAGCGTCTCGCGCCCTTCGGCGCACGCGGTCTTGAGCCCGAGCTGCGCCGCGCGGATCGCCGCGACATAACCGCCGGGACCGGCACCGATGACAAGGACGTCATAGTCGTAATCAGCCATAACTCACTCCATATGCGTTCCTGCGAAAGCAGGAACCCAGGGTGTCAAAGCGATAGCCTGTCGAACAAATCCAGCCACTGTGGATTATCCCGCTCGATCAGTTCAACCTTCCACGCCCGTTTCCATTTCTTCATCTGCAGTTCGCGCTGACGCGCCTGCTGGATGTCATCAAACGCTTCATACCAGACCAGTAGCGTACAACCATATTTCTTGCTGAAGCTATCGATCACTTCGTTGCGATGCTGCCAAACCCGTTTCAGAAGATCGCTGGTCACACCCAGATACGTCGTCCCGTTCCGGCGACTGGCCATCAAATAAAGATAGCCGGGTTTGTTCACCTCAATCTCCCGCGTTCCTGCGGGAGCAGGAACCCAGGGTTCGGTTGCACCAACATTGCATTCCTACCCTAGGCTCCTGCGTTCGCAGGAGCACATAATATCATAGATCGATCAGCAGCCGCGTCGGGTCCTCGATCGCTTCCTTGATCGTCTTCAGGAAGGTCACCGCCTCGCGGCCGTCGACCAGCCGATGGTCATAGCTGAGCGCCAGATACATCATCGGACGGATCACGATCTCGCCGTCGCGCACGACCGGGCGGTCTTCGATGCGGTGGAGGCCGAGCACCGCCGACTGCGGCGGGTTGATGATCGGGGTCGACATCAGGCCGCCGAAGACGCCGCCGTTCGAGATGGTGAAGGTGCCGCCGGTCATGTCGTCCATCGTCAGCGTGCCTTCCTTGGCGCGCTTGCCGAGGTCGGCGATCGCTTTTTCGATCCCCGCGAAGGACAGGCTTTCGGCGTTGCGGACGATCGGCACGACCAGGCCGTTCGGCGCGCTGACCGCGATCGAGACGTCGAGATAATCATAATAGACGATCTCGTCGCCGTCGATCCGGCCGTTGACCGACGGGATGTCGTGCGCCGCGAGCGCGACCGCCTTGGTGAAAAAGCTCATGAAGCCAAGCCGCACGCCATGCTTCTTCTCGAAGCTCTCGCGATATTTGTCGCGTGTCGCGATCACCGCCGACATATCGACGTCATTGAACGTCGTCAGCATCGCCGCGGTTTCCTGCGCCGATTTCAGCCGCTTGGCGATCGTCTGGCGCATGCGCGTCATCTTGACCCGCTCCTCGCGGCGGCCCGGTGCGCCATTCGCGGCGGGGGTCGGCGCGGGGGCCGCCGCCGGAACGGGCGCGGCTTCGGGCGCTGCGTTGGCGGCGGCGAGCACATCTTCCTTGGTCAGGCGGCCGTCCTTGCCGCTGCCCTTGATCCGGGTCGGATCGACGCCATGTTCGAGCACCAGGCGGCGGACCGCGGGCGACAGCGTCGTGACGCCGTCGCCGCTGTCTTCGACCGGAGCCGGAGCCGTCGGGGCGGCGGGCGTCGGGGCGGCGGCTTCCTTGGCGGCGGGCGCGGGCGTCGGCGCCGTGGCCTTGCCATCCCCCGCCTCGATCGTCGCGATCACCGCGCCGACATTGACCGTTTCGCCGACCGCGACGACCTGCTGGCCCATCACGCCGGCGACCGGCGACGGGACTTCGACCGCGACCTTGTCGGTTTCAAGGCTCGCGATCGGTTCGTCCATCGCGACGGGCTCGCCCGGCTGTTTCAGCCATTCGCCGATCGTCGCTTCGGTGACGCTCTCGCCCAGCGTGGGGACTTTAACTTCGGTGCTCATCGCTTCTTCTCTTCTTTGTTCCCCCGCGAAGGCGGGGGTCCATCGTCAAATGGTGGAAGATAGCCTCCGCCTTCGCGGGCGACCATCCCGATATCCTATGCCTTGTTTTTCGCCCGGCGTATTTCAGCCCTGACCGACAGGCCGAGCGCGTCGGCGACGAGCGCCGATTGTTCGGTCTGGTGGCGGCTCATCAGCCCGGTCGCGGGCGACGCCGCGGCGGCGCGGCCGGCGTAGCGGGCGCGCATGCCCTTGTGGCCGGTTTCCGCGAGCGATTCCTCGATCAACGGCTCGACAAAGAACCAGCTACCATTATTGCGCGGCTCTTCCTGCGCCCAGACGATTTCCTCGAGATTCTTCATCCGTTTCAGGCGGATGGCCAGCGCCTCGCCGGGGAAGGGATAGATTTGCTCGATGCGGATCACCGTCGTGTCGGTCAGCCCCGCGGCATCGCGCGCTTCCATCAGGTCATAGCCGACCTTGCCCGAACAGAGGACGACGCGCTTGACCTTCGCGTCCTCGGGCGGGGTGCGGTCCGACATGATGCGGCGGAAATGCGCGTCGCCGATGAAGTCGCTACGCTGCGACACCGCCAGCTTGTGGCGGAGCAGCGACTTGGGGGTCATGATGATCAGCGGCTTGCGGAACGGGCGCAGCATCTGCCGGCGCAGGACGTGGAAATAGTTCGACGGGGTCGAGATATTGCACACCTGGATATTGTCGCCCGCGCATAGCTGCAGGAAGCGTTCGAGGCGCGCCGAGCTATGCTCGGGCCCCTGCCCCTCATAACCGTGCGGGAGCAGCAGCACGAGGCCGTTGGCGCGCAGCCACTTGGCCTCGCCCGCGGCGATGAACTGGTCGATCATGATCTGCGCGCCGTTGGCGAAATCGCCGAACTGCGCTTCCCAGAGCACGAGGCTTTTCGGGTCGGCCATCGCATAGCCATATTCGAAACCGAGCACGCCATATTCGCTCAAGGGACTGTCGAGCACCTCGAACCGGCCGTGCGGGACGGTCGTCAGCGGGACATATTTATGCTCGTCTTTCTGGTCGACCCAGACCGCGTGGCGCTGGCTGAAGGTGCCGCGTCCCGAATCCTGGCCCGACAGGCGCACCTGATAGCCTTCGCTGAGCAACGTGCCGAAGGCGAGTTGTTCGGCGGTCGCCCAGTCGAACACCTCGCCATCGCCCTTGTCGGCGAACATCGCGGCGCGCGCATCGATGACGCGGCGCAGCGTCTTGTGGACCTCCAGGTCCGCGGGAATCGTCGTCATCGTACGGCCGATCGCGTCGAACAATTTGTCCGAAACGCCCGTCGCGATGTTGCGGCGCGCATTTTCATGGTCGGCGGGGGCGTGCAGCCCCGACCAGCGGCCCGCGAACCAGTCGGCCTTGTTCGGCTTGTAGCTTTTCGCGCCCTCGAATTCTTCCTCGAGGTGCGCGACGAACTCGCCGCGGCGCATGTCGGCCCAGCCGGCGTCGATCACCCCCTCGCCCTCGAGCTTCGCGGCGCAGAGCTGCGACACCGGCGGATGCTGGCGGATGCTGGCGTACATCAGCGGCTGGGTGAACGACGGCTCGTCGCCTTCATTGTGACCGAAGCGGCGATAGCACCACATGTCGATGACGACGTCGCGCTTGAAGCGCTGGCGGAAATCGATCGCGAGCTTGCACGCAAAGGTCACCGCTTCGGGATCGTCGCCGTTGACGTGCAGGATCGGCGCCATCACGCCCTTGGCGACGTCCGACGGATAGGGCGACGAGCGCGCGAATTGCGGGCTGGTGGTAAAGCCGATCTGGTTGTTGACGATGAAATGAATACAGCCGCCGGTATTATATCCGCGAATCCCCGAGAAACCCAGGCATTCCCAGACAATCCCCTGCCCCGCGAAGGCCGCGTCGCCGTGGATCAGGACGGGAAGCACCTGCTCATGCTTGCCGAGGTCGTCGCGCACCACCTGCTGCGCGCGCACCTTGCCGAGCACGACCGGGTCGACCGCCTCGAGGTGCGAGGGGTTGGGGACGAGCGACATATGGACCGAAATGCCGTCGAACTCGCGGTCGGTCGAGGTGCCGAGGTGATATTTGACGTCGCCCGAGCCGCCGACATCGTCGGGGTTGGCGCTGCCGCCCGAAAATTCGTGGAAGATCACCTTGTACGGCTTTGCCATGACGTTCGCGAGCATGTTGAGGCGCCCGCGATGCGCCATGCCATAGACGATTTCCTTCACGCCATATTGGCCGCCATATTTGATGATCGATTCCATCGCCGGGATCATCGATTCGCCGCCATCAAGGCCAAAGCGCTTGGTGCCGACATATTTGCGCGCGAGAAATTTCTCCCACTCCTCGGCCTGGATCACCTTGTTCAGGATGGCGCGTTTGCCCTCGACCGAAAATTCGATGATCTTGTCGGCGCCTTCCATCCGTTCCTGCAGGAACTGGCGCTCGACGATGTCGGCGATGTGCATATATTCGAGGCCGACATGGCCGCAATAATTGGCCTGAAGGATCGCCACAATCTCGCGAATCGTCGCCTTCTCGACCCCCAGCGTGCCGCCGATCCACACCGGCCGGTCGAGCGCGGCGCCGGTAAAGCCATGATATTCGGGGGTCAGGTCCCCCGGCAGCTCGCGCGTGCTGAGCCCCAGCGGATCGAGCTTGGCGGCAAGGTGACCGCGCACGCGATAGGTGCGGATCAGCATCATCGCGCGGATCGAATCATCGGCCGCGCGCTCGACCTCGGCATCCGACAAGGGCGCCCCCGCCTTGGCCGCGGCCGCCTTGACCGCGACCTGCATCTGCTGCGGGTCAAGCGCGGCGGTCAGGTCGTCGCTGTCGATCGGCGGCCAGTTCTTCGGCGCCCAGCTCGGGCCGGCCTGCGGCTCGTCGATGTCAAAGCTCTGTCGTTCGAGGTTCATTGTCTCAACTCGCTCGCATTATAAAATACACCGCTCGTGCCCCTGCGAAGGCAGGGGCCCATCATCCAAAGGTCGGATAAGGTGCCGACCGGGCCGATCTTCATTATCCCTGAATCTCGACCCACAAATCTCGCCAATCGGGATTCGTTTCCTCGACCATCCGTACCTTCCAACTTCGCTTCCATCGCTTGATTTGCAGCTCACGCCTGCGCGCTTCCTGCAAATCCTCATGCGCTTCAAACCAAACCAGAAGCACGCAGCCATGGGTCTTCGTAAAACCCTCGACCAACATCTCGCGGTGCTGATAAACGCGCTGCACCAACTTCGATGTCGACCCGGTATAGATGGCGCCGTTCTTGCGGTTCGCCATGATATAGACTGCGCCGCTCTTCATTCATCGCCCGGTCGGGTGATGGGCCCCTGCCTTCGCAGGGGCGCGAGAAAGAGCGATGTCGCTAAGATCAAACGCGCTCCTTCAGCACCTCGGCCAGCGTCGTCCCCAGTTCCGACGGGCTCGCCGACACGGCGATGCCCGCGGCTTCCATCGCCGCGATCTTGCTTTCGGCGTCGCCCTTGCCACCCGAAACGATCGCACCGGCATGGCCCATGCGGCGGCCCGGAGGCGCGGTGCGGCCCGCGATGAAGCCGGCCATCGGCTTTTTACGGCCGCGCTTGGCTTCGTCGATCAGGAATTGCGCCGCCTGCTCCTCGGCGTCGCCGCCGATTTCGCCGATCATGATGATCGACTTGGTGGCGTCGTCCGCCAGGAAGAGTTCGAGGACGTCGATGAAATTGGTGCCGTTGACGGGATCGCCGCCGATGCCGACCGCGGTGGTCTGACCCAGCCCGACGTTCGTGGTCTGGAACACCGCCTCATAGGTCAGCGTACCCGAGCGCGAGACGACGCCGACGCTGCCCTTCTTGAAGATGCTGCCCGGCATGATGCCGATCTTGCATTCGTCGGGGGTCAGCACGCCGGGGCAGTTCGGGCCGATCAGCCGCGATTTCGAGCCCGACAGCGCGCGCTTCACCTTGACCATGTCGAGCACCGGAATGCCTTCGGTGATGCAGACGATCAATTCCATCTCGGCGTCGATCGCCTCGAGGATCGAATCGGCGGCGAACGGCGGCGGCACATAGATGCAGCTCGCGGTCGCACCGGTCGCGGCCTTCGCCTCTTCGACGGTGTTGAAGTTCGGCAGGCCGATATGCGTCGTGCCGCCCTTGCCCGGCGTCACGCCGCCAACCATCTTCGTGCCATAGGCGAGCGCCTGTTCGGTGTGGAAGGTGCCGGTGGCGCCGGTCATCCCCTGGGTGATGACCTTGGTATTCTTGTCGATGAGGATGCTCATGCGTTTCGTTCCATTTCCTGCGCCCCTGCGGAGGTAGGGGCCCATCTCCAGACATTTGGTTCACCCGCCGCCCCATTTCGCGAGCGCGGGTGATGGACCCCCGCCTTCGCGGGGGCACAAACTCTTTTAAGCGAGGCTGGAATCCAGCGCCTTGCACGCCTCGAGCAGTTCCTTGACCGCATCGACCGAGACCTGAAGCCCCGCCTTGTCGGCGTCGTCGAGCGCGATCTCGACGACCTTCTCGACGCCGCCCGCGCCGATCTGCACCGGCACGCCGACATAGAGGCCGTCGACGCCATATTGGCCATCGACATAAGCGGCGCAGGGCAGGACGCGCTTCTGGTCGCCGAGATAGGCTTCGGCCATCGCGATGCCGCTCGCAGCGGGGGCATAGAAGGCCGAACCGGTGCCGAGCAGCGCAACGATCTCGCCGCCGCCGCCACGGGTGCGCTTGACGATCGCGTCGATCTTGTCCTGCGTCGACAGGCCCATCTTGACCAGATCAGGAACGGGGATGCCGTTGATCGTCGAGTAACGGACGACGGGGACCATCGTGTCGCCATGACCGCCGAGGACGAAGGTGTTCACGTCCTTCACCGACACCGCGAATTCGTCGGCGATGAAGTGGCTGAAGCGCGCCGAATCGAGCACGCCGGCCATGCCGACGACCTTGTTGTGCGGCAGGCCCGAGAATTCGCGCAGCGCCCACACCATCGCGTCGAGCGGATTGGTGATACAGATGACGAAAGCGTCGGGGGCGTTGGCCTTGATGCCTTCGCCGACGGCCTTCATGACCTTGAGGTTGATGCCGAGCAGATCGTCGCGGCTCATCCCCGGCTTGCGGGCGACCCCGGCGGTGACGATGATGACGTCGGCGCCGGCGATGTCGGCATAATCGTTGGTGCCGGTGATCTTTGCGTCAAAGCCCTGGACCGGGCCGACCTGCGACAGGTCGAGCGCTTTGCCCTGCGGCACGCCTTCGACCACGTCGAACAGGACGACGTCGCCGAGTTCCTTTTGTGCGGCGAGCAGCGCCAGCGTCCCGCCGATATTCCCGGCTCCGATCAATGCGATCTTCTTGCGTCCCATGGCGCGCGGCACTCCCTTCCTGGCAAGCCCGGCAAAGGTTCACGGACCGACGGGGGCACGGGCTCTACGCCCCGTTCCGGTCCCAAGACTGGCGACGCCCCTACGCCGATTCCCCTAAGGAAACAACCGCCAAAAAGGCGAAAAACCGCCTTTCTTTGCAAATAGTTCGCAATAACAACAAACCCAAATGCAAAGCTCCACACCGGGCCGCGCGATCGCCTTGCGACAGCAGCGTCACCCGTTCGCGTCGTCCTGGCCGTGGCCGAGCGCCAGATAATCGTCGGACTGCATTTCGGCGAGCCGGCTTGCCGTGCGCTCGAACTCGAACGCGCCGTCGCCCGCGACATACAGCGCGTCGGGCGCCGCCGCCGCGCTGGCGAGCAGCTTGACCTTATATTCGTAGAGCGCGTCGATCAGCGTCACGAAGCGCGCCGCCTCGTTGCGGTTTTCGGGGCCCATGCGCGGGATACCGACGATGATCACGCTGTGGAAATGGCGCGCGACGGCCAGATAGTCGGCCGCCCCGCGCGCCTCGCCGCACAATCGCTTGAACGAAAAGACCGCGACGCCTTTCAAGGCCTTGGGAACGTGCAGCAGGCGCCCGCCGCCGACGTCGAGATCGAGCGTCGGGACATGCGCGCGATCCTCGGGCGGATAGTCGGTGAGGCGGAAGAAGGCGGCCGACAGCGCCGCGCTCGCGCTATCGTCGGCGGGGACGAACCAGCGCTGGCCGTCGCCGAGCCGGTGGCGGCGGTAATCGGTCGGCCCGTTGAGCCCCATCACGTCGAGCTTTGCCTCGACGAGCGCGATGAAGGGCAGGAAATGTTCGCGGTTGAGCCCGTCCTTGTAAAGGTCGCTCGGCGGCCGGTTCGACGTCGCGACGACGGTGACGCCGCGGTCGATCAATGCGGTGAACAGGCGCGAGAGGATCATCGCGTCGGCGCTGTTGTTCACGACCATCTCGTCGAAGGCGAGGCAGCGGATATTTTCGACGAGCGCCGATGCGACCTGCGGGATCGGGTCGCCGCTCTCGGTCTTGCGCACCTCGCGCATCTGCGCGTGGACCTCCTGCATGAAGGCGTGGAAATGGACCCGCCGCTTTCGCTGGATGTGAAGCTGGTCGTAGAACAGGTCCATCAGCATCGACTTGCCGCGCCCGACCGCACCCCACAGATAGACGCCGCGCGGCGCTTCCGGCTTGCGGCCCGCGATGCGCCAGAGCAGGCTGCCGCGCGGCGGCGCGGCTTCGAGCGCTTCCTGCAAGGCGTTCAGCCGCTCGGCGGCGGCGCGCTGCTCGGGATCGGGCCGAAGTTCGCCGCCCGCGACAAGCGCGTCATAGGCCGCGAGAACAGTGATCATTTCCGGCTCGCCTTGCGGATCGTCCCGGCAAAGGTCAGGACGATATGACTGTCGTCCTTCCCCTGCACGACAAGTCCGCGCAGGAAGATCAGCCGACCGGTTTCGCGGACCAGCTCGACGACGGCATCGAGCGGCTCGCCGACGCGCCCCGCGCCGACGAACTGGGTCGACAGGTCGAGCGTCACCGAATGTCCCGCGTCGAGCGCGCCAAACTGGTGCGAGGCGGCAAACAGCGCGATATCGACGAGCGCCAGCGTCACCGCGCCATGGACATTATCGCCAAGGTTGCTGTGCTTGCGTTCCGGCGACATGCGGACGCGGGCGCGCGGGCGGCCATCCTCGGTCGGCCGCTCGACACGAACCGACAGCGGCTCGATGAAGGCGTTGAAGCGGCTCGGATCCTTGAGATTCCAACTGACCCAGCCGTCGGCCAATTCCTCGGCGCTGAAATTCTCGCGCCGCTTCGGTTCCTCGATCCCGTCGTTCATGCTGTGCACTATCCGTCCTGCCGCGCGCGCCTGGCGCGCACATCGGCTCAAGCGTGTGCAGCCCGGCGACGCAAGCGGAAATATCGGTCGATGCGGGTCAGGCCCCCATCAAACCCGGCGCTCAGACCTGGCGTTCGGCCTCGAGCTTCTTGATCTCGGCGATCGCGCGCGCGGGGTTCAGGCCCTTCGGACACGCATTGGCGCAGTTCATGATCGTGTGGCAGCGATAGAGGCGGAACGGGTCTTCCAACTCGTCGAGGCGCTCGCCGGTATATTCGTCGCGGCTGTCGGCGAGCCAGCGATAGGCCTGGAGCAGGATCGCCGGGCCAAGGAACTTGTCGCTGTTCCACCAATAGCTGGGGCAGCTCGTCGAGCAGCAGGCGCACAGGATGCACTCGTAAAGCCCGTCGAGCTTTTCGCGCTCGGCGGGCGACTGGAGGCGTTCCTTGCCGCTCGGCGTCGGCGTCTTGGTCTTCAGCCACGGCTCGATCGACGCATATTGCGCGTAGAAATGGGTGAAGTCGGGGACCAGATCCTTGATGACTTCCATATGCGGCAGCGGGGTGATCTGGATGTCGCCCTTCAGATCCTCGATCGCGGTGGTGCAGGCGAGGCCGTTCTTGCCGTTCATGTTCATCGAACAACTGCCGCAAATGCCCTCACGGCACGAGCGGCGGAAGGTCAGGCTGCTGTCCTGCTCGCCCTTCATCTTGATCAGCGCGTCGAGCACCATCGGGCCGCATGTATCGGTATCGATCTCGAATGTGTCGAAACGCGGGTTCTCGCCGCTGTCGGGATTATAGCGATAGACTTTGAACGTCTTGACGTTCGCCGCGCCCTCGGCCTTGTGGACCGTGCCGCCCTTTTGGATACGGCTGTTCTTGGGCAGACGAAATTCGGCCATGGCGCAGATTCCCCTATGTGCAATCGCGGGTCGGACTAGACCCATTGGGCAGAGTCGGCAAGGGGTGATGGCGCACATTTGGGCCTCATTTTCAAGGCGTGTATCCCCGCAAAGGCGGGAGCACATGGCTTTTTTTTGCCATGAATAGTGCTACGGCCGCACCCGATGAACGAAGAGACCGCCCAACCCACCGTTACCAGCCGCAGCGTCGCAAAGGGGCTCGGCACGACGGTGCTCGCGCGGCTGGGCGCGGTGGTCGAGATCGTCGCGCAGCCGCTCTATGTCCTGATGTTCGGGCTCGCGGGCTATGGCCTCTATGCGGTGCTGTGGGCGACGATCAACCTGCTCGAGAATATCTTCGACATGGGCATGACGAGCGCGATGCAGCGCACCGTGCCGCAATCGGCGAGCGACGCCGAAGCCGCGGGGGCGCTGCGCACCGCGATGCTGTTCGGGATCGGACCGTGCCTGGTCGTCGCGGCGCTGGTCGCGGCCTTCGCCGCCGAGCTTGCGCCCTTCCTCAACGTCGCCGAGCATGACCGGCCGCTCGTCGTGCCCGCGATCCAGCTTTTCGCCTGGGCGCTGCCGCTCTGGGCCTTCGTCGAGATCGCGACCTCGGCGATGCGCGCGCGGATGGTGTTCGGCGCCGAAATCCGCCTGCGGATCGTCTGGGAACAGATCATGCGGCTGGTGTTCGCGGGTCTGTTCTTCGCCGGCGGGCTCGGGCTCAAGGGACTGTTCATCGCGCATCTCTGCTCGCTCGGCATCACCGCCATCCTCTGCGTCCGCCTGCTCGCCCGCTATTATCATTTCGCCGATCTGTTCCGCGGCGGGCGCGGCAGCGATGTCGAGCGCAACACCTTTTGGGCCGGGCTGTCGATCCTGCCGTCGAACATCATCGCGCGGCTGTTCGGTGACGCGCCGGCGCTGATCCTCAACCTGCTGCTCCCCGGCGCGGCGGGCGCGGCGGCGGCAGGCCTGTTCACGATCGCGCGCAAGCTGTCGAGCGTCGTCCAGCTCGTTCGCATCGCCTTCGTCTATGTGATGGCGCCGCTGGCCGCCAGCGCCGAGCGCGAGGACCGCGCGCAGGTCGCCGACATCTATGCTTATGCGACGCGCCTCATTTCGGCGATCGCATTGCCGCTCGCGGCGGTGCTCGCGGCGGGCAGTTCGTCGCTGCTCGGGCTGTTCGGGGCGCAGGCGCATGTCGCGCAGGCGGCGGTGATCATCCTGCTCTTCGCGCGCGCGCTCGAGGCGGTGCTCGGCATCTCGATGCCGGTGCTCCAGGTCGTCGCGGCCTTCCGCCACCAGCTTACCGCCAGCATCGTCGGGGTGGTCGTCGCAATCGCCGCCGGCTGGCTGATCCTCGGCCATCTCGACGCGCTGACCGGGGTTACGCTTGCCATGTCGATCGGGCTCGTCGTGATGGCGGGCATTCCGATGCTCCAGCTTGCGACGGGCGAGCGGCTGCATCCTTTCGACCATCGATTCCCGAAAGTGGCGCTGCGCGGCCTCGCGATCACGATCGCGGCGGGCGGGCTCGCGCTGCTCGTCAGCGGCCTGCCCGACGCCGCCGCCCTGCCGCTGATCGCGCTGATCGCCGCGGGCGCGATCTGGTCGTCGCTGCGCTTCGCGCTGCCCCACGCCGACCGCGCCTCGCTGGGCAAGACGGCTCGCAAGCTGCGTCTCGTGTAGTTTCGGTCTTAATTTGGCCGCAAAATCGGTTAGAGGAGACGCCACGTAATTGCCGCGCGATGCGGCCAACAGGCGGAAATCCAATGTATCAGCAAGAACTCGCCCGCAGCGGCAAGCGCCTTTTTTTCATTCGCGGCACCTATATCTACATCACCATCGCCATCTCGGTGCTGATCGCCTGGTGCGCCAAGGACTGGGGTCCGTTCCAGACCGCAAGCGCCGACTGCGCCTGGTTCTGGCTGTCGCTCGGCGTCGCCAGCGCGGGCGCGATCGTCCGCGTCTTTACCAGCGGCTGGGCCGCGCTCGGCACCTCGGGCCGCGCCAAGGTCGCCGCCGAGGCGAGCGAGCTCAACACCACCGGCCCCTACAGCTTGGTGCGCAACCCGCTCTATGTCGGCCGCATCCTCAATTTCACCGGCCTCGCGATGCTGTCGGGAAGCTGGGTGTTCGGCGCCATCGTCTTCCTGCTTGGCGTCCTGATCTACGAGCGCATCTCGATCTATGAGGAAGAATATCTGCGCGAAAAGTTCGGCGCGGCGCACGCCGAATGGGCGAAGGACGTCCCCGCGCTCCTCCCGCGCCTGTCGGGCTGGGTGAAACCCAAATATTCCTTCTGGTGGAAGCGCATGATCTGGCGCGAGCAGAACAAGCTGTTCCTCCTCGCGACGACGGTGTTCCTGACCTGGTTCGCGCGAATGGACTTCAACTTCGACGCGCTGACCGCTCAGCAGTGGAACTGGGTCTATGCCTTCGGCGCGCTCGTCGTCGTCCGCTTCGTCATCGGCGGGCTGAAGATGGTCGGCTTTTTCAAGGAATTGAGCTGAACTGATGGGGGGCGGGCTCGCTCCCCTTATTGCTGTCGTCGGCAGCGACGGGTCGGGCAAGTCGACCCTGTCGGCGGATCTGCTCGCGCATGTGCAAAAGACGCGGCAGGCCGAGAGCGGCTATCTCGGCCTCGGCTCGGGCGAACAGGGGCGGCGCATCGGGCGCTGGCCGATCATCGGCCCGCCGCTGCACCGCTTCCTCGACCGCATCGCCGACCGGCTGCGCGAGCCCGATGAACCGATCCCCGGCCGGCTCGCGGCGCGCTATGCGCTGAACAAATCGAAGAAGCGCCGCGCAAAATTCGAGCACCTGCTGGGTCGCCGCCGCGCGGGCGTGACGATCGTCACCGACCGCTATCCGCAGATCGAGGTGCCTGGCCTCCACGACGGCCCGATCCTCGCCGGCCGCGCGACCCATGCGCGCCTCGCGGCGATGCAGGCCGAGGAGCGCGCGCTTTATGCCGCCATGGCGACCTATGTCCCGACGCTCGTCATTCGGCTGCACGTCGATGTCGACACGGTGATGGCGCGCAAGCCCGACCATGACCGCGCGCTGATCACGCGCAAGGTCGATACGGTGCCGCTGCTGACGTTCCATGGCGCCCCGATCGTCGATATCGACGCGACGATTCCCTATGAGGAGGAATTGGCGCTGGCAATCGCGGCAGTGGATGCGGCGTTGGCGGAGGCCTGACGCCTGCCGTCATTGCGAGCGCAGCGAAGCAATCTCCAGCTATCATCGCGCCGCATCGATAGCTGGAGATTGCTTCGCTGCGCTCGCAATGACGATCAGCTTGCGTTCCGCCCCGCCATGATCCTCTCGATCAGCACGATATCGGCGGGCTTGTCGGCGTCGATGCACGCTTCGCCCTCCGACATCGGCACCACCCGCGCCTCCAGGCCGAAACGCAGCCCGGCACGCGCGATACCCTGCTGGATGGTGAACAGCCGCAGCACCGCGCCGAGCAGCAGCCATGGGCCGAAGGCGGCGATGATTTTCAGCCCCTTCTTGCGGTCGCGCTCGATCCGCCCCCAGAAGTCGAGCAAGGGCAGCACCCGGCGCCCGCGCAGGCGGAACAGGTTCGCGCCCGACCACCAGCCGCCGCGAAATTTCAGCCAGGTGCGCTGCGATTCGGGATAGCGCGCGAGCAGCACCCGCCGTTCGACCATCGCCACCGCGACGTCGCTATCCTCGGCCCCGACCAGAAACTCGGCGATTATCGAAGGCGTGAGCAGGACATTGTCGGCGGTCGTCACCAGCACCGGCGCGTCGTCGTCGGGCAGCGCGGCGGCGAGCGAACTGCTGATCCCCTGCCCCGAATCCGAAAAATGCAGGTCGGCGAGACCCGCAAGGCCCGGCTCCGCCGCCAGCTCGGCGCTATTCTGCGCGAGCAGGGTGATCGGCCCGACAAGCGGCGAAGCACGCAGCGCGCGCACGACATGGACGAGCATCGGCTGCCCCGCGACCGGCAACAACGCCTTGGTCGACGCCCCGCTGCCGGTCAGCAGTGGATCGGGGCCGGGGCGGCTGCCCGCCATCACGATCGCGGCGATCGTCATGGCGCAGCCTCGCGGACCGCGGCGACCCGCCGCCCGGTCACCCCGCGCAGGAAATCGCTCGCCTCCTCAAGCACCGGCCCGCGCGAGCGAAAAGGCCCCGACAGCGCCATGACGATGCCGCTGTGCCCGATGCCCGGATAGAGGCGCAAGCTGGCCGAACCGCCCGCCTTTTCGATTGCGGCGGCCAGATTCTGGCTGTTGCGCGGGCGCACCGTCGCATCCTCCTCGCCGCTCGCCAGCCACAGCGGCGGCGCGTCGCCGCGCGCATAAGCGATCGGCTGCGTCTTTTCCGCCGGCTTCACCTTGCCCATCGCCTTTTCGGCGAGCCCGCCCTTTTCCATCGGCAGGAAATCATAGGGACCGGCCAGCCCCGCGACCCCGCGAAGGATCGACGGATCGCTGTTCGCGGCGCGCAGCCATTGCGGATCGAGCGCCAGCATCACCGCATTATAGGCGCCCGCCGAATGGCCCATCAGCGCGATCCGATCGGGATCGCCCGCAAGGCCGCCGATATGCCGATGCGTCCAGGCGACGGCGGCGGCGCTGTCCTTCAGGAAATCGGGCCAATGCGCCTTGGGCGTCAGGCGATAGTCGGGGATGACGACGACGAAGCCCTTTTGCGCGAGCGCGCGGCCGACGAAGCCATAGCTTTCGCGCGCCCCGCTGCTCCAGCCGCCGCCATAGAAGAAGATGATCACCGGCAACCTGTCGCCTTCGCGCGCCTGTTCGGGCACCCAGATGTCGAGCGACTGGCGCGGGCCGTTGCCATAGAGCTGGCCGGCCAGCAGCAGCCGCGCCCCGCCGCCCGAGCCGAGCAGCCGGTCGGCCATGTCGAGCGATTTGGCGCCGCCCGCGACGATCATTTTCGTGCCGCCGCCGAACAGCAGCAGCAGAAGCACCGCCACGATGATGAATTTGATCAAACGCCGTCCTTTGACTTCGCGCCCCGTCACAGGCCCCGCGCCCTACAGGGCTGCGCCGCAGCGAACAAGATGAAGCTTGGAACGCGCCGGCAGAGCATTGACGCCGCGCCTTATCCCGTTACGTTGCAATAAAAAACGGGATGAGAGACGATGCTGACAAAAGGCGATGATTTTCCGTTGCATCAGACCAGCGAGCCGATTGCGTTCGCGGGCACCGACCGCAACTTCTACGACCGCTATTTCTTCAACGGCACCAGCCCCGACGGGTCGGTCTTCTTTGCCGCGGCGATGGGATTCTATCCGCAGCTCGGCATCGTCGACGCAAGCTTTTGCGTCATCGTCGACGGGGTGCAGCATAACCTGCGCGCCAGCCGCCGCTCGGGCGGCGAGCGGCTCGACCTGTCGGTCGGCCCGATCGCGCTCAGCATCGACATGCCGTTGGAGGTCGTGACGCTGCGCATCGCGGCCAATGATGGCCCGCTGGCCGCCGAACTGATGTTCACCGGCCGCCATTTCCCGATCGAGGAGCCGCGCTTCATCCGCCGCAACGGCACGCGCCTGTTCATGGACTATACGCGGATGACCCAGAATGGGCGCTGGTCGGGCTGGCTGTCGGTCGACGGCGCGCGCATCGACGCGGCGAGCGACTGGGCGGGCACGCGCGACCGGAGCTGGGGCGTCCGCCCGGTCGGCGCGAGCGAGCCGCAACCGCCTCCGCAAGGCAATTTCAACCAATTCTTCTGGCTGTGGACGCCGTGCAATTTCGGCGATCGCTCGCTTTTCTTCCACAGCAACGACGATGGCGCGGGCCATCCGTGGAACCGCCGCGCGGTGATCGTCGGCGACGGCGGAGCCGGGGGCGGGAACGAGCAGCATTTCGACGCCGCGACCTTCGCGGTCGATTGGCAGGCGGGAACGCGGCGAATCGCGCGCATGACCGCCGACCTCGGCAGCGGCCGCTCGCTGGTGCTGAACCCGACCGGCCCGGTGTTCGCGATGAGCGGACTTGGCTACACCCATCCGCTCTGGAGCCACGGCCTCGACCATGGCCCCGAACCGGCTGTCGCGCACGACAGCCTGACGGAACCCGAACGCGGCTGGGGCAATCCGCTCGCGATGCATATCCAGGCGCTCGTCACCGCCGAGCTTACCGACGGCGGCAGCACGCATCGCGGCGTCGGCGTGCTCGAACAATTGTTCGTCGGCCCGCACGCCCCGACCGGCCTGACCGGCCTGATGGACCCCGCCGCATGAGCTTCCCGACCTCGCCCGCGGCGATGAGTCCGGCCTGGCTGGCAGAAAAACTGGGGCAGGCGCCCGATGCGCTGCGCGGATTCAGCGTCGCCAAGGTCGGCACCGGCCAGATGTGCGACAGCTTCCGCCTGACGCTCGATTGGGCGGGCAATTGGGCAGGCGACGTCGATGTGCCCGCCACGGTCGTCGCCAAATGCCCGAGCCACGACGAGGCGAGCCGCAGCATCGCCAAGCTCACTGGCACCTATGTCAAGGAAGTGAGCTGGTATCGCGAGCTTGCGGCGGGAAGCGGAGTCGCGGCGCCGCATTGCCACCATGCCGAGATCGCCGACGACGACGTCGATTTCGTGCTGATCCTGTCCGACCTCGCCCCCGCGCGGCAGGGCGACCAACTCGCCGGGCTCGGTCTCGCCGGGCTTGCACCGTGCATCGATGCCGCCGCCGGGCTGCACGCCCTGCTCTGGGACGATCCGCGGCTCGATACGCTGCCGTGGCTCGTGCGCGACAACGGCGATGTGATCCGCGCGCTCTTCCCGCAATTCTACACCGGATTTCGCGAACGCTATGCCGACCGGCTCGCGCCCGAGGTGCTCGACCTGGGTGCGGGGATCGTCGAAAAGATCGACGCCTATCTCGCGCGCCAGGCCGCGGCGCGGACGATCGTCCACGGCGATCTTCGGATCGACAATATCCTGTTCGCGCCGGGCGGAGCGCGCTGCTGGCTCGTCGACTGGCAGACGCTGGGGCGCGGCAGCGGCGCGGCCGATCTCGCCTATCTGGTCGGCACCAGCATCGCCGACCCGGTCGAGCGCGCCGCCGCCGACCGCCCCGCCTTCGACCATTGGCTCGCGGCGCTCCGCGCGCGCGGGATCGATCCCGACGAAGCCGGCCTCTGGTCCGACTATCGCGCCGGCGCGCTCAGCGGCTATTTCATGGCGGTCTTCGCATCGATGAGCGTCGAGCGCACGGCGCGCGGCGACGAGATGTTCGCGGTCATGGCCGAACGCCCGGCGCGGCAGGCGCTGATGCTGGGGAGCCTGGACCTGCTCTAGCCCCCTGTTGGAATGCCGGAAGCGACCAAAAAGCCCACCTCTCCACCATCGTCACCCTGAACTTGTTTCAGGGTCCATGGCCCGCCGTCTCCTTCGGCGCGGCGCTGGACGTGAGCGCAGGCCATGGATGCTGAAACAAGTTCAGCATGACGACATTATATGGCCGCGCCCCACCCCAAAGCGGACCGCCAGTCGCCCCGTTTCCCCATGGAAAAAGGGCGGCCCGTTGCCGGACCGCCCTTCCCCTTCTCCACCCGTCGGTGGAAAAAGCTGTTAGCGCTTCGAGAACTGGAAGCTGCGGCGGGCCTTCGCCTTGCCGTACTTCTTGCGCTCGACCGCGCGGCTGTCGCGGGTCAGGAAGCCGGCCGTCTTGACGACGCCGCGCAGCGCGGGCTCGAAGCGGGTCAGTGCCTGGGCGATGCCGTGCAGAACGGCGCCCGCCTGGCCCGACAGGCCGCCGCCCTTGACGGTCGCGATCACGTCATACTGGCCGACGCGTTCGGTCAGGCCGAACGGCTGGTTGATGACGAGGCGCAGCGTCGGGCGCGCGAAATAGACTTCCTGGTCGCGGCCGTTGACGGTGATCTTGCCCGTGCCGGGCTTGACCCACACGCGGGCGACGGCGTCCTTGCGGCGGCCGGTCGCATAGGCGCGGCCCTGCTTGTCGACGATCTTTTCGCGCAGCGGCGCGGTCGAGATCTGGGGAGCGACGGCGGCGCCTTCAACGGCACCGGCGAGATCCTTGAGATCGGTCATGGTCTGTTCGTCAGCCATTATGCACCCACCTTGTTCTTGCGGTTCATCGACGCGACGTCGATCACTTCGGGACTCTGCCCTTCATGCGGATGTTCGGCGCCGGCGAAAATGCGCAGGTTGCGCATCTGCTGACGGCCGAGCGGGCCGCGCGGGATCATCCGCTCGACGGCCTTTTCGAGCACGCGCTCGGGGAAACGGCCTTCCAAAATCTTCTGGGGGCTGGTTTCCTTGATGCCGCCGGCATAGCCGGTGTGCTTGTAATAGCGCTTGTCGGCCATCTTCTTGCCGGTGAACGCCACCTTCTCGGCATTGATGACGATGACATTGTCACCGCAATCGACGTGCGGGGTAAAGCTCGGCTTGTGCTTGCCGCGCAGGATGTTGGCGATAATCGACGCAACGCGGCCCACGACCAGACCGTCGGCGTCGATCAGCACCCATTTCTTCTCGACCGTCGCGGCGTTCGCCGATGCGGTCGTCTTGGTCAGCGCCTTGATCATGGCGACCTCCTTGACAGATAGGGACCAGGGCGATGGGAAAGCCGCCGCCCGAAACAAACCGCGCCGCCGCCCCAAAAGGAACGAAGCGGCGCTTCGGAGCGGGCCAATGACCCCGAACGCACAAAAAGTCAACTATGCAGCGGCTTTGCTGACGGGTATCAGAATACCCTATCGCCTATTCGCCGGCGGCGAGCGTCCGGATGCGCTCCTCGACGAGCTTGCGTTCGCCGGGATGAGCGGCGGCGATCCAGGTCCGGCGGCGCTCGCTCATGACCAGTCCGGTCGTCGTGTCGATCGTCCATGTCGTATCGATCCCGATCGGTTCGGCCCCGCCCGCTCCGGCCTTGATCGTGGCCCGTTCGGATTTCGTCACGGTGCGCAAGACCCCCTTTTGCTCGACGGACAGACCCGGAGCGTCCTCCTCGATCGCCGGATTCGCCGCCGCGACGAGCGCGCGAACATCCGCCGTGGCAAGTTTTTCGCGCTCTGCCGGCGGCAGCGCGGCCAGCAGGCCCGCCAGTTGTTTCGCTTCGCCCCGCGTCGCCGCCGCGCCCATGTCCTGCGCCCGGCCGAGCACGCGCTGCCAGAGGGCATCGGGATCGACGAGCGTGATGGCGCTACCGTCGGAGGCGATCAAATAGCTTATCGGCTGATCGACCAGTGGGTGCAGCATTGCGGTCACCGCCCGCACGACGTCGGGCGCCGCGTCGGATTCGATCCCGCGCAGAATCGCGACCAGCCGCACGCCGCGGCCCGCCCGGCTCCACTGGAGGTCATAGACCAAGGCATAGCTCGCCATCGTTCCATCGCGCGCCAGCCGCCGCGTGGTGACGCGATAGACCATCGGCCGATCGGTCGGCGGCGCAAACCGTGACGGCGCGGCGGTCAGGAGCGCCGCCGGCGGCGACGCGGGCGGCAGGGGCTGCGCGGCGAGCAGCAGCAACGCCGTGCCGATCATGCGGCCGGGCGGCCCAGTCGATGCAGCGCCGCCGCCGTCACCGCGACGAGGATCGCGCCCGTCACCTGGTGCAGCGCCGCGATCTCCATCGACACGCCGGTCACCACGGTCAGGATGCCGAGGGTCATCTGCACCGCGACGACGACGAGCAGCAGCTTCGGCTCGATCCGCGCGCCGCGGCGCGCGAGCGTCCGCGCCAGCAACAGCAGCGCGACGGCCGCGACCCACGACCACCAGCGATGGAGGAAATGGACAAGGAAGGGGTCGTTGGTGAAGGCAAACCAGGCCCCGTGCGACCAGTCGATGCCTTCGGGCACGAACCGGCCGTTCATCGACGGCCAGGTGCTGGCGACATAGCCGGCGTTAAGCCCGGCGACCCAGGCGCCGAGCATCAACTGGACGAACAGGATCGCGATCACCAGCATCGCCGCGCCGGTCGGCCGCGCCCGGCGCGCGCCGGGATCGCGCGCCATCACCGCAAAGTCGCGCGCGGTCCAGACGAGCGCGACGAGCAGGAAGAGCGCGGTCAGCAGATGCGTCGCGAGCCGGAAGTGGCTGACGTCGGTGCGGTCGGCAAGACCCGAGACGACCATCCACCAGCCGATCGCGCCCTGCAGTCCGACGAGCGCCACGAGCCCGACGAGCCGCCAGCCATAGCCCGCCGGAATCGCGCGCCGCCAGGCATAATAGGCCAGCGGCACGAGCAGCGCGACCCCGACCAGCCGGCCGAGGACGCGGTGCAGCCATTCCCAGAAGAAGATGCCCTTGAACGCCGCGAGCGACATGCCGGCGTTGATCTCGCGATATTCGGGGATCTGCTTGTATTTCTCGAACGCGGCCTGCCACGCCGCGTCGCTGAACGGCGGGAATATCCCCGACACCGGCTTCCATTCGGTAATCGACAGGCCCGATTCGGTCAGGCGGGTGATGCCGCCGACGGCGACGATGGCGATCACGAGCAAGGCCACGATCCAGAGCCAGCAGGCGAGCGTTGCGGGGCGGGGATTGGCGTGCGACATGGGGCCGCCCTATCGGCGCTTGCCGGGCGATAGGCAAGAGGGGGCGAAAGCCGGGCACGCAGCGAAATTCATGGCCGCGACAGGCGGCGCTTGATAAGCGACGGCGATGCGGCCGCTGCTCATCCTCGCCCCGATTCTGCTTGGCTTCCTTTTGCCGCCTGCGGCCATCGCATCGATCGCCGGGCCGTCGCCCTATGCCGAACTCGCGGCGCTCGAAGCGCGCGTCGCGGCGATCGGCTTTCGCCTGACCACCGCCAACGCCGCCTGGTGCCCGGCGGTGCAGCCGCAGTTCGGCTGGATCTGGGGCGACCCCCGCCTCTATGACGGCGCGCGGCGTGCCGAGGCCCTCGCCGCCTATCACGCCGCCGATATCGACGCGCCCTTCATCGCGGCGATCGCGCCGGGATCGCCCGCCGACCGCGCCGGCCTGCACGTCGGGGCGCCGGTGCTGACGATCGACGGCACCGCCGTTCCCGCCAGCGAAGACGCCGACCCCTTCGCGCGCATCGCCGCGGTCGAAGCTCGGTTCGCGGCGCTGCCACCGCGCGCCGCCGCAAAGATTTCGGGCGCGGCGGGACCGGCCGTCGCGATCACCCCCGTCCCCGGCTGCGCGAGCGATTTTCGCGTCGATGCGCGCGACCGTCCCGAGGGTGCCGCCGATGGCCGGCTGGTCGTGGTCAGCGGCGGTCTCGTCCGCTTCGCCGCCAGCGACGACGAACTCGCCGCCGCGGTCGCGCACGAGCTGGCGCACAATATCCTTCACCACCGCGCGCGGCTCGATGCCGCGGGGGTCGATCGCGGGCTCGGCAAGCAATTCGGCCGCAACGCGCGGCTGTTCAAGCAGACCGAGATCGAGGCCGACCGGCTGTCGGCCTGGCTGCTCGCGGGCGCGGGCTATGACCCGCATGCGGCGATCCGCTTCTGGACCCGCTTCGGCCAGCGCGAGGGGCGCCCGTTGTTCCAGGCCGGCACCCATCCACGCTGGCGCGACCGGGTCGCGTCGATCGCCACCGAAGTGCGCGCGATCGACGCCGCGCGCGCCGCCGGACGACCGCTCGAACCGCCGCTGATCGCCGACCCGCCACCCTTGGAATAGCGCCGCCGCCGCCCTATCTACACCGCATCCCCTTCCCCAACAAAGGACATGCCATGACCCGTGACAGCGCAATCCTGGCCGGCGGCTGCTTCTGGTGCACCGAGGCCGTGTTCCAGTCGCTCGACGGCGTCGACGGCGTCGAAAGCGGCTATATCGGCGGCACCCTCGTCAACCCGACCTACAAGCAGGTATGCGGCGGCGACACCGGCCATGCCGAGGCGATCCGGATCAGCTATGATCCCGCGGTGATTTCCTATGGCGACCTGCTCGACGTGTTTTTCGCCACGCACGACCCGACGCAGCTCAATCGCCAGGGCAATGATATCGGCACCCAATATCGCAGCGCGATCTTTCCGCTCGACGAGCAGCAGGAGGCCGCCGCGCACGACGGCATCGCGCGCGCGGGCGCCGATCGGCCTGCCCCGATCGTCACGACGATCGAGCCCGCATCGGCCTGGTATCCCGCCGAGGATTATCACCAGGCCTATTGGGAGGGTGAAGGCCAGCGCAATCCCTATTGCATGGCGTCCATCCCCCCAAAGCTCGCCAAATTGCGCAAGGGTTTTGCCGATCGGCTGCGCACGAGCTGACGGAGCGGAGGATTCGGCGACTGTTGCATGATGGCCGCATGACGTCACGTTTCCTTGACTTTGCGGCACTTTAGGCTAGCGGACACCCCCGCGCCGGGGCAGGATGAGCCCCACCGCCTTTGGGGATCGCTGCACGGTGCTGGTTTCGCTTCTTCTGATCGGATCGTCGCTCACGGCGCCGCAGATGGCTGTTCAGGCCGCCAGCCAGACGATCGTCGAAAATAGCGCCGAAGGCATCACCAACGGCGTTAATCGCATAATCGGCGGGATCATCAGCTACGCGCGCTGGCCGGCTTCGTCGCCCGCCGCGCCGCATGGCCTGTGCCTCGTCGGCGCGCCGCGCCTCACCGACCGGATCGGGCCGGTGCTTCCGGGCGGACGGACGGTCGCGGTGCGCCGCGCCACAGCGGCGGGGGCGACCGGCGGCGACTGCGACATCATCTTCCTTGGCCGCATGCCCGTCGCCGACCGCCAGCGCCTGATCGCCTGGGTGCGCGGTCGCCCGGTCCTGACGATCACCGACGACGATCCGGATTGCAGCTTTGGCGCCATGTTCTGCCTGAGCAGCGGCCCGAGGAAGATCAGCTTTTCGGTCAATCTCGACGCCATCGGCCGCGGCCCGCTGCGCATCGATCCGCGCGTGCTGAAAATCGGCAGCGACGATGGAGAGGCGCGATGACCGACCGCCCGACCGACCGCGAAGGCGCCCGGACGGCGCGGCAAAAGACGACGCTGCAAAAGCTGCTGTCGCGCTTTCATTTCGGCATAACGCTTTTCGCCGTCGCGCTATCGGGGCTGACGATCCTGCTCGCCGGGATCACCACGCTGCGCAGCTATGCCGACCATAATATCGAACTCGCGGCCCGGCTCGGTGCCTATGGCGCCGAACCCGCGCTGGTGTTCAACGATCCGCAGGCGGCGCGCGAGGGGCTCGAGCCGCTGATGCGCCTTCCCGGCATCGCGCGACTGCGGCTCGTCGACGATCGCGGGCGCCCGCTCTACCAATGGGCCTCGCCTAAGGGCGACCCGGCGCCATTTCTGACCCGGCTCTTTTTTCCGCGCCCCTTCGCGGCGACGGTGCAGCGCAACGGATCGGTGATCGGGCGCATCGAGGTGTGGGGCGACAGTTCGACGCTGATCGACTATGTCCGCATCGGCGCGCTCGCCGGTCTCGGCTGCCTGCTCGTCACCGCCCTGGGCACGATCATCCTCGCGCGCCGTTTCGAATATGAGTTGGTGAAGCCGCTGGGTGAGATCGCCACCGTCGCGCACGACGTCCGCCTCCACCGCCGCTTCGACAAGCGCGTCCAGTCGCTGGGGATCGTCGAACTCGACCGGCTGGGCGGCGACATCAACGCGCTGCTCGACGAATTGCAGGGCTGGCAGGGCACGATGGAAAGCGAAAAGGCGGTGCTCGCCCACCGCGCCTCGCACGACATGCTGACCGCCATGCCCAATCGCGCCGCGTTCGACGAGCAGTTGCGGCAGCGAATCCAGGCCGCGCAGGCAAAGGGCCGACGTTTCGCTTTGCTGTTCATCGATGCCGATAATTTCAAGGCGGCGAACGACAATCATGGCCACGCGGCAGGCGACGCGGTGCTTGTCGCGCTGTCGGAACGGATCAAGGACACGCTGCGCAACGAGGATTTCGCGGCGCGGATCGGCGGCGACGAATTCATCGTCATCATCGATCCGCTCGACGGCGCGATCGACCCCGGCGACCTTGCCGACCGCATCCGCACCGGCGTCTCGCAGCCGATCGCGCTGCCCGGCGGCCAGCATTACCGGCTGGGCATCAGCGTCGGCGCGGCGGTCTATCCCGACGACGGCACCGATGCGCGGACCCTGCTGACCGCCGCCGATGCCGCCATGTATGCCGACAAGCTCGTCAAGCGTCCGAATTGAAGCGGAGAGATAATGTGACCCACCCCCTGCCCCTTTCCCTCCGGCAGCTTTTCCTGATCCCGGTCCTGGCGCTGCTCGCAGCCTGCCAGAGCCTGCCACCGCCGCAGGGGTTCAGCCCCGAACAGATTGCCGCGCTTCAGGCCGAAGGTTTCGTCGAAACCGGCGAGGACTGGACGCTCACCATCAACGAGCGGCTGCTCTTCCCATCGAACGAAAGCGGCCTGCAGCCCGACCAGATCGAGCGGCTGGGGACTCTTGCCCATCACCTGATCGCGGTCGGCATCACCACGGCGCGGGTCGAGGGCCATACCGATTCGACAGGCAAGAGCGCCTATAACCAGGCCTTGTCGGAAGCGCGGGCGCAAACCGTCGCGGCGCCGCTGCAGGCGAACGGCATGCGCTTTACCGCCGACCAGATCATCGGCCGCGGCGAAACGATCCCGCTTTCGCCCAACAGCACGCCCGAGGGACGGCAGGACAATCGCCGCGTCGTGCTGATTGTTTCGCCAGCCGAATGACCAGCCCCGCGTCTTTTCCTGTTCATAAAAGCCCGCTAAGCCCGCGCGCATGAAACCGATCCGCAAAGCCGTCTTTCCCGTCGCCGGCCTCGGCACCCGCTTTCTTCCCGCGACCAAGGCGATCCCCAAGGAAATGCTGCCCGTCGTCGACCGGCCGCTGATCCAATATGCCGTCGACGAAGCGCGCGAGGCGGGGATCGAGCAGATGATCTTCGTCACCGGGCGCGGCAAGAGCGCGATCGAAGATCATTTCGACATCGCTTTCGAGCTCGAAAAAACGATGTCGGAACGCGGCAAGGATCTGTCGGTGCTCGCGCCGACGCGGCTTGGCCCCGGCAATTGCGCCTATGTCCGCCAGCAGGAACCGATGGGGCTCGGCCATGCCATCTGGTGCGCGCGCGCCATCGTCGGCGACGAGCCCTTCGCCATCTTCCTGCCCGACGAGTTCATGCACGGATCGCCCGGCTGCATGAAGCAGATGGTCGACGCCTATGCCCAAGTGGGCGGCAATCTGATCTCGGTGCTCGAAGTCCCGCGCGCGCAAGTATCCGCCTATGGCGTGATCGCGCCGGGCAAGGCCGACGGCGCGCTGACCGAAGTCACCGGCCTCGTCGAAAAGCCGCCAGTCGACAAGGCACCGTCGAACCTGATCATCTCCGGCCGCTACATCCTCCAGCCCGAGGTGATGCGCGTGCTCGAACATCAGGAAAAGGGCGCGGGCGGCGAGGTTCAACTGACCGACGCGATGGCGGCGATGATCGGCCACCAGCCGTTTCACGCGGTGACCTTCGACGGCGCGCGCTACGACTGCGGATCGAAGGCCGGCTATATCCAGGCCAATCTGGCGGTCGCGCTCGAGCGGCCCGACATCGCCGACGAGGTTCGCGCCTTCGCGCTCGATCTGCTCAAATAGAACCGGCGGAGCAGCGCTCCGCCGGTTCGATCCTCAATCGCCGTCGATATTGGGCTTGGGAAAGCTGTCGGCGCCCAGCGTCTTGTAGAGCCAGCCGCCGACGAGCCCGCCGGCCAGCGGCGCAAGCCAGAACAGCCAGAGCTGCTGGAGCGCGAGCCCGCCGACGACGAGCGCCGGGCCGGTGCTGCGCGCCGGATTGACCGAGGTGTTGGTGACCGGGATCGCGATCAGGTGGATCAGGGTCAGCGCCAGGCCGATCGCCAGCGGCGCGAAGCCCGCGGGAGCGCGCCCGTCGGTTGATCCCATGATGATCCATACGAAGAATGCGGTCAGCACCATTTCGATGATCAGCGCCGACCAGACGTCATAATGGCCCGGCGACCCGTCGCCAAAACCGTTCGCCGCCAGCCCCTTCGCGATATCGTAGGTCGGACTGCCCTGCGCGACATAATAGAGCAGGAACGCCGCGACGATCGCCCCCAGCACCTGCGCGACGACATAGAGCGGGATATCGCGCGCCGCGAAGCGCCCGCCCGCCCACAGGCCGACGGTCACCGCCGGGTTAAGGTGGCAGCCCGAAATATGGCCGATCGCATAGGCCATGGTGACGACGGTGAGCCCGAAGGCCAGCGCGACGCCGAGAAAACCGATGCCCAGGTCGGGAAAGCCCGCGGCCAGAACCGCGGCGCCGCAGCCGCCGAAGACAAGCCAGAATGTGCCGATAAACTCGGCCAGACCCTTTTGGATGTTCGTCATATGACCTCCTCCCGCCGATGGTCATGACGCCGCCGGCGCGAGCGAACCCTAGCACAGCCGAAAGGAGCGGCAAGTCTTTGTAAACCATATGTCCCGTGGCGGGATTCAGGAAGGAATGGGGCTCCCCCGATCACTCTCTCCTTCCGTCGCAATATCCTGTTCAGCCGGACGCGCCTATGCGACAAGGCAGCACCGGTGAGGAGAAAGACGATGCGGGCCCTGATCATCGCGGCGCTGGCCGCCCCCATGCTCGCGGGCTGCGTGGGCGCCGTCAAATCGGTCGTCACCGCGCCGGTCAAGGCCGTCGGGCAAGTCGCCGACTGGTCGACGACGAGCCAGGACGAATCCGACCGCAACCGCGGCCGCGCGATGCGCGCGCGCGAGGAGCGGCTGGGCAAGCTGTCGCGCCAGCGCGACAAGGCGGCCGAGAAATGCCGCAGCGGCCAGGAAGATCAATGCCAGCGCGCCGAAGTGCTCGATCACGAGATCGAAGCGGTGATGGCCGAGCGGATCTAACCGCCCCCAACCCTGTGCTCCCCCGCGTAGGCGGGGGTCCATCTCCCATCTTATCGATTGCAGCCCGTGGCGCGTGAGAACGATAGCGTAGGAGATGGACCCCCGCCTTCGCGGGGGAACAGGGGGCGGCACATCGCGTCCGGGCCTGATCCTCACCGCACCCTTCGCCCGGTCCAGACAACGCGGCCGACCAGCCGCACCGCCGCCATCGGCAGATCGTCCCAGCTTCGATATTGCGGATTGTCGCTGATCACCGAAATCCGCCCCTGTCCTGGGGCGCGCGACACGCGCTTCACCATCAGCGCATCGTCCATGCGCAGGACATAGATGCCGTCGCGCAGCCGCGCCGCGGCGTCGCCGCCATCGACCATGATATCGTCGCCGTCGCTCAGTGTCGGCGCCATCGAATCGCCCTCGACGCGGATGATGCTGAGCGCGCGCGGATCGGCACCCAGGTCGCGCAGCCATTTGGGATCGAAGGCGACCCGCCCTTCGACGGGTTCGCCGTCGATGCTGGCGCCCGCCCCCGCCGATGCGCCGATCGCCAGCTTGGGCACCAGCACCATGTCGCCCCCGCGCGGCCGCGCCGACGCGGCGACGCGCGGCTCGGGCCCGCCGAGCAGCGCTTCGGACACGCCGAGATAGGCGGCGATGCGCGCGCGATCCTCCTCCGCCAGCCGCCGCGGCGTGCCGCGCTTGATATATTGCTGGATATAGGCGGGGTTGCGCCCGATGCGCGCCGAAAGCTGGGCATAGTCGACGCCCCTTTCGGTCAGGAGCCGGTCGAGCGCCGCGCGCGGATCGAGATCGAATATGGTCAAGCGAGTGGTCCTTCCTATTTCCTCCATAGCGATAGGAATTTTCCTAGACAAGTAGGAAATCACCTATCAAATAGGAAATATCCTATTGGACGAGTCGTCCGATATCGGGGGCAAAGGAGGATGGAATGGAGCGCAGCCTGCTGCAACGGATCGAGAGTTTCCTGCGGGAATCGCATATGCCGCCAAGCGTCTTCGGCCGCGCCGCGGCGCACGACCCGCGGCTGGTGAGCGATCTGCGCGGCGGACGCGAGCCGGGTCGTCGGCTGATCTGCCAAGTGGAACATTTCATGAACAAATGGCGTGTCGATCGCCATGCGGGGCGCGTCGCGCCGTGCGGCGACCGCCGCCATGCGGGAGAGCGCCGATGATCCGCTGGTCCCCCGCCACCCCGGCCCGGCCCGGTTGCCCGCATCGCCGCCTGACCCGATTGCTCGCCGCCGAACTGGGCGGCGGCATCGCGATCGGCGCGTCGACGCTGCGCCCATGGGCCAGCGCCAATTTCGTCGGCGCGCGTCACCTGTTCGCCTGCGCGGGAAACGAAGCGGCAAAAGCGCTTCAGGAAAGGCTGATCGCGACCGAATGGCGGCTGCCCGGCCATATCGTCGCCGATGTCGCGATCGAGCCGGGCGATGGCGCGGGCTTTACGATCGAAATTTTGACCGTCGAGGATTAGGGTCAGCCCGCCTGGCGGTTCATCCGCTGGAGCGTGCTGAGCGCCGCCTCGAGCGCGAAGTCGATTTCGCCTTCACCCTCGCCTTCGCCTTCGGGCGCGACGGCGGGCACCGGTATGGCCGGCGCCGCGGCCGATTCGGGGCGGCGGCGCGCGAGCCCCGCCTCGAAGCGCGCGACCATCGCGCCGAGCGAATGGCCGGCGGGGTCGGGCAGGACGGGACCGGCGCGGTCGGCCGGTTGCAGCCACGGTTCGGCGCCGGGCTCATCGGCCTCGACCGGCGCAAGGTCGGCGAGAATCAACTCGTCCTCCTCGAACACTCCGATCGGTTCGGACGGGACGGCCACGCCAGGCGCGGCGATCGGGCCCAATCCCAGCGCGGGAAGGTCGCGCCCCGCGCGGATTGGCGGGCGCGGCGGATCGTCGGGATGCAAGTCGGCGCGGCGGCGGCGAACCGGCGCCTCGCCATCCTCATCGTCATCGACGACCTTGTTCCGCCGCATCAGGCGCCCGAGCGCGGCAAGCCCCGATTGCTCGGGCTCGGCGATGAGCAGCGCGATGAATCCCGCGATCAAGGCGGCGACGGCGGCCATGCCGAACGCCAGCGCGAGCCGGGCGGCATTGCCGACCGGCGGTACGAAGACATCGGACAGGCGGTCGAGATAGAGATTCCAGCTGATCCCGGCGACCCACGCCATCGGGATCACCGCGGCGAACAGGAAGGTCAGCGCCGCGGCGCCGATGACCGCGGGCACGGCAGGCCCCAGCGCGCGCAGCACCGCGATGGTCCGGCTGGCTTTCGGCGCTTCGTTCTCGTCGTCCATATCGTTCCCGAATCTTGTCATGCGGCGGCACGGAGCAGGCGTTGGTAAACCGGCTCGTAACGCAAAATGTTTGACGACCAGTTACGATGCGTCTCGACAAAGATACGCGCCGTCCGCCGCCTTTCGTCCCACATGCCGCGCCGTTCGAGCAATCCCGATAAGGCCGCGGCGATCGCCGCCGGGTCGTCGGGCGCGAACAAGGTTCCGGTCACCCCATCGTCGATCAGTTCGCGGTGGCCGCCGACGTCCGATGCGGCGACCAGCTTGCCCTGCGCCATCGCCTCCAGCGGTTTCAGCGGCGTGACGAGGTCGGTGAGCCGCATCTTCTTGCGCGGATAGGCGAGGATGTCGATCAGCGAATAATAAAGCTCGACCGCTTCGTGCGCGACGCGGCCGACGAAATGGATCCGGTCGGCCACCGGCGAGGCCGCCGCCTGGCGCTTCAGCGCGGCTTCCATCGGGCCGCCGCCGACGAGAAGGAGCCGCGCGCCCGGCTGCGCCGCGACAAGCGCCGGCATCGCGGCGATCAGGTCGTCGATCCCCTCATAATCATAAAAGCTGCCGATGAAACCGATCACCGCGTCGCTCGCGGCGATGCCAAGCTCCGCCGCCAGCGCGTCCTCGCGCGGCAGCGGACGACCGAACAGGTCGAGGTCGACGCCATTGGGCGACACGATGATCTTCGCCGGATCGATGCCGCGCGCGATCAGGTCGCCGCGCAGCCCCTCGCAGATCACCGCGACCGCATCGGCCGATCGGACGGCATGGGTTTCGAGCCGCCGCGTCAGCCAATAGCGCGCGCTGCCCTCGCGCCCAGTGCCGTTGCCGACCGCCGCATCCTCCCAGAAAGCGCGGATTTCATAAAGGACCGGGATGCCGAGCCGCTTGCCCGCGCGCAGCGCCGCGAGCCCGTCCAGCACCGGCGAATGCGCGTGGAGCAGGTCGGGCTTCCACTCTCTTGCGAGCGCCTCGGTGCGCGCCGCGAGCGCCGCAATCTCGCGCCATTCGCGGATCGGCGAGCGCGCCGGGGCAAGCGGCGGAGTGCGATGAAAGGTCAGCCCGTCGACGGTCTCGACCGCGGGTCCGGGGTCGGGATGGCGCACGCCGGTGACCCCCGCGACCGCCCAACCCTTCGCGACCTGCGCCTTCATCAGCGCCCGCGTGCGAAAAGTGTAGCCGCTGTGCGCGGGCAGGCTATGGTCCAGGACGTGAAGAATGCGGGTCATCGGGTCGGTGCTTTGACAGAGAAGCCTTAACGCGGCGTCAACCCCAATAGCCTAAGCGATATTCCAGATGATCGACAATCTTTCCATTGGCTTGACTCACGTTCTGATGGCGATCGCGCTGTGGCGGCTGCTCCATCGCGACGACCTCGATCAGGAGGTGAGCCCGCGCAAGCTGTGGCAGCAACGCCGCGATGCCGAGGTTGCGGCGGCAAAGGATGTCCCGTCCGATGCGTGACATGGCCTTCGTCGCCTTTCTGTTCGCCTTCATCGGACTCGGATTCCGGAAGCCGTTCCTGTTCATCCTCTGCTTTTGCTACATCGACATCGTCGCGCCGCAGCGCCTCAGCTATTTCCTGATCAACTCGATCCCGATCTCGCTGATCGTCTTTGGGCTCGCGATGGTCGGCTGGCTCGTCTTCGACGACAAGCGCGACACGCGATGGTCGGGGCGCCAATCCCTGCTTGTCCTGCTGCTTCTCTATTGCTGGATGACGACGGTGGGCGCCGATTTCCCGGTCGAGGCGGCGGACAAATGGAGTTGGGTCTGGAAAGCCCTCATCTGGGCGATCTTCCTGCCGCTGACCTTGCGCACCAAGCTTCGCATCGAGGCGCTGGCGCTGATCATGCTGCTGTCGGCCGCGTCGATCGCGATCGCGGGCGGGCTCAAGACCGCCGCTGGCGGCGGCGGCTATGGCGAGTTGCAGTTGCTGCTCAACGAAAATTTCGGGCTTTACGAAGGGTCGATCATGTCGACGGTCGGCATTGCGATCATCCCGCTGATCCTCTGGTATCGCCGCCACGGCACCATCTTTCCGCCCGACTGGCGCGTGTCGCTTTTCTGCTTTGCGCTATGTTTCGCCTGCATGCTGCTGCCGGTCGGGACGCAGGCGCGCACCGGGCTCGTCTGCCTCGTCGTGCTGGCGATCCTGTCGCTGCGCGCGGTCCAGCACCGCCTGCTCTATATGGCGGGCGCCGGGCTGCTCGCGCTCGCCGCGATTCCGCTGCTGCCGCAAAGCTTCACCCAGCGCATGGAAACGATCGAGGGCTACAAGTCCGACGAGTCCGCCTCGACCCGCGTCGCGGTGTGGCAATGGACGTGGGACTATGCCAAGGACCATCCGTTCGGCGGCGGATTCAACGCCTATCTGCAAAATCATGTCCGGGTGAAAATGGCGGCGGGCGCCTATGACCCCGACGCCCCGCAGAGCAACAGGCCAATCGTCTATGAGGATCAGGCGCGCGCCTATCATTCGAGCTATTTCGAGATGCTCGGCGAACAGGGTTATCCCGGCCTCGCGCTCTGGCTGCTGCTCCACGGCGTCGGCATCGTGCAACTCGAACGGCTGCGGCGGCGCTATCGGAAAACGCGCCGCGCCGAGGAACAATGGATCGCCCCGCTCGCGACCGCGCTCCAGCACGGCCATATCGTCTATCTGGTCGGCTCGCTGTTCGTCGGCATCGCCTTCCAGCCCTTCATCTACATGATGCTCGCGCTCGAGATGGGGCTGTCGACCTATGTCCGCCGTCGCGAGAACGAAGCGGGATGGCGCCCGCTGATGGCGCGTCCGGCACAGGTTCCGGCGCGGCCCAGCCTGCCCGGCACCCGATCATTCCAGGAGCCGGCCGGGCGGGGAACCATCGACGGCCCCGGCGCGCTATGACCCCAAAGCAGCCATAGCGTTTCGCTCCATGCCGGGGCGTCAGGGATTCGGCCGAAAGGGATTTGCCGGTCATGGCGATCTACACTAGCCTTTGCCTATGGCCATCCAACTGAAAAGCGTGCGCGTCGAGCGTTGGCCGGTGGCGGGGCAGTTCGTGATCAGCCGCGGCGCGAAGAGCCATGTCGATGTCGTCGTCGCCGAGGTCGAGGGTGCCGAAGGATTTGGGGGCGCGGTCGGGCGGGGCGAGGGGACGCCGGTCTATTATCTGGGCGAGGATGCGGCGGGGTGCCGCGACCGGATATTGCACGCGGCTTCGCATATTGCCGGGCTGGATGCGGCGGCGGCGCGCGCGGCGATTCAGGACATCATGGCGCCGGGGGCGGCACGCAACGCGCTCGATTGCGCGCTGTGGGATTTGGAGGCGAAACAGCGCGGGCTTCGGCTCTGGCAGCTTGCCGGGTGCGACGGCGCGCCAACCGCGCGCGTCACCGCCTTCACCATCTCGCTCGGCACCCCCGGCGCGATGGCCGAGGCGGCGGCGACCGCCGAAGCCGACGGCTATCGCCTGCTCAAGATCAAGCTGACCGGCGAGGACGACCGGCCGCGCGTCGCGGGGGTGCGCCGGGGCGCGCCGAATGCGCGGCTGATCGTCGACGCCAATGAAAGCTGGGGGCAGGTCGACCTGCTCGGCGAGGCCGAGGCGCTGGCCGACATGGGGGTCGAGATGATCGAGCAGCCGGTACCGGTCGGCGCCGACGCGCTGCTCGACGGGGTCTATGCGCCAATCCCCTTCGTCGCCGACGAAAGCTGCCACATCGCCGCCGATATCGCGCGCGTCGGGCCCTTTTATGACGGCGTGAACATCAAGCTCGACAAGGCGGGCGGGCTGACCGAGGCGCTGCGCCTTGCCGATGCCGCCGACGCGGCGGGATTGTCGATCATGGTCGGTTGCATGCTGTGCACCAGCCTGGCGATCGCGCCCGCCTTCGTCCTCGCGCAGCGTGCGCGCTGGGTCGATCTCGACGGCCCGGCGCTGCTCGCGCGCGATCGCGAGGACGGGTTCGAGTTTCGCGACGGGCGGGTCGCGGCGCCGCCGCCTCAGCCATAGCTGACGACCTCATATTCGATGCCGTCGGGATCGAGAAAATAGAAGCGGCGGCCGGGCTCGTAATCGGCGTGGTTGAAGGGGACGAGGCCGACGGCCTTCACCCGCATCTCGATCGTATCGAGATCGTCGACCTGCACCCCGACATGGTTGAGCGGTTCGCCCTTTGGGTAGTGGGCCGGGCCGCCGTCGGGGCCGGTGTAGAGCGCGACATAGGCGGCGTCGCTGCCGAGGTGGATCGTGCGGCCGCCATCGCGTGCCGGCCCGCGCCAGCGTTCGTGCCAGCCGAAGATCGCCGACAAAAGGCTGGCGGTGCGATCGGGGTCGCTGACGGTGAGGTTCACATGCTCGATGAAGGGATGCGTCACGCAATGGCTCCTGATTCGGGTTGACGCACATAATATGAAAGCTCAAGTGAGGTTTAGATCAAGGGTTAATTGACCTTGCGAGCGGAGCGGAGCAATCTCCAGCCATCGTCCTTGCGCCGCGCCGATAGCTGGAGATTGCCGCGCGGCTTTGCCACTCGCCATGACGGGAGAAAGACGATGCACCGTACCGACCTGATCGCGATCGGCGAACTCGCGGCGCGCACCGGCGTTGCGGTGTCGGCGATCCGTTTCTACGAAGCCAGGGGATTGCTCGCGGCGCTACGCTCGGGCGGCGGGCAGCGGCGCTTTCTGCGCGCCGACATCCGCCGCGTCTCGTTCATCCTGATTGCGCAGCAGATGGGGCTGAGCCTCGAGGAGATCGCGGCGGAACTTGCCGGACTGCCCGCGCAGCGCACGCCCAACGCCGCCGACTGGACGCGGATCAGCACCGGATTGCGGGCGCGGATCGATGCGCGGATCGAGGGGCTGACACGGACGCGCGAACTGCTCGACAATTGTATCGGCTGCGGCTGTCTGTCCTTGAAGAAATGCGCGCTCTACAACCGCGAGGACAAGGCGGCGCAGCGCGGCGCGGGACCGCGCTATGTGCTGGGCGACCGGGCGGGGGAGATTGCGGAGGTGACACTGCATAATCCACCTTCGTCATCCCGGGCCTGACCCGGGATCCGCCTATTCCTTCAAGACAGGCGGGCCCCGGGTCAAGCTCGGGGTGACGATAAGGGGGCGCCGCTTTCGGTCGTTAACCAATATCCTTGCTTTTGCGGAAGCGGCTGTCGGCCGCGAGGCTTGCTTCGGTCAGACCGCGCTCAGCCGCTCGATCTCTGGCGCACCGGCGAGGCATGGGCCGAGCTTTGCGCCGAGGGTGCGGAAATGGTCCGATGCGCGGTGCGCCGCGACCGCCGCGTCGTCGGCATAGCATTCGAGAACCTTGTACACGCCGGCCTCGTCGGTGCGGAACAGGCGGTAATAGCTGTTGCCGGGCTCGTTCGCATGGACCGCGGGGGCAAGCTCGGCAAAGACGGCTTCGAACTCGGCTTCCTTGCCGGGCTGGACGCGCAGGGTGGCGATGATGCCGATGGCGCTCATGGGATTTTCCTTATTGGAGAATCGAGCCGGCCACGACGGCCGGCTCGATACTATGGCTTTTAGAAGACCTCGAACAGGCCGGCCGCGCCCTGGCCGCCGCCGATGCACATGGTGATGACGGCATATTTGACGCCGCGGCGCTTGCCCTCGATCAGCGCGTGGCCGACGCAGCGCGCGCCGGTCATGCCGAAGGGGTGGCCGATCGAGATCGAGCCGCCGTTGACGTTGAGCAGCTCATCGGGAATGCCGAGCTTGTCGCGGCAATAGAGCACCTGCACCGCAAAGGCTTCGTTGAGTTCCCACAGGCCGATGTCGTCCATCTTGAGTTCGAAGCGTTCGAGCAGCTTCGGGATCGCGTAAACCGGGCCGATGCCCATCTCGTCGGGCTCGGTGCCCGCGACCGCCATGCCGACATAGCGGCCGAGCGGAGTCAGGCCGCGCTTTTCGGCAAGCCTGGCTTCCATCACGACGCACGCCGACGAGCCGTCCGAAAGCTGGCTGGCGTTGCCCGCGGTGATCGTGTGGCCTTCACCCATCACCGGCTTGAGGCTGGCGAGCCCTTCGAGCGTCGTGTCGGGGCGGTTGCATTCGTCCTTGTCGGCGACGACCTCCTTGAAGGAGACGTCCTTGGTCTCCTTGTCGACCACCGCCATCGTCGCCTTGCACGGGACGATCTCGTCGTCGAACTTGCCCGCGGCCTGCGCGGCGGCGGTGCGCTGCTGCGAGCGGAGCGAATATTCGTCCTGCGCCTCGCGGCTGATGTTGTAGCGTTTCGCGACGACCTCGGCGGTGCCGATCATCGGCATGTAGATGTCCTTGTGCATCGCCAGCAGTTCCTGGTCGGCCTCGAAGAAGACCTTGCCGCTGCCGCTGACCTTCGAGATGCTTTCGACGCCGCCGGCGACGACGATGTCCTGGCGGTCGACGATGATCTGTTTCGCGGCGGTCGCGATCGTCATCAGGCCCGACGAGCATTGACGGTCGATCGACATGCCGGGGACGGTCACGGGCAGGCCGGCGCGCAGGCCGATCAGCCGTGCGACGTTCGAGGTCTGCGAACCCTGCTGCATCGCGGCGCCGAACAGGACGTCGTCGACGGCGCCGCCCTCGACCCCGGCGCGCTCGACCGCGGCGGCGACCGAATAGGCGCCGAGCGTCGGCGAGGTGGTGTTGTTGAACGAGCCGCGCCCGGCCTTGGTCAGCGGGGTGCGGGCGGTGGAAACGATAACGGCGTCGCGCATGTTGGTGTTCCTTCTTTGCTAAAGCCCCTCCCCTTCAGGGGAGGGGTTGGGGTGGGGGCCATCAGCCTTGTATTAGGTCCGCGAGCCCCACCCCGCTGCGACTAGCGAGCAAGCTCGCAAGTCTCACTGCCCCTCCCCTGAAGGGGAGGGGTGAATGTTTTCAGACGAAGAATTGGCTGATCCATTCGGCGATCAGCGCGGGCTTTTCCTCGCCTTCGATCTCGACCGTCACTTCGTTGGTCTGTTGCCACTGGCCCGGGCGTTTTTCGTCGAGTTCGAGCAGCTTGATATGGCTGCGCACGCGCTTGCCCGAGCGGACGGGGGAGAGGAAGCGGACCTTGTTGCAGCCATAGTTGACGCCCATCTTGACGTCGGCGATCTTCAGGCCCTCGATCTTGGCGTTGAGCATCGGCATCAGCGACAGCGTCAGGAAACCGTGGGCGATCGTGCCGCCGAAGGGCGTCAGCTTGGCTTTCTCTACATCGACATGGATGAACTGATGGTCCCCCGTCGCGTCGGCGAATTTGTTGATCATCTCCTGATCGACGAGCACCCAGTCGGACGTGCCGAGATGTTCACCGACCTTTGACTGCAATTGCTGCGGCGTCATTTGTCATCCCCTCGATTGGTGGTTCGGCGCGGGTTCTAGGCCGGTCTTGCCGCATTGCACAAGAGCGAAGGGCTTTGGCTACGGCGCCGTAGCGTCAGCCCGCCTTGCCCGCCTTTCCGGCGCTCGCCCCGGACCTTGGAGACTCGGCATAGGGCATGATCATCGCACCGTCGGGGGCGGCGGTGAAGGTGGTTTGCGTCGGATAGGCGAATTCATAGCCCGCGGCGGCGAGCGCCGCGACGATGCGGATCGCGACGTCGCTTCGCGCCGCGATGACCTCGTCGTAATTCTCGCTGAACACGTCGAACACCAGCTCGAAATCGAGGCTCGACGGGCTGAAGGTCACGAAGCTCGACCGGATGAATTCATGCCCCGCCGCCTTGACCTGTTCTTCGAGCAGCGCCGGGAGGGCGCGGAGCATGTCGGGGCTTGTCTGATAGATGATGTTGAGGACGAAGCCCACGCGTCGACGATGGAGGTGCGCGAAATTGGTGATCTCCTTGCTGAGGAGATTGGTGTTGGAGATCACCAGAAGCTCGCCGTTCACCGAACGCAGCCGCGTGCTTTTCAGGCCGATGCGCTCGACCGTCGCGGTGCTGGTGTCATATTTGATCGTCTCGCCGACCCGGAACGGCCGGTCGAAGATGATCGAGAGCGAAGCGAAGAGGTCGGAAAAGATGCCCTGCGCGGCCAAACCGATCGCGATGCCGCCGATGCCGAGGCCGGCGACCAGGCCGGTGACGTTGACCCCCATATTGTCGAGGATGACGATCGCGGCGATCGCGAACAGCGCGACGCTGATCAGCAGGCGGATGATGCCCATCGCATTGCTGAGGGTTTCATTATGTCCCTCGGCGGCGCGGCGCTGGATCAGGCCCAGCACGATTTCGCGCGCCCAGATCGCGACCTGCATCACCACCGCGACCGTGAAGACGAACTGGATGAACTGCATGATCACCGCGGGCGGCTGGGCATAGCCCGCGACGAGGCGGATCGCGACGATCGCGAGTACCGTCGACTTGGTCTTGTGAAGGACGCGCCCGGCAATGTGGGTGAAGCTCATATCGCCATCGGCCGACTGCGCGAGCTTGAGCGCGAAGCGCCGCGCCAGCGACAGCAGGATATAGATGACCAGCCCGACGCCGACCGCGATGCCGATCTGTAGCCAGTGGCTGTTCACCCAGGCGATGCTGGTGTCCCAATAGTGGCGCAGATCGACGAGCGGGCTGGTCGGTGCGGCGGCCGGGCGGGCGGCAGCGGCCTTGGCGGCGGCGAGAAGCGAAATGGTCACATCTTCCTTTTGGCGGATCGGGCGGAACGAAGCAACGCCGCGGCGGCTATGGGGTGGGAAGCGGCCGTTGAAGGATGGCGCTGATGTCCCCTCCCGCAGGCGGGAGGGGAGAGCAGCCGTCCGCAATCGGTCGATAGAAGTCGCTACCCTTCGCAAGCAACGCCTGCGCCGCCCTATTTCCCCGCCTTGTCGCTCACCGCCTTGATCACCAGCGCCTTGTCGTCGAGCAGATAGCGCTGTGCGAGCGCCTGCAATTCCGCGGGCGTGGCGGCTTCGACGATCGCCAGGCTGTTGCGGCTGCGGTCGAGGCGGTCGGCGTGGCTCGTCGCCTCGGCGACATAAGGCAGCCAATAGCTGTTCTCGCGCCGCGCCTTGGTCATGCTTTCGAGCAGCGGCCGCCGCGCGCGGTCGAGCAGGTCGGCATCGACCGGCGCGTCACGCAATTCCTTCGCGATCGCGAAGATCGCCGCGCGCGTCGTCGCGAGATCCTTGTAATCGACATTGCTCGCCGCGAAGAGATGCCCATAGCCGGGATATTCGTCCGACAGGCTGACCCCCGCGCCGGGGCTGTAGCTTTCGCCGAGCTTTTCGCGCAATTCCTCGGTCAGCATCAACTGCATCACCCGCGACAGAAGGTTGAGCCGCATCGCCTCGGTCAGGTCGCTGTCGTCGCGCGCGGGCCAATAGACGCGAATTTCGGCCTGCTCGGCAGGCCCCTTGTGGATCAGCGTGCGATCGCTGCGGTCGGTCGCATAGTGGCGCACCCGCGCCGCATCGTGCGGGTCGAAGGCGGCGCGGCGGGCGGGCAGCGCGCCAAAGGTCTTGGCGATCGCGTCGATCGCCGCCTGTTCGTCGATATCGCCGACGACGCCGACCTCGATCGCGCCATGCGCCAGGCTGTCGGCGATGACGGGCTTGAGCTGGCTCCAGTCGAGCGCCATCAGCCGGTCCAGCGGCGGGGTCTGCGCGCGCGGATCGTCGTCGGCGAGGATGCCGCCCGCGTCGCGGCCGATCACCGCGGCGGGGGTCGCGTCGTTCGCGGCATATTGCTGCGGCAGATAGCGGCGGATCAGCGCCAGCCCGTCGGCGCGATAGCCGGGGTGGGTCAGGAACGCCGCCATCAGCTCGGCCTGCAAGGTGAAATCCTCGGACGAGGTCAGGGCGCTGCCGCCAAAGGCGTCGACGCTCGCGCCAAAGCCGGGATTCACCGTCCGGCCGGCCAGGATGGTGCGCAGTTCGTCGAGGCTGTGCGCCTCGAGCCCGCCGAGCATCAGCGACCCGGCCAGCGCGACCTTCGTCGGGTCGTCGCGGGTCGCGAGCAGATTGCCGCCGTCGACGCGCAGCGACAGATAGACGCGGTCCTTCTGGAAATCGGTCTTCTTGATGTTGAGCATCACATTATTGGCAAAGCGAATGCGGCGGATGCCGAGGTCGCCGATCCGCGTGTCGCTGACCACCGTCCCCGGCGTGCCGAAATCGTCATAGGCGAATTTCGCGCTGGTCGCGGCGGCGGGCGCGGTGACCGCGACCTGCTGCGACGCATCGAGCGCGGCGAGGATCGCGCCGGTCCCGCCGTCGATCGGCGCCTTCGCGGTGACGCGCGCCAGCGGGGGGCTGAGCCCCGCCATCCGCTTGCGGAACGCCGCAGTCACCGCGTCGGCGGTCAGCGTCGGCGCGACCGCGTCGAACATCGCCTGCGTCGTTTCGGGGCGGACGACGACGAAGCTGCCGTCGGCGGCCTTGACCAGCACGTCGGCCATCGTGTCGCTGCGCCGCGTCGCGACCCCAGCGACCGCATTTTTGAGCGCGGTGCGGCGGTTGGCGAGCTGCTCGTCGACTTCGGCCTGGGTAAAGCCATATTGGTCGGCGCGCCGCCATTCCTGCTCGACGAGCGCGAGCGCGTCCTTCCACGCACCCTCCCTGGCGACCGCGGCGATGCTGACCTGGTCGAAATGTTTCCAGCCGTCATTGTCGCTGAAATAGCCCGCGAGGATCGGCGAATGTTCATCGAGCGCGATCTTGGCGAGCCGGCGGCTCAAAATCGATTCGCCGACATCCTCGGCCAGCTTGCGCGCGCGCTTGGCCTTGCTGTCGACCTCGTCCACCCAGGGCTTGAACGCCGAGATGGTGACCGAATCCTGGATCGCGGGATCGATGAAATCGTCGGCCGCCTCGGGCCGCGCGAAATCGATGGCGCCGATATCGGGATCGGCGCCCGCCGGGCCGCGGCCTTTCCAGTCCGAAAAGCGCGCCTTGATCTTCGCCTCGATCGCGGCGGGATCGAAATCGCCGACCATCACCAGCGTCGCGCGTTCGGGGCGGTAATAGCGGTCATAGAGGTCGCGGATGCGCGACGCCGGGGCGGTCTTGATCACCTCCTCGGTGCCGACCGGGATGCGGCTGGCGACCTTCATCCCCTGCATCTGGAAATCGAGCTGGTCGATCAGGCTGCGCAGTTGATAGCTGTCGCGCGCGCGGCGTTCGGACAGGATGATGCCGCGCTCGCGGTCGACCGCGGCGGGGTCGATCGTCACTTCGCTCGCGGTTTCGCGCATCAGCATCAGGCCGGTATCGATCAGATCGTCCGACGCATTGGGCAGGTCGAGCTGGTAGACGGTCTGGTCGAAGCCGGTGACCGCGTTGGTATCGGCGCCAAAAGCAAGCCCCTTGCGCTCGAGCAGCTTGACCATCTCGCCCTCGGGCACATGGGTCGATCCGTTGAACACCATATGTTCGAGGACATGGGCAAGGCCGCGCTGATCGTCGGCCTCGGCAAAGCTGCCGACGTCGAAACGCAGGCGGACGAGGACGCTGTCCTTGGGCGTGCTGTTCTTGAGCAGCGCATATTTCATCCCGTTCGGCAGCACGCCGAAAACGATGTTCGGATCGACGGGGATGTCGCTCGCGGCGAAATTCCAGGCCTTGGCGGCGGCGCTCTGCGAATTGACCGTCGCGGCGGCGGGCGCGGGGGCGGCGGCCTGCCTGGCGAGGACGGGCGCGGTGCCGACGGCGAGGAGGACGAGGGGCGACAGCGCGAACGACGCACGCCGGAGCAAATGGGATTTCATGGCGCCGATGTGACCGCGGCCGCGCGGCGGGTCAAGCGCCGCCTAGGCGCGGCGCGACAGGCTTTCGACAGACGACTTGCCGCTTCGATCAATCGCCTTGGCGGCATAGAGCGCGCGGTCGGCAACCTCGAACAACTCGCGGCTCGTCGGCCCATGTTCGGGCCAGGCGACGACGCCGATGCTGGCGCCCACCCGGATCATATGCCCTTCGATCCGGCAAGGCGCGGCGAGCGCGGCGAGAATATGGTCGGCGAGCGCGGTTTCGAGCAGCGGCGAGCCCGCGGGCACCAGGATCGCGAATTCGTCGCCGCCCTGGCGCGCGACCATGGCATCCTTGCCGCACGCGCGCCGCAGCCGCACCGCGATCTCGCACAAAAGCTGGTCGCCCACCGCATGGCCGTGCCGGTCGTTCACCGGCTTGAAGCCATCGAGGTCGAGCAGCGCGATCGCGAAGGGACGGCCGTCGCGGGTCCGCGCAATCTCTTCGGCGAGGCGAAGGTCGAAGGCGCGGCGATTGGGCAGCGCGGTGAGCGGGTCGCTGTGCGCCAGCTCGCGCATCTGGCGCTGGAGCATCAGCAGGTCGACGAGCTGGCCGTGCTGCTGGACGATCATGCGGATCAGAAAGACGGTGGCGACGATCAGGCTCGCCCCCGCCGCGACTTCGGCAGGATGGCCCGAGGTCAGCATCAACCCCGCGACGGGCACCAGCCCGATGCCGATATTGACCAGCGCGGCGAAACGGATCGGCGACAGGCAGTAGGCGGTCGCGAGCGAGCCCATCGCCATGATCATCGCATAATAGCTGTGGTTCTCAGGCGACGCGGCGAGCCAATTGACCACCGTCCAGACGCTGCACATCGCCCCCATCGTCGCCGACAGCCACGTCGCCTCGATCCGGATACGGCGCGCCCGGCGCGGGCTCATGCGGCGGCCGCGATTCTGCATCAGCGTCCCGAAACCGAGCAGGCAGACGAGCGCGAGAATGACCGGAAAGCCGATGCGGATGACCGGGTGGACAGTGGCGATTCCGGCATAGATGGCGGTCGGCGTCGTCGCCGCCAGCATCAGGAACAGCATCGGGGTCAGCGTCTCGATGCGATGCGCGCGCAAAAGCGCCAGATCGTCCCGGATATCGTCCGGAACCGGCGGGAACACCCGCATGCCAAGCCAATGAGAGACCCCCGTCATGCGCCGGGAATAGCAACGCTTGGTAAATCAAGGCTTAAGGACGAAACGGCGCTTCTTCCGAAGCGGCAATCCGGTCGCCGACACCCCGTTGGCGGCGCAATGGATGGGCGAGCTGTGCGAGATAATCCTTCGGCACCTCGCCCTCGACACCATAGCTGCGGGGCAGCGCGTCATGCTGCATCTGCGCGGTTCCGAACATCAGGTCCCAGATCGACAGTTGCGCCCCGAAATTGCGATTCCAGGCGCGCGGATCGTCGGCGTGATGCCAATGATGGAAAACGGGCGAGGCGAGCACCCAGCGAAGCGGGCCGAAGGGCAGGCGGACATTGGAATGCAGCAGAATCGCATGCCATTGGTAAAAGACGAAATAAATGGCGACGGCGGCCTCCGAAAATCCCAGCGTGAAGCAGGGAATGAGCGACATCCCCTTGGTCATCATCTGATCGATCGGATGAATGCGAAAGGCGGCGAGCCAGTCGAGATTTTCGGCGCTGTGATGAATAGCGTGAAAACGCCACAGCACCGGCACGAAGTGACACATGCGATGCGCGGCATAGAAGACGAAGTCGGCGAGCAGAAGCAGCAGTGGGACTTGCAGCCACAGCGGCAGGGCCGCGATCGACGCCTTGACCGTCGGCGGAACGAGGATATCGCCCGCCAGCACCGCCGCCACGACGAGGACGATCAGGCCAAGCCCTGCCGGCAACCGGTTCAGCAAGAAATAAGCGACATCGGTCCGCCAGCCGCTCCGCAGCACAGGCTGGTTCTCGTCGGTCGGCATCAGGCGTTCGAGCGGCAGGAATATCAGCGCGATCAGCAGGGCCCCCCTGGGGTCGAACAGATGCCAGAAGAATTGCACGCCGCCGGCCCCCGTCAAAAGACGTAGGGCAACAGCCGGCTGCGCACCTTGCGGCACATATCCTGATAGGCCGGATCGGCGATCAGCACGCGCTCCTCGGCGATGAGCCGGCGGATGTTGAGGCCGAGCGCGACCGCATAGACCGCCAGATTCCAGAGCGTCGGCCCGCTGAGCAGGAAACCGACGTGCGTCATCACATAGCCCGCATACATCGGATGGCGCACGATGCGATAAGGGCCGTTCACCTTGACGCCGCGATTGGCCGCGATGATCCCGAAGCTGCGGCGCAGCGTGAATTTGGCGTAGAGCTGGACCGCCAGGCCCAGCAGCATGAGGAAACCGCAAAGGGCGACGGGCAGCAGCGGAGAATCGCTCGACGGATTGACCAGCAGCGGTGCCAGCGTCCCGCCGAAGCCAAGCGCCCAATCAGTCGGACGCAACGAAATCTGGCTTGTTCCGCGGCGGAGCAGGACAAAGAGGACGACGCAGGCTTCGCTCAGCAGCAGCAGCCAATTCTGGTAATGGCCGGCCGCCAGCGCCGACGGAACGAGCCGCATCGCCAGCGTCCCGAGCAGCAAAACGACGATGACCTTTTCCAGCACGTCCCAATTGATTGCGCTGCCCGACGATTTCACGTCGCTACTCGAAGCCTGCATGACCGCCCCCCACATGATGTGGCGAGCGGCATAGCAATATCTTGGTTACCAATTGGATAACCCGGCGGCGTTCCGGCCGGACAGCGGCTTATTTGTCGCGTTTCTTGCGATGGCTGTCGAGATCGAGCACGGCATTTTCGCCGCCTTCGGGCAGCAGGCCGAGCCGGCGCGCGACTTCCTGATACGCCTCGACTTCGCCGCCGAGGTCGCGGCGGAAGCGGTCCTTGTCGAGCTTTTCGCCCGACACCATGTCCCACAGGCGGCAGCCGTCGGGGCTGATCTCGTCGGCGAGGATGATGCGGCTGTAATCGCCCTCGTAAAGCCGCCCGAATTCGAGCTTGAAGTCGACGAGGCGGATGCCGACGCCCGCGAACAGGCCCGACATGAAATCGTTGATGCGGATCGCCATGTCCTGGATGTCGTGAAGCTCGTCCTGGCTGCACCAGTTGAAGCAGGCGATATGTTCCTCGGCGACCAGCGGATCGCCGAGCGCGTCGTCCTTGTAGCAATATTCGATCAGGGTGCGGGGAAGCTGCGTCCCCTCCTCGATCCCGAGCCGCTTCGACAGCGTGCCCGCGGCGACGTTGCGCACGATCACCTCGATCGGCACGATCTCGACCTGGCGGATGAGCTGCTCGCGCATGTTGAGGCGGCGGATGAAATGGTGCGGCACGCCGATGTTGCCGAGCAGGGTGAAGACATGCTCCGAAATGCGGTTGTTGAGCACGCCCTTGCCGTTGATCGTCCCGCGCTTCTGCGCGTTGAACGCGGTCGCGTCATCCTTGAAATACTGGATCAGCGTGCCCGGTTCGGGGCCTTCGTACAGGATCTTGGCTTTGCCTTCGTAGATCTGGCGGCGACGGGCCATGGGCAGGGACTTTCTGTCGGAACCAAATGAATGGCCCCGGCAACAAGCGACTCATGAAAGAGGCGCGGCGCCGGGGCGGTTGGGGGCCTATAGCGGCAAAGCATGCGCGCGTCATCCCCGCGATCTTTACGCTTACGTAAACCAGAGCTTGCCTTCGCCCGCACCGCTTGCAACCATGCCCCATCCCCAAGGAGAAAGACATGAGCTTCGACCAGATTCGCCTCGACAAGCAGGACGGCATCGCCCTTTTGACCCTGTACCGGCCCGAGCGGATGAACGCCTTCACCGCCGACATGATGGCCGAGATCATCGCCGCGCTCGACGAGTGCGACGCCGACGACGCGGTGCGCGCGGTGATCTTCACCGGCCATGGCGACAAGGCCTATTGCGCGGGCGCCGACCTCAGCGCCGGGGCCGCGACCTTCGACTATGACACGCGCAGCGACAAGCAGCGCCAGCTTCCCGAGGGCACCTCCGCCAGTCCGGTCGCCGAGGACGGCACGATCGACTGGTCGCACCCGCTGGTCCGCGACGGCGGCGGGCGCGTGTCGATGCGCATCTTCGCGGCGAAGAAGCCGGTGCTCGGCGCGATCAACGGCGCCGCGGTCGGCATCGGCGCGACGATGACGCTGCCGATGGACGCGCGCCTCGCGAGCGAGACGGCGCGCTACGGCTTCGTCTTCGCGCGCCGCGGCATCGTGCCCGAAGCGGCGTCGAGCTGGTTTCTGCCGCGCCTCGTCGGCATCGCGAACGCGGTCGACCTTTGCTATTCGGGCCGCCTGATTTCGGCCGCCGAAGCGCAGGAAAAGGGGCTCGTCCAGTCGGTCCACGCGCCGGGCGCGCTGATCGACGCCGCGATCGCCAAGGCACGCGAGATGACCGCCGACAGCGCCCCGGTCTCGGTCGCGCTGACCCGTCACATGCTCTGGCGCATGATGGGCGCGCCGCACCCGATGAGCGCGCATCGCTGGGACAGCCGCGTCATCTTCTCGCGCGGCCGCAGCCCCGATGCCGCCGAGGGCGTGACGAGCTTCCTCGAAAAGCGGCCGCCGAATTTCACCGCCAGCGTCGCGAACGACTACCCCTGGTTCGACGAATTCGAGGACAGCCCGCCCTATTCCTGACCGTCGCGGGGGCGACGGTCAGGCGTCATAGGTCCGCCGCCCGCGTGCCGCGGTCATGCGGTGCGTGCCGGTGAGGGCAAGGTCGTGCGAGCGGACCGACGCGACGCTGTGCCAGTCGGCGATCACCCGGTCGGGGGTGAAGCCGACGGTGACATAGCCGCGATCCCGCGTGTTCGCCCAGCGAAGCTGCGGCGACGCGGCGCGCAGCGCCGAAACGCGGGCTTCGTCGGAGATGCCGGGGGTATAGGCCTCGAACCCCGGCGAGGTGATGCTGTGCCCGCCGACCTCGATCCCCGCCGGACGGCCGTCGTGCGTCAGGTCGAATGCCCAGGCGTTGTGGCTGTCGCCCGACAGGGTGACGAGATCGGCATCGGCGCGTTGCGCGGCGGCGAGCAGGCGGTCGCGCGCGGCGGGATAGCCGTCCCAGCCGTCCATGTTCAGCGGCAGCCCCGCCTTCGCGGCCAGCTGCGCCACCGCGACGCGGCGTTGCACGAAATCGGGCTGGTCGGGGCCGAACCAGTTCTGCGATTCGGGCGGCGTGAACAGCGCGCCCATCACGATCTGCTGCGCGCAGACCTGCCAGCGCGTCCCCGCCTTCACCGATCGGGCGAAACCGTCGAACAGCCATTTTTCCTGATCCCCTCCCATGAGTTGGCGTTGGGGGTCGCGATACGCCCCTTCGGCGAACTGCTTGAGCGTCGCCGCGACGTCGCGCTTCCCCTTGAGCAGCGCGTCGAGATCGAAAGGCTCGTCGCGCGCGGTGACGCGCGTTTCGGGAAGAAAGATCGTCGCCAGGTCGCCGACCTGATAATCGCGCCAGCGCATCTCGGCGACGGGCATCCATTCATTATGCGCGCGCTCGGCCGCCGCCTTGCGGTCGGTCCAGCTCCCCTCGCCCTCATTGTGGTTTTCGGCGCCGCCCTTCCAGGTGTCGTTGGCGAATTCATGATCGTCCCATTGGGCGATCATCGGGAAAAGCTGGTGGAGGCGCTGCAAATCGGGATCGGCGCGATAGGCCGCATAGCGAAGGCGATAGTCGGCCAGCGCGACCAGTTCCTGCGGCGGCTGGACCAGGCGGCCGGGCACCGCTTCCTTCGCCGACGGATATTCGCCCGCCTTATATTCATAAAGATAGTCGCCGACATGCGCGACAAGGTCGATGTCGCCGCGCGCCGCGGCGTGACCATAGGCATTGAACCAGCCGAACGGCATGTTCGCGCACGAAAAGAGCGCAAGAGTGAAGGCGCTCGTCGGCCCCTGCGGCAGGGTACGGGTGCGGCCGGTCGGCGACGCACTGCCGTCGGGCGCGATAAAGCGATAATAATACCAGCGCCCCGGATCGAGTCCGCCGATGACGATCTTGGCTATATGATCGCGCTCGCCCTCGGCGGTGACGCTGCCGCCGCCCGCGAGGACCGCGAAATCAAAGGTTTCGGACAGCTCGGCCGTCAGCCGCGTATCCGACGGCGCGGCATAGCGGGTCCACAGCAGGATGGAGTTCGCGCCGGGTTCGCCGCTCGCGACGCCATGGGTAAAGCCCTGCGCCGCCATCGCCTCCGCCGCGCCGGGAAGCGCCATCGCGGCCAGCCCGGCGGTGCCGAGCTTGATGAGCAGGCGGCGGTCGATTTCGCCCCAAATCGGGTGCATCGCATGTCTCCCTTTGCCGGGTCCCTGCCCGATTCGGTTACAACTCCTCGTCAGCCGGCGGCGCCCAGCGCGAGCAACAGCAGCATGAACATGATCACCGCGAACAGGCTGAAGAGAAGCAGCAGGCTCGTTCGCGCCAGCGCCCCGATCCGCGACGATCGATAGGCGCCGCGAAGTTGGCGATACATGTGGAAAGGCACGTAGAACAGCGCGGCAAAGGTCGCGAGCTCGCCGAAGATCGTCAGATTGAGCAATCGCACGGCCACGAACATCAGCAGCATGAAGCTGATCGAATAGGTCACGAAGACGAAATGGTCGTAAGTGTGGAAGCGTCGGCTGAACGGATAGAGCAGCCACAGGAACGGCAGCGACAACGGGATCAGCGCCCAGGCGAATTTATAGGCGTTGGCCTGCACCTTGTAGAGGATCAGCGCCGGATTCGCGAACGCCTTTTCCATGCCGTGATCGATGAAGGGGATGCCGGTATCGACCTTGTTGCGCGTGACGAAATTGGCGCTCGTCTTCACCTGCTCGACCGGATTGGCGAGCACCGGCGGCCCCGCGGCGCGGTCGGCGGCGCGCTCTTCCCGGCTCCGGCTGCGCGCGATGCCGAGATAGCCGGCGCTCTTCTGGAGCGTGTCGCGCTCGGCCTGCAATTCCGCGCGGCGCGCCGCGGGCAAGTCCTTTTTCGCCAGTTCGATGTCGATCCGGTCGACCTCGTCCTGCATACTGTCCTTGATCGCCGCCGCGCGCGTCTGTTCGGCGGCGGCCTTGTTCAGTTCCTCACCGAGCCCGCCGCCCGCGCCGACCATCGCGAGCACCGCATAGGTCAGGAACACGGCGAACAGGAACAGCGCCAGCGGCGAGATGAAGCGTGCGCGCTCGCCATGGATATAACGGCGCGTCAGATCGCCCGGCCGCCATGCGAGCAAGGGCAGCGTGCGCCACAGCTTGCCCTCGAAATGAAAAATCGCGTGGACGAGGTCGTGCCCGATCGCGCCAAAGCTGCGGTGGATATCGGCGTTCTGCCCGCAGCGATGGCAATGCGATCCGACGAGGCTCGCCCCGCAATTGAGGCAGCGTCCGCCGCCGCGCCCCTTCCCATCGCCGTGCCGCGGCTCGACCGCCGAACCCGCCAGCCCTGCCGTGATCGCCGCCCCGATGCTTTCGATGTCCCCGCTCATCCGCCCTGACTAATGGGGCGCGTGCCGCCGCGCAACGGGGGTTTCGAGAGTGAGGCGAAACGTGATAGTGGCCACGCCATGAACGCCGAAGTCCTCACGCCGCCGCCTCTGACCGACCCCGACGCGCTGATCGCCGACCTGGGCGGGCGCGCGCGCGGCGCGGCGAAGCGGCTCGCGATCGCGACGACGGCCGAGAAAGCGGCGGCGCTTCGGGCGGCGGCGGGTCAATTGCGGACGCAGGCGGCGAAGATATTGGGCGCCAATGCCCGCGACATGGAGGCCGGCCATGCCGGCGGACTGACCGCGGCGATGCTCGACCGGCTGCGGCTCGACGAAGACCGGCTGAGCGCGATCGCCGACGCGGTCGACGCCGTCGCGGCGCTCGCCGATCCGGTGGGGCGCGAGATCGACCGCGCGGTGCGCCCGAACGGCATCGAGCTGAGCCGCGTCCGCGTCCCGCTCGGCGTCGTCGGCATCATCTATGAAAGCCGTCCCAATGTGACCGCCGATGCCGCGGCGCTCGGCCTGATGTCGGGTAATGCGGTGATCCTGCGCGGCGGCAGCGAGGCGGTGAACAGCAACCGCGCGATCCACGCCGCCTTCGCCGCCGGGCTCGCGACAAGCGGCCTGCCCGCCGACGCCGTCCAACTCGTGCCGACGCAGGACCGCGCCGCGGTCGGCGCGCTGCTGCGCGCGCAGGGGCTGGTCGACATCATCATCCCGCGCGGCGGCAAGGGGCTGGTCGCGCGCGTGCAGGACGAAGCGCGGGTGCCGGTGCTCGCGCATCTCGACGGGATCAACCATCTTTATATCGACGGCGCCGCCGATCCGGCGAAGGCGCTGCCGCTGGCGGTCAATGCCAAGATGCGCCGCACCGGCATCTGCGGCGCGACCGAGACGATCTTGATCGACCGCGCCTACCCCGCCCCGCTCGCGATCGTCGATGCGCTGGTCAAGGCCGGCTGCGAGGTGCGCGGCGACAAAGCGGTCGCGGCGCTCAGCCCGCATGTCGAACCCGCCTCGGCGGGCGACTGGGACTGCGAATATCTCGACGCGATCGTCTCGATCGCCCTGGTCGACGGCCTCTCCGGCGCGCTCGCGCATATCGACGCGCATTCGAGTCGCCACACCGACGCGATCGTGACCGAGGACAAGGCCGCCGCCGACCGCTTCCTGTCCGAGGTCGACAGCGCCATCGTCATGCACAACGCCTCGACCCAATTCGCCGACGGCGGCGAATTCGGGTTGGGCGCCGAAATCGGCATCGCGACGGGGCGGCTGCACGCGCGCGGGCCGGTGGCGCTCGAAGGGCTGACCACCTATAAATGGTTGGTGCGGGGAAGTGGCCAGACGCGCCCTTGAATCATTTGTATACAAATGATACATTGCCATCATGACCAAGCATTCCGTCATTTCCGCGCGCATCGATCCCGAGACGCTCGAACTGGTGGATCGGATCGTTGCCGAGCAGGGACGCAGCCGAGCCTGGTTCATCGCGCAGGCCGTTCGCCATGCCGCGGAGCAAGAGGCGCGATTTGCCGCTTTTCTTCAGGAAGGCCGTGACGATATCGCGGCGGGCCGGGTAGTGGATCATGCCGAAGCCCTGAAGATGATGGATGATATGATCGCCGGTCACGAGGCCCGATGCACCGAATAATATGGTCGGAAAAGGCCATCGCCGATCTGGTCGCGCTGAACGATTGGCTGACCGAATATCGGCAGCCGCGGGAAGCGGCCGAGTCGATTCGGGCCATCCGGAATCAGGTCGCAAATCTGGATCAATTCCCGGCCATTGGATCGCCGGTTCATGCGGGCACGCGCAAGCTGTTGGTCAAGGACCAACCCTTCGTCCTCTTATATGAGGTGGTCGATACACGGCTCATGATCCTCCGCCTCGTTCATAATCGCAGCGACTGGCAGTCGCTCCTATGATCCCCACCGGCCTCCTTGGCGGCAGCTTCAATCCGGCGCATGGCGGGCATCGCGCGATCAGCCTTCACGCGATCGACGCGCTTGGGCTCGACGAATTGTGGTGGCTCGTCTCGCCGGGCAATCCGCTCAAGCCTGCAAAGGGCATGGCGCCGCTTGCCGCGCGGCTCGCCTCGGCGCAGCGCATGGCGCGGCGATCGCCGATCCGGGCGACGGGAATCGAGGCCGAGCTTGGCACGCGCTATACGATCGATACGCTCAAAAAGCTCGTCCGCCGCTATCCCGATCATCAGTTCATCTGGATCATGGGGGCGGACAATCTGGCTCAATTGCCCCAATGGCGCGACTGGCGGGGGATTGCGCGATTGATGCCGATTGCGGTTATCGCGCGTCCGGGTTATAATGGCCGCGCTCATGGCGCAAAGGCGATGGGTTGGCTGCGGCGCTTTGTCCGGCCCGCGGACCAGAAACGTCACTGGACGGACTGGAGACCGCCTGCCCTCGTGTTCCTGCGTTTTTCGCCCGATGTGCGATCCGCGACAGCCCTACGGCAGGCCAACCCCCGCTGGTTCGAAAGCTATGCAGGCCGCGCTCCGCGCGACCCGTTGACGCATTTGCGCCTGGCCATGGATGAAAGGAATGAAACCGCTTGATAGCCGCCAGTAAGGATGCCGCGCCCGGCGCCGCCCCTGCACCCAAGTCTTCGGACGACAGCGTGAAGGCCCTTCACGCCCTGATTCTCCACCAGTTGGACGAGGATCAGGCCCAGGAGACCATCTCCATCCCGCTCGCCGGCAAAAGCAGCATCGCCGATCATATGGTGATCGCGAGCGGCCGGTCGACGCGCCACGTCTCGGCGATCGCCGACAAGCTGGCGCAGCGCATCAAACAGGAAGCGGGCCGCACCGTCCGCGTCGAAGGCCTCCCCAACGCCGACTGGGTCCTAATCGACGCCGGCGACGTGATCGTCCATCTGTTCCGTCCCGAGGTTCGCAGCTTCTACAACCTCGAACGCATGTGGTCGTTCGGCGACGCGCCGCCGGTCGCAGCAGTGAATTGACGCGACCGCCGCCTGAAGGTTAGGCGGCGGACATGTTGCTGCACATCATCGCGCGCGGGCGCATCGGGCGGGGGCCCGAGGCCGAGCTGGTCGAACGCTATATGAAGCGCGTGACCTGGGCGCAGAAGATTTCGGAACTTCCCGACACCGGCGGACGCATGCCCGCCGCGGCCGACAACAGCCGCACCATCCTGCTCGACGAGGGCGGCGAGCAGCTTTCGTCGCTCGAATTTGCCGGATTGCTGGAAAAATGGCGCGACGGCGGGGTGCGCGAGGCGCGCTTCTGCCTTGGCGCCGCCGATGGTTTCACGCCCGCCGAGCGCGAGGGCGCCGACAAGGTTATCGCCTTTGGCCGCGCGACCTGGCCGCATTTGATGGCGCGCGCGATGCTCGCCGAGCAATTGTGGCGCGCGACGAGCATCATAGCAGGACACCCCTATCACCGCGAGGGGCGGCAATGAGGCGGTGGACCGCGCCCCTGGCGCTGGGCCTCGCCGTCGTCGGCGGCACGCTGGCGCTCGCCCAAAGCGACGTCTTCGACCCCCAGGCGATCGCCGAGCGCGAGCGCCAGCAGCTCCTGACCGCCAAGCGACAATCGGCCGACGCGATGGCACGCAGCGCCGCGCCCGAGGCGCAGGCGAGCGCGGCGCACGACGAGGCCGAGCGGCTGAAAAAGCGCAGCGCCGCGCTCGCCGCGCGCATCCAGTCGGCCGAAGCCGACATCAATGCCGGCGAAGCGCGCGTCGCGCTCGTCACGCGGCGGCTGAAGGCGCAGCAGGCCCGGCTCGCCGAACAGCAGCAGCCCTTGCTCGAACTCACCGCGGCGCTGCAGCAGCTCAGCCGTCAGCCGCCGGTGAGCGTGCTCGCCCAGCCCGGATCGCTGACCGACATGGTCCACGCGCGCGCTGTCATCGACGCCGCCATGCCGGTGATCGAGCGGCGCACCGCAGGCGTGCGGCGCGAACTCGCCGAACTGCGCACCGCGCGGCAGCAGCAGGGAATCGCGTTGCAGGCGCTTGCCGCGAGCAGGACCGAACTGGCCGAACGCCGCGACGCGCTGACCCGGCTTGAGAATGAAGGGCGGCTGCGCTCGCGCGAGTTGATGAGCAGCGCCCAGCTCGAGGCCGACCGCGCCCTCGGTCTCGGCGAGAAGGCGCGCGATATCGTCGAGTTGATGGACGCGCTCGAAACCGATGGCGCGGTGCGCGGCGAACTGGCGCAGCTCGCGGGACCGATCGCGCGCCCGCGCGACCCGACGCGCGCGGTAACGCAGACCGCCCCGCCAGTGCCGGCCGAGGCCGAACTGACGCGCGGCGTCTATCGCCTGCCCGTCGTCGGACGCATCGTCGCGGGGTTGGGTGAGGTCAATGACAGCGGCGTGCGGTCGCGCGGCATCACCATCGCGGCGCGGCCCGGCGGGCAGGTCGTCGCCCCGGCGCCGGGACGGGTCAGCTTTGCCGGTCATTATCGCGGTTATGGCAAGATCGTCATCATCGATCATGGCGGCGGCTGGATCTCGCTGGTCACCGGCATGATCGCCCTGTCGGCGGGGGTCGGCGACACGCTGGACGCCGGGGCGCCGATCGGTCGCGCCGGGTCCGACGACAGCCGGATCACGGTCGAACTGCGCCGCGCAGGCCGGCCGGTGGACATCGCCCGGATGCTGGGGTGACCCCCCCGTTCCGCACCGAGAACTCCCGCTTGACGCCCCCAGAAAGGCGTAGGAGGATGGCGCACCGGGGATTATAAGGCAGGCTTACGCCTGCGCGATTGAAAGATGACCATGACCGAATCGACCCAGACCGCTTCTTCCCCCCGGCGCCGTTTCGCGCTGTGGCAGGGCGCCGCCGCGCTCTCGACGCTGGCGCTCGTCCCGCTCGCGACCGGGGCGATGGCGACGGTGGACGCATCGACGCAGCAGGAAATCGCGCGCTTCATGGACGTCTTCCTCGAGGTCAAATCCAATTATGTCGAGCCGGTCAGCGACGACAAGCTGATCGAGGGTGCGATCAACGGCATGCTCGCCAGCCTCGACCCGCATTCGGGCTATCTCGACGCGCGCGACTATTCGAACCTGCGCACCCAGACCGACGGCGAATATGGCGGCCTCGGCCTGTCGGTCACGATGGAGGATGGGGTGGTCAAGGTGATCACGCCCACCGCCGGCACCCCCGCCGACCGCGCCGGCGTCAAGGCGGGCGATTATATCACGCATATCAACAAGGAATTGATCTTCGGCATGACGCTCGACGAAGCGGTCGAGCAGATGCGTGGGCGCCCGGGCACCCAGATCGAGATCACCGTCGTGCGCGAAGGCCAGGACAAGCCGATCGAGATGACGCTGACCCGCGAGATCATCGACGTCAAGCCGGTCAAATGGGAAGTGCAAGGCGACGTCGGCGTGCTGACCATCGCCAGCTTCTCCGCCGACGCGACCCGCGACCTCAGGGCCGCGATGTTGTCGGTCGAAAAATCGCTGGGGCACAAGCCGCGCGGCTGGGTGCTCGACCTGCGCTCGAACCCCGGCGGCCTGCTCGACGAGGCGGTGGGGGTCAGCGACATCTTCCTCGATCGCGGCGAAATCGTCTCGCAGCGCGGGCGCAAGAAGGACGATATCGAGCGCTATTTCGCCGAGCCGGGCGACCTCGCCGGCGGCGCGCCGATGATCGTGCTGATCGACGCCGGTTCGGCCTCGGCCTCCGAAATCGTCGCGGGCGCATTGCAGGACCAGCATCGCGCGGTGATCATGGGCGAGCGCAGCTTCGGCAAGGGGTCGGTGCAGACAGTGCTGCCGCTGACCGACACCACGGCGCTGCGCCTCACCACCGCGCGCTATTACACCCCCTCGGGCCGCAGCGTGCAGGAAGGCGGGATCGAACCCGATATCCGTGTCCCGCAACTTTCGGATCCCGATTACAAGGACCGCCCGCGCTTCCGCGAAAGCGACCTTCGCCGCCACCTGATCAACGAGAAGAAGGTCGACAACAGCCTGCTCGAAAAGGACGAGAAGGACGATCCGCGCTTCACCGCGACCGCCGCCGACCTGAAGGCCAAAGGGATCAAGGATTACCAGCTTTATTATGCCTTGCAGACGATCGGGCGGATCGGCCCGGCAACGCCGCGCATGGCGCAGGGCGGCAAGCCGGCCGCCAAGCCGGCGGCGCGCAACTGATAGACGTCGAGAGGGTCCCTGATGCTGAAATCGCGTCTCGCCGCGCCGCTCGTCGCGCTCGCCGCCCCGCTGCTCCTGTACGGCGGCGCGCTCGTGTCGCAGTTCGGCTTTGGCCTTCATCCGTGCGAAATGTGCTATTGGCAGCGCTGGCCGCACCAGGCGGCGATCGTGCTGGCGCTGCTCGCGCTGCTGCTGAACCGTAACGACACGGCAATGCGCGCGCTGACATGGCTCGCCGCCGTCGGAATCGCGATCAGCGGCGCGATCGGTATTTTCCACGCCGGGGTCGAATATGGGCTGTGGGAAGGGCTGACGACGTGCAGCACGAGCCATAGCGGCCCGATTTCGCTCGACGAGATCATGGCGGCGCCGATCATCCGCTGCGACGTCGCGCAATGGCGGCTGTTCGGCATCTCGCTCGCCGGTTTCAACGCGATCTTCTCGCTCGCCGCGGCCGCGCTCGTCTTGACCTTGCTGCGCCGCCGGAGCACATCATCGGCATGAGCAAGGATCGCACCGCCTCGATGATCCGCGTCGACCAGGCCGGCGAATATGGCGCGACGCGCATCTATGCCGGCCAACTCGCGGTGATGGGCGACCGCCACCCGATGGCGCGCGAGATCGCGCATATGGCCGAACAGGAAGAGCGGCACCGCAAATATTTCGACGCGATGGTCGCGCGACGCGGGGTGCGGCCGACCGCGCTCCAGCCCGTCTGGAACGTCGCGGGCTTCGCGCTGGGCGCGGTGACCGCCGCGATGGGTCCCCGCGCCGCCATGGCCTGCACCGCCGCGGTCGAGACCGAGATCGATCGCCATTATCGCCACCAGATCGACGCGCTGGGCGACAGCGATCCCGAACTCAGCGCCGCGGTCGAGGATTTCCGAGCCGAAGAGCTTGAGCACAAGGAAGCCGCGCTCGCCGCGGGGGCCGAAAGCGCCCCGGGCTATCCATTGCTCAGCCTCGCGATCCGCGCGGGCTGCCGCGCAGCCATCGCGCTGTCGAAGCGTATCTGATAGATACGTCTCTCATCGCCACGCAGTGCGAACGATGATGGAACGATGATGGGATGTTCATTGCCTATGCAGAGAGCGCATGCCATTCCGGCTGAAACGCAACGAAGGAAATACCGATGACCCGCCTGCCGCTTGCCGCGCTGTTTCTCGCCAGCAGCCTCGCCGCCCTGCCCGCCGCTGCGCAGGATGCCCCGGTGAACGCCGACAAGGTCAATCAGGTGATCATCTATGGCGACGACAAATGCGAGGCGTCGAGCCCCGACGAGATCGTCGTCTGCAACCGCCTGCCCGAACAGGATCGGTATCGTGTGCCGCAGATCTTTCGCGGCGGCGATCCGCTCGACCCGCGCAACCAGGCGTGGCTCAACCGCGTGACCTCGATGGAGCGCGTCGGCCGGTTCGGCACCGATAGCTGCTCGCCGGTCGGGCTCGGCGGCTTCACCGGCTGCACGCAGGCGCTGCTCGCGGGCGCCAAGGCCGAACGCCAGGCGGCCGACAAGACCGACTGGCAGACGATGATCGCCGACGAACGCGCCAAGCGCATCGCCGGCATCGACGCGGCGTCGGACGAGGTCGAAGCCGCGGTGGTCGCCGAGGAAAAGGCGCTCGCCGAACGGCAGAAGGCGGCCGAGGAGCTCGAACGCCAGGCCAGCGGCCTCGGCCCTGCCCCCGCTTCGGCGGAAACCGAAGCCGAACCCGACGCGGCCGAACTGCCGGTTCCGCCAAAGAATTAGAGCATCGAGCCTTAAATCTGACTCACACCCTGTTCGTGTCGAGCGAAGTCGAGACACCCATCGTCGTGGAGCAAGGCCGATGGGTGTCTCGACTTCGGCCAAGGCCGAAGTTTATCCTGAGCGCCTGCCAAGGCAGTCGAAGGGCTCGACACGAACGGATAAAGGGCGGTGCAGATTAAACGCACGCCGCTCTAGGGGCGAAAAAACGTAGCTGCTCCCCCGCGCAGGCGGGGTCCATCTCCGGTCGGTCCGATCTTGAACCGGCGGGAAATGGGTCCTCATTTTCGCGGGGACAGGGTCAGTTTAGCAAACTGGGCCGCTCACCCCCCGCGCGGCGTCCAAGGTGCGGCTCCGCGCCCTTTCCACCAGCGCAGGAGCAGGCCGAGCGCAACGCCGATCCCGATCGCGATCGTGAGGTCGGCGAACACTGTCAGCAGCAGCGTCAGCGCCAGCAGCAGCAATTCGTCGCGCGGCAACGCCAGATGCTCGCGCCATTTCTCGGGCTCCGCCATGTTGAGCGCGGTGACGAGCAGCACCGCCGCAAGCGCCGGCAGCGCGAGCGCACCCGCCAGCTTGCCGGCGACGAGCAGAACCGTGAGGATCGCCAGTGCGTGCACAATCCCCGCGATCGGCGTGCGCCCGCCCGCGCGGACGTTGGTCGCGGTGCGCGCGATCGCGCCCGTGACGGGGAGCCCACCGAACAGCGGCGTCACGATATTCGCATAGCCCTGCGCGAGCAGTTCGGCGCTCGGCCGGTGATGGCCGTCGAACATGCGGTCGGCGACGATCGCGGAGAGCAGGGATTCGACCCCCGCGAGGAAAGCGATGGTGAAGGCTGAGGGCAGCAGCTCGACGAGGCGGCTCGCACTTACCTGCGGCCAGTGCGGCGCGGGGAGTCCCGACGGCAGCGCGCCGAAGCGCGATCCCACCGTGTCGACCGGCAGGTGGAAGGCGATGACGGCCAGCGAGGCGAGGCCGACCGCGATCACCAGCACGGGCCAGCGCGGGCGCCAGCGGCGCAGCAGCAGGATCGCGGCGACGGTCGCTGCAGTGACGCCCAAGGCCACGGGGCTGAATGTCGCGCGTGCCGCCCATAGGGCATCGATCTTTGGGATCATGTCGGCCGGAACCTTGCCCACCGACAGGCCGAGCGCGTCCTGGAGCTGGCTGGCGGCGATGATCGTCGCAATCCCGATGGTAAAGCCGTTGATCACCGGTTCGGGGACCAGCGCAATCAACCGGCCGGCGCGAAAGAAGCCGGCGATCGTCAGGATGATTCCCGCCATGATCGTCGCAACGATCAGACCGTCCATCCCGTGATCCTGGATCACGCCATAGACGACGACGATGAAGGCACCGGTCGGCCCGCCGATCTGCACCCGGCTGCCGCTCGTCGCCGAGATGATCAGCCCGCCGATGATCGCGGTGACGAGGCCGACGAAGGGCGTGCTGCCCGACGCGATGGCGATCGCGATGCACAAAGGCAGCGCCACGAGCGCGACGCTGACCCCGGCCAGCGCATCGGCCCGGAACAGCGGCCAGCTATAATCGCGCATCGTATCGGCAAGCTTGGGGCGGCGCATCGCATCTCCTTAGGTTGCAATCCACCAGAGGCGCTAATCGCCAGCCCGAGCCGCCGTCAAGCATCACCTGAGCAGATATGGCTTTCCGAAGCACCGGTCCGCGATTGATCGCCAAATGGTCATAAAATCGGTCGAATAGCGCCGATATGGCCGCGATTTTGACGCCCCGTCCCGGATTCGTTGCGAATCCGGGACGAAACGAATGCAAAAATTAACGAATCGCTGGCAGAGTGTCTTGACTTGGGAATTTTTGGGGCAAAACGTGGCGTTTCTGGGAATCGCCAGCCGGAGGGGCTGAAAACATGGCATCGACATTCGGACCGCGCCTTTGGCGCCGATCGACTGCAAGCGTACCACCTGCACGCAGCCTGGGTCGCCGAATGACCGTCCACGCTGCCGCAGCGCTCATCGCCTTTGCCGCTTTGCAGATCTGGCTCGTGACCAGTGCGATCGCCGCCGGGGCACCTTCGGGCCTGATCGCGGTGGCGCTGGTGATGCTGCTCGCGCTCGCCGTCCCGATCGCGCGGATGACCGAACGCCACTGGTATCATCTCAGCCGCCAGGCGCTGGCAAGCTGGGGGCTGCACGCCCGCTTCCGCCGCGATGTCCGCCGCCTGTGGGTCGCCGCACTGACGCTACCCTTCCTCTGGGTCAGCGGCGCGATGGCCGCGACCGACGCCATCGCCGCGATCGCGCGCTGATCCTTCGACTTTAGATTTTGACGCTCGCCCGCGCGGCGTATAGGGCGCGGACATGCTGACCGTTGCCGAAGCCCTCGATCGCGCGCAGATGCTGTGCGACGCCGCGACCAAAGCCGGCGCCGACGCCGCAGACGCGCTCTATTACTGCAATGCCGCCACGTCGGTCTCGATGCGCCTCGGCGCGCTCGAGGATGTCGAACGATCCGAAGGACAGGACATTTCGCTCCGCGTCTTCGTCGGCCAGCGCAGCGCGAGCGTGTCGACCGCCGACATGGACGCGGGTGAACTCGCCAAGCTGGTCGAACGCTGCGTCGCCATGGCGCGTGAGGCACCCGAGGATCGCTACGCCGGCCTTGCCCCCGAGGAACTGCTGTTCAAGGGACCGGCGCCCGATTTCGACCTCGACGACGGCAGCGAAGCCGACCCGCAGGCGCTGCGCGAAGCGGCGCTTGGCGTCGAAGAAGCGGCGCGCGCGGTTCCCGGCGTGACCAACAGCGAAGGCGGCAGCGCCAGCCACAGCCGCACCCGCTTCGCGCTCGCGACCAGCCACGGCTTCGCCGGCGGCTATGGATCGAGCGGGCACAGCGTTTCGGCCAGCGTCATCGCGGGCGAAGGCGCGGCGATGCAGCGCGACTATGGCTGGCACAGCGCGCACCACCTATCCGACCTGGAAAGCATCGAAGCCATCGGAGCGCGCGCGGGCACCCGCGCGGTCGCGCGGCTGAACCCCGGCAAGGCGCCCGTCGGCAAGGTGCCGATCCTGTTCGATCCGCGGGTCAGCGGCGGCATCATCGGCCATCTCCTCGCCGCGATCGCTGGGCCCGCCGTCGCACGCGGCACCAGCTTCCTGCTCGGCAAGGAAACGCAGCCATTGTTCGACAGCGGCATCGTCATCCGCGACGATCCGCACCGCCCGCGCGGCCTGCGCAGCCGCGCCTTCGACGGCGAGGGACTGCCGACCGCGGCGCGCGACATCGTGACCGGCGGCAAGATCACCGGCTGGCTGCTCGATACGGCGTCGGCGAAGCAACTCGGCCTTGCCCCCACCGGCCACGCGAGCCGCGGCGGCGGCGCGGCGGGCGTGACCGCGAGCAACCTTCACCTCGCGGCGGGGACGGTCAGCCCCGAGTCGCTGATGGCCGACATTCAGGACGGCGTTTATGTCACCGAGTTGATCGGCCAGGGGGTCAACCCCGTCACCGGCGATTACAGCCGCGGCGCATCGGGCTTCCTTATCCAGGGTGGCCGGATCGCCGGTCCGATCGCCGAGTTCACGATCGCGAGCAACCTCGTCGACATGTTCGCCGCGCTCGTTCCCGCGAACGACCTCGCATTCCGCCACGCGGTCAACGCGCCGACGCTCCGTATCGACGGCATGACCGTCGCGAGCAGCTAAAACAGGGCCAGACACCGATGCCGGGCCGCAACCTCGAAGCCGTGATCGCCGCGACCCGCGAGGTCGGCGACATGGCGATGGCGCGGTGGCGCGGTGAGGGCAAGGCGGTGAGCGTCTGGAACAAGTCGCACGACAATCCGGTCAGCGACGTCGACCTGGCCGTCGATGCACGGCTGAAGGCGGTGCTCGGCGCGATCGAGCCGCGCGCGGGCTGGCTGTCCGAAGAAACCGCCGACAACGCCGATCGCCTGTCGTGCCGCGCGATGTGGTGCGTCGATCCGATCGACGGCACGCGCGACTTTATCCGCGGCCGTCCCGGCTGGTGCGTATCGGTCGCGCTCGTCGTCGATGGCACCCCCGAACTCGGCGTCCTCTATGCCCCCGCACTCGACGAACTGTGGGTCGCACAGAAGGGCCGGGGCGCGACGCTCAACGGCGAAGCCTTGCGCGCGAGCCAGCGGATGACCTTCGACGGATCGCGTGTTCCCGCCGACAGCCTGCCGAAAATAGACCGCGACCTGATCATGGTCACCAAGCCGAACAGCATCGCGCTGCGCATGGCGCTCGTCGCCGACGACCGCGCCGACCTCGTCGCGACACTGCGCTGGGGTTTCGAGTGGGACGTCGCCGCTGCGGCGCTGATCGCAACCGAGGCGGGGGCGGTCGTGACCGACGCATTCGGCG